>NZ_FMAH01000004.1 GCF_900094545.1 Martinezella miluonensis
TGCATTCACCACACGGATCGCGGATGCCAATACGCAAGTGAGACCTATCGACGGGCGCTCGATGCCGCTGGTCTACAGGGTTCCATGAGCGCCGTCGGCAACCCTTATCATAATGCGCAGGCAGAGAGCTTCATGAAGACCTTGAAAGTGGAAGATATCTACCCCGCTGGCTACGAGACCTTCGCGGACGTGGCTGACCGCTTGCCCAGGTTCATCGAGGAGATCTACAATGCCAGGCGGTTGCACTCAGCCCTTGGCTATCGATCGCCAGCAGAATTTGAAACCCAACTCGCCCAGCAGGCGGCTTAGTTTGACGCGCATCGCTGGTCCAGCCCCAGGGGTTCACTCCAGCGTCGGGTCAGTTCCTAGCGGAAATCAACAGATAGGCAGCAAAAAGTGATTTAGGGAATTGGCGGCTCGTTCCCCGCGGGCTGAGAAAACGCTGTCACGAGCAGCGGGCATGGGATGGCGCAGTTTTGAAGCTTCATGATTTTCCGGTTCTCTTGACCGTCGCCTGCTTTGCGCTTTCCTGCGTGGTGGTATTCCTGACCGACGTTTTTGCGATGCCGGCTGCCATCAATGCGCAGAATCGTACCGAGAGAAGCTGGCGCCGCCGTCTTTGCGACTTTGCCGTCAGAATTCCCGTCATCGCATTGATCTATGCCGCCTTTTTTGCGATTTCCTGGCGCCCGATCTACAGTAGTCAGGCCGTCATCAGCTTCTTCGTGATCTTCACGGGGATTTCCCGGGCAAAGTTCGAATTCATTCGCGAGCCCCTGGTATTTTCCGACATCGCGCTCGTGGTCGACGTCTTCAAGTACAAGGAGATCTTCTACGCGACGTCGCTGAACATCTTCTTCTGGGTCATCGCCTTCGCTTACGTGTTCGGCCTAAGCGGCCTCTATATGTATTGGGAACCGACGGTCCTGCCTGCCCGGAACGGTGTTCTTTGGGTTCTTCTGATGATTGTCATAGCGGTTTCGCCATGGCTCGCTCTTTTCAGCAGGGTTGTCAGCGAACCGGTTTGCCGCTTCACGCAGAGATATCTTATCAAGGTCGATGTCAAAATGGATACCGTCCGCTTTGGCACCTTCGCCTCGGTGGTTTTTCATTTCGTCATCTGGGTCGGCGTCAGGCGCGAGGCGATCGTCGCGGATCTGTCGGGGCGTCTTATCTCTGCTTTGCATGAGCTTTGGGAGCACGGCGACGACGAGCCGCTCATTGTCGTCTGGCAGTCGGAATCCTTCATCGACCTCAGGCATTTCGGCGTCGAGAGCGTCAAACTTCCGAATCTCGACCGGCTGCGGGAGCGGGCCGCCCAATGGGGCCGGATGTCCAGTGTTTTTGAAGGCGGCTATACGCTGCGCACCGAATTTGCAGTCCTGAGCGGGCTGCTGCCGGAAAACGTGCATATCGATGCCAGCTATCCGTACCTGCGCGCCAGCCACTACAAGGATGTCGTCTGGCCGGCGCGGCTGAAGAAGGCTGGCTGGAAGACACAGTTCATTCATCCCTACGACAAGACCTTTTTCCTGCGCCATAAGGCGATGCCGCAGCTTGGCTTCGACCGGATGATGATGCTGGACGAGTTCGATCACAATTCGGAGCGCGATGGTCCTTATGTCAGCGACCAGTCGCTGACGAAGAGCGTGATTCGAGCGATCGACGAGGACGGAACGGACAAGAATTTCGTCTTCGTCGCATCCATGGCGAATCACGGTCCCTGGGAGTCAGGCCGCTGCGGCGATCTCGTCGATCCGGTGGAGATCTATGCCGAATTGTTGATGCGCGCCGATCACGCGCTCGGCAACCTGGCCCATCACCTCGACAGGCTGGATCGCCCGGTCTGGCTACTGTTTTACGGCGATCATGCGCCGTTGTTGAAAGCGTTTGCCGATCCGTTCCCCGATCCGCGGACCGACTATGTCATCGTTCCGCTCGGGCGGGCGCGGGCGCATTCGCAGAAGCCCACGCAGCCGCAGGAAGAGGCGCCCTGGAATTTCATCGGCACCATGCTGCGCTATGCCGGATTGAGCACCGAGGTCCCGGAGTAATGGCCGAAGGGAAGGGGGAGGCGGGTGATTCCCGACAGGTGTTCCTTTTCCTGCAGGGACCGTCCTCGCCGCTATTTGTGGAAACCGCCAGGTTACTTCGGGCTGCCGGCAGCCGATGCGTTCGCATCAACCTGAATGCCGGCGACTGGATTTCCTGGCGCACTGACGGTGCTTTCAATTATCGAGGCAATTTTGCCGGTTGGCGTAGCTATATCCGAGGCCGAATCGAAGCCGACAACGTCACGGACATGATTCTGCATGGCGAGGAACGCCCCTATCATCGTGTCGCGATCGAGGAGGCGCGGCGATTGGGCGTCCGCGTCAATGTTGTGGAAATGGGATATTTGCGGCCGGATTGGGTGACGCTCGAGCGAGATGGGCTGTCCTCCAATTCGCGCTTTCCGACCGACCCGGCCTATATCGTCGAGGCGGCATCAAATCTGCCCGAGCCGGATTGGACGCGTCGCTTCAGCCAGACCTTCCTTGCCGAAGCGCTTTACGATCTCGCCTACTATCTTCCGACCGTCTTTTTATGGTTTCTTTATCCCGGCTATCGCCGTCATGGGCTCTACCATCCCTTGATGGAATATGCCGGCTGGCTGCGCAGACTTCCGGCAAGCGGCAGGAGGTCTCGTGAGGCCGAAGGCCTGATCGAGGAGCTGATTGCCGGCGACAAGCGATTCTTTGTTTACCCGCTGCAGCTTCAGACCGACTACCAGCTGCGCTCGCACTCGCCTTTTCATCAGCAGCAGGATGCCATCAGGCTGATTCTCCAATCTTTTGCGGATAATGCCGCCGCCGGGACGGAACTCGTGGTCAAGCTGCATCCGCTCGACAGCGGGCTCGTGGATTGGAGAGCCTACGTAAATCGCATCAGCACCGCGCACGGGTTGTCTTCCCGCGTCCATTTCCTCGATGGCGGCAATCTCGACCGGTTGATCGTCGCCAGCCAAGGCATGGTGACGGTCAATTCCACTGCGGCGCTTTCGGCATTGCGGGCCGGCAAGCCTGTGAAAGTCCTGGGAATGGCGGTCTACGACATAGAGGGCCTAGCCGACCAGGGGCCCTTGGATCGATTCTGGACCCATCCGGCACAGCCATCGGCAGAGCTTTGCGCGGCATTCTTCAAGCTGCTTGCTGCAGCAGTACAGGTGCGCGGCAACTTCTGCTCCAAGGATGGAGCACAATCAGCCGCCGAGCAGATCGCTAAGAGATTATTGTCGTGCACGGTCAATCTGCCCGGCGCTTATGTCGAGCCGGCACCGCGGCAAAGGCCTTCGAAGATCTCGATACCCTGATCGCTCGATGAAACGCTGAGCTAGGATCAACACGCGCTCGGTCGTGGCGATGCAATTAACATTCCGGCCACTTACATATGGACTTGTAGTAAACTGATGCAGCGATTCGGCGTCAGGGCCTAAGCGCACAGTCGTTTGTTGGGAGCAAACGCCATGGGTGGAAGTAAGATGGAAAGATTCATGCTGAAAGAACTGCTTGTGATCATGGCAGCTCTTGGGCTTGTTTCCGTGGTTCTTCTGGGAGTTGTCATAACCGGCAATTACTGAGCGGCCGCCATCGCGATCTACAGAGGATCATCTGCGCATAGCGCAACGGTCATTCCATTTCGGCTAATCGCTCAATTTGTGAGGCTTAGAAATGGTGGGCGATGAGAGACTCGAACTCCCGACATCCTCGGTGTAAACGAGGCGCTCTACCAACTGAGCTAATCGCCCGTCAGGCAAGCGGGTCATTGGCCCGCCGCATCCGGTGGCCGTGATCTATGCGGAACGAGGAAAAACCGCAAGAGTGTTTGTGAAGATTTTTTGATTTTTTTGATTTTTCCCCACCCCGGTCTCGGTCGTCCATATGCACGGATGTGAAGCCTGCCGGATTATCCCCTGTGCATATCAGGCTCGCATGAAATGCGTGGGGCGGGAAGCTGCCATGCCAAATCGCGGGAACGGAAACTTGAGGGCGAGCTTGTCCAAAACAATTCGCACTCTGTCATCGATTTGTATTCAAACCTGCTTGACACCCAAACACGAACCCCGTAGTTAGCCGCTCATCGAACGGCGAGGGCCGCTTTGATGGGTGCGAAAGCATCCGGACTGCTTGAAATGAAATGCGGGTGTAGCTCAGTCGGTTAGAGTGCCGGCCTGTCACGCCGGAGGTCGCGGGTTCGAGCCCCGTCACTCGCGCCATTTCAAGGTCAAATCCGGATCATGCGCCCGGCCGAAAGGTCAAGCAATGCGCGGGTGTAGCTCAGTCGGTTAGAGTGCCGGCCTGTCACGCCGGAGGTCGCGGGTTCGAGCCCCGTCACTCGCGCCATTCTCTCCAAGCCATTACAATCAAACATCAATTTATTGCGATTGCGAAAGAGCCGTTTGGCCTTTGCGCCGATTTGTCGCGATGCCGTCGCAACATATTGATATCTACCGCTCGACAGTACTCCGAACGACAGATTCAAAAGGCTTGCGCCCGCGCTCCGGCTGCGCTAACCACGGCTTTGTTGCAACGCTCTTTCGCTTGCTGGGCATTTGCTCAAATGCGCCGCCCCGGCGCTGATCGCAAGCAGGGATGGACATGATGACTGGACTGCTCAGTTCCTATATTCCGATAGCGATTTTCATTGGTGTTGCCTTGGTGATTGGCTTGGCGCTGTTGATCGCGCCGTTTGCCGTCGCCTTCAAGGCGCCGGACTCCGAAAAGCTGTCGGCCTATGAATGCGGCTTCAACGCATTCGATGACGCCCGCATGAAGTTCGATATCCGCTTCTACTTGGTGTCGATTCTCTTCATCATCTTCGACCTGGAAGTCGCCTTCCTTTTCCCCTGGGCCATATCCTTCGGTGCGATCGGCTGGTTCGGATTCTGGTCGATGATGGTGTTCCTGGCGGTGCTGACCATCGGCTTTATCTATGAATGGAAGAAGGGAGCCCTGGAATGGGAGTAGCTCCGACTAACACGACGCTCGTGGCGCCGCAGCCGAAGGGGATCATCGATCCCGCGACCGGCAGGCCGGTTGGCAGCAACGATCCGTTCTTTGGCGAGATCAACAATGAGCTCGCCGATAAGGGTTTTCTGGTTACCTCCACAGATGAGCTGATCACCTGGGCCCGCACCGGCTCCCTCATGTGGATGACTTTCGGTCTCGCCTGCTGCGCCGTCGAGATGATGCAGGTTTCCATGCCGCGTTACGACGTCGAGCGTTTCGGCTTTGCGCCGCGCGCTTCGCCGCGTCAGTCCGACGTCATGATCGTGGCCGGCACGCTGACGAACAAGATGGCGCCCGCTCTGCGCAAGGTCTACGACCAGATGCCTGAGCCGCGTTACGTCATTTCGATGGGTTCCTGCGCCAACGGCGGCGGCTACTATCACTATTCCTATTCCGTCGTGCGCGGCTGCGATCGCATCGTGCCGATCGACATCTATATTCCGGGCTGTCCTCCCACGGCAGAAGCGCTGCTTTACGGCGTGCTTTTGCTGCAGAAGAAGATCCGGCGCACCGGCACGATCGAACGGTAAGGCAGGGGACAAGGTATTATGAGTGAAGCCCTGAACGAGCTCGCCGCCTACCTCACGGAAGTTCGCAGCGCCCTGATCTCTTCGATCGAGATCAAGTATGGCGAGCTGAACGTGACGACGACGACCGAAAACGTTATCGCACTGCTGACCTTCCTGCGTGACGACGCCAAGTGCGGCTTCGTCAACATGACGGACATTTGCGGTGTCGACTGGCCGCAGCGCGCCGAGCGTTTCGATGTCGTCTATCATCTGCTGTCGCCCAAGAAGAACCTGCGCATCCGCGTCAAGGTTCCGGTTGGCGAAGACCAGCCTGTTCCCTCCGCCTGCGGCATCTATCCCGGCGCCGACTGGTTCGAGCGCGAAACCTGGGACATGTACGGCGTTCTCTTTACCGGTCATCCGGATTTGCGCCGTTTGCTGACGGACTACGGTTTCGAAGGCCACCCGCTGCGCAAGGATTTCCCGACGACTGGTTTCGTCGAAGTACGTTATGACGATGCCGCCAAGCGGGTCGTCTACGAGCCGGTGGAACTGAAGCAGGAATTCCGCAACTTCGACTTCCTGTCGCCGTGGGAGGGCACCGACTACGTGCTCCCGGGTGACGAGAAGGCGAAGGCCTAATTGTTGGCGTGTGGCGGGCTTCGGCCTGCCATTCTCTGAAATTCTGAAAACGCGAGCATCGCCGCCATGACAGAACATAACGTTCGCAACTTCAACATCAATTTCGGCCCGCAGCATCCGGCTGCGCACGGCGTCTTGCGTCTTGTCCTCGAATTGGACGGCGAAATTGTGGAACGCGTCGATCCCCATATTGGCCTGCTGCATCGCGGCACGGAAAAGCTGATCGAATCGAAGACCTATCTTCAGGCCGTTCCTTACTTCGACCGCCTCGACTACGTGGCGCCGATGAACCAGGAACATGCCTACGCGCTGGCTGTCGAAAAGCTGCTCGGCATCGATATCCCGATCCGCGGCCAGCTGATCCGCGTGCTTTATTCGGAAATCGGCCGCATCCTGTCGCATCTCCTGAACGTTACGACGCAGGCCATGGACGTCGGCGCGCTGACGCCGCCGCTCTGGGGCTTCGAAGAGCGCGAAAAGCTGATGGTGTTCTACGAGCGCGCCTCCGGCTCGCGCATGCACGCAGCCTATGTCCGTCCGGGCGGTGTTCACCAGGATCTTCCCGAGAAACTGGTGCAGGATATCGGCGATTGGTGCGATCCCTTCCTGAAGGCGCTCGACGATATCGACGACCTTCTGACCGGCAACCGCATCTTCAAGCAGCGTAACGTCGATATCGGCGTGGTTTCGCTGGAAGACTGTTGGGCCTGGGGCTTCTCCGGCGTCATGGTCCGCGGTTCGGGTGCTGCCTGGGACCTGCGCAAGGCCCAGCCCTATGAATGCTATTCCGATCTCGAATTCGACATTCCGATCGGCAAGAACGGCGATTGCTACGACCGTTACCTCATCCGCATGATCGAGATGCGCGAATCCGTCCGCATCATGAAGCAGTGCGTCAATCGCCTGCTGGGCGATGCCAAGGCCGGACCGGTCTCGTCGCTGGATGGGAAGGTCGTTCCGCCGAAGCGCGGCGAGATGAAGCGCTCGATGGAAGCGCTGATCCACCACTTCAAGCTCTACACCGAAGGCTATCACGTGCCGGCCGGCGAGGTTTATGCGGCTGTCGAAGCGCCCAAGGGCGAGTTTGGCGTCTATCTCGTCTCCGACGGCTCCAACAAGCCTTATCGCTGCAAGATCCGTGCACCGGGCTATGCGCATCTGCAGGCCATGGACTTCATGTGCCGCGGCCATCAGCTCGCCGACGTCGCTGCCGTCCTCGGTTCGCTTGATATCGTCTTCGGTGAGGTGGATCGTTGATGCGAGTTTGGCAGGTGGTTATCCCGGCGCTTCTGGTCGCTTGCGGTGCTTCGGCACAGCAGACCGGCAAGACGCAGAGCCTGCCGACCATCAACTTGCAGGGTTCGAATGCGCCGAGCGCGAATTCTGCGAAAGGCGGAAATGCGGTTACGCAGGGCGGAGATTCGACAGTGGCGGATCTCCTCTCGCGCGGTTATCAGATCAAGGCCGCTGTGCCGAATGGCGGCAAGTTTGTTGTGTTTATGCAGAAAGACCAGTCGGCCTATGCCTGCGAATTCTCGTCTCTGACGAATACGCGGTGTGGGTCCTTAAACTGAGATAAGGCGTGAAAGATGTCCGTTCGTCGACTAGCCGAAGATCAATTCCAGCCTGCCGCTTTCGCCTTTAATGCGGAGAATGCGGTCTGGGCTGAAAAGACGATCAATAAATACCCCGAGGGCCGTCAGCAGTCCGCGATTATCCCGCTGATGATGCGGGCGCAGGAGCAGGATGGCTGGGTCACCAGGGCAGCGATCGAGAAGATCGCCGACATGCTGGATATGGCCTATATCCGCGCGCTCGAAGTTGCGACGTTCTACACGCAGTTCCAGCTGAACCCGGTCGGCACGCGCGCCCACGTTCAGGTTTGCGGCACGACGCCCTGCATGCTGCGCGGCGCCGAAGGGCTGATCAAGGTCTGCAAGAGCCGGATCCATGATCACGCCTTTGAGCGCAACGCCGACGGCACGCTCTCCTGGGAAGAGGTCGAATGTCAGGGCGCCTGCGTCAATGCACCGATGGTGGTGATCGGCAAGGATACCTATGAGGATTTGACGCCGGCACGTCTCGAAGAGATCATCGATGCATTCGCCGCAGGCAAAGGCAGCGAAGTTCCGACTGGCCCGCAGATCGACCGCGTCTTCTCCGCTCCGGAAGGTGGCTTGACGTCTCTCCTGTCGGATGAGACGAAGGCAAAGAGCGTTGCCGCTAAGGCCAAGGCTGCAGCAGAGCAACCTATTGCCGACACTGCGCCGGAAAAAACCGAAGCCGCCAAGAAGCCGTCGCTTGACGACAAGGATCGTCCCGCCGGTATCGAAAGACCCGCGCAGCCGGACGACCTGCGGCTGATTTCCGGCGTCGGCCCGAAGATCGAGTCCATCCTGCATGAGCTTGGCATCTTCACCTTCGCGCAGGTGGCCAGCTGGCATGAGGCCGAGCGCCATTGGGTTGACGGCTATCTGAATTTCAAGGGCCGGATCGAGCGCGACGACTGGGTCAGGCAGGCTGAGGCACTCGCTAAGGGTGGCGAAGCGGAATATATCAAGGTCTTCGGCAAGAAGCCGCGGTAAGAGGTGAAGCATGTTACAGGATCAGGATCGCATCTTTACCAATATCTACGGCCTCAAGGATAAGTCTCTCAAGGGCGCGATGTCGCGCGGCCATTGGGACGGCACGAAGCAAATCCTCGAAAAGGGTCGTGACTGGATCATCAACGAGATGAAGGCCTCCGGCCTTCGCGGTCGCGGCGGCGCAGGCTTCCCGACCGGTCTCAAGTGGTCCTTCATGCCGAAGGAAAGCGACGGTCGTCCGCACTATCTCGTCGTCAACGCCGACGAGTCCGAGCCGGGCACCTGCAAGGACCGCGACATCATGCGCCACGATCCGCACACGCTGATCGAAGGTTGCGTCATTGCCGGTTTCGCCATGGGCGCTAATGCCGCTTACATCTATGTTCGCGGCGAATATATGCGCGAGCGCGAAGCCCTGCAGGCGGCGATCGACGAATGCTACGATGCAGGATTACTCGGCAAAAACAACAAGCTCGGCTGGGATTATGACGTTTACGTTCATCATGGCGCCGGCGCCTACATCTGCGGCGAAGAAACCGCGCTGCTCGAAAGCCTGGAAGGCAAGAAGGGCCAGCCGCGCCTGAAGCCGCCGTTCCCGGCCAACATGGGTCTCTATGGCTGCCCGACGACAGTCAACAACGTCGAGTCGATCGCCGTTGCCCCGACGATCCTGCGCCGCGGTGCCGGCTGGTTCTCCTCCTTCGGCCGTCCGAACAATGTCGGCACGAAGCTGTTCATGCTCTCCGGTCACGTCAACCGTCCTTGCACGGTTGAAGAGACGATGGGCATCACTTTCCGCGAGCTGGTCGAAAAGCATGGCGGCGGTATTCGCGGCGGCTGGGACAATCTGCTGGCCGTCATTCCCGGCGGCGCGTCGTGCCCGGTCGTTCCGGCTGCCGATATCATCGACTGCCCGATGGATTTCGATGGTCTGCGCGAAGTCAAGTCGTCCTTCGGTACGGCAGCGGCGATCGTCATGGACAAGTCGACCGACATCATCAAGGCGATCGCCCGCATCTCGGCCTTCTTCAAGCACGAGAGCTGCGGTCAGTGCACGCCGTGCCGCGAAGGCACGGGCTGGATGTGGCGCGTTCTGGAGCGCATGGCGCGCGGCAACGCGCAGAAGCGCGAGATTGACATGCTGTTCCAGGTGACGAAGCAGATCGAAGGTCATACCATCTGTGCGCTCGGCGACGCAGCCGCATGGCCGGTGCAGGGCCTGATCCGCAATTTCCGCCCCGAGATCGAAAAGCGCATCGACCAGTATACCGCCAACGCGACAAGCCGCGGCGCCGTACTGGAAGCTGCCGAGTAAGGACGATGATGGCGAAGACCACGGATATCAGGCAAGGGAATGCAGTGGCCGGTGACGCATCGGCCGATCTCGGCCGCGTTGCCGCCGATATGCTGCGGAATTCGTCCGTTATGCCGATCTATCCACTGATGGCCAATCCGGCAGCGGCATTTGCCGCTGCGGCGGCCATCGGTTTCGGCGTTACCTCGCAGATCGCCGGAGCATTCTTCGGTGCACTTCAGGGTGCCGTCGAGGTTGCGAACAAGCGGGCTGCCGAGCCGGATCAAGGGAATGATGGCGCCGCCGAACAGAAAGCGGCAGCGAAGAAGGCCGGGGCAGGGGAAGCGAAGCCCGTAGAGGCATCGCCCGTTGCCGCTCCGGTCGCATCGAAGCCGGTGGCTGCAAAGCCGAAGCCCGCCGTCGCAAAGAAGGCCGCGCCAAAGCCGGCTGCGGTTGCTGTGACTACGGCAGCGCCGGCCAAGAGTAAGGCCAAGGTCGAGGTGGCGGCGCCTGTTGCAGCAAAGCCGGCTCCCGCGCGTAGCCGCAAGGCCGCGCCGAAAGCCGACGACCTGAAGCTCATTTCGGGCGTCGGCCCGAAGCTGGAGCAGGTGTTGAACGGACGCGGTATCCAGCGCTTTGCCGATATCGCTGTCTGGACCGATGCAGATGTCGAGCGGATCGATGCGGAGCTCGGCTTTGACGGCCGCATCCGGCGCGACGACTGGGTGGGCCAGGCGAAGGCGCTGCTGCCGAAGGGCCGGAATTGAGGTTTTTCCTTGGCTGTACGCGACAGCCGGGGAGGGTGAATGAAGGCGGTGGAAATGTTGCGGGCAAGCCCCGCATGTTTCGATCGCGACGCTGATCTTGCGGGGACAAGATTCGGCAAAGCTTATTGTGAGCGAACCGGTGCCCTGCGGCGGTCATGCCGCGCCGGTGGCAGTCCGGTTTGCGATCATGAAATTGCCTGCAGCCAGGTTCGGCTGGAGACGTGACATAGGACTGAGTGGACGATGGCTAAACTGAAGATTGACGGTAAAGAGATCGAAGTTCCGGATCACTACACGCTTATCCAGGCGTGCGAGGAAGCCGGCGCCGAAGTCCCGCGCTTCTGCTTCCATGAACGACTGTCGGTGGCCGGCAATTGCCGCATGTGCCTCGTAGAGGTAAAGGGTGGCCCGCCGAAGCCGCAGGCTTCTTGCGCCATGGGCGTGCGCGACATTCGCGGCGGCCCGAACGGCGAACTTCCGGAAGTCTTCACCAATACGCCGATGGTCAAGAAGGCCCGCGAAGGCGTGATGGAGTTCCTGCTGATCAACCATCCGCTGGATTGCCCGATCTGCGACCAGGGCGGCGAATGCGATCTGCAGGATCAGGCCATGGCCTTCGGTATCGACAGCTCGCGCTATCAGGAAGACAAGCGCGCCGTCGAAGACAAGTATATCGGCCCGCTGGTCAAGACCGTGATGAACCGCTGCATTCACTGCACGCGTTGCGTCCGTTTCACGACGGAAGTTGCCGGCATCTCCGAGCTCGGCCTGATCGGCCGCGGCGAAGACGCCGAGATCACCACCTATCTCGAGCGCGCAATGACCTCGGAGCTGCAGGGCAACGTCGTTGATCTTTGCCCGGTCGGCGCGCTGACCTCGAAGCCCTTCGCCTTCACGGCTCGTCCGTGGGAGTTGAACAAGACCGAATCGATCGACGTCATGGACGCGCTCGGCTCCGCCATCCGCGTCGATACGCGTGGCCGCGAAGTCATGCGCGTGCTGCCTAGGGTCAACGAGCAGATCAACGAAGAGTGGATCTCCGACAAGACGCGCTTCATCTGGGATGGCCTGAAAACGCAGCGCCTCGACAAGCCCTATGTCCGCAAGGATGGCCGCCTGCAAGCCGCAAGCTGGAGCGACGCCTTTGCCGCTATCAAGTCGGCGGTCTCCGCCACCAGCGGCGACAAGATCGGCGCCATCGCCGGTGACCTCGCTTCGGTCGAAGAGATGTACGCCCTCGGCGAACTGATGAAATCGCTTGGTTCGGAGAATCTCGACTGTCGCCAGGACGGGACGGCGCTTGATCCGTCGCTCGGCCGCGCAAGCTACATCTTCAACCCGAGCATTCAGGGTATCGAAGCCGCCGATGCGCTGCTGATCGTCGGCGCCAATCCGCGCTTCGAAGCTGCCGTGCTGAATTCGCGCATCCGTAAGCGCTGGCGCCGCGGTAAGTTCCCGATCGGCGTGATCGGCGAACATGCCGACCTGCGCTACTCCTACGACTATCTCGGTGCAGGCTCGGACACGCTCGCCGATATCGTCAACGGTTCGCACAGCTTTGCGGACGTTCTGAAGAAGGCCGAAAAGCCGATGATCATCATCGGCCAGGGCGCACTGATCCGTGAAGATGGCGCGCAGGTGCTGGCAAATGCCGCCAAGCTCGCGGCAGCCGTCGGTGTCGTCAAGGATGGCTGGAACGGCTTTGCCGTGCTGCACACGGCGGCATCCCGCGTGGGTGGCCTCGATCTCGGCTTCGTGCCGGGCGAAAAGGGCGTCAATGCGGCGACCATGCTGTCGTCGATGGACGTGCTCTTCCTGCTCGGCGCCGATGAACTCGATTTCAGCCGCAAGGGCGCCAAGTTCACCGTCTATATCGGCTCGCATGGCGACAACGGCGCACAGAGTGCCGACGTCATTCTCCCGGCTGCCGCCTACACTGAAAAGTCGGGCACCTGGGTCAACACCGAAGGCCGTGTCCAGATGGGCAATCGCGCCGGTTTCGCACCGGGGGATGCCCGCGAGGACTGGGCCGTCATTCGCGCCCTTTCCGACGTACTCGGCAAGAAGCTTCCCTTTGATTCGCTGAGAGAATTGCGCGCGAAGCTCTATGCAGCTTTCCCGCATTTCGCCGGCATCGACGAGATTGCCGAAGCCGATAGCGCCCAAATTGCCGCACTTGCGAAAAAAGCCGGCGCGATGGGCAAATCGGCATTTGCGTCGCCGATCAAAGACTTCTATTTGACGAACCCGATAACGCGCGCGTCGGCTGTCATGGCCGAATGCTCGGCATTGGCCCGCAACAATTTCCAGGCTGCGGCAGAGTAAGGGCAAGGACTATGGATTCATTCGTTTCGACCTATCTCTTGCCGGGGCTGATCATGTTCGGCCAGGCCTTGTTGCTCCTGGTCCCTCTGCTGATCTTCATCGCCTTTATTCTGCTTGCCGACCGTAAGATCTGGGCGGCGGTTCAGCTGCGCCGCGGCCCGAACGTCGTCGGTCCCTTCGGCCTGTTTCAGTCCTTCGCCGACCTTCTGAAGTTCATCTTCAAGGAGCCGATCATCCCGGCCGGTGCAAACAAGACCGTGTTTCTGCTGGCGCCGCTGGTGTCCGTGGTACTGGCGCTGTCCACCTGGGCCGTCGTGCCGCTGGCGCAGAATTGGGTCGTCGCCGATATCAACGTCGGCATCCTTTACATCCTGGCGATCTCGTCGCTGGAAGTATACGGCATCATCATGGGCGGCTGGGCTTCGAACTCGAAGTATCCGTTCCTCGGCGCGTTGCGCTCTGCAGCACAGATGGTGTCCTACGAAGTCTCGATCGGTTTCGTCATCGTCACCGTGCTGCTTTGCGTTGGTTCGCTGAACCTGACGGATATCGTGCTCTCGCAGCAGACGGGCCTCGGCACCAAGCTCGGCCTGCCGGCCTCGTTCCTCGACTGGCACTGGCTGTCGCTGTTCCCGATGTTCATCGTGTTCTTCATTTCGGCGCTCGCTGAAACCAACCGCCCGCCCTTCGATCTTCCGGAAGCGGAATCGGAACTGGTCGCCGGCTTCATGGTCGAATACAGCTCTTCCCCGTACATGATGTTCATGCTCGGCGAATATGCTGCCGTCGTGCTGATGTGCTCGCTCACGACGATCCTCTTCCTCGGCGGCTGGCTGCCTCCGGTCGATATCTGGATCCTGAATTGGGTTCCGGGCATCATCTGGTTCCTGCTGAAGTCCTGCCTTGTGTTTTTCATGTTCGCGATGGTGAAGGCTTTCGTGCCGCGCTACCGCTACGACCAGCTCATGCGCCTTGGCTGGAAGGTTTTCCTGCCGCTGTCGCTTGCCATGGTCGTTATCGTTGCATTCGTGCTGAAGCTGACGGGATGGGCGTGATGATGTCTGTCCCCGCTTCTGGCAGTTTTGGAGGTTAAGATGGCCGGTTTGTCCAACGCCGTCAGCTCGCTGTTTCTCAAGGAATTTGTCGGCGCGTTCTTTTTGTCGATGCGTTACTTCTTCAAGCAGAAGGCGACGATCAATTACCCCTTCGAGAAGGGGCCGGTCAGCCCGCGCTTCCGCGGCGAACATGCGCTGCGCCGCTATCCCAACGGCGAAGAGCGCTGCATCGCCTGCAAGCTCTGCGAAGCCATCTGTCCTGCCCAGGCTATCACCATCGAGGCCGGGCCGCGCCGCAACGACGGCACGCGCCGCACGGTGCGTTACGACATCGACATGGTGAAGTGCATCTATTGCGGCTTCTGCCAGGAAGCCTGCCCGGTCGACGCTATCGTCGAAGGGCCGAACTTCGAATTCGCCACCGAGACCCGCGAAGAGCTCTACTTCGACAAAGCGCGGCTTTTGGACAATGGCGACCGCTGGGAACGCGAAATCGCGCGCAACATCGCGATGGATTCGCCGTACCGCTGAGCGGAGTTTTGAGTATGCCGTGACGGGCGGCCCGTTGTCGCCGTCGCGGTTGAATCTAGACCGGGGCTTTGCCGGACGAAGGTCCGACCGAGCTCCATCGGGCAGGGGAAGCACCCCGCTGCCCGGGGGAAGACGAAAAAGGCACCAACATGGGTCTGCAGGCTCTTTTTTTCTACATCTTCGCCTTTGTCGCTGTGGCGTCGGCGTTCATGGTCATCTCAGCGCGGAATCCGGTCCATTCGGTCCTGTTCCTGATCCTGGTTTTCTTCAACGCGGCCGGCCTCTTCCTGTTGATGGGGGCCGAGTTCCTGGCGATGATCCTGCTGGTCGTTTATGTCGGCGCCGTGGCGGTTCTCTTCCTTTTCGTCGTCATGATGCTTGATGTCGATTTCGCCGAACTCCGGGCGGGCATTCTGGAATATGCGCCGATCGGCGCGCTGATCGGCGTCATCCTCGCCGCCGAGCTGATCGTCGTCATCGGCGGCAGCGTGATCTCGCCCCAGATCGCCAAGTCGGTCGCCATGCCGATCCCCGCCATCACGCAACGCACGAACACTGCCGCCCTCGGCGACGTGCTCTATACCAACTACGTCTATTTCTTCGAGATCGCCGGCCTTGTTCTGCTGGTTGCGATGATCGGCGCGATCGTGCTGACGCTGAAGCATCGCACGCACATCAAGCGCCAGAATATCCCCCAACAGGTCGCCCGCACGCCTGCGACCGCCGTCGAGGTGGTCAAGGTCAAGCCGGGGCAGGGCGTCTGAGGCGAGGCACGAGGATCAAAGGAACAAGAACATGGTCATCGGACTTTCCCACTACCTGACGGTTAGCGCCATCCTCTTCGTGCTCGGCGTCTTCGGTATCTTTCTCAACCGCAAGAACGTCATCATCATCCTGATGTCCATCGAGCTGATACTGCTCGCGGTCAACATCAACATGGTCGCCTTCTCGTCGTTCCTCAACGACATCGTCGGCCAGGTCTTCGCTCTATTCATTTTGACCGTCGCTGCGGCCGAAGCTGCGATCGGTCTTGCAATTCTCGTCGTCTTCTACCGTAACCGCGGCTCCATCGCGGTTGAAGACGTCAACGTGATGAAGGGCTGATACAGCTATGTTTTTATATAAGGCTATCGTCTTTCTTCCCCTGATCGGTGCGATTATCGCCGGCCTTTTCGGCCGCGCCATCGGCGCCAAGGCTTCGGAATATGTTACCACCGGCCTGATGATCGTCGCCGGCGTCCTATCCTGGGTCGTCTTCTTCACGGTGGCTCTCGGCCATACGGACGGCCCGATCAAGGTTGAAGTCCTGCGCTGGATCCAGTCCGGCGGCATCGACGCGTCCTGGGCGCTGCGCATCGACACGCTGACCTCGGTCATGCTGATCGTCGTGAACACGGTTTCGACCCTGGTTCACGTCTACTCGATCGGATACATGCACCACGATCCGCATCGTCCGCGCTTCTTCGCCTATCTGTCGCTCTTCACCTTCGCCATGCTCATGCTGGTGACCTCCGACAACCTCGCCCAGATGTTTTTCGGCTGGGAAGGCGTCGGTCTGGCCTCCTATCTGCTGATCGGCTTCTGGTTCAAGAAGCCGTCCGCGTCCGCAGCGGCAATCAAGGCCTTCATCGTCAACCGCGTCGGCGACTTCGGCTTCGTGCTCGGCATTGCGGGCGTCTTCGTCCTCTTCGGCTCGATCAACCTCGACGTCATCTTCGGCAATGTGCAGAGCTTTGCCGCAGGGCAGGGCGGTCAGCCGGGCGATATCGTACTCAACCTTTTCGGCATGCATCTCGATCGCGGTCACGCGCTCACCGGCGTCTGCCTGCTGCTCTTCATGGGCGCGATGGGTAAGTCGGCACAGTTCCTGCTGCACACCTGGCTGCCGGACGCCATGGAAGGCCCGACCCCGGTTTCGGCGCTCATCCATGCCGCAACGATGGTCACCGCCGGCGTCTTCCTCGTCGCCCGCATGTCGCCGATCTTCGAACTGTCGCAAGATGCCCTGACCGTCGTGACCGTCATCGGCGCGATCACGGCCTTCTTCGCCGCAACCGTCGGCCTCGTGCAGAACGACATCAAGCGCGTCATCGCCTATTCGACTTGTTCGCAGCTCGGCTACATGTTCGTCGCGCTCGGCGTCGGCGCTTACGGCGCTGCCATTTTCCATCTGTTCACGCACGCCTTCTTCAAGGCTCTGCTCTTCCTCTGCGCCGGCTCGGTCATCCACGCCGTCGATGGCGAGCAGGACATGCGCCATATGGGTGGCCTCCGTTCGCACATCAAGAAGACCTATTGGATGATGATCATCGGCACGCTGGCGATCACCGGCGTCGGCATTCCATTTTCGCCGATCGGCTTTGCCGGCTTCTTCTCCAAGGATGCGATCATCTCGGCTTCGTACACGTCGCACAATCCGGCCGCCGGCTTTGCCTTCACGCTGCTGGTCATCGCCGCGCTGTTCACCAGCTTCTATTCCTGGCGCCTGATCTTCATGACCTTCTTCGGCAAGCCCCGTGCCTCGCACGAAGTCATGCACCATGTGCATGAATCGCCGAATGTCATGTTGGTCCCGCTCTATCTGTTGGCGATCGGCGCCGTCTTCGCCGGCTGGTATTTCCATGACTACTTCGTCGGTCACGCCTATGAGGAATTCTGGAAGCACGCGCTCTTCACAGTGCCTGACAACAAGATCCTTGAAGAGATGGAGCATGCTCCGCATTGGGTCGAGCTCAGCCCGTTCATCGCGATGGTCGTTGGCTTCGTGGTTGCCTGGTACATGTACATCCAGTCGCCGGAAACGCCCCGTCGCCTCGCTCAGCAGCAGCGCCCGCTCTACGAGTTCCTCTTGAACAAGTGGTACTTCGACGAGCTCTATGACTTCCTCTTCGTTCGCTCGGCCAAGCGCCTCGGCCGCTTCCTTTGGAAGCAGGGCGATATCGGGGTCATCGACACCATCGGCCCGAACGGCATTGCCGCGCGCGTCGTCGATGTCACCAACCGCGTCGTGCGCCTGCAGACTGGCTACCTCTATCACTATGCCTTCGCGATGCTGCTCGGCATTGCGGCCCTCGTTACTTGGATGATGCTCGGGAGTTCCCTCTGATGACCGATTGGCCTATTCTTTCAACGGTCACGTTCCTGCCGCTGGTGGGCGTCCTTCTCCTGCTGTTTACGCGGGAAGACGGGCCCAACGGCCGCCGCAACATCCTGAATATTTCTCTGGCGACGACGGTCTTCACCTTCATCGTCTCGCTGTTCGTCTGGATCTGGTTCGACAACGCCAATCCGGGCTTCCAGATGATCGAGAAGCATGACTGGCTGACCAGCGGCATCAGCTATCACATGGGTGTCGACGGCATTTCGATGCTGTTCGTGATCCTGTCGACTTTCCTGATGCCTTTCTGCGTGCTGGCAAGCTGGCTTTCGGTCGAAAAGCGGCTGAAGGACTACATGATCGCCTTCCTCGTCCTCGAGACGATGATGGTCGGCGTGTTCGTCTCGCTGGATATTGTGCTGTTCTACGTCTTCTTCGAAGCCGGCCTCATCCCGATGTTCCTGATCATCGGCGTCTGGGGCGGCAAGGATCGCGTCTACGCCAGCTACAAATTCTTCCTCTACACGCTGCTCGGCTCGGTGCTGATGCTGCTTGCCATCATGGCGATGTACTGGCAGGCCGGTACGACCGATATCCCGTCGCTGCTCGCCTACAAGTTCCCGCCGCAGCTGCAGACGTGGCTATGGCTAGCCTTCTTCGCCTCCTTCGCGGTGAAGATGCCGATGTGGCCGGTCCATACCTGGCTTCCCGACGCGCACGTTCAGGCGCCGACGGCGGGCTCGGTCATTCTGGCCGGCGTCCTCCTGAAGCTCGGCGGCTACGGCCTCATCCGCTTCTCGCTCGGCATGTTCCCGAATGCGTCGGAATATTTCGCGCCGTTCGTCTTCGCCCTGTCGGTCATCGCCATCATCTACACCTCGCTGGTGGCGCTGATGCAGGAAGACATCAAGAAGCTGATTGCCTATTCCTCCGTCGCCCATATGGGTTACGTGACGATGGGTATCTTTGCGGCCAACCAGCAGGGTGTTCAGGGCGCGATTTTCCAGATGCTTTCGCACGGCATCGTCTCGGGCGCACTCTTCCTTTGCGTCGGCGTGATCTACGATCGGACCCATACCCGCGAGATCGCGGCCTATGGCGGCCTGGTCAACAACATGCCGAAATATGCCGTTGCCATGATGGTCTTCACCATGGCCAATGTCGGTCTGCCCGGCACCTCCGGCTTCATCGGCGAATTCCTGACCCTGATCGGCGTCTTCCGCGCCAACACCTGGGTTGCGCTCTTCGCCGCCACCGGCGTCATCCTGTCGGCTGCCTATGCGCTCTGGCTTTACCGCCGGGTCATTTTCGGCGTGCTGGACAAGGAAAACCTGAAGAAGCTGCTGGATCTGTCGCCGCGTGAACAGCTGATCCTCTATCCGCTGATCGCCCTCACGATCCTCTTCGGTGTCTATCCGGCGCCGATCTTTGACGCCACGGCCGCTTCGGTGGACCTCCTGGTGAATAATTACACCGCTGCCCTGCACGCTGCGCAGAATGTTGCGCTGTCGATGAATTGATGACGGGACCTATTCGATATGACTGCTGACACAATTTTTGCGAGCCTGCATCTTTCCATTCCGGAGCTCATCCTCGCGGTCGGTGCACTTGCGTTGCTCATGATCGGCGTCTTCTCGGGCGAGCGGTCGGGACCCATGGTCACCGGTCTTGCCATCGCGCTTCTTGCGGTGGCCGGTCTCTGGATCATCTTCGTGCCGGGCGAGGGGCTGGCCTATGGCGGTGCCTATCTCGCCGACGGCTTCTCGCGCTTCATGAAGATCGTTGCCTTGGTCGGCTCGATCGTCGCGATGTTCCTGAGCATGGGGCATGCGCGCGAGCAACAGCTCGATCGTTTCGAGTTCCCGGTTCTGCTTGTTCTCGCGACCCTCGGCATCCTGCTGATGATCTCGGCCCATGACCTGATCTCGCTCTACCTGTCGCTGGAACTGCAGTCGCTGGCGCTCTACGTCGTGGCTGCCATCAACCGTGACAGCGTCAAGTCGACCGAAGCTGGCCTCAAATACTTCGTTCTCGGTGCGCTCTCCTCTGGTATGCTGCTCTACGGCATGTCGCTGGTCTACGGCTTCACCGGCCACACGACCTTCGACGCAATTGCCACGGCCCTCAGCGCCGAGACCCGTTCGCTCGGCCTCGTCTTCGGTCTGGTCTTCGTGCTTGCCGGTCTGGCCTTCAAGATCTCCGCCGTTCCGTTCCACATGTGGACGCCGGACGTTTACGAAGGCGCTCCGACCCCGGTCACCGCCTTCTTCGCCGGTGCGCCGAAGGTTGCCGCCATGGCGATCCTGACCCGTATCGTGGTTACGGCTTTCCATCCGGTACTCGCCGACTGGCAGCAGATCATCGTGTTCATTTCGATCGCTTCGATGCTGCTCGGCTCCTTCGCCGCGATCGGTCAGCGTAATTTCAAGAGACTGATGGCCTATTCCTCGATCGGCCACATGGGCTATGCGCTCGTCGGTCTCGCCGCAGGGACCAAGACCGGTGTGTCAGGCGTCATGCTCTATATGGTCATTTACATGGTCATGACGCTCGGCTCCTTCGCCATCATTTTGGCGATGCGCCGCAAGGATGGACGTCAGGTCGAAAGCATCGAAGATCTCGCAGGCCTCTCCGCGACGAACCCCTTCATGGCGGTCGTGCTGACGGCGCTGATGTTCTCGCTCGCCGGCATTCCGCCGCTGGCAGGCTTCTTCGGAAAGTACTTCGTCTTCGTCGCTGCCATCCAGGCGCATCTCTACGCGCTCGCCATCATCGGCGTTCTGGCCTCGGTCGTTGGCGCTTACTACTATCTGCGTGTCATCAAGGTGATGTGGTTTGATGAAGCCAAGGACGAATTCACGCGCACGGCCGGTTCGCTGCGCCTGGTCTTCGGTCTCTCGGGCCTGTTCGTCATTACTTACGTCTTGTTCGGCGGCGCAATCGGCGGTGCTGCCGATCTGGCGGCCGCGACGCTGTTTTGATGGCGTTTGATATGAACAGCCGGAAGTCGCTCGCCGACTTCCGGCACGATGCCCTTTCAGAGACTTCCTCTACAAATAGCGTGTGTCTGGAAAGAGCGCGCTCTGGCGATCCTGGAAACCTGTGGGTGACCGCCGAGCGCCAGACCGGCGGCCGCGGTCGCCGCGGTCGTCCATGGGTTTCCGAGCCCGGCAATCTCTACGCATCGCTGCTTTTGATCGATCCCGCACCGATGGAGCGTCTCGGCTCCCTGCCGCTTGCGGTGGCGGTCGCCGTGCATCAGGCGGTGCGTGCCGTATTGCCGCTGGCGGCCGAGCCGGCCGAGATCAAATGGCCGAACGATATCCTGATCGGCCGCAAAAAGACCTGTGGCATCCTGATCGAGGGAGAAGCGCTCCCCGATGGGCGCTATGCGCTTGTCATCGGCATCGGTATCAATGTCACCACCATGCCGGACAATCCGATGTATCCAGTGACCAGCCTGCGCCAGCAGGGCTCTATGGTTTCAGCGGAAGAACTGTTTGCGCATCTCTACGCGGCAATGGCGGAAGTGCTTGCTGCCTGGAACAACGGCAAGGGCGTTCGGGAGGTCACCGCCCGCTGGCGGGAGGCGGCGTGCGGTATCGGTGAAAAGATCACCGTGAATTTGCCGGACCGGTCGATTTTAGGCCAATTCGTTGGAATCGATGATAATGGCTTGTTGATGCTCGAGACCGACGACGGCAAGACTATGCCGATCGCGGCGGGCGATGTTTTTCTTAAGTAATGGTTGGGAACGAAATGGCGAAGCAAGACGAACTGGTGTTTCTGCCACTCGGCGGCGTCGGCGAGATCGGTATGAATCTCGCATTGTACGGCTATGGTCCGCGGGAGAATCGCCAGTGGATCATGGTCGATTGCGGCGTCACCTTCCCGGGGCCGGATCTGCCTGGCGTCGATCTGGTGCTGCCGGATATCCGTTTCCTGGCCAAGGAGCGCAAGAACCTCAAGGGCATCATCATCACTCACGCGCATGAGGATCATTACGGCGCGCTGAATGATCTTTGGCCGGGCCTGAATGTCCCCGTCTACGCTTCGGGCTTTACTGCGGGCTTGCTGGAAGCCAAGCGGGACTACGAAAAGACTATGGGTGAGATTCCGATCACTCCGTTCAAGGCCGGCGACCGCATCAATGTCGGCCCCTTCAGCATCGAAGGCGTCGCCGTCAATCACTCGATCCCGGAACCGATGTCGCTGATGATCCGCACGCCGGTTGGCAACGTCATCCATACGGGCGACTGGAAGATCGACCACGAGCCGTCGCTCGGGCCGCTGACTGACGAGACCCGCTTCCGCCAACTCGGCGACGAGGGCGTGCTGGCGCTGATGTGTGATTCCACCAACGCCCTTCGCGACGGTGTCTCGCCTTCCGAGAAGGACGTCTCCGAAAGCCTGCGCAAGATCATCGAGGATGCCGAGGGTCGCGTTGCGGTTACCACCTTCTCCTCGAATGTCGGCCGTATCCGCACCGTCGCCGAGGCTGCCGAGGCTGCCGGTCGTGAGGTGCTGCTGCTCGGCAGTTCGCTGAAGCGCGTCGTCGATGTGGCTCGCGACATCGGTCTGATGGAGGGCATCAAGCCGTTCATCGCCGAGGACGAATACGGTTATATCCCGCGCGACAAGGTGGTGGTCATCCTCACCGGTAGCCAGGGCGAGCCGCGCGCTGCCCTTGCCAAACTGGCGAGAGATGAGATGCGCAATGTCGCACTGGCTGCGGGCGATATTGTCGTCTTCTCCTCGCGTGCCATCCCCGGCAACGAGAAAGCCATTCAGGATATTAAGAACGGCCTGATCGAACAGGGCATACATATCGTGACGGATGCCGAAGCGCTTGTTCACGTGTCCGGACATCCTCGCCGCAACGAACTACAGAAGATGTATGAGTGGACGCGGCCGAAGATCGTCGTTCCCGTTCATGGCGAGGCAACGCATCTGACTGCGCACAAGGAACTGGCCGAACAGAGCGGCATTTCTATCGTACCGCGCGTGCGCAATGGCGATATTTTGCGCCTCGCGCCGGGGCCGGCGGAAGTCATTGGTGAAGCGCCGCATGGGCGCATCTTCAAGGATGGCACTCTGATCGGCGATTTCGATGAGATGGGAATCGGCGAGCGCAAGAAGCTCTCCTATGTCGGCCATGTCGCTGTCAACGTCGTGCTCGATGCCCGTTACGACATCGTCGGCGATCCCGATGTCGTGGCGATCGGCTTGCCGGCCTATGACGACGAGGGTGACGAGATGGAAGACACGCTCTTTGACGCCGTCGTCAGCGCCATCGAAAGCATTCCCCGTGCCCGCCGTAAGGATCTGGACATGCTGCAGGAAGCTGCCCGCCGCGCCGTGCGCGCCGCCGCCAACCAGGGCTGGGGGAAGAAGCCTCTTGTGACCGTCTTCGTCACACGCACCGGCGGCTGAAGTTCGCCATCCGATCGGGGAGGAGAGATCGTGCTTGGACGGATCAATCATATCGCGCTTGCCGTTCCGGATATTGCAACGGCCAGTCGCGCTTATCACGAGACGCTTGGCGCCGTTGTGTCCGCACCGCAGGCTTTGCCCGAGCATGGTGTAACGGTCGTTTTCGTCGAATTGCCGAACAGCAAAGTCGAGCTGCTGGAGCCGCTCGGCGACGCATCGCCAATCGCAGCTTTCCTTGCGAAGAACCCGGACGGCGGCATGCATCACATCTGTTACGAGGTTGCCGATATTCTTGCGGCGCGTAACCATCTGGTCGCCACAGGCGCCCGGGTGCTTGGGAACGGCGAGCCGAAAATCGGCGCGCATGGCAAGCCGGTACTCTTCCTGCACCCGAAAGACTTCTTCGGGACGCTGATCGAGCTTGAGCAAGTGTGACATTAAAGCGCTGGAAGGTGCTTTGAAAGATGGCGGCTTTGCCCCTATAAGCAACTTGGAAGAGGGAAGGGCGAGCAGGCTCGTCTCTGGAGCAATTCCGGGAAAAGTGCGCAGCGGTTTTCCGTCCGGAATTGAGTAAAACAATAAGGTCGAGCGGTTCGGAGATTCCGTGAAGAACTGAACCGCTTTGAGGGAGCATAATGGCCCAGCAGATTGCAGCGAGCTTCGCGGTTTATTTCGTCATTTGGTGGATTACGCTGTTTGCCGTGCTGCCGTTTGGTTTGCGCACGCAGGCTGAGGACGAGCATGTGATCGCTGGAACCGTCGAAAGCGCGCCGACGAAATTTCGCGCCGGGAGAGTGGTATTCTTCACCACCCTGGTCTCGGCCCTCATCTACGGCGCCTGGTATATCGCCTCGCATTATTTCGGGCTGAGCATCGACTCCATTCCGAAAATCGTTCCGAGCTACGACAAGTAAGCAATCGTAACGGCCTGCAGCGTGGGTTGAATTCCAAACGCCTTGCAATCGCCTTCAATTCGTCACACGCCTGTCATCTGGGTGAAGCAAAGAGGCTGCAGATCATGGCCGAGAGGTCGTGACGGGAAGCGTTCGGCAACGCTTTCCGACGGGGCGTTCAAAGCATAGTTGGCCATAGTAAAAGCAAAAAAAAACAAGGCTATAAGCCTTGTTTTAAAGTATCGCGTGATCCTTATCCGTTACCGGGGCAGCGAACAAGCGCGCCTAAGATCTAATCCTCCCAAGACTTGACCGCGAAACGGCAAGAATTTAGCCTTCTTGCCTCTTTTGTGAGCTAAAATTAGCTCAAACATTGAGCTTTGTCATCTGTTTTTTTGCTTTTTTGCTACAGTCGCGCAGATTTTTTCTGTTGACAGATTTTCGTCGTAAATCCTTATAAAAACGCATCTTTTCGGAATCGTGAAAATATGCCGCATCGCCTGCATCCTCGGGCGTTTGCCAAGTTCCCCTCATGGAGAATGCGGGTTTCCTTCCGGCGCCGAAGCAGTTATGAACGGCCTCTATACATAATTTGCTAACGATTCCGTATAGAGCGGATCGTCAAACCATCTGGAACAAGCGTCATGCGTCTGTCTCGTTACTTCATGCCCATTCTGAAGGAAAATCCTAAAGAGGCTGAAATTGTTTCTCATCGGCTCATGCTGCGCACCGGCATGATCCGCCAGCAGTCGCAAGGCATCTATTCCTGGTTGCCATTGGGCAAGCGTGTGCTCGACAAGGTCAACAGGATCATCCGCGAGGAGCAGAACCGTTCCGGTGCCATCGAGCTTTCGATGCCGACGCTGCAGTCAGCCGAACTCTGGCAGGAAAGCGGCCGCTACGACGCCTACGGCAAGGAAATGCTGCGCATCAAGGACCGGCAGGACCGGCCCATGCTCTACGGCCCGACCAACGAGGAGATGGTCACCGACATCTTCCGGTCCTACGTCAAGTCCTACAAAGACTTGCCGCTGAACCTTTATCATATCCAGTTGAAGTTCCGCGACGAGATCCGTCCTCGTTTCGGCACCATGCGCTCGCGAGAGTTCATGATGAAGGATGCCTACTCCTTCGATCTGACGCAGGAAGGCGCTGTCCATTCTTACAACAAGATGTTCGCCGCCTATCTGCGCACTTTCAATCGTCTTGGCTTGCGGGCTATCCCCATGCGCGCGGATACCGGCCCGATCGGCGGCAATCTCAGCCATGAATTCATCATTCTTGCCGATACCGGCGAGTCGGAAGTCTTCTGCCACAAGGATTTCGTCAATTTCGACATTCCCGGCGAAGACACGAATTTCGACGACGTCGCCGGCCTGAAGGGCATCTTCGACAAGTGGACCTCGATCTATGCAGCCACTTCGGAAATGCATGACGAAGCTGCCTTCAATGCCATCCCGGAAGTCGAACGCCTGTCGGCGCGCGGTATCGAAGTCGGCCACATCTTCTACTTCGGCACGAAATATTCCGAGCCGATGGGTGCGAAAGTGCAGGGTCCGGACGGCAAGGAACACACTGTCCACATGGGATCTTACGGTATCGGCCCGACCCGCCTTGTTCCCGCCATCATCGAAGCATCGCATGACGACAACGGAATCATCTGGCCTGCGTCGGTTGCGCCGTTCGATGTCGTGGTGATCAACATGAAGTCCGGCGACCAAGCTTGTGACGAGGCTTGCGAAACGGTCTATGCCGCTCTGTCGAAGGCCGGCAAGGATGTCCTGCTCGACGATCGCGACGATCGTGCCGGAACGAAGTTCGCGACGGCAGATCTGATCGGTGTGCCCGTGCAGATCATCGTCGGACCGCGTTCGATCGCGAGCGGCGAAGTGGAAGTGAAGGACCGCAAGACCGGCGCTCGCGAGACGATGACGGTCGAGGCAGCGATCAAGCGGCTGGCGGGCTGACGAGAGCATGATGCCGAAAAGTGTAGGCGGTTTTCGGACGACATCATGCTCTACTTCTTTGATTTAGAGCGGATTTCAGATTTTAGGTCGGATCGACCTAAAATCATCCGGCTCTAGCGATAGATAGGATGGAAGGCGAATGGCGGTGAGTGCGGCAGTGGAACAGCAGGAAAATTCGTTCAAGGCCGGCCCATCGTCTCGTCCGTTTTCCGGATTCGAGCGGCTTGTGGCCTGGCGCTATCTGCGCTCCCGGCGCAGGGAGGCATCGATCTCGGTCATTGCCGGCTTCTCGCTGGTCGGCATCATGCTCGGCGTTGCGGCGCTGATCATCGTCATGGCCGTCATGAATGGCTTCCGCGCGGAACTCTTCAAGCAGATCCTTGGGTTCAACGGCCATGTCGTCGTCCAGCCTATTGATTCGCCGTTGAACGATTATGCTGAGCTGGCGAAGAAGTTTTCCACTGTCCCCGGCGTCATCATGGTCTTGCCGCTCGTCGAGGGAGAGACGCTTGCCTCCGGCCGCGGCGGCTCGGGCACCGGCGCGCTGGTGCGCGGCATCCGCTCGGAGGATCTGACGAGGCTCAAATCGGTATCGGATCACGTCGTTTCCGGCGATATGGTCGGTTTTGCCTCCGGGCAGGGTGTGCTGATCGGCAGCCGCCTCGCGCGGCAGTTGGGCCTGACGGCCGGTGACCAGATCACACTGACGGCGCCGGATGGGGATGTCACGCCGTTCGGCGTCAATCCGCGCGTCAAGGCCTACACGATCTCAGGTATCTTCGAAGTTGGTATGTCGGAATATGATTCCTCCGTCGTCTTCATGCCGCTGGAAGAGGCGCAGGTCTTTTTCAATGCCCAGGGCATTGCTGAGAAGATAGAGCTCTTCATCACCAACCCTGATGATGTCGATCAGCTGCGACCAAAGATCGAAGAGGCGGCCGGGCGGCAGATCTTCCTGACCGACTGGCGGCAGGTCAACGCCACCTTCTTCTCGGCTCTGCAGGTCGAGCGCAATACGATGTTCATGATCCTGACGCTGATCGTCCTCGTCGCCGCACTGAACATTATTTCAGGCCTGATCATGCTGGTGAAGGATAAGGGCAGCGATATCGCTATCCTGCGCACCATGGGCGCGACTTCGGGCTCGATCATGCGTATCTTCTTCATGACGGGGGCGGCCATCGGTGTCGTCGGTACGCTTGCAGGCGTAATCCTCGGCGTCTTTGTCTGCCTGAACATCGAGTCCATCCGTCAGTTCTTCAGCTGGATTTCGGGTACGGTGATTTTCAATCCGGAAGTCTATTTCCTCAGCAAACTACCGGCCAAGATGAATATGAGTGAGACCATCTCCGTTATCGTGATGGCTCTGACGTTGTCTTTCCTTGCCACGATCTTTCCGGCCTGGCGTGCCTCGCGGCTCGATCCGGTGCAGGCGTTGCGCTACGAATAAGGAATCCGCATTTGATGAAACGCAACGTCGTTCTTCAGCTCTCTGGCGTGGAGCGTCATTATGGGCAGGGTGAGATGCGCCTGCCGATCTTGAAGAAAGCCGATTTTACCCTGCGTAGCGGCGAGATGGTCGCGCTTGTCGCGCCTTCCGGCACAGGAAAGTCGACGCTCCTGCATGTCGCCGGCCTGCTCGAGCACCCGGATGGCGGCGAGGTGCTCGTCAACGGCCAGGCTTGCGAAGCCTTGTCCGACGACAAGCGCACGGCCGTGCGCCGCAGCGAGATCGGTTTCGTCTATCAATTCCATCACCTGCTGCCGGAATTTTCGGCTCTCGAGAACATCATGATGCCGCAGCTCATTTCCGGTCTCTCCCGCAAGGATGCGAGCGCGCGGGCCGCTCAGCTTCTCGATTACATGCGCATCGGCCATCGCGCCGATCATCGTCCGGCCGAATTGTCCGGCGGCGAACAGCAGCGCGTCGCGATCGCCCGCGCCGTCGCCAACGCACCGCTTGTGCTGCTGGCGGACGAGCCCACCGGCAACCTCGATCCGGATACCGCGCATTACGTCTTCGATGCATTGGAAGCGCTGGTGCGCCAATCTGGCCTTGCGGCCCTGATCGCCACCCACAATCACGAACTCGCCGCCCGCATGGACCGCCGCGTCACGCTGAACGACGGCAAGGTGGTCGAGTTCTGATCGTTCGTTATGGAACGATCAAGCCGCCGCGATAATCCAGCTCGTAGGCCTTGCGCTCCCTGATCATGATGGCCTCGTGGCCGGTGAAGTGGTCGCAAGCGCCGGTACTATGGTCGATATAGCGGCCATAAGCGTGTTCGAACTCATAGCCGCCGAGAAAGCGCTTTTCGTCCAGATAGAGACGCATGAGCGCCGCCTTGATGACCATGCCCGCGCGTGTCCCGTCGATCAGATCGGGCACGATGATACGACCGAAATAATTCATCGCCCAGATCGGCTCGCCATCGTACCAGACGATCTCCTGCCCGGCGAAATCCGTGCCGCCGAAATAGCTGTCGAGATAGCGCCAGCGGCCGCTGACATAGCCGATGTCATGCGAGCCATTGCGGCAGGACGGCTGGCGCTCGCCGTCGCCGACATAGGTCTCGGCCTTGGCGATGACAATAAAATCGTTCAGCTCGGCAAGATCCGGCATGACGCTCTCCAATTCTGGTGAGCGGCCACAATGCCTGCGATCAGGCGATTTGTAAAGAACAAAAAGAGAACATGCGTGGCTATTCGCCGTTTCCGCAGGCCTTCTGGCCGATATCGTCCTGCCAGTCCTGGATGCTGACGGTCTTGGCCTCGGCTTTCAGCGTCTTGCCGTCCTTGGTCACTTTGCCTGTTAGCACGTTGTAGTCGCAGTTATGGCTGTTATTCGGCTCGAGCGTATCGCGGGAGTCGTAAGTGTAGCCGGCAACTACGAAATTGTTGTTGCGATAGGCAAGCGTCAGCGTTTGATGCCAGCGATCCCGCCCGATGGCATCATTCTGCGAGACGATCGCGATCGAACCGTTCGGCAGCGCCGAGATCGACGGTTCCTGGCCGACGATGCCGCCGGGCGCGACGCTGCCCCATATCTTGTTCGGAGCGCTTGCGGCGAGCTTCAGCAAGGAGTGTTCGTCATCGCGCAGATAGATATAGACGCCGATCGGGTTGTCGGCCTGATCGTCCTCGGCGCCTGCTGCGAGCAGGGCGAGATCCGGCTTGCCATCCTTGTTCCAGTCGCCGATCGCGGCGTCAATGATGCGGCCGGGCGCGGCGGTGTCGTCAGCATGAGCAACCGTTGCAGCCGAAAGAAGAATGAGAGCGCAGGCAAGTGATTTCATCGTAATGTCCCCGTTTGCTTCTGCATAGCGCCGGACCATTTCCGCGTCCATCCGCAGACGGAAAAGTCGGGTGATGAATTTTACTGACACCTCTATTGACTCTCGAACAAAAATAGAACAAAAAAGAAACATAACGAGTAAGGAGAGCGTAAATGACCGATATCATTCGAGACGTTGCAGCATTCACCTCCATCGTCATGTTCGTTGCCAGCTTTTCCCTCATCATGATGGCGATGTGAATTTTATCCTCCATATGCACATGCTTGCTCCCGTATTTGATGGGAGCAACTTCTGGACTTTATGATCCGCAATGCCGAAAATAGCACTGATTCATTTTGGCATGCGGAAGGGTATGAGATGGCAGATGTAGGTGGCAGCGGCGCGGTTGCGCCGGTCGGCGAAATGCCGGAATTCGTGCACCTGCGGATTCATTCCGCCTACTCTCTGCTAGAGGGCGCACTGCCGCTCAAGAAGATACTGGCCAAGGCCGCCGGCGACAGTCAGCCGGCCATCGCAATCACCGATACCAATAACCTCTTCGTTGCGCTGGAATTCTCGCAGAAGGCGATGGACGAGGGCCTGCAGCCGATCATCGGCTGTCAGGTATCGATCGACATGGAAGATGGCGGCGAGGGCGAGAAACGCGGGCCGCAGCAGGCACTGGCGAAGCTGCCGTCGATCGTGCTGCTTGCCTCCACCGAGGAGGGCTATGAGCGCCTCGTCGATCTGGTGAGCCGCGCCTATCTCGGCGGCGAAGGCAATAGCGCCGTTCACATCACCGCATCATGGCTGGAAGAGATCGGCACGGAAGGCATGATCGCGCTGACCGGCTCGTTGAGCGGGCCTGTCGACATGGCGCTGAAGGAAGGGCACTCCGGGCAGGCGCTCTCCCGGTTACTGAGGCTGAAGCGTCTCTTCGGCGACAGGCTTTATGTCGAGTTGCAGCGTCACGGCACCTATGATCGCCGCCACGAGCAGAAGATGATCGCGATGGCTTACGAGCATGACATTCCGCTCGTTGCGACCAACGAGGCCTTTTTCCCGACGCGTGACGATTATGACGCGCATGACGCGCTGATGGCCGTTGCCCACAATGCCATCGTCTCGGACGATACGCGTTTCCGCCTGACGCCGGATCACTATCTGAAGAGCCGCGCCGACATGGCGAAACTCTTCGCCAATCTGCCGGAGGCTTTGGAGAATACGGTCGAGATCGCCCGCCGCTGCTCCTTCGTCCTGAAGACGCGCAAGCCGATCCTGCCGCGCTTCACCGGCGCCACTGACGATGCGGAAGAGGCCGAACGCGCCGAGTCCGCGGAGCTGCGCGCCCAGGCAGTGGAAGGGCTCGACCAACGTCTGGCTTCGCTCGGCATGGCACCGGGCTACGAGGAAAGGGAATATCGCGACCGGCTGGAATTCGAGCTCAGCGTCATCGAGCGCATGAAGTTCCCCGGCTACTTCCTGATCGTTGCCGACTTCATCAAATGGGCCAAACGGCATGATATCCCGGTCGGCCCGGGCCGTGGTTCAGGTGCGGGCTCGCTGGTCGCCTATGCGCTGACCATCACCGACGTCGATCCGCTGCGCTTCTCGCTGCTGTTCGAGCGCTTCCTCAATCCGGAACGCGTCTCGATGCCGGACTTCGATATCGACTTCTGCCAGGATCGGCGCGAAGAGGTGATCCGCTATGTGCAGGCCAAGTATGGCCGCGAGCAGGTGGCGCAGATCATCACCTTCGGTTCGCTGCAGGCGCGCGCCGCCCTGCGCGACGTCGGCCGCGTGCTGGAAATGCCCTATGGCCAGGTCGACAAGATCTGCAAGCTGGTGCCGAACAATCCCGCCAATCCGACCCCGCTCAGCAAGGCAATCGAGGAGGAGCCGCGTCTGCAGGAGGAGGCGGACAAGGAGCCGGTGGTCGCCCGCCTGCTCGATATCGCCCAGAAGATCGAGGGCCTTTATCGCCATGCCTCGACGCATGCCGCCGGTATCGTCATCGGCGACCGGCCGCTTTCGAAGCTGGTGCCGATGTATCGCGATCCGCGCTCCGACATGCCGGTCACCCAGTTCAACATGAAATGGGTGGAGCAGGCCGGCCTCGTGAAGTTCGACTTCCTTGGCCTGAAGACCCTTACGGTTCTGAAGACGGCTGTCGATTTTGTCGCCAAGCGCGGCATCAGTATCGATCTCGCCAGCATCCCGCTCGACGACAAGAAGACCTATGACATGCTCTCGCGCGGCGAGACGGTTGGCGTGTTCCAGGTGGAAAGTGCGGGCATGCGCAAGGCTCTCATCGGCATGCGCCCGGACTGCATTGAGGACATCATCGCGCTTGTGGCGCTCTATCGGCCGGGTCCAATGGAGAACATCCCGGTCTATAACGCCCGCAAGCACGGCGAAGAAGAGATCGAGTCGATCCATCCGAAGATCGACTATCTCCTCAAGGAAACGCAGGGCGTTATCGTCTACCAGGAGCAGGTGATGCAGGTCGCCCAGGTGCTCTCGGGTTATTCGCTCGGCGAAGCCGATCTTCTGCGCCGCGCCATGGGTAAGAAGATCAAGGCGGAGATGGACCAGCAGCGCGAGCGCTTCGTCGATGGTGCCATCAAGAACGAGGTTTCGAAGGGGCAGGCAGACGTCATCTTCGATCTGCTCGCGAAATTCGCCAACTACGGCTTCAACAAGTCGCACGCCGCTGCCTACGCCATCGTCTCCTACCAGACCGCCTATATGAAGGCGCACTACCCGGTGGAGTTCCTGGCAGCGTCGATGACGCTTGATATGTCCAATACCGAAAAGGTCAACGACTTCCGTCAGGATGCCAAGCGTCTGGGCATCGAGGTCATCGCGCCATCGGTGCAGACCTCTTTTCGCCATTTCGAGACCGGCGACAACCGCATCTACTACGCGCTGGCGGCGATCAAGGGCGTCGGCGAATCCGCCGTCGACCATATCCTCGAAGTGCGCGGCGATCAGCCATTTGCCGGCATCGAGGACTTCTGCCTGCGCATCGATCCCAAGCAGATCAACCGCCGCGTTCTGGAAAGCCTGATCTGCGCCGGCGCCTTCGACTGCTTCGAAATCGACCGTGCGCAGCTGATCGCCGGCCTTGATCGCATCATGGGCTATGCCCAGGTGGCGCAGGAAAACAAGCGCAGCGGCCAGCATGACATGTTCGGGAGTGCGGCGTCAGGTCCGGAAAAGATCGTGTTCCCGCCCTATACGCCTTGGCTTGCCTCGGAGCGGCTGCTGCGCGAGTTCCAGGTGCTCGGCTTCTATCTGACGGCGCATCCGCTCGACACTTACAAGAGCGTGCTCGACAAGATGCGCGTGCAGCCCTTCGCCGATTTCTCCGCCGCGGTGAAGCAGGGCGCCAGCAACGGCCGCCTGGCTGGCACGGTGATCTCGAAGCAGGAGCGCAAGACCCGCACCGGTAATAAGATGGGCATCTTCGTCTTCTCCGATGCCTCGGGACAGTTCGAAGCCGTGCTCTTCTCCGAAACGCTCAACCAGTATCGCGACGTTCTCGAAGTCGGCAAATCCTTCGTCATCACCGCCCAGGCGGACGAGCGCCCGGAAGGCATCAGTTTGCGCCTGCAGACGGCGCAGTCGCTGGAGGAGAAATCGCTGCAGATGCAGAAGGCTCTGCGCGTCTATGTCCGCGATTCCGGGCCGCTGAAAGCCGTTGCCGCGCATCTGAATGCCAAGGGCGACGGCCTCGTCTCCTTCATCGTCATCAAGGAGGAAGGCTTGCGCGAGGTCGAGGTAGCACTGCCGGAGAAATATCGGATCACGCCGGAAATCGCAGCCGCGCTGCGTACGGCGCCGGGCGTGATCGACGTGGAGCTGGTCTAGAGCAATTCCAGGAAAAGTGCATGGCGGTTTTCCGTCCGGAATTGCGTAAAAGCGAAAAGGCTTTAGCCCTTCTTCCCGAGCGCGCCGTTATTGGTGATGGTGATGAAATCGGTTTCGTTCCCGGTTTCAGGTCCAACGCCGGTGTCGGAAATCGTCAGCGATGAGCCGGCCGTCAACAGATCCTCGATGCGATGGCGCACCTCGTCGGGAACGCTGATGCGGCTCAGCGCCTGTTCGGCCGCATCAAGCGATTGCGATTGCTCCTCGCTGGAAATGCCGTACCGCTTCTTTGCTTGCTTGCTCAGATCTTCTTCCAGGGTCATGCCGAACCAATCTGCCTTGCCGTTGATGCGGTCGATCGTGTTGGCGGTGAAGAAGTGCACGCCGAGTGCCTCCTGTGGCTCGGCGATGATGGCAGGCCCTTCAAAGAGTGGCTTGAAATTCTGACGGACCATGATTGCGCCGTTCGGTGGTTCGCCCTTGCCGGCGGCGGCATAGACCACCTTCATCAGGGCCGGGCTGACAAGATCGCCTATAGCTTTGATGTCATGTGCCTTCCTGAAGTCTTCGATCGCCTGCACCGTCGAAGGTCCGAGCATGCCGTCGGGCGTTCCGGTGATGAACCCCATTCCGTTCAGGAGGCCCTGGAGGTCGCGCACATTTTCGCGCAGGCCACGCCGGGTGATCAGGATGCTGAGTGGCGCGAGATCGGCAGGCGGCGCAACGATTTCCTGGGCCTTTGGTATCTTGATCGAGGTAACATCGTTCGTCGCAACCTGCAGGGATTGTCCCTGCTGCAGAAAGCTTGCAGTCATGGGGCGAAGTTCAATGCCAGAGAACAATGCCGGCGGTGGCGCGGCTTGCGGCTGGAACAGCATCGCGTTTTCGAAGGGCTGGGGCACCAGCGGCTGATCGGCGATGACGACATGCACGCCGCGCTCGGTCATCTGGTAGAGCATCTTGGCAAAGGCCTTCGGCATGCGCACGCAGCCGTGGGATGCAGGGTAATTCGGAACCGAGTTGGATTCGTGCAGTGCGATGCCCGACCACGTCAGCCTCTGCATGAAGGGCATGGGCGATGCCGAGTAGAGATTGGACTCGTGATAAACCTTCTTTTCCAGAATGGAGAAGATGCCGCTCGGCGTCGTATGGCCGCGCTTGCCGGTCGAGACCTTTGACGTCGCCACCACCTGGTCGCCGTCATAGACCGCAAGCGATTGCCTGTCCTTCGATACAACGATCTGCAGGGTGCGGGCATCCGACGCGGCAAAAGCAGGCTGGGAAAGGGCGGTGGCTGACAAAAGACCAAGCCCAAGCAACAAAAACGGCTTCATAGACACAAACCAAAACGCAATACTCGTAGCGCCCAACGTTAGACTTCGAAGTTTAAGGAAGACTTGCCGAAAAGCAGTGCCCTGTTGCTCCGGTGAAAGCGTCTGGCTGTTTGGTTATAGCCAAATGCGACATCGCCGAAGCGGAGCGGTCAAACTCTGCTTCGGCGATGACTGAAACGTTGATCTCCCGGGATCAGTGAGCGCTGGAGGCCACCCAGTTGTGCCAGTCCTGCTCGCTGCCATGGAAGGCGTTGAGGTCGATCTTGCCGTCGACGCCGTGGGAGACGCCCGAGCCGGAATACTGCCAGAACAGCCATTTGCGGCCGGGATAGACCTTGGACGGATGCGCGGCAACCGCGCGCAGCCAGAAGGGATAGCTGAGCAGCTCGCCGCTCAGATTGTCACGATAGAAATCCGGAGCGGTATAGACGATCGGGCGCTGGCCGTAGTGCCTTTCCAGCTTGTCCAGGAAGACCTGCATCTTGGCAAGCACCTGTTCGCGCGAGGGGCGTCGCTTGCAGCTCGACTCGCCGTTCCATTCCACGTCGATAACAGGCGGCAGCGCCCCGGCTTCCCTCGGAACATTGCGGATGAACCAATCGGCCTGTTCGCCGGCAGTCCGGCACCAATAGAAGAAATGGTAAGCGCCATGTTTCAGACCGGCTTGCTGGGCAGCCCGCCAGTTCTTCTTGAACATCGGATCGAGATGGTCGCCGCCATCCGTGGCCTTGATGTAAACGAAGTTCGCGCCCTGCGTGCGCAGCGTATCCCAGTCGATTTCGCCCTGCCAGCGCGAGACGTCGACGCCATGGACAGCAAGCTTGCGAGGCGACGTCGAGGAGCCGAAGTTGATCGGCTTGGCATCGCGGAAGCGATGGCCATAGATCTGCATCGGCTGCTGCCGCAGAGCGCGGGGGATCGGGTTCGACGGCGCGAGCATGGCGAGCGGCCGTTGCAACGGCACCGGAGCGTCGCCGCCGCCCTGGCTGGACGGCACGAATGCTTCCGGCCGGATGTCGGTCGGCATCGCGACTGCCAGAGCTTGTTGCCGCTCGACGCGTGAAACCGTTTCGCCGATTTCGACCGACGGCACCGCTCGGCCGGTCTTTGTGATCGAGCTGGTCATTTCTTTCGAAGGCAGGCTGGCTTGCGCGGCTTCGCGCTCACCCCGTGCGGTGCAGCCTGAGATCGTCAGACAGGCGAGAAAAATGGTCGATACAGCCGATAGACGCATAGGAACCCGTACGCAAAACACAATCGACGACGAATCCACGCCGCCCGGAAGTTACAGACTCTGAGTCCTAATGGAAATTTACCAAGAAAGTTTGAATCCGAGCTTTTCTCGCGCAAGGAATCGCGCACGTAAGCGGATTATTTCCTGGGCAGCCAAGTGTCACTTGATGGTGATCTACCGATAAGATGTTGTTATTTATGGCGTTTATCGCCGAATGTGTAACCGGTCTCGACCGTCTTGTTGCCGAATTTTTCTCGCAGCTTGTCCATTGCAGCCTCCGCAGCTGCTCGGCGCGTCGCCTGTTCGTCGATAAGATCGGGCGGATCCGCGCGCCCGGCATCGCCAAGATCGGTGACGCCGATGCCAATGAGGCGGAACTTCGTCCCGTCGGTCTCGGCTTCAAGCAGACGCAGACCGGTGCGGAAAATCCGGTCCGCCAGCTGGGTCGGATCCTCCAGGCGGCGATTGCGTGTCCTGCTCTTGAAATCTGAAGTCTTCAGTTTGAGGACGACGGTCTGGCCGGCGATGCCGCTGCGCTTCAGGCGCCGCGAAACCTTTTCGGAGAGATCGCGCAGGATCGGTACGAGATCGTCATGGCGGGAAATATCTTCGAAGAAGGTGGTTTCGGAAGACACGCTCTTTGCTGCTTCGTTCGGATGCACCGTCCGGTCGTCGATGCCGCGCGAGAGGCGGAAAAGCCGCTGCCCGATGACGCCGTAGCGGCGCATGAGGTCGCCTTCCTCCATGCCCTGCAATTGGCCGATGGTGCGAATGCCATCGCTCTCGAGCGTTGCGGCAAAGGCTTTGCCGACACCCCATATGATCGTGACCGGCCGCGGCTCCAGGAAGGAGAGCGCCTCTTCCCGTCCAATGACGGAAAAGCCGCGCGGCTTCTGCAGATCGGAGGCCACCTTGGCGAGGAATTTGCAATAGGAGAGGCCGACGGAGATGGTGATGCCGATTTCCTGTTCCACGCGCCGGGCGAATTTGGCGAGGATGCGGGCCGGCGGATCGTGATGGAGCCGCTGCGTGCCGTCGAGTTCCAGAAAGGCTTCGTCGATCGAAAGCGGCTGCACCAGGGGCGTCAGATCCTGCATCATGCCACGGACTTCCCGGCCGATGCGGACATATTTCTCCATGTTCGGGCGGATGACGACGGCTTGGGGGCAGGCTTCCAGCGCCTTGAACATCGGCATGGCCGATCGGACGCCGTGGATGCGGGCGATATAGCAGGCCGTTGAGACAACGCCGCGCTTGCCGCCGCCGATAATGACGGGCTTGTCGGCCAGCTCCGGATTGTCTCGTTTTTCTATCGACGCGTAGAAGGCGTCGCAGTCGATATGCGCCAACGTCAGGGCATAAAGTTCCCGATGGTAGAGGAGGCGAGGGCTGCCGCATGCCCGGCATCGCGTTCGCGCCGCCGATTGCTCGCTCAAGCAATCGCGACAGAAGCCGGGAGTTTTGTCGGGCGCATTGGTCATCGAATGAGAACAAAAATTGAACATCGCCACTTTATGTTCTAACTTTGCGAGTCTCAAGCTGGAAAGCAACAGGGAGGTAGGCGTGGAGAATTTGAACGTGCAATCGTTGACGCCGGATCGCTGGGACGATTTTGAGGCGCTCTTCGGGCCTCGCGGTGCCTGTTATGGCTGCTGGTGCACCCATTTCCGGGTTCCGACGTCACAGCGCAAGACGATGGATGGAGACGCAAAGAAGCGCTTCATGCAGGAGCGCATTGCCGCCGGACCGCCGCCCGGCCTTCTCGGCTATATCGGCGAGCGCCCGGTTGCCTGGGTGCAGGTTGGTCCCCGTTCGGAGCTGCCGCAGTGGAATTCGCAGAAAACGGTATCGCGCCCGCTCGATCTGGCCGATGCTGAGGATAGCTCTGTCTGGGCCGTGAGCTGCTTCTTCATGAATGCGCAGGATCGCGGCAGGGGATATAGTCATCGCATGCTGTCGGAAGCCGTGAATTTCGCCAGGGCGTCCGGCGCGCGCCTGCTCGAGGGCTGTCCGATCGAGCGCACAAAGCAGTCGAAATCGGTCGGTCTCTATGTCGGCTCGCTGCGCATATTCGAGGCGGCCGGATTTTCCGAGATTGCCAAGCGCAAGGACGGGCGGCCATTGATGCGCCTCGTCCTCTGACATGGGCGGCTGGTTTCAGCGGATGATATGGGCCCGGAGCAAGGGGGCCGCCTGGCTCCATTCGTTCGCTTCGCTGATACCCGCCGGTGCGGAGGGCGCCATGCGATGAACGATGGAATCCGGCTTCAGATTGATCAGGAGGCAATCCGGAACATGTTCGCTGACCGAATGCAGATTGTGGGCCATGTCGTCGACGAAGGCGACCGGCAAAGCGCGTTCTGCATGCAACGATCGTACGATCGGCCCTTTCGGCTGCAACGACGCGAGCAGGGGATAGGCGAGCCCCAGCCGATCCAGAAGGCGCCGCCGCTGAGCCCAGAATTGCGGCGGCATGGCCGTGAGGAAAACGATATCGGCATCCCTAGAGAAATCGCCAAGCGTATCGACAACCCGATCGAATGGCGTCTGCCAGCGCTCTTGTGCTTCGAAGAAAGTGTCGATCAGCCGATGGACGTCTTTCTCCTCCAGCGCCGTTCCATTGAGCTTGGAAACAATATTGCCGGTCAGCCGGAAGGATCGCGGCAGGAATTCGTGACCCTCGCCATCAAGGAAAGTCAGGAAAGGCGCAAAGAAATGCAATACGACGTCATCGACATCGCAGACGATCAGAGGCCGATCCTGGAGGCGGATATGCGATGTATCGAATTCGAGCGCAGCATCCATCGTCAATATTCTCCGGAAGCGAGGCCAGGCGGCGAAAAATGCGCCGACGCGGCAGCAACAGCTTCGGGCGGAATGCCGCTTGCTTCGCAGAAGGCCAGCAATGTCGGCTCGTGGTGCATCAGGAAGTCCAGCATGCCCGCAAGAAAGGCGGGCTCGTTGATCGCGTTGCGCACCTGTGCCGGCTCGACGCCGGTAAGCGCCAGAAAGCGGCTGAACATATCCGGTTCATTGGCCAGCCAGCCGAGTACGGCAATGGCTGTCTCTTGCGGCTCAGCCGCATTCTTCTTCGGGTTCTTGAAGTTACTTTGCATTTTGAAGGGTGAGTTACCTATTTTTCAACCAAATCCCGGTAGTATGCGATTCAAGTATTTGTGGAATCGGTTCCTCGCGACCCTATATTTCGAGAGAATGGATGCAATACCGGATGCAGGGACATTTCTCCATGCCTAAACAGGTAATGATTGTAGAAGACAATGAGCTCAATATGAAGCTCTTTCGCGATCTGATCGAGGCGTCCGGCTATACGACGATCCAGACCCGGAACGGCATGGAAGCGCTTGATCTCGCGCGCAAGCATCGCCCGGACCTGATCCTCATGGATATCCAGCTTCCGGAGGTTTCCGGCCTGGAAGTCACTAAATGGCTCAAGGAAGACGACGATCTGCACGTCATCCCGGTGATCGCGGTCACCGCTTTCGCGATGAAGGGCGACGAGGAACGCATTCGCCAGGGCGGATGTGAAGCCTATGTCTCGAAGCCGATTTCCGTGCCGAAATTTATCGAGACGATCAAGACCTATCTTGGCGACGCCTGAAGATGGGAAGGGAATGATGACAGCGCGCATCCTGGTAGTCGACGATATCCCCGCCAACGTAAAGCTTCTGGAAGCACGGCTGCTGGCCGAATATTTCGAAGTGCTGACGGCCGAAGACGGTCTGAAGGCGCTCGACATCTGTGCGAGCACGCAGGTCGATTTGATCCTTCTGGATATCATGATGCCAGGCATGGATGGCTTTGAGGTGTGCGAGCGCCTGAAATCCGATCCCCGCACCGCCCACATACCCGTGGTCATGGTGACTGCGCTCGATCAGCCCGCCGACCGTGTGCGTGGCCTGAAGGCCGGTGCCGACGATTTCCTGACCAAGCCGGTCAACGACCTGCAGCTCATCTCACGCGTCAAGAGCTTGTTGCGCCTGAAGACGCTGAGCGATGAACTGCATATGCGCAACGAGACCGCGCGCAACTTCGGCATCGACGATCTGCTGCGCGCCGGCGATGGCCGCGCCGAAGAGGTCGGGCAGGTGCTTCTGGTCGACGGCCGCGCCAATTCGCAGGAACGAATCATTCGCACGCTCAAGCCGATTGCCCATGTCGTCGCCATGTCCGACCCGCAGGCGGCCTTGTTCGAAGCGGCGGAGCGGCCATTCGAGCTCGTGATCGTGAATTCGAATTTCGACGACCACGATCCGCTGCGGCTCTGCTCCCAGCTTCGCTCGCTGGAGCGTACGCGCTTTCTCCCCGTTCTGCTGGTGACCGAGCAGGGTGCGGATGAGATGATCATTCGCGCTCTCGATCTGGGCGTCAACGATTACATCGTTCGGCCGCTCGATCCGAACGAGCTGGTGGCCCGCTGTCTGACGCAGATACGCCGCAAACGCTATAATGACCGTTTGCGCGCCAGCGTGCAGCACACCATCGAGCTTGCCGTCACCGATGCGCTCACCGGCCTGAACAACAGGCGGTATCTGGATAACCATCTGAAGATCCTTTTCGATCGGTCGCTGGCGCGGGCACGGCCGCTCTCCGTCCTCATCGCCGATATCGATCGCTTCAAGCTGGTCAACGACACCTATGGCCATGATGCCGGTGACGAAGTGCTCAAGGAGTTCGCCACCCGCATCCGCTCCACCGTACGCGGCGCCGATCTCGCTTGTCGCTACGGCGGCGAAGAGTTCGTCGTTGTCATGCCGGACACACCCGCCGATATTGCTGCCGGCGTCGCCGAACGGCTGCGCGCTGCGGTAGAAAATATGCCGGTGCGGCTGAGGGATAGCGGCGTGGCGCTTAACATTACCGCCTCGTTCGGAATCTCGTGTCGTTTGGAGACAGTGGAGTCGCCGGAGCAGTTGATGAAGCAGGCCGATCGCGCACTCTATGAGGCGAAAAGAGCAGGGCGCAACCGAGTTGTCGCGTCAGCTGCCTGACCGGAAATGGGCCATTATAGGTAAGTTTCCCAGTGAATATTTGGGGGGATTCCTGAAGTTTTGAACGAGGCCCAAATGTTTTTGAACTTCATATTCTGGCCATAGCAGTTTCGGTCTCGTGAAAAATAACTCTCTTAGTTTTACTTATTGTTAGAGTGACAGTTGGTTGTTGTGGAGGTTGTTTTAACATATGTCGTATAAGTTGTTATAAAAGTCAGATTTATTTTCATTACTTTGATGGTCTTCGTGAAGATTGGCTGATTAATAGTCAAAATTTGCTTGTATGTGCGAATATTCTTAAGTATATGTATTTACAATTTGCCATTTATACGATAGTTTCATTTTTATTATTTGTATATTTTCAAATTTAATTTGTTAATTCTATAGAAAATTCTGCCGCCGAAGATGTGAATTTTAACCATCCGCGCAGACAGGTATTTTTCATCATTAAGAATTTGTTGATTTTCTTCCGATTTCGCGCGAATTTAGTCTCGTACAGAGACAGCCCCTAAGGGTTTCGAGATACCCCATGATGCTCAGGTCCGCCGCATCTCCTGGGTCGTGGGGTCGGTCGGCTGGCAGGCAAGAGATAACGGTTCCTCGTGCCGTTTTGCATGCTAGCCGGCCCCCAAACTCAAAACGCCGCTCTTCGTTTTTCGAAGGCGGCGTTTTTCTTTGAGGCAACCAGGCAATCTCTTTTGTAGTGCGTCTCGAATGGAAACGCTCGGCTGAGCTTGGAGCCGGAAAATGGCTGCAAAACAAAAAAGGCGCTAGCCAGCAGGCAGCGCCTTTTCAAAACCCTAGGTTTAGGAAACTTACTTGATCTTCGTTTCCTTGAACTCGACGTGCTTCTTAGCAACCGGGTCGTACTTCGTCTTCGTCATCTTGTCCGTCATCGTACGGCTGTTCTTCGTCGTGACGTAGAAGAAACCGGTGTCGGCCGTCGACAGCAGCTTGATCTTGATGGTGGTAGCCTTGGCCATGGTCGTCCTGCCTTTAATAAAAATGAACGCCGTGGACGGCCAGTGCGGAGGTCCACGGCGAATTCTGGCGCGAAACTACAAATCGCGCCCGAAAAGTCAACCCCTGTTGCCCATGAAAAGCAGCCGTATCCCCGAAAGCAGGACATAAAGGCCAAAGAAAAAGGCAACAGCCCAGGCAAAGCCGCTAGGATTAGCCAAATCCATGGCCGTGCCGATCGTCGGCGGGCCGAGAACCATGCCGATGGCATAGCAGAAGACGAAGGCTGCATTGGCCGCCACAAGGTCTGCGCCAGTCAGCCGCGTGCCCAGATGGCTGAGTCCGACCGTGTACATGCCGGAGACACAGCCACCCCAGAAGAGCAGAATGACGGCGAGAATGATCCAGTTCGAGGAGAGAGACGGCAGCAGCAGCGCGCCCACAAGGCCGATAATGGCCATGATCGACAACAAGGGCCGCTTGTCGCGCATACGGTCTGCAAGCAGCCCAAGCGGGATCTGAAAGACGAAATTGCCGACGCCCATGACGGTCAGCAGCAGCGCTGCTTGTGATTCGTTGAAGCCCAACCGCGTCGCGTAGCTGGTGAACAGGGAGCCGCCACCGACGGTGACGGCGCCGAACACGAAAACCGCAGCCGTCGCCGTCGGGACCAGGAAGATATAGCGTACGAAATGCAGTTCGGGCTTCTCGTCGATGAGCGGGCTTTCATTGCGGGCGATGAAGATCGGAATGGCGGCCGCCAGGATGATGCAGGCGCCGATGACAAAGGGCATGAGCCCTTCGCTGCCGACAAGCGAGAAGAGCAGGGGGCCGGCCGCAAAGCCGAGGGAGAAGACCGTGGAATACAGACCGAGCACGAAGCCGCGCTTGGAAGGCGGCGAGGCGGCATTGATCCAGAATTCCGACAGGATGAACAGCGTCGTCGTCGATCCGTGGAAGACGATGCGCAGCGGGAACCACAGGAGCAGGTTTTCCGCGTAGTAGAAGCCCAGCGAGCTCAGCGCGGAGAGTATGACGGCCCAGATCATCGTCTGTACGACGCCGAAACGATGCGCGAGTTTTGTCGTAATGATCGCGGCAAGCATGGCAGCTACGCCCATCATTGCCGTGTTCAGCCCGATCAGGCTCGAGGGTACGCCGCGTTTTTCCAGAATGATGCTGAGAAGCGGCAGGCCCAGGCCGATGGCAATGCCCACGGCGGACACCGACGCGATGGCTGCGACGAGCGAAGGCCAGTGAATCTCTTCGACATGGCCGGCCTTGTCGTTCGTCGGTTCAAGCATAAACGGATCCTTGGAGCGCATGGCAGGCGAATCGATCGGGACGTGGGAAACAGAAAGGCACGGCTCGGCCAAATTCAGGTGACGGGTCGGCTTTCATAAGATCGGTCATATTCCCGCAATGATCCTTTCGACGCCCGGCATGTTCAGACAAGAAATGGCGCTGATGTCAAGCCGTTGCCGGCAAAGCAATTCTTGCGAATCGCGAATATGCGACGAATCGATACCGGTTCTCGATAGAAAGCTGCGGCAATACGAAATGGCCGCGGCCAGTTGGGCGACCGTTGACACAGGCTGGCCAATATGGTCACGACCGGTTGTTTCCTTGGTCCCGTTCGTCCGGGCTGTCGTCATGGCCGCCGAAGCCATGCATGCGCAACGCCCATTGCAGGCCGATAACGCCGCCCTTGATGGGTTGTATGATGGCAAGTGCCGCGATGACGGTAATGGGAGCCCAGACGGCGAGATGCGCCCACATTGGCAGGCTGAAGGCCATATCCGTCATCATGTAGCCGCCAACGATGAGATGACCGAGAACGAAGATCACGAGGTAGGGCGGCAGGTCGTCTGCACGCTGATGAAAGATCTCTTCGTTGCACACGGCACAATGATCGACCGGCTTCAGGAAGGCGCCGAAGAGCTTACCCGTACCGCAGCGCGGACAGCGATTGAGCATGCCCCGGGAAATCGATCGGCCGAGCGGGCGTTCGTTTTCATCGGAGCCGCCATAGCGGATGGGGGAATCGGATGGACTGCCCGTCATGAATGCTCTTCCTTCTGGCCGGCAGCCGCCCCTTATCTGCGGCCGCGCGGCGGTCTCGTCCCCGGCGCTTTGCGTGCGGGGGTCTTGTTGCGGCGAGTTGCCTTGTGGAAGGAACGCACCGCCGTCGGCATCGGCCGCCCGTCGCTCAGCATTTCGAAGCGCAGCGCCCCGGCAAGCGGCACGGCTTCTGCCAGTTTTACGGTCACATCGTCGCCGAGACGGTAACCGAGCCCGGTCTTCTCGCCGGTCAGCGCCTGATGCGCCTCGTCGTAGATGAAGTAATCGGTGCCGAGCGTAGATATAGGGATGAAACCATCGGCGCCATAGTCGGGCAGGGTGACAAAAAGTCCCGACTTGGTGACGCCGCCAACGCGTGCCTCGAATTCCGCGCCGACACGGCCGGCAAGGTGATGGGCGATCAGCCGGTCCACGGTCTCGCGTTCGGCCGCCATGGCGCGGCGCTCGAAGGTGGAGATTTCAGCCGCGATATCGTCGAGCGATGCCTCTTCGTCCGGGGTGATGCCGCCTTCGCCGAGGCCGAGCGAGCCGACGAGCGCGCGATGCACGATCAGATCCGCATAACGGCGGATCGGCGAAGTGAAGTGCGCGTATTTCATCAGGTTGAGGCCGAAATGCCCGATGTTGTCGGGGCTGTAGATCGCCTGGCTCTGCGAGCGCAGCACCATCTCGTTGACCATGGTCTGATGCGGCGTGCCCTCCGCTTTCGCGAGGATGCCGTTGAAGCTGTTGGCGCGGACGTTGCCGCCCTTGGCGAGCGACATGCCGAGCGTCGCCAGGAATTCGCGCAGCACCTCCTGCTTGGCGAGCGTCGGCCCGTCATGGATGCGGTAGACGAGCACTTGTTTCCGCTTCTCAAGAGTCTCGGCTGCGGCGACGTTCGCCTGGATCATCATCTCTTCGATGAGCTTGTGCGCGTCGAGGCGCGGCGGCACGAAGACGCGATCGACCGTGCCGTCAGGCTTGAGCAGGATCTTGCGCTCGGGCATGTCGAGCTCGAGCGGCTGGCGCCGGTCGCGGCCCTTCTTCAGAATGTTGTAGGCGTGCCAGAGCGGCTTGAGGATCGGCTCCAGCATCGGCCCCGTCTTGTCATCGGGCTGGCCGTCGATCGCCGCCTGTGCCTGCTGGTAGGAAAGCTTGGCGGCGCTCTTCATCATGATGCGATGGAAGGTGTGCCCCGCCTTGCGCCCTTCCTTGGAGAAGACCATCCGCACCGCGAGGGCAGGGCGGTCGACGCCTTCCTTCAGCGAGCAGAGATCGTTGGAGATGCGCTCGGGCAGCATCGGCACGACGCGGTCCGGGAAATAGACCGAGTTGCCCCGTTTCAGCGCCTCGCGATCGAGCGGCGAGTTCGGGCGCACATACCAAGAGACATCGGCGATGGCGACGGTGATGATCACGCCGTCCGGATTGTCGGGCGAGGGATCCATTTCGGCATAGACGGCATCGTCATGGTCCTTGGCGTCGGCCGGATCGATTGTTATCAGCGGCAGGCTGCGCCAATCCTCGCGATGGGACATCGTTGCGGGCTTGGCCGCATCGGCCTCCGCAATAACTGCAGCGGGAAAGACATGCGGGATGCCGTGGGCATGAATGGCGATCATCGAGATCGCCTTTTCAGAGGCGACCGAACCGACGACAGACAGTACTTTGGCGCGTTGCAGGCCGAAACGGCCAAGGCGTGCCACTTCGACTTCGACCAGATCGCCGTCCTTGGCGCCCCCGGTATAATCCGGATCGATCACCATTTCCTCGCCGCGCCGTTCGATCGGCATCAGTCGGCCGCCACCGCCGGGCGTCTCGCGGAAGACGCCCATGGAGGCGCCTTGCCGCTTGTCGATGACCTTGATGATGCGGGCCGTATAGGCAGGGCCGCCGCGATCCACCGCCGGGAAGATCTTCGCGAGAACGCGGTCGCCCATGCCGGCGACGGGCGCCTTGCCCTTGCCGTTACGGCCGGCAGGCGATGAGGATTGCTTGATCATCACGGCCGGTGCAACACCGTTTTCATCTGCCCATTCGGCCGGGCGGCCGATCAAACTGCCATCCTTGTCGCGGGTGGTGATATCGAGAACGGCAATCGGCGGCAGCGCGCCGGGGCGGATGAGCGACTTGCGGCTCTTCTGCACCATGCCTTCTTCTTCGAGTTCGCGCAGCAGTTCCTTCAGCGCGACGCGGCTCTCGCCTTTCAAGCCGAAGGCCTTGGCTAGCTCGCGCTTGGAGGCCTGCTGCGGATGATCGGCGATGAAGCGCAGAATGACCTCGCGCGGCGGCAGGACGCCGTGGACGATAGCCATCATGGGCTCGGCATCGCCGCCTGCCTTACCGGCGCGGCCGGGTTTGCCGGAATGCCGTTCCGACGATGGGATCCTGCCGCGCGGTTCTCTGCTCACTCTGCACTCTTCTTTTTCGCTGCCGTCTTGGCCGGGGGCTTCTTTGCAGCAGCCTTCGGCTTGGCGGTCGTTTTCGTCGCTTTTGCGCCAGCTGCCGCAGTCTTTGCTTTGGCGGGCGCCTTCTTGGTGGTGCTGCCGCTCTTGCCGGCCTTCGCAGCAATCAGAGCCAAGGCCTCCTCGACCGTGATCGCCTGCGGATCCGTACCCTTCGGCAAGGTGGCGTTGACCTTGCCCCAGTTGACATAGGGGCCATACTTGCCGTCGCGGACCGTGATCGAGCCACCGCCGTCCGGATGCTCGCCGAGATCCTTCAGCGCTGCAGGAGTGCCGCCGCGTGCCCTGCCGCCAGCCGCCTTGTTCTGCCTTTCGGCAATCAGCGTCACGGCACGGTTCAGGCCGACGGTGAAGACGTCTTCCACGCTTTCGAGGTTGGCGTAGCTGCCGTCATGCAGAAGGAAAGGTCCATAGCGGCCGATGCCGGAAGAGATCATCTTGCCGCTTTCCGGGTGCTTGCCAATGTCGCGCGGCAGCGAGATCAAAGCCATCGCCTTTTCGTAGTCGATATCCTCGGGCTTCCAGCCTTTCGGCAGCGAGGCGCGCTTGGCATCCTTGCCGTCACCTCGCTGGATATAGGGTCCGAAGCGGCCCGAACGCAGCGTCAGCTCTTCACCGGTGACCGGATCGGCACCGAGCGCCTTCGGCTCGTTCAACCCATTGGATTCGGCTTCAGCGCCGCCTTCGGAAGAAAGCTGGCGGGTGTAGTTGCATTCCGGATAGTTCGAGCAGCCGACGAAGGCGCCGTATTTGCCGAGCTTCAGCGACAGGTTGCCCGTGCCGCAGACCTGGCAGATGCGCGGATCGCTGCCGTCTTCGCGCTTCGGGAAGACGAGCGGCGCCAGCGCCTCGTTCAGCGCGTCGAGCACGTTGGTGACGCGCAGTTCTTTGGTGTCTTCGATCTGGGCGAAGAAATCGCGCCAGAAGTCGCGGAGCACGTCCTTCCAGTTCAGTTCGCCGGCCGAGATGCGGTCCAGCTTCTCTTCGAGATCGGCGGTGAAGTCGTATTCGACGTATTTGGTGAAGAAGCTTTCGAGAAAGGCGGTGACAAGCCGGCCCTTGGCCTGCGGCAGCAGCTTGCGCTTGTCGATCGTCACGTAGTCGCGGTCACGCAGTGTCGCGAGCGTTGCGGCATAGGTCGATGGACGGCCGATGCCGAGTTCTTCCATCTTCTTGATCAGCGACGCTTCCGAATAGCGCGGCGGCGGCTCGGTGAAGTGCTGCGTCGAGTTGATCTTCTGCTTGGCGAGGTTTTCGCGAGCATTGATTTCGGGCAGGCGACCATCTTCGTCGTCGGCATCGTCACTCTGTTCGCCGTCTTCCTTCTGGTCGGTATAGGCGGCGATGAAGCCGTCGAAGCGGATGACGGAGCCGACGGCGCGCAGGCCTGCCTTCTTGCCGGCATTGTCGGCAAGGATTTCGACGGTGGTGCGCTCGATCTCGGCCGATGCCATCTGGCTGGCGATGCCGCGCTTCCAGATCAGGTCGTAGAGTCTGAGCTGGTCGGCATCGAGGAACTTGCGGACGCGGTCCGGCGTGCGATCGAAATCGGTCGGACGAATGGCTTCGTGCGCTTCCTGGGCATTCTTCGCCTTGGTCGAGTAGAAGCGTGCCTTCTCCGGTAGGTATCGGTTGCCGAATTGATCGGCAATGGCGTGTCGCGCCGCATCGATCGCTTCCGGCGCCATCTGCACGCCGTCCGTACGCATATAGGTGATGAGACCGACCGTCTCGCCGCCGATATCGACACCTTCATAGAGCTTCTGCGCGACCTGCATGGTGCGCGAGGCCGAGAAGCCGAGCTTGGAGGAGGCAGCCTGCTGCAGCGTGGACGTAGTGAAAGGCGGTGCCGGATTGCGCTTGACCGGCTTTGCCTCGACGCTGTCGACGACATAGGCGGCGCCTTCGAGCAATGCCTTCAGCTTGCCGGCCTCTTCGCCATTGCCGATTGCGCGCGGCTGCAGGCGCTTGCCGTCGGCGGCGACCAGGCGCGCCTCGAATTCATCGCCGCGCGGCGTCTTCAGGATTGCCGAAAGGTTCCAGTATTCTTCGGAAATGAAGCGCTCGATCTCGGATTCTCGGTCGCAGACGAGACGAAGTGCGACGGACTGCACGCGGCCGGCCGAGCGGGCGCCAGGCAGCTTGCGCCACAGGACCGGCGACAGGTTGAAGCCGACGAGATAGTCGAGGGCGCGGCGGGCGAGATAGGCATCGACCAGCGGCACGTCGATATCGCGCGGGTCGGCCATCGCGTCGAGCACGGCCTTCTTGGTGATGGCGTTGAAGACGACGCGCTTCACCGGCTTGCCGTTGATGACGCGCTTCTTGTTGAGCAGGTCGAGCACATGCCAGGAAATAGCTTCACCCTCGCGATCCGGGTCGGTCGCGAGGAACAGGCCGTCGGAGGATTTCATCGCGTCGGCGATGTCCTTCATGCGCTTTTGCGAAGCGCCGTCGACTTCCCACAGCATTTCGAAATCTTGATCCGGCAGCACCGAACCGTCTTTGGCGGGCAGGTCGCGCACATGGCCGAAGGAAGCAAGAACCTTATATCCGGGTCCCAGATATTTGTTGATTGTCTTGGCCTTGGCAGGCGATTCCACCACTACTACATTCATCATTAAGTCTCTGAATATGAGGTCGCGCCGGTATAAGGCGCGGGAGATACCGGTTTTTTCCGTCTTCCCGGCCTTCCGACATGGACAGGGAAATCGTCGCGGTCAAGAGGCGAAGGCGATTTTTGCGCTTGGCGTGACGATGCGATGCTTAGAATTGGTACGCGTGTCACAGTTTTCAATCCAGCATGGAGATCGACACCAGCCCGCCGGGATGGCGATGCAGCCGGCCGGCCATGTCCAATTCGAGAAGGACGGAATGAACAGCCGATATCGGTAGGCCGGTATGGCGGGCGATGTCGTCGATTTCGACCGGCGTCGGCCCGAGCGCCTCGACGATGTGGTCGCGCTCCGCATCATCGGGCGGTGTCGAGAGCGGCTTACGCCTTTCGACGGGCGCTTCGGGAGGGCGCGGATGGAAGAGATCGGGCTCGGCGAGCGGCCGCAGCGCCTCGACGACATCGTTCGGCGTCGTCACGATCATCGCGCCGTCCTTGAGCAGGCCGTTCGTGCCTTCGCAGCGAGGATCGAGCGGCGAGCCGGGAACGGCAAAGACGAGCCTGCCGAATTCGCCGGCAAGCCGCGCCGTAATCAGAGAGCCGGAGCGCGTTGCCGCCTCGACGACCACGACGCCGAGTGAGATGCCGGCGATCAGGCGGTTGCGTCGCGGGAAGTCGCGAGCCCTCGGCTCCCAGCCGAAGGGCATTTCGCTGACGGCAAGTCCGTTGCCGTCCCAGATTTCGTTCAGCAGGCTGATATTCTCGGGCGGGTAGGGCTGGTCGAGCCCGCCCGCCATGGCGGCGATCGTGCCGGTCGCGAGGCTGGCGCGGTGGGCAGCCGTATCGATGCCGCGCGCGAGGCCCGAGACCACGGCATAGCCGGCCTCGCCGCAGAGGCGGGCGATCATGGCGGTGAATTTTGCGCCGCTGATCGAAGAGTTTCGCGAGCCGACCATGCCGATGGCCGGTCTTGTCGCTGTGGGCATGTTACCTTTGACCGCAAGAAGCGGCGGCGCGCCGTCGATCTCCCGAAGAGCAGGAGGATAGTCCGGTTCGCCGATGCCGACGAAGCGTGCGCCAAAGCGATGCGCTGCTTCCAGCTCCCGCAAGGCGTCCCGTTCATCGGCGATGCGGATGGCCCGTGTCGAGCCGCCGCGCTGCGAAAGCTCCTGCAGCATGGCAAGTGCTGCTTCGGCCGAACCGTAGTGATTGATGAGATCGCGAAAGGTGGACGGTCCGACATTGTCGGAGCGGATGAGCCTGAGCCAGGCGATCCTTTGTTTTTCGGTCAGCGCAACTCCGGTCCGTCTTGCGCTGCCTGTGTCCATTACCCCTTCGCTCCGATCTTGCTTTCCGTCCCGGTGGTGAGCCGGGCGATGTTGGCCCTGTGCTTGTACCAGGAGATGATGGTCATCAGCGCCATGGCGGCGGCGATCTTATCGACGCCCAATATCCACAATACAACCGGGATGACAAGGGTTGCAACCAGCGCGGAAAGCGAGGAGTAACGGGTGGTGAAGGCGATGACCAGCCAGATGATGGCGAAAATCAAGGCCATCAGCGGCGCCAGGCCAAGCAGGATACCCAAATAGGTCGCGACGCCCTTGCCACCCTTGAAGCCGATCCAGACCGGGAAGATATGACCGATGAAGGCCGCGAAACCAGCGAGCACCGCCGCGTCATTGCCGAAGAAATGCGCGACGATCAACACGGCGACGGTGGCCTTGAAGGCGTCGAGCAGCAGGGTCGCGGCCGCAAGCCCCTTGTTGCCGGTGCGCAGCACATTGGTCGCGCCGATATTGCCCGAGCCGATGTTGCGCACGTCTCCTAACCCGGCCATGCGGGTCAGCAACAGGCCGAAGGGAATGGAGCCGAGCAGGTAGCCGATGACGAGGGCGGCCAGCGCGGTCTGTGGGGAAAGCTGCCAAGTCCAGAAGTCCGCCATCACGTCTTATTCTCCGTAAATTCCGGGCCTGTCCTAGAGGCTATGAACCAGCTTGCCGGCAACATAGGTTGCAACAGCCCTGCCGCTCATTCTCGCATCTTCGAAGGGTGTATTCTTCGAGCGCGACAGAAGCATGTCTTTTGCGACAAGCCAAGGCTCGTCGAGATCGACAAGCGCAATATCGGCCTTGGCGCCGGGCTTCAGCGTGCCCGCAGCGAGCCCGAAGATCTGTGCCGGCCGCGTCGAGAGCGCATCGACGAGCCGCATCAGGCTGACCTGGCCGCTGTGATAGAGCCGGAGCGCGGCGGGTAGCAGCGTCTCGAGTCCGACGGCACCGTCTTCCGCCTCTCCGAATGGCAGGCGCTTCGTATCCACATCCTGCGGGTCATGCGAGGAGACGATGATGTCGATCGTGCCGTCTGCCAGAGCTTCGATCATGCCCGTGCGGTCGTCTTCGGAGCGCAGCGGCGGATAGAGCTTGAAGAAGGTCCGATACTCGCCGATGTCGTTCTCGTTGAGCGCGAGATTGTTGATCGAGATACCGCAGGTAACCTTGGCCCCGCGCGAGCGGGCGAGGCGAATGGCCTCCGCCGATTCCGGCACCGAAATCATCGCTGCATGATAATGACTGCGCGTCAGCGTCGCGATGCGCAGGTCACGTTCCAGCGGGATCAACTCGGCTTCCTTCGGAATGCCTGAGAGCCCGAGCCAGCTTGCGAGCAAGCCTTCATGCATGACGCCGTTTGCGCCGAGATATTTGTCGCGCGTCTCGCAGGAGATCACCGCGCCGAATTCGCGCGCATAGGTCATCAGACGGCGCAGAACCTGGCTGTCGTGGACGCTGGAATGGGCGTCGGTGAAAACAACGGCGCCGGCTTCCCGCAGCAGGCCGATCTCGGTCATTTCCTCGCCGGCGAGCCCTTTGGTGAGGGCTGCGGCCGGGTAGACGTTGACGACGGCCGTGTCGCGCGCCGTCTTCCTGACGAACTCAACGAGGGCGATATCGTCGATGACGGGATCCGTGTCCGGCATCATGATGAAGGAGGTGACGCCGCCTGCCGCTGCCGCACGGCTCGCGGAGGCGATCGTTTCGCGATGTTCACCGCCGGGTTCGCCAACATGCACGCGGGCATCGACCAGACCCGGGATGGCAACGAGCCCGTTGCAATCGCGAACGGTCGCACCCTTAGGAACCCCGTGGTTCTTCGCATCCTTGCCGGATGCAACGATCACGCCGTTTTCGACAACGATCGTGCCGACCTCGTCGAGATTGCGCGAGGGGTCTACGATACGGACGTTCTGGAGAACGATCGAGTTGCTCATGCGCCCACTCCCTCGCTGCGAGGTCCTTGGTTCTGTGAAACGAGCAGGGTTTCCATCACGGCCATGCGGACAGCGACGCCCATTTCCACCTGTTCGGCGATGACGCTTTGCGGGCCGTCGGCCACTTCGGAAGCGATTTCCACCCCGCGGTTCATCGGGCCGGGATGCATGACGAGCGCATCCTCCTTGGCGGCCTTGAGGGTTTCCGCGTCAAGCCCGTAGAAGTGATAGTATTCGCGCACCGAGGGCACGAAGGCGCCGGACATGCGCTCGCGCTGCAGCCGCAGCATCATCACGACGTCGGCGTCCTTTAGTCCTTCCTTCATCGAATGGAAGACTTCGACGCCCATGTCGGCGATGCCGGCCGGCAGCAGGGTGGCGGGCGCCACGACGCGGACGCGCGCTCCCATGGCGTTCAGGAGTAGAATGTTGGAACGGGCCACGCGCGAATGCAGGACGTCGCCGCAGATCGCGACGATGATGCGCGAGAGCTTGCCCTTGGCGCGGCGGATCGTCAGCGCGTCGAGCAGGGCCTGCGTCGGATGCTCATGCTGACCGTCGCCGGCATTGACCACGGAGCAGGAGACCTTCTGCGCCAGCAGCGCGGCAGCACCGGCGCTCGAGTGGCGGATGACAAGCACGTCGGGCCGCATGGCGTTCAGCGTCATCGCCGTATCGATCAGCGTCTCGCCCTTTTTGACCGAGGAGTTGCCGACCGACATGTTCATCACATCGGCGCCGAGCCGCTTGCCGGCCAGCTCAAAGGAGGCTTGAGTGCGTGTCGATGCTTCGAAGAAGAGATTGATTTGCGTGAGGCCGCGAAGCGTCGACGTCTTCTTCTCGCGCTGGCGGCTTATCTTGACCGCTTCGTCCGCCTTGTCGAGAAGATAGGTGATATCCTGCTCGGTGAGGCCTTTGATGCCGATGAGGTGGCGGTGGGGAAAGAAGACCATGGACCTGCCCTCTGAATGTCGTCACGGGGTCTATAGAGAGGGAGCGCGAAAGGGGCAAGCGCGCGCATGCGAAGACCCTGCTTGTTCCCCATGCAATTTCGTCCGAATCCCGCTACAGCAGCTATGCTGTTCGGAGACGTAACTTCCAGTTTCCTTTTGCAACCCTCTTGCTCTACAAGCGATTCATGACCCAACCGACCCGGACTGATGACCCATTTGCCGACCTGAACCAGCCGAGCCTCTGGACCGGCATCAATGCCTATCGTTCCGATCCGCTGATTGTCGATCTGACCTCTGCATTGCCGCGTTCGATACGGGAAGACCTGGAGCAGCTGGGCCGTTTCGTCACTTCGCATGAGGCGCAGGAACTGGCTCGCATGGCGAACCAGGGTGCTCCACAATTGCGCACGCATGGTCCGCGCGGCGAGCGTCTCGATGTCGTGGAATACCATCCGGCCTGGCATGCGCTGATGCGCCGCTCCATGGCCTCTGGCCTGCATTCCTCGATCTGGGATGCCCAGGCCGATCCGGAAGCGAAAGGCCAGTCGCACAAGGTGCGCGCCGCGCGCTTCTATCTGACGGCGCAGCTCGAATGCGGCCATCTCTGCCCCCTGACGATGACCAGCGCCTCGGTGGCTGCGATGATGGCGTCTCCGGCCGTGCAGAAGGACTGGGCGCCGAGGATTCTCTCGCGCAAGTATGATTCGTCCAACAAGCCTGCCATGCAGAAGTCGGCCGTCACCATCGGCATGGGCATGACGGAGAAGCAGGGCGGCACCGATGTGCGCGCCAACAGGACGACCGCCGACAAGGTGAGCGAGGGCATCTACCGGCTTTCCGGCCATAAATGGTTCATGTCGGCGCCGATGAGCGATGCCTTCATCATGCTCGCCCAGACCAAGGACGGCATGGGCTGCTTCCTTGTGCCGCGGCTGCTGGAGGACGGCTCGGCCAACGGCCTGCATTTCCAGAGGCTCAAGGACAAGCTCGGCAACCGCTCGAATGCTTCCTCGGAAGTCGAGTTTACTGACACGTTCGGCTTTCTGCTCGGGGCGCCGGATGGCGGCATCCGCACGATCCTCGATATGGTGACGCTGACGCGGCTCGACTGCGCGCTGGCCTCCGCCGGCATCATACGGGCTTCATTGGCCGAAGCCGTGCATCATGCGCGCGGCCGCAGCGTCTTCGGCAAGATGCTCGTCAACCAGCCGATCATGACGCGCGTGCTCGCCGACATGGCGCTCGACGTCGCTGCCGCGACCGCGCTCGCCTTCCGTCTGGCCGAGGCCTTCGATAAGGCGAGCGGCAGCAGCGAAGACGCCGCCTATGCCCGCGTGATGACGCCGGTTGCCAAATATTGGTGCTGCAAGATCGCACCGGCGCTGATCTACGAAGCCATGGAGTGCATCGGCGGCAGCGGCTACATCGAGGAGCGCCCGATTGCCCGTCATTATCGCGAGGCTCCCGTCAACGCGATCTGGGAAGGCTCCGGCAACGTCATGGCGCTCGATGTGCTCCGCGTTTTGAACCGCGGCAGGGACCTGTTCGAGACTGTCTTTGCCGGTCTTGCCCGCGATCTCGGCCCGGCCGGCAAAAAGACGATCGAAGTCCTGCGTGCGGCCATGGCGCTTTGCGAGCAGGATGAGGGCGCGGCGCGCCTGCTGGTCGAGCAGATGGCGCTCGCAGCCGGTGCGGCCGAGCTTTATCGCCTCGGCGCGGGCAAGATCGCCGATGCCTTCATCGAAACCCGCCTGGCCGGCGGCTGGCGCGCGACTTACGGCATGCTCGATGCGCGTTTCGACGCGAGCTATATCGTCGATCTTCTTTATCCGCCGGCTACGTAAGCATGGTTTCCATTCGAACCGTTCGGCTGGAGGATATCGACCAACTCTACGCCATCTCGCTTTCGACCGGCGATGCCGGCAAGGACGCGGCGCCCCTCCATCGCGACGGCCGCCTGATCGGGCACATCTATTCCGCGCCCTACGCCACGCTTCATCCCGAGCTGGTCTTCGTTGCCGAGGATGAGGAGGGTGTCTTCGGCTACATCGCCGGTGTCTTCGATACGATCGCCTTCGACGAACGGCTGGAGCGCGAGTGGTGGCCGCACCTGCGGGGGCTCTACGCCGATCCCGAGGGCGATCCGGCCCTTTGGGATGCGGATCAGAAACGGATCTCGGCGATCCATCATCCGAAGCAGGCGCCGGCGATCCTTATCGAACAATTCCCCGCACATATTCATATGAACCTGCTGCCGCGAGCCCAGGGCAAAGGCGTGGGTACTGCACTGCTGGATCGCTGGATGGAGAATGCCCGGCTCGGCGGCATCAAGGGCATTCATCTCGGCGCTAACTCCGGCAATCACAGCGGCATCCGCTTCTGGTCGTCGCGCGGCTTCGTCCCCGTGGAACTTCCGCCGGGCCTGGCGTCCGAAACCACTGTATGGTTTGGTCAGTTTCTCTAATCTGTGGATTCGCGGGCCTTGATCAGCTCGCACCGGGGCGGCTCCGTTGTTCGGGGCCACGCAGCTTGCTATTCACCGATCGGTGACAGATTGGAGTCGAGTCGATGGCCGTCGCAAACACTGCCGTTAAAATCCCTTTGGAAATGCCTGTCGTGGAAAAGCGCGTGCGCAATCGCGCCGCAACCGAACAGGCCATCCTCGATGCCGCCAAGCGGCTCCTGGCAGAGGAGGGGTTCCAGAATTTCGGCATCAATGCGGTCGCCCGCGGCGCCGGCTGCGACAAGCAGCTGATCTACCGCTACTACGGCGGCCTCAATGGCCTGGTAGAGGCCATTGGAACCGACCTTGGCAGCTGGGTGGCGGATCGCATCCCCGACGATACCGGCGGCATGTTCCTCCTCACCTACGGCGATCTGATGGAACGGCTCTCGCTGCTGTTTCTCGACGCCTTGCGCGCCGACCCCTTGATGCGCCGCATCGTCGCCTGGGAAGTGTCCGAAAGCAGCGAACAGGTCCGCCGCCTGTCGGAAGCGCGCTCCAAGGCGCTCGCCGGCTGGATCGAGCGTATGCGCGGCTCGCTGGTGCCGCCCAAGGGCGTCGATGCTCAGGCGGTCAATGCCATGATCTTTGCGGCCATCCAGCACATCGTGCTGGCGTCGGCCGTCAGCGACCAGTGTGCCGGGCTTGCCTTGAAAAACAACAGGGACTGGGAGAAGGCGGCAACCGCTTTGAAGCGGATCGTGCGCGGCGTCTACGGCTGATGCCGACCCTCGAGCATGATGCCGAAAAGTGTTAGCGGTTTTCGGATGACATCATGCTCTACTTATTTGATTCTAGAGCGGATTCAGATTTTAGGTCGAACAGACCTAAAATCATCCGACTCTAGGCGAGGGATATCCACAAACCCGCTCCGCCGTTAACCTTAACAAATGGTTTACGTTGCGCGGCAACGGTTAACTCGTCAGTGTTAGGAGACGATTAGTTAACCATCAAGCGTGCAGCCATGGGGTCGAAACCCGCAAAATTAGTGTTTCTCGTTACGGCGATGATGTTCTTCGCCGTACTCGCACTAGATATAACGCTGCCCGCAATGGTGTTGAGCGCCATGGCGCTGTCGAACTGGCTCGTCCTTTCGGCTGGCACGACGCAATATCCGCGTCGGAGAGGTACCGCATGAAGTGGTTGTTGATTTGCTGGGCCGCCCCGGTCTCGTTCCTCGGGGCATGGTATTATCTGTCGTACTACGACATGAGCTTCGGCATCTTCATGCTGACGCGGCAGATGCACGATCTGGTGTTCGAGATCTACGGCAAGATCCTTGGCATTCCGCCGGAAACCATTCCGCCGCTGGTCGCCCGCGCCATCGCTTTCGACAGCGTATTGGTCTTCGCGATCTACGGCTTTCGCCGCCGCGCTGCCATCATCGAATGGTGGTGCCGCCGTCAGGCGTCGAGATCGGACAAGGTTGCCCTTCCGAGTGCCGACAGCCTGTCCAACGCCCCCTGAAGAATGAAGCTCGCCGCCGCCGAGTCGATGCGCTCGGCGCGCTTGGCACGCGAGACGTCCATTTCCAGCAGCGCCCGTTCGGCCGCAACGGTCGAAAGCCGCTCGTCCCAGAAAACGAAGGGCAGGGCGGTCTTTTCCGACATGCTGCGCACGAAGGCGCGCGTTGCCTGCACGCGCGGCCCGGCTGAGCCATCCATATTGATCGGAAGCCCTATGACGAAGGCCGCGACCTTTTCCTTCTCGGCGAAGGCAAGCAATGTTTCGGCGTCCTGCGTGAACTTCACTCGCTTGATGACGGGGCGTGGCGTCGCAAAGCGCCGCCCGAGATCGGACATGGCAAGGCCGATCGTCTTGGTGCCGAGATCGAGGCCGGCGACGGCCTGACCGGGCAGGAGCATCACGGCTAGGTCTTCGATGGTCAGCGTCGTCATCGGGGTCATGCTCCTGTCAAAACAAATTGAAGCCAAGGCCGCTTTTCTTTGCGGTGGTTTGGGATATTTCCTAGACACCAGCACTGTATTTCAAATCAAGTCTTAAGGAGCAATCCAATGAAGATCACCTGGCTCGGCCATGCCGCCTTTCGTATCGAAACGGCCAAGGCGAAAATACTCATCGATCCTTTCTTCACCTATAATCCTTCCTTTGCCGCTGCCGGCCTCAATATGAAGGAGGCGGTCGAAGGCGTGACCCATATCCTGCTGACGCACGGCCATGCCGACCATGTCGGCGACACGGTCCAGATCGCCAAGGATACGGGCGCCGTCGTGCTCGCCAATGCCGATCTCGCATCCTGGCTCGGCATCAAGGGCGTGGAGAAGCTGGAAATGGGCAATACAGGCGGCACCGTCGGTCTCGGCAGCTTCTCGGCCACCTTCACCAATGCCCTGCATTCCTCTGCTCAGATCACCGAGGATGGCGTTTCCCACGCGCTCGGCAATCCGAACGGCCTGATGTTGCATTTCGACGACGAGCCGACGCTGTTCCATATGGGCGATACCGACATCTTCTCGGATATGGGCCTCATCAACGAACTGCATCAGCCCGATATCGGCATCGTGCCGATCGGCGACCGCTTCACCATGGGCGGTGCTGTGGCCGCGCTCGCCTGCCAGCGCTTCTTCAGCTTCAAGACCGCGATTCCCTGCCACTACGGCACTTTCCCGATCATCGATCAGACTCCGGAAAAGTTCATCGCCGGGCTGGAAGGTTCCAAGACCGTGGTTGCGGCGCCGAAGGCTGGCGAGAGCGTTTCTGCTTAACGATACCCGTTGCGTATGGCGGACATGGTCTTTATAGCGATAGGAAAAATCCTATCCGGAGAATGCCATGTCCGTCGATCTCGCCACCGTCAAACGCGTCGCCCATCTTGCCCGTATCGCCGTCAATGAAGACGAAGCGCAGCGGATGATGGGTGAGCTGAACGGCATTCTGGGCTTTGTCGAGCAGCTCTCCGAAGTGAATGTCGATGGCGTCGAAGCCATGACCTCGGTAACCCCGATGGCGATGAAGAAGCGCACCGATGAGGTGACCGACGGCAACAAGGCCGCCGACATCGTCGCCAATGCGCCGAATACCGTTCAGAATTTCTTCCTGGTGCCCAAAGTCGTCGAATAACGGCTCTCTTCGAGCCCGTTCCGACCCGCTGCCTAATCCCAGATCTGAAGCGAAACAAAATGAGCGAACTGACCAGCCTGACCATTGCCGAAGCCCGCGCCAAGCTGCGCGCCAAGGACATCACCGCCACCGAACTCACCGAGGCCTATATCGCGGCGATCGATGCGGCCAACGGTCAGATCAACGCCTATATCGCGGTGACGCCCGAAAAGGCGCGCGAGATGGCCAAGGCCTCGGATGCGCGCTTGGCTAGCGGCAAGGCCGGCGCGCTCGAAGGCATCCCGCTTGGCATCAAGGATCTGTTCGGCACCGAAGGCATCCATACCCAGGCCTGCAGCCACATTCTCGACGGTTTCAAGCCGCGCTATGAATCGACTGTCACGCAGAACCTCTGGAACGACGGCGCCGTCATGCTGGGCAAGCTCAACATGGACGAGTTCGCCATGGGATCCTCCAACGAGACCTCCTATTACGGCCCGGTGATCAACCCCTGGCGTGCCGAGGGGTCCAACCAGCAGCTCGTTCCGGGTGGTTCGTCCGGCGGTTCGGCTGCTGCCGTTGCAGCACACCTCTGCGCCGGTGCGACCGCCACCGACACCGGCGGTTCCATCCGCCAGCCAGCCGCCTTCACCGGCACCGTCGGCATCAAGCCGACCTACGGCCGCTGCTCGCGCTGGGGCATTGTCGCCTTTGCTTCGTCGCTCGACCAGGCCGGCCCTATTGCCCGCGACGTGCGCGACGCCGCCATCCTCCTGAAGTCGATGGCAAGCATCGATGCGAAGGACACGACCTCCGTCGACCTGCCCGTGCCGGATTACGAAGCCTCGCTCGGCCAGTCGCTGCGCGGCATGAAGATCGGCATTCCCAACGAATATCGCGTCGATGGCATGCCGGAAGAGATCGAAACGCTCTGGCAGCAGGGCATCGCCTGGCTGAAGGACGCCGGCGCCGAGATCGTCAACATCTCCCTGCCGCACACCAAATATGCGCTGCCGGCCTATTATATCGTTGCGCCTGCCGAGGCATCCTCGAACCTCGCCCGCTACGACGGCGTCCGCTACGGCCTGCGCGTCGACGGCAAGGATATCGTCGACATGTACGAGAAGACCCGCGCCGCCGGCTTCGGCCAGGAAGTGAAGCGCCGCATCATGATCGGCACCTACGTTCTGTCGGCCGGCTACTACGACGCTTACTATCTGCGCGCCCAGAAGGTCCGTACGCTGATCAAGCGCGACTTCGAGCTTGCCTTCAACGCCGGCGTCGACGCGATCCTGACGCCCGCCACGCCGTCCTCCGCCTTCGGCGTCGCCGACGAGGAACTCGCTTCCGATCCGGTGAAGATGTATCTCAACGACATCTTCACGGTGACGGTCAACATGGCCGGTCTTCCGGGCATCGCCGTCCCCGCCGGCCTCGACTCCAAGGGCCTGCCGCTCGGCCTGCAGCTCATCGGCAAGCCGTTCGAAGAAGAGACCCTGTTCAAGACCGCCCACGTCATCGAACAGGCCGCCGGCAAGTTCACGCCAGCGAAGTGGTGGTAACGGGTCTAACGATCCGAGCGATGAATACGGCCGACCATGGCGCTTTCGCCAGTCGAAAAGGTTCATCTCGGGAAAACGTTGGTTTGATTTTACGCTAACGGCGTATCGCGGCGGCAGAAGCCGCCGCGACCGATTGCTATCTATTATTCAATTGCGCTCTCACCAGCCGTAGCCCCTTGTCGCTGATGCGGTAGGGATCGCCGTCAGTGGATTTGATGGCCTTGAGGCGTTTCAGCCTGCGGAAGAGGTCGATGCCGAAATCGGGGTAGAGCCAGCCGTCGCGCGTGAAGCAGGAGACGGTTTCGATCTTCTTATTTTCACTGCGTTCGGTTTCAATGCGCCCGCCCTGAGCGAGCAGGTGCAGGATGCGCTGTTCTGCGCGGGAGATGTCCATTGTTGTCAGAATCCGTATAGCGCCAAAAGGCGCACAAAAACGATCCGAAGCTTCCCTCAAGGGAAGTCGGGGCTTCGTTTTTTTCAGGCCCGGCACGCAAGAAGACTTGCGAGCGGGCCTTTACCGGGATTGACAAAAGTTAGACATCAAAACTCCATTGACGCGCACTGTCTAAAGCAGGTTGTGCTTCGCCGTCAAGCTCAACTCACCCGACGTGCTTCCCGCCGTCAAACAGGACGGCGAATCTCGCCGCTGGCAAAAGCCTCTGGCCGGTGCTTTACTGCTCACAAATGACGGGGGACCGATGATCCATATTCGCAATGCCCATGAAGGCGAAACCAAGGTGCTGGCAAGTATCGGCCTGCGCTCCTGGCAGAAGGCGATGGGCGCGATCGGTGGGATGGGCGAGCTGCTGGAAAGCGCAAGCGAGGCTTTTTCGAATTTTACCCGCAATCTCTGGCTGACGATCACGGTCATCGAGCTGAACGGCGAGGCGGTCGGGTGGGCTGCGCGCGAAGCGCTGGACGAGGCGATCTCGGATTTCTGGATCGATCCGGATTTCGCGAGGCGAGGCCTCGGCTCAGCGCTTCTGGAGCGCATCGAGCAGGATGTGCGCGAGCAGGGGCTGGAAAAGATTTCGCTACAGAGCCATGCGGGAAACACGGATGCCATCGCCTTCTTCAAGGCGCGCGGCTTTGAAATCCACTGGTTGTCGATCGTCTATTCCCCGAAGCTTGACGGTGATGTGCCGACCGTCGGGCTTTCCAAATCGTTGGTCGATGAGAGCGATGGCGCTTACGGACCGGGCATATAGCGCATCCGCGGATGCCGAAAGCCTTGCGCCGCCTCGCCAATTGCTCTACCTCACCAAAGCAGAAAACAGCATCATACAAGAGCTTCCCATGACCATTGTCGACGTCCGTACGCCAGATCCGAAACGCTTCATTCCCGGTGCCACCGGTGACTGGGAAGTCGTTATCGGGATGGAAGTCCACGCCCAGGTGTTGAGCAACTCCAAGCTCTTCTCCGGCGCATCGACGGAGTTCGGCAATCCTCAGAATTCCAATGTCTCGCTCGTCGATGCCGCCATGCCCGGCATGCTGCCCGTCATCAACGAGGAGTGCGTCAAGCAGGCCGTGCGCACGGGTCTCGGCCTGAAGGCTAAGATCAACAATCGTTCGATCTTCGACCGCAAGAACTATTTCTATCCCGACCTGCCGCAGGGCTATCAGATCTCGCAGTTCAAGGATCCGATCGTTGGCGAAGGCAAGATCGTCATTTCGCTCGGCCCCGATCGCCAAGGCCAGTTCGAGGATATCGAGATCGGCATCGAGCGCCTGCATCTGGAGCAGGATGCAGGCAAGTCGATGCACGACCAGCACGCCACCATGTCCTATGTCGATCTCAACCGCTCCGGTGTGGCGCTGATGGAAATCGTCTCCAAGCCGGACATCCGCTCGTCGGACGAGGCGAAGGCCTATATGACGAAGCTGCGCTCGATCGTGCGTTATCTCGGCACCTGCGACGGCAACATGGACGAAGGCTCAATGCGCGCCGACGTCAACGTCTCGGTGCGCCGCCCCGGCGGCGAATTCGGCACGCGCTGTGAAATCAAGAACGTCAACTCCATCCGCTTCATCGGCCAGGCGATCGAATACGAAGCGCGCCGGCAGATCGGCATTCTGGAAGATGGCGGCACGATCGATCAGGAGACCCGTCTGTTCGATCCGAACAAGGGCGAGACCCGCTCGCTGCGCACCAAGGAAGATGCGCATGACTATCGCTATTTCCCCGATCCGGATCTGTTGCCACTCGAATTCGACGACGCCTTCGTCAAGGGACTTGGCGAGCATCTGCCGGAACTGCCCGACGATAAGAAGGAGCGTTTCGTTCGCGAACTCGGCCTTTCGATCTACGACGCATCCGTGCTCGTCTCGGAAAAGGCGATCGCCGATTATTTCGAAGCCGTTGCCGCTGGCCGTGACGGCAAGATGGCTGCCAACTGGGTCATCAACGACCTGCTTGGCGCCTTGAACAAGTCAGGCAAAGGCATTGAAGAGACTCCGGTTTCGCCCGCCCAGCTCGGCGCGATCATCGATCTCATCAAGGCCGAAACCATCTCCGGCAAGATCGCCAAGGATCTGTTCGAAATCGTACTCAACGAGGGCGGCGATCCCGCCGAGATCGTTGAATCGCGCGGCATGAAGCAGGTCACCGACACCGGTGCCATCGAAAAGGCAGTCGACGAGATCATAGCCGCCAACCCGGATCAGGTCGCCAAGGTCAAAGCGAAGCCGACGCTTGCCGGCTGGTTCGTAGGTCAGGTGATGAAGTCGACGGGCGGCAAGGCCAATCCGCAGGCCGTGCAGGCGCTGGTTAAGGCCAAGCTCGGCATCGAAGAGGAATAATCGGTGTTCTTCGTGCGCACCGCCAGCGAGCAGGATCTGGAAAAGGTCCGCTCTCTGCTCGGAGAGACTTGGCATACGACCTACGACCATATTTACGGTCGCGACAAAGTTAGCGAGTTGCATGCCTCCTGGCATTCGCCTGCTTCGCTGAAGGCGCGGTTGGCGAACAAGAACTCCGAATTCCTGGTCGCGGATGACGGCAGGACGATCGGCGGCATGGGCTATGCCGCCATGTCCAAAGAGATGGCCAAGACCGTCATGCTGTACATGCTCTATGTCGGCCCGCGCTACCAGCGCCAGGGCATCGGCCGCGATATTTTCGCCGAGCTGGAAACCTGCTTCCCGGATGCGGAAATCATGCGTCTGGAAGTCGATCCGCAAAACGAGCCCGCGATCTCCTTCTACAAAGCGCATGGCTTTGTCGAAGTCGGCCACGCGGACAATAGCGGGCAGGGGCAGTCGGGCATGCCGACGCTGATATTCGAAAAGCCATTGGCTACGTAGTGGCCGGCAGGCTTTTAGCTGCGTTGCCGGTCTTTTGGGTCACTAGCGCGGCTTTGCTGGCTAGGCCACCTATTCGGTTTTCTCTACTTTTTTATAGCGTGCATGGAATTTGACTATCAACTCGAGAAGCCCTGGCTTTTCGTAGGTCAGATCCGAAACCGCGATACCAACGTGCTGCATATCCCCAGCCACTTGGCGGATACTACGCTTTGCGCCACGTAGCTGCCCTGTAATGCGCCGCCCTGGAGCCAACAGCAGCCAAACATGGTGGTCTGGCCGGCTCCAATCTAGCGTATCGGCAGAGAAAAGCGCACCTTCGGATAGGATTATCGCAATGACAAGCAAGCAAAGGCCCAGAAGTATGATGCCCAACATCATGCCCAGGCTTCGGCGGGGTGCAGGGACGTCAATTTTCTCGATATCGTCCCAAGGGATAAAGTCTGATCCCAATCGCGCATCCTTTATGCCTTCCGGCGATATGATCAAAATTGCCTTTCGCCCCTGAAAAATAAGCTTAAGCAATGCCATGACAGCGACGTACGCGGTCATCAGCGCAAGTGATATCCACGCGATGCTTGTGATGATGTTACTTCTTGAAAGAAAGGCTATAAAAACAAGCACTACCGTAAAAAATATATACGCTGCTGCCTCGGATCCCAACGCAGAATTGGCGTATTCGATCCTATACGTTTCGCTGGTCGACATGATTGCTTTTCAGTTCCTCCACGGAACAAAGACGTAGGTACGATACATTGCCCTCACAAGAACTACTTATCCGCGAGGCGAAAGAATCCGATCTTCCCTCACTGATCGGCCTTTTCGCCGACGACGCCATGGGTGGCCATGGCGATACGACCGCCCCCTCCGCCTATAGCGACTATCTGCGCGCCTTTCGCTCCATCGCGGCATCCTCCGACCAGACGCTCTATGCCGCCGAGCTTGCCGGCGAGATCGTCGGTACATTCCAGACGATCGTGGTCACCTCGCTGCATGGGCGCGGATCGTCGACGATGATCATCGAATCTGTGCAGACCCGAGCCGACCTGCGCGGGCGGGGGATCGGCGCCGCGATGATCAATTTCTGCATCGAGGAGGCAAAAGGCCGCGGCATGAAGATGGTGCAGTTGACCTCGAATGCTATCCGCAAAGATGCGCATCGCTTCTATGAGAGGCTGGGTTTCAAGCCGACACATCTAGGCTTCAAGATGACATTGAAATGAGCCGGTTTGCCTGCTGGAATCACTGGACAAGCCGGTTCCATGGCGGCATAAGCAAACGAACAAATTCTGGTATCGCTCGCCCCGCAGCGGGTATCGAGGAAAAGACATGTGGAATTTCATCGTACAAACCTTCACCTGGTGGAATGGTCAGACAATGGGGACGCGTTTCGCGACCTGGCGTTTTGGCAAGCGCGTCGGCGAAGATGAATTCGGCAATGTCTATTACGAAGGCGGTATGTCCTCCTACGGCCTCCCGAAGCGCTGGGTAATCTACAAAGGCTATGCCGAGGCTTCGGCAATTCCTCCGGGCTGGCACGGCTGGATGCATCACCGCACCGACGTTCCGCCGACCAAGGACAACTACGTCACCAAGGAATGGCAGAAGCAGCATCGCGCCAATCAGACCGGCACGCCGCAGGCCTATCGCCCGCCGGGTTCGCTGGCCGTTGCCGGTGAGCGTCCGCGCGTGACCGGCGACTATGACGCCTGGACCCCGGGCAACTGAGCACGAGAGCCGGCTCGTCCTTTGGCCACAATTGGCCGTTAGGCGCGAGGGATGCCGGCTCTTGCTCGGCGCTTTGACCGAGACCAAGCGGAGATTGCCGGATATGACGTTTTTCACGCGGAGCGCTTCTTTGCGTGCAATATCGGGGGCAGGGATCGCTCTCCTGGCCGGCATCATGTCCGCGCCCTCTGCCGAAGCGGCCCGCATCGCCAATCCGGTCGCCGTTTTCTCCGGCCTCGACAAGATCACCGGCCGCATCACGACATTCGATGTTTATATCAACGAGACCGTGCAGTTCGGCGCACTGCAGGTAACGCCGCGCACCTGTTATACGCGTGATGAGACCGAGCAGCAGAAGGTGGATGGCTTCGTCGAAGTCGACGAGATTACGCTGGACCGCCGCATCCGTCGTATCTTCACGGGCTGGATGTTTGCAGACAGCCCCGGCCTCAATGCGGTCGAGCACCCGATCTATGACGTCTGGCTGAAAGAGTGCAAGCAGAAGTCCGACGTTCCGCCGCCGGACAACGCCGGCGTAAAATAATCGCTTTCCAGAGTTTCGCTGCAGATCTGTGCCGCCCGCAGAAGCCTTGCTCCTGCGGGCAGAATTTTAGTGTCCTTCCGAATGGATAGCTGCATGTCCGATCGCTTGGCGATCAACGGCATCCGATAGGTCGAGAACGATCCTCATCCCGTCTCTGGCCCTGTGGCGCAGAACGTCGCTGCGGTCCGGATGAACGTTCAAATTGCCTCTGTCGTGGAGAGCCTGGAGCCTCGAACGCGAGATCGCCAGCTCCGACGCCAGCAGCCGGTCAAGGCGGAGGTTCGCCGAGAGTTTTGCTGCTATCTCGATTTCCAGCTTCGCCCAGTCGACTGCCTCCCGCACAGTCTCCTTCGCAACGACCGCATCCGGCGGTTCCTCGATGCGCTTGGCCTTCCGTTTCAGCCCGTCGAGATCGAATTCCTGCGCGCGTACCCAACTCGGGTCACTGTGCTGCAATGCCTCCAGGGTTGCGGGGGCGAGCTCGCGAAGGTTTCGCCGCTCGAAGAGCGTTCTGTTCCATGTCTTGTCGCAATCGACGCATTTGTAGATGAGCCAGGCATCGAGCCTTCTGCCGTTGGCGTTGAGCCTGACCTTGCCGCTTGACCTGAAGGGTTTCAAGCACCCACAAGTACTGCAGGCGATCCATGGGCGCGGTGCAGTCTGGGGAGAAATGGTCCAACGGACCTGAAGAATATTGCACATATCGTCTTGGTCTTCCGTCTGGAAGTCCACCAGGCTGGCGGTAAGACAAGCCCGTCAGGGCACGGTATGGCGATGTTGCGGGACGGCTGAAGAGCTGAGACAGCAATGGCTGCGCAAGGCGCGTTGTCACAATGCCAAACCGGTCTCAGGCCACCACCCGATGAACATGAATATGCGTCGAACAGCGGCATGCCGTCCCGATGCACTGGGTGAAACTGGATGAGACCGGTATTTACAAAGGCAAAGCAGAACCTCTATGCGCCAACGCTCTTCGCGCTGAGCGATAGCAAATAACAACCAGAGTTTGAAGCCCAAAAAGCTTCAGGCTGGGATTGTTCAAACGTCTATATTTCCCTTACGGCGAAACAGGCCGAGAATCTTGCGTCCGGCGGTAGCCACGCCCACCAGGACGACGATCAGCCCCTTCTTCAGCGCAGGGAGGGCGACGCCAAAGCTCTTGAAGAAGCGGAGAACGATCGCAAGGAAGCCAAGCTTTGCCGCAACCTTCACGCCGGCACCGGCTGCGATCATCCCGGCCATACTATAGCGGCGATCTTGTCGCCGTTGACGAAGTCGGCATAGCGATTGCCGCGTGGTTCTTCAAGATTCTCCCCCCGGCTGTTGAGCCGAACTTGGGGCACTCACGATCGGAATCAATTCACTTAGGGAAAATATCAACCGTTTGAGAAGCTGAGATTGGGCGATTCCATCGCCTTTTCGAGCAGTTTCGCATAGTCGTCCTTCGGCACGTCGATCGCGCCGAACGTCTTCAGATGCTCGGTGGTGAACTGGGTGTCGAGCAGGGTAAAGCCGCGTTGCTTCAGACGTTCGACCAGATGAACGAGGCAGATCTTGGAGGCGTCCGTGCGGCGGGAGAACATGCTCTCGCCGAAAAACGCCGAACCCAGCGAGACGCCATAAAGCCCGCCGACCAGTGTATCACCGTCCCACGCCTCGACGGAATGCGCATGGCTGATATGGTGAAGGGTGGCGTAGAGCGAGCGGATCGTGTCGTTGATCCAGGTGCTGGGCCGGCCGCTGGTCTGCTCGGCGCAGGCGGCGATAACAGCCTCGAAATCCGTGTTGAAGCGAATGTCGAAGGGATTTTGGCGGATCTTCTTTGCGAGGCTTTTGGATACGTGGAACGTATCGAGAGGGATGATGCCTCGTATTTCCGGTTCGACCCAGAAGATTTCCGGATCATCGGCCGACTCCGCCATAGGGAAGAGCCCGATGGAATAGGCGCGCAGCAAAATCTCCGGAGTAACGCCGGGATGTCTGCTGCGCGTTCCTGGCACGGCCTAGGCCGAGGTCTTGGCCAGGTAGTCTTCCAGCCAATGGATATCGTAGTCGCCATTGGCGATATCCTGATTGGAAACCAGATCCTGGAACAGCGGCAAAGTGGTCTTGATGCCGTCGACGACGAATTCATCGAGCGCGCGGCGCAGGCGCATCATGCATTCGACGCGGGTCCGGCCATGCACGATCAGCTTGCCGATCAAGCTGTCGTAGTAGGGTGGGATCCGGTAGCCTTGATAGGCGCCCGAATCGATGCGCACGCCAAGGCCGCCGGGCGCATGGAAATGCGTGATCGTGCCGGGCGAGGGGACGAAGGTGCGTGCGTCTTCGGCATTGATGCGGCATTCGATGGCATGGCCATGGAAATGCACTTCATCCTGCGTCACCGAGAGACCGCCGCCGGAGGCGACACGGATCTGCTCGTGCACGAGGTCGATACCGGTGATGGCTTCCGTCACCGGATGCTCCACCTGCAGGCGGGTGTTCATTTCGATGAAATAGAACTCACCATTCTCATAGAGGAACTCGATGGTGCCGGCGCCGCGATACTTCAGCTTCTTCATGGCGTTGGCGCAGATCTGGCCGATCTTCATGCGCTGTTCGACGTTAAGAGCCGGGGAGTTGGCTTCTTCCCATACCTTCTGGTGACGGCGCTGCAGCGAGCAGTCGCGTTCGCCGAGATGGATGGCGTTACCTTCGCCGTCGCCGAACACCTGAACTTCGATATGGCGCGGCGTGCCGAGATATTTTTCCATGTAGACGGATTCGTTACCGAAAGCGGCAGCCGCTTCCGTGCGCGCCGTCGACCACGCTTCGATCAGGTCCTCTTCCGTGCGCGCAACCTTCATGCCGCGGCCGCCGCCGCCGGCGGTTGCCTTGATGAGCACTGGATAGCCGATCTCGCGCGCCGTCTTCAGCGCCTCAGCTTCGGTCTTCACCTCGCCGTCCGAACCGGGAACGACCGGGATACCGAGCTGCTGCGCGGTGGTCTTGGCAGTAATCTTGTCGCCCATGATGCGGATATGCTCCGCCGTCGGCCCGATGAAGGTAATGCCGTGCGCCTCGAGAATATCGGCGAATTTGGCATTTTCCGAAAGGAAACCATAGCCGGGATGCACGGCGTCGGCGCCGGTAATCTCGCAGGCGGCGACGATCTGGTGGATGTTGAGATAGCTTTCGCGCGACGGCGGCGGGCCGATGCAAACGCTCTCATCCGCAAGGCGTACATGCATCGCGTCTGCGTCGGCGGTGGAGTGCACCGCAACGCTCGCAATGCCGAGCTCCTTGCAGGCGCGCAGCACACGCAGGGCGATCTCTCCGCGATTGGCTATGAGAATCTTCGAAATCATGGGCATGGGCTTACTCGATGACCACTAGGGCTTCGCCGTATTCAACCGGGCGTCCATCCTGAACCACGATTTCGGTGACCGTGCCGGACTTGGGCGCCGGGATCTGGTTCATCGTCTTCATTGCTTCGATGATCAGAAGCGTCTGGCCTTCCTTGACGGTCGAGCCGACCTGGATAAAGGCCGCTGAACCCGGCGCCGGTGCCAGATAGGCGGTGCCGACCATCGGTGCGCTGACGACGTTGTCGGGATTGCGGGTCTTGCCTGCAGGAGCAGCAGCCGGTGCTGCGGCAGGAGCGGCAAAAGCAGCCGGGGCGGCGATCGGCGCCTGAACATATTGCATCGTGCCGGCACGCGACACGCGGATACGCATATCTTCCTGCTCGACTTCGATCTCGGTCAGATCCGTCTCGTTGAGAATGTTGGCGAGATCGCGAATCAGCGCCTGGTCGATACCCGATTTCTTTTCAGCCATTGGATTTCTTGCCCTGTATTTTTGTTATTGGGTGATGGATTTCAGCGCATGAAGCGCCAGGATGTAGCTATAAGGTCCGAAACCGCAGATCATGCCCTTTGCAGCTGGCGCGATCATCGATTTGTGCCGGAATTCTTCGCGTGCGTGGATGTTGGAGATATGCACCTCCACGACGGGAATGGAAATGGCGCGGATTGCGTCATGCAACGCGATCGACGTGTGCCCATAGGCGCCGGGGTTGATGGCGACGCCGGCGGCCTTGTCGCCCGCCTCGTGCATCCAGTCGACCAGCACGCCTTCGTGATTGCTCTGGCGGAAATCGACGATAAAGCCCAGGCTTTCGCCCGCGGACTTGCAATCTGCCTCGATATCCTTGAGCGTCTTGCCGCCATAGATGCCCGGCTCGCGCTTGCCGAGAGCGTTCAAATTGGGTCCGTTGAGGACAAAAATAGTTTGCGCCATCAGTGGTTCCGTCAAAGTACAGCGCAACCTATAGACTCCCGAGACCATATAGGAAAGCCCCGGAGCGCAGGTTGCGTATCTCTAGGTGTGGAAACGCCGCGATTTTGGCATTTTTGAGCCCTATTGGAATCCAAGGGATTTCGATGGGGCCTCGAATACAGCGCGCGACGCCGGGTGGTGATCTTAGCAGGCGGTCTTGCCGCAGCTTCGGACGTTGGCGATCTTCTCCTGGATGGCTTCGAGCCCGATAGCGCCCGAAATGGTTTCGTTGCCGATGATATAGGCGGGGGTGCCGGTAACGTTGAGATCGGTGGCGAGCTGATAGGTTGCCTTGATCATGTTATTGTTGGGGCTCTTCGTCATTTCCGTGCGGATAGCCGCTTCGGTGACGCCGAGGGAGCTTGCAACTTCGATCGCGCTGTCTTCCGATGCACGGCCGTCGCTGCCCAGCAGCTTGTGATGGAACTCAGCATATTTTTCTGGCGCTAGCTGGCGGAATGCATTGGAAACCCGCGATGCGGCAACCGAATCCGCTCCGAGGATCGGGAATTCCTTCAGCACGAAGCGAACGTCCTTGTCCTGCTTCAGCAGCTTGTCCATGTCGCCGAGCGCGTGACGGCAATAAGTGCAGTTGTAGTCGAAGAACTCCACCACGGTGATACTGCCCTTCGGATTGCCGGTGACAACATCATCTTTGGAGTTGAAGATGGCATCCTTGTTCTGGTCGATCACCTGGGAGGCTTGAGCGAGGCGGGCGGCATCCTGCTTCTTTTCCAGTGCTGCCTGTGCATCCAGCAGGACCTCCGGATGCTCGACGAGGTATTCCTTGATGAATTCCCCGATTTCCTTCTTCTGCTGATCGTCCAGTGCGGCGGCGGGCTGGATTGCGGCGAAGGACGCTGCGAGAGCAATCGCCGAAACCGTCAGCAGGCTTTTGAAAGAAAAGGTCATTGGGTCCTCGTTTTGAATTTCTGCAGAGACTTCATTCTCGGATGCGGCATAGCACCGTCGGGTTAACATCCGCAAATATGGATAGGCAATTTACGGCGCATGCCTATTTCCAGAAATAGGAAATTTCACGACAAAGCCGCAATCGCAGGATTGTGAACGGTTCGATATTGCTGCAAATGTCGCTCGGCAATCCGATCCAAGAAAGAGTTGATCTTGTTTTCCTTATCCAAGCGTAGCGATGTCGAACCCTTCCACGCCATGGATGTGCTGGCCGAGGCGACCCGGCGGCGTCAGGCAGGGCATCCGGTGATATCGATGGCCGTCGGCCAGCCGTCTTATCCGGCGCCCCAGGCAGCCCTTGAGGCGGCACGCGCTGCCCTCGGTCACGGACGGATCGGCTATACGGATGCTCTCGGGACGCTGGCGCTGCGCCAGGCGCTCTCCGCGCACTACAAGACGCGTCACGGCCTGTCGATCGACCCCAAGCGTATCGCCATTACCACCGGCTCCTCGGCGGGCTTCAACCTCGCTTTTCTGACCTTGTTCGATGCCGGCGACAGCGTTGCCATCGCTCGCCCCGGATACCCGGCCTATCGCAACATTCTTGGCGCGTTGGGGCTCGATGTCGTCGAAGTGCCTGTAACGGAAGAGACGCAGTTCACGCTGACGCCGGAAAGCCTTGAGGCGGTGCAGGCCGCCAGCGGCAAGCGGCTCAAGGGCGTAATGCTGGCAAGTCCGGCCAATCCGACCGGCACAGTAACGGGCAGGGCGGCGCTGAAGGCACTCGCGGATTATTGCGCCGACCGTTCGATCGCCTTCATCTCCGATGAAATCTATCACGGCCTCACCTTCGTCGGCGAAGAGACGAGCGCCCTGGAGCTGACCGACGAAGCGATCGTCATCAATTCCTTCTCGAAATATTATTGCATGACCGGTTGGCGCATCGGCTGGATGGTCTTGCCGGAGCGGCTGGTGCGCCCGGTCGAGCGTGTTGCCCAGAGCCTTTACATCTCCCCACCGGAATTGTCCCAGATCGCCGCCGAGGCTGCTCTCGGTGCCGGCGCCGAGCTCGATGTCTATCGCGAGAGCTATGGCCGCAACCGCGACTTCCTGATGCGCCGCCTGCCTGAAATCGGCTTCCACATCGCGTCACCAATGGACGGCGCTTTCTACGCCTATGTCGATGTCAGCCGGTTCACCAATGACAGCATGGTCTTTGCCCGCAAGATGCTGGCGGAAATCAATGTTGCCGCGACACCCGGTCTCGATTTCGACCCGGCCGAAGGGCATCGTGTGATGCGGATTTCCTATGCCGGCTCCAATGCCGAGATCGAGGAAGCCACCGAACGCATGGCTGCCTGGCTGAAATAGATCCCCGATCAATGGGTTGCACCAGTCTGCGAAAGTGATTTCGCAGACCGCGAATTCGTTTTGTTGCGCGGCTCCAAAGCCTGCCGACCTGCCGTAACAAAAATCCGGCCGTGTCGCCACGGCCGGATTAAACACTCTGTCTGGATTTACGGCTCTCAGAAGAAGCCGCGGCGCTGCCACCAGCCAGCCTTCTTCGGCTTGGTCGGTTCACCGTCGCCATCGCTGCCTTCATTGGCGCGATTGGAGGTGACCACCGGTGCGGAGGAAGCAACGTTCGACTCGCGATTGGCGCGTGCCGGCTTGGCTGCTTCTTCGGAGGCTTCCGGAGCCGCAGGCTCGCTGGTGCTGTCCAGGGCTTGGGCGATCTCGGCAACCGTCTCGACTTCGGCGTCGGTCACAGGAGCCTTTTCCTCAACTGGCGAGGCTTCGACAGCCTTCGCCTTCCGGCGGCTGCGACCCTTGGCGGGCTTCACCTCTTCGGTGACGACAACTTCGGTCTCGATGGCTGCCATGGCAGGCTGGCCTTCGACAGCGGCTTCGCCCTCGGAGACGGCGATCTCCGCGACTGCTACCGCCACTTCTTCTCCACCATCGGCCGCGGTTTCCGCAGCTTCGTCGGAGCCGGTTTCATCTTCGCCGCTGGCATCCTGTTCGCTGCCTTCGTTTTCACGATTGCGGCGACCGCCACGCTTGCCGCGACGGCGGCGCTTGCGCTTCTGCTGCGCGTCGTCGCCATTGGCGGATGCATCGGCATCGGCGCTGGCGTCATCTTCACCCTCGTCGCCTTCTTCTCCGTCTTCGGCGGCTTCTGCCGCAGACGTATCATCGGAGGCCGCGCCGGTCTGAGCGTCGTTGCCACGGCCGCGACGGCGACGGCGACGCTTGCGCTTGCGGTTACCTTCATTGCTCTCGGAGCGGGCGGCAGGCTGCTCGGTGCTTGCAGCCTTTTCTTCCAGCTCTTCGTCTTCTTCCTCATCGGCTTCGATGACGATATCGTCGTCATCGTCTTCAGGGATCGCTGCGAAGTTGAACAGGCTTTCGATCTTCACCGGATTGGCAACCGGCTCACCACGATCGATCGCGAAATGCTGCGTGCCGACGGCAGTGTCAGCATCGATGACGATGGCGACACCGAAACGATTTTCGTAGTCGATGATCGTCTGACGCTTGTGATTGAGCAGATAGAGGGCAATGTCCGGCGTCGTGCGCACAGTGATGTCGTGCGTCGTATTCTTGAGCAGATACTCTTCAATGCCGCGCAGCACGTGCAGCGCAACCGAGGACTGCGAGCGCACATGGCCGGTTCCGCCGCAATGCGAGCAGATCTGCGTCGTGCTTTCGAGAACCGAAGCGCGGATGCGCTGGCGTGACATTTCCAGAAGGCCGAAATGCGAGATGCGGCCGACCTGGATGCGGGCGCGATCGTTTTTGAGGCATTCCTTCAGCTTCTTTTCGACAGCGCGGTTGTTGCGCTTTTCTTCCATGTCGATGAAGTCGATGACGATCAGGCCGGCAAGGTCGCGCAGGCGCAGTTGCCGCGCAATTTCCTCGGCAGCTTCCAGGTTCGTCTGAAGCGCGGTGTCTTCGATCGAATGCTCGCGGGTCGAACGGCCGGAGTTGACGTCGATCGAGACCAGCGCTTCCGTCTGGTTCATGATCAGGTAGCCGCCCGAACGCAGTGTCACCTGCGGCTGCAGCATACGGTCGAGCTGCGCCTCGATGCCGGAGCGCGAGAAGATCGGGTGAATGTCGCGATAGGGCTGAACCACCTTGGCGTGGCTCGGCATCAGCATCTTCATGAAGTCTTTCGCTTCACGATAGCCTTCTTCACCGGCAACGATGATCTCGCCGATATCCTTGTTGTAGAGGTCGCGGATCGAGCGCTTGATCAGGCTGCCTTCTTCATAGACCAGGCAGGGGGCGGTCGAGGCGAGCGTCAGCGTGCGGACGTTTTCCCACAGGCGCATCAGATATTCGAAGTCGCGCTTGACCTCGACCTTCGTGCGGTTGGCGCCGGCGGTACGCAGGATGACGCCCATGCCTTGCGGCACTTCGAGCATCTTGGCGATTTCCTTGAGACGCTTGCGGTCCTGCGGATTGGTGATCTTGCGGGAGATGCCGCCGCCGCGTGCCGTGTTCGGCATCAGGACCGAGTAACGGCCTGCGAGCGATAGATAGGTAGTCAGCGCCGCACCCTTGTTGCCGCGCTCTTCCTTGGCGACCTGCACCAGCAGAATCTGCCGGCGCTTGATGACTTCCTGAATACGGTACTGCTTGCGCGGCTTGCGCTGCACGCGGTCCGGAACCTCTTCCATCGCGTCTTCTGCGCCAACGGATTCGATCACTTCCTCTTCATGGTCGTGATCGTCATCATCGTCGTCATCGTGGCGGCGCTTGGAAGCTACGACATCCTCGGAGATCGAATCGCTTTCGACCATCGCGGCCATTGAGCCGGACGAACCTTCTTCGTCTTCGCCCGGCGCATCGACGGCAGCTGTTGCTTCCGGAGAGGGCGTCTCTTCGGCGGGAGCTTCTGCTACCGCCTTCTTGCGGCTGCGGCGCGGCTTGGCCGCCTTCTTGGCGGGCGCCGCTTCCGGAGCGAGGGCCTCTTCCGCGATCGCGACTGCGGCTTCTTCGCTCTCCTTGGGAACGATGCCGACATCGGGCTGTTCCTGCTGCGAAAGGTCGAGTGCCGTCTCCACATGCTCGACATCGTCGTCGCGGCGATGCTCTTCGGCTTCAGCCTTCAGCAGCGCCTGACGGTCGGCGAGGGGGATCTGGTAATAATCGGGGTGAATTTCGGCAAAGGCCAGGAAGCCGTGCCGGTTGCCGCCGTAATCGACGAAAGCCGCCTGAAGCGAGGGTTCGACCCTCGTTACTTTTGCGAGATAGATGTTGCCGCGGATTTGCTTCTTGTGCTGCGACTCGAAGTCAAATTCTTCTATGCGGTTCCCGCGAACGACAACGACGCGCGTCTCTTCCTCGTGAGACGCATCGATAAGCATTTTGTCTGCCATGAAAGCTGTGCTCCTCGGCGCCGGCAAGCGGAAGGGGGCCTGCCTGTCACTGGGACAAGCCGGATGTGTTCCGCAGTTGCTGCACCGGATAATGAAAGTCGCGATGGGTTATTCGGAGATGACAGCATCCAGACGGCAGCCGGGGCATTACTTCCCTGGGGTCTGTTCACTTTTTGAAAAAGCTGCTGCGGTGACATCCGTAACCAAGCGAGATCGACTATGCTTTAGACCCACAAAGCTGGGTCCGATGAATGTGCTCTAAAGAGCGTTTGGTGGCTCTCCACCGATGAACTTCCTGTTTGAAACCGGAAATTCAGATATCCACTGTTTGGAGCAGAAGTACTGCAGACGTCGGATGAATGCCGCTTATGGCGCCTGGTACTCGAGGCGGCTGCCGTTGCGACGACTCTATCCCGTCAACACTTCTACCCTAATATGCGTTGTATGTTTTATCTGTCACAATAGCAAGGGAAAAGCCAAGTATGCCATAATATTGATGGATTCCTCGGATGAGGAGGACGAAGAAGGGTTTGTTGCGATTCTCTTCCTGGCGCATCGTCGGGTGACGTCCATCACGTCAGACCTGGTTCCCGCTATTGGGACTTCAAAAACAACGCCAAAACCAATATGGGGCGCGTTGGACACTTGTTAAAGGGATTGCGGCATGTGGCGGAGAGTGGCGTGAAGGCTTTGCGATTTGCGACGGCGGCCTTCGCCCTGACAATGCTGGTGGCGTTTGCACCATTCGGGCCGGCCGCAGCCGCCGATCCCTTGCTCGCCTATGGTGCGCGTATAGCCGGCGACGATGCCCGCACGCGCATCGTCATAGACATGGATCGCGAGCCGACCTTTACTGTGCACTATCTCAACAATCCCGTCCGCGTCGTGGTCGACCTTCCCGCGACCGCATTCGGCTTTCCTGCCGCCGATCTCAAGCCGACCGGTCTATTCAAGGATATCCGCTACGGCACGATGGACGCCAACAGTGCCCGTATCGTCCTGACGGCCAAGAAGCCGGTGAAGCTGGTGGTGGCCAAGGCCCAGGCCGATGAGGGCGGGAAAGGCCATCGCCTCGTGCTCGATGCCGAGATGCTGCCGGCCGAGCAGTTTGCCGAACTGGTCAAGCAGCAGAGCTGGACATCAGCCGATACCGCAAAGGACGTCGGCCCGGTCGAGCCGACGCAAAAGGCCGATCCGAATACCTTCCTCGTCGCGGTCGATGCCGGTCACGGCGGCATCGATGCCGGTGCGACCGGTACCGACGGCGTTACGCAGGAAAAGGACATCACGCTCGCCTTCGCCAAGATCTTCGCCGACAAGCTAAACGCCCAGCCCGGCATCAAGGCTTTCCTGACACGCGACAAGGATCAGTATCTCTCTCTGTCAGAGCGCGTGACTATAGCACGGCAGAATCACGCCTCTCTATTCATTTCCCTGCATGCCGACACGCTCAAGCAGAAGGATATTCGCGGCTCGACCGTCTATACGATCTCGGACAAGGCTTCGGACCGGCTCGCCGGTGAAGTGGCCGATCGTGAAAACAACTCCGATCAGATCGCCGGGGCCGAGGCCCAGGCGCAGCCGGCAGCCGTTACCGACATTCTTATGGATCTGACCCGCCGCGAGACGCAGGCCTTCTCCATTTCGCTGGCGCAGGATGTATTGTCCTCGTTCAACGGCCAGATCTCCATGATCAACAATCCGCATCGCCACGCCGGCTTCCAGGTCTTGCAGGCGCCGGATGTGCCCTCGATCCTGCTTGAGCTCGGTTTTCTTTCCAATAAGGAAGACGAAAAGCTTCTGCTCGATCCCTATTGGCGGCAGAAGGTGGCCGATCGGCTGACGGAGGCCGTGAAGCAATACCGCGTCTCGATCATCGCAAATGGCGGTTAGAAGCGCCAGTCGTGGCTTCCGTGTAACAGCGGCGAACTTTAGAATCGAATGAAGTTGGGAATAGAGGAGCCAAGCCCTATTTTCCTCACATTCCCGCCTTTACAGCAAAGTATCATTCGCTCACGAGTGACGCGCGGCTTTGTCTCATTGCCGTCTTGCATTAACACCGTGAGCGTGCAAAACGCCCGTCGTTATGCGATTAGCTCGCATACATGGCGCATGAAGAACAAGCACCGGTAGTATCACATGATCAGACTGATTGGATATTTCTTTGGGCTAGGCTGCCTCCTGTTTCTGGGTGTGGCTGCGGCTGCGGCGATCTATCTGAGCGTCGTCTCCAAGGAGCTTCCAGACTACGAGGTGCTGGCGAAATACGCGCCGCCCGTGACGACGCGCATCCATGCCGGTAACGGCGCGCTGATGAAGGAATATTCGCGCGAGAACCGGCTTTTCGTGCCGATCCAGGCCATTCCCGATCGCGTGAAGGCAGCTTTCCTTTCCGCCGAAGACAAGAATTTCTACAACCACCCCGGCGTCGATGTCGGCGGCCTCATTCGCGCCGTGGCCGTAAACCTTCAGAATATCGGGTCAGGTCGCCGCTTCGTCGGTGCATCCACCATCACGCAGCAGGTCGCCAAAAACTTCCTGCTTTCCGCCGACCAGACCTTCGACCGTAAGATCAAGGAAGCGATTCTGTCGTTCCGCATCGAGCAGGCCTACAGCAAGGACAAGATCCTTGAGCTCTATCTCAACGAGATTTATTTCGGCCTCAATTCCTACGGTATCGCCGGCGCAGCGCTCACCTATTTCGACAAGTCGGTCAACGAGCTGACCATCGCCGAATCGGCGTATCTGGCGTCGCTCCCGAAGGGCCCTGCGAACTACAACCCCTTCCGCCGCGCCGAAGCAGCGCTTACCCGCCGTAATTGGGTGATCGACCGCATGGTGGAGAATGGCTATGTCGGCCAGAGCGACGGCGAAGAGGCAAAGAAGCAGCCGCTTGGCGTTGTGCCGCCCAAGAGCGGCCCGTCGCTCTTCGCTTCGGATTATTTTGCCGAAGAAGTCCGCCGGCAGCTGATCGACCAGTATGGCGAAAAGACTTTGTATGAGGGGGGGCTCTCCGTCCGTACCTCGCTTGACCCGCAGATGCAGCTCGAAGCTCGAAAGGCATTGCAGGACGGTTTGATCGACTATGACCAGCGTCGCGGCTATCGCGGCCCGATCAAGCAGATCGCCACATCGCAGGACTGGGGTGTAGAGCTCGCCAAGGTTCCCGGGCTGAGCGACGTGCCGGAATGGCAGGTGGCCGTTGTCCTTTCTGTATCCGACCAGGAAGTCGATATCGGATTGCAGCCGCGGGTCGACGCCGGCGGCAAGGTCTCGACGGACCGCAAGCGCGGGATGATTGCTGCTGCCGACATGCGCTGGGCTTTCCGCGCGGCCAGCGGCAAGGTTGCCAAGTCTCCGAGCGGCGTGCTGAGCGCTGGCGACGTCGTTTTCGTGCAGAAGACAGGCAATGCCGATTCGAGCAGCTATCGTCTGCGTCAGCCGCCGAAAGTGCAGGGTGGTCTGGTCGTTATGGATCCGCATACCGGCCGCGTGCTCGCCATGGTCGGCGGCTTCTCCTATGCGCAATCCGAGTTCAATCGCGCGACGCAGGCCAAGCGTCAGCCGGGTTCGTCGTTCAAGCCTTTCGTCTACGCGGCTGCAATGGACAACGGCTATACGCCGGCCTCGGTCATTCTCGACGATCCGCTGCAGATCACGCTCAGCAATGGCGATGTCTGGAAGCCTACCAACTATGAAGGTGAGGGCGGCGGCGTCCATACGCTGCGCTTCGCCATCGAGCACTCGCGCAACCTGATGACGGTTCGTCTCGCTTCCGACATGGGCATGCCTCTGGTCGCCGAATATGCCGAGCGCTTCGGGATCTACGACCATATGAACCCGGTTCTTGCCATGTCGCTCGGTGCCGGCGAAACGACGGTGCTGCGCATGGTCTCGGCCTATTCGGTCATCGCCAATGGCGGCAAGCAGATCAAGCCGACGCTGATCGACCGCATCCAGGACCGCTACGGCAAGACCATCTTCAAGCATGAGGAGCGTGTCTGCGACAGCTGCAATGTCAGCGGGTGGCAAAATCAGGATGAGCCTGTTATCGCCGACAACCGCGAGCAGGTTCTCGATCCGATGACCGCTTATCAGGTCACGTCGATGATGCAGGGCGTTATCATCCGCGGCACGGCCGCAGGCAAGATCAAGCTCAACACCGATGTCGCCGGTAAGACCGGCACCACCAACGACGAGAAGGACGCCTGGTTCGTCGGCTTCACGCCGAGCCTCGTCGCTGGCCTTTACGTCGGATACGACACGCCGACCCCGCTTGGTCGTGGCGGTACCGGTAGTGGCGTTGCTGCACCGGTCTTCAACGAGTTCATGCAGGCCGCCACCAAGGATCAGCCGTCCGAGAAGTTCCAGGTTCCAGCTGGGATGACGATGGTTGCCGTCAATCGCGCGACCGGCATGGCGGCGCAGCCGGGCGATCAGGGTGCCATCATGGAAGCGTTCAAGCCCGGTACCGGCCCGGCCACGAGCCTGCAGGTCATCGGCGGCGGCGAGGCTGCAGCACAGGTCGCGCCGGAGGAAATTCTCAGGACCTCGCCGCAGGCAAACCAGGCGGTCACGTCGGGTTCGGGCGGTCTCTTCTGAGTCCATCCTATTTGACCGATGATCATGCCGCGGGGCTTTACACCAGCGGCATGTATATCTATGTCACCAGCACTCTTTGAATTGGATGGCCGTTCGCATTGAGCGGCGAGATGAAGAAGCAGGACCATGAGAGCCGAAATCGAGAAAATAGTCGACGAAACCAAGCAGGCTATCACCCTGCTGAGGAGGCATCTTTGACTGGGACCAGGCCGTAAGACGACTGGACTGGTTGAATAACAAGGCGGAAGATCCGACCTTGTGGAACGATGCTTCCGAAGCGCAGAAGCTGATGCGCGAACGCCAGCAGCTTGATGACGGTATCAACGGTGTGCGCGCTCTCGAGCAGCAGCTTGCCGACAATATCGAGCTGATCGAGCTTGGCGAGGAAGAGGGCGATGCCGACGTCGTGCGCGACGCGGAAGATGCCCTGAAGGCCCTGAAGGCCGAGGCGGCACGGCGGCAGGTGGAAGCCATGCTGTCGGGCGAGGCTGACTCCAACGATACCTACCTTGAAGTTCACTCCGGCGCCGGCGGCACCGAGAGCCAGGACTGGGCTAACATGCTTTTGCGCATGTATACCCGCTGGGCCGAACGCCAGCGCTTCAAGGTGGAGCTGCTGGAAGTTCATGACGGCGAAGAAGCCGGCATCAAGTCCGCGACGCTGCTCGTCAAGGGACACAATGCCTATGGCTGGCTGAAGACCGAATCGGGCGTGCACCGCCTCGTTCGCATCTCGCCCTATGACAGCAATGCGCGCCGTCACACGTCGTTCTCGTCGATCTGGGTCTACCCGGTCGTCGACGACTCGATCCAGATCGAGATCAACGAAAGCGATTGCCGAATCGATACCTATCGTTCGTCCGGCGCCGGCGGCCAGCACGTCAACACGACCGATTCGGCTGTGCGTATCACGCATATACCGACCGGCATCGTCGTGCAGTGCCAGCAGGAGCGCTCGCAGCACAAGAACCGCGCCAAGGCGTGGGACATGCTGCGCGCCCGCATGTACGAGGCGGAATTGATGAAGCGGGAAGAGGCTGCCAATGCCGAAGCCGCTTCCAAGACCGATATCGGTTGGGGTCACCAGATCCGGTCCTACGTCCTGCAGCCCTATCAGCTGGTCAAGGATCTGCGCACCGGCGTTGCCAGCACCGCTCCCGGTGACGTGCTCGACGGCGATCTCAACGAATTCATGGAAGCTGCCCTCGCGCACCGCATCAGCGGCGCGGCCGACGCTGTCGTTGATGACGTCGAGTGAGCTTGGATAAAGCGGAATAAGCAAAAAGCCCCGGAGACGGGGCTTTTCTAATGGCGAGCGCAATGCCGGAAACAGTGTGCTGCGATTTTCCAGCCGGAGTTGCGCGAAGACGCACAGTCAGGGTGCCGATCGCTCCGGCGTGATGCCTCCCCGCAGCGGGAGGTCCCATTCAATCCGAAAATTGCTCTGCCAGAATCCTGTCCGACCATGACCCGTCCGGATCGGACAGGATGCGCGCCGTCGTATCCTCGCTCTGCATGATCCGGACGCCGACCACCGATTTGACCTCGGTATTGTCGGCCGCGGCATTGACCGGGCGCTTCTCCGCTTCGAGCACGGTGATATCGACCGTCACCTTGTTCGGAAGCAGGGCGCCGCGCCAGCGGCGGGGGCGGAAGGCGCTGACCGGCGTCATGGCAAGCAGGGGCGCTTCGAGCGGCAGGATAGGGCCATGGGCGGAAAGATTGTAGGCGGTGGAGCCGGCTGGTGTCGTCACCATCAACCCATCGCAAATGAGTTCAGGCAGGCGGACGCGGCCGTCGATCTCGACCTTCAGCTTTGCCGTCTGGTAGGACTGGCGAAACAGCGACACCTCGTTGATGGCGAGTGCAATGCAAGTGCTGCCGTCGGCATTGCGCGCGGTCATCTGCAATGGATGAAAGGCGTTCTCGACAGCGGCTTCGATGCGCTCCGCCAGGCCATCCGTACGATAGTCGTTCATCAGGAAGCCGATAGAGCCGCGATTCATGCCATAGACGCGCTTGCCGGTATTCATCGTTTTGTGCAGCGTCTGGAGCATGAAACCGTCGCCGCCGAGCGCCACGACGATATCGGCCTCATCCTGCGGCGTCTGGCCGTAGAGGCGAATCAGTTCTTCCTGGGCCGCCTGTGCTTCTGGAGCGGGCGAGGCGACAAAACAGACGGATTGAAAATGACGCGACATGCAATGCCCTTCTGATGATTGTACTAGGTAATGGTATTCCCCCCATGCGACAAGACGTTTTGCAAAGACTGGTAAATCCGGTCTGGCTTCTGAGCGGGGATACTGAGGGAGGCGGCGGATTTTCTCTTTACACGAGATCAAAATCTGCTACTTGGCATGCCGATGTGCCCTTGTAGCTCAGTTGGTAGAGCACCTGATTTGTAATCAGGGGGTCGCGGGTTCGAACCCTGCCGGGGGCACCATCTTTTTCCGGGAACTTTGCCATCTCGCTGTCCTCGCTATGGAAAATAGGCGATGGCAGACTAATATGTGAGTGCCGACGCCTTCGGGATGTCCAATCGATCTTCAACATAAATCCTGTCCTTGGAAAAACATGACCAGCAAGCCTAAGAAGCCCAAACTCGAACACTCCGAGCTCTCTGGCGAGTTCACCGATGACGGCGTGACCGTTTTGGTCGATATCTTTCGTCCGGCCGGCACCAATGCCGACTGGCGGATGGAAGTCATCACGCCGGAAGAGGACCTGATCGAATGGGAAGAGCCTTTCGCGACCGACCGCGAGGCCTTCGACGAGTTCCTGGCAACGGTTGCCCGCGATGGCATCAGGTCATTCTTCGACGAGGCTGATCCGGCGATTCATTGAGCAAGTCTCTTAGTTGGCCGGATTCGCTTGCCGCCTCGGGTTCCAAGGTGCTCGCGCGCTCGATGCGGGCTCATTTACAATGGACGAAATAGGCATACACTTCTGTCGCTAATGGCGAGTGAGGATATGCTCATGCACGCGACGTCGAGGCATGCCGTGTTGGGATTGCCGCTTATCGTGATCACGGTGATCGCAAGCGTGTCGGCGCTGGCCGGCGAGAATTGCTATTGCAAAAATACGGATGGAAAACAGCATGCGGTCGGCGAGGTCGCATGCATGACCGTGGGCGGCAAGAGCTATCTTGCGCAATGTGAGATGAATCTCAACGTCACTTCATGGTCGAAGCTGCAAGAGGGATGCCCGGTCACAGAGAGGTCGCTCTGGCAGCAATCGGCGTGGCATAGGCCGCCGATTGCGGTCCAATGAACATTGCCAGCCCTATTTGCGGACCAGCAGAAGCGGCTCGCCTTCCTCTTCTTCGGATTTCTGGAAAGTGCCGTCCGGCTTCATGTCGAAGGAAAGCGAGGAGCCGTCGCTGCCCAGCATCACCAGCCCAAAACCTTCCGCCGCCCAGAGAGAAAGCTTGAGGTCGCCGATCTCGCTGGCGCAGTCGCCATTCGGCGACATCTTGGCGGTGCCGTCCGGATCCTTGTCGGTGGTCAAGGTGATATCGCAGACCGGCCTGCCATCCGGACGCTGGATGCGCCACGCGCCCGCAAGGCTTGCGGCGGTCGGTACGTGATCGACGTCGCCGAGCGCCGGCAACAGCCATGTGGGATTACCGCCCTCGCTCTGCCAGGGCGAGCCTTCTTCCTGCTGGAAACGCATGAGCAGCTTGCCTGTGGCATCGGCGATAGCAAGCGAACCGTCGTCGGTGAAATTCCACATGGTGGCCTTGGCGAGAGCGGGTAGGGGTGTTGCGCAGGCGTCCGCGCCCGTGATTTCGTAGCCGCTGGAGACCGCATTCGTTCCGAAGGTGAGGCGGCAGCCCTTGGCGCCGCTTTCAGGCGCGACCAGCCAGGTTCCAGCCTGACCCTGGATGAGTTCGCTGTCGGCCGCGCGGGCCGGTTGAACCACTGTGAAAGCAAGGGCGGCGGAAACCGCCGCGAGACCGAGAACACGGATCAATGCAAATTCTCCCAACGTGCCGCGGCGGCCAATGCACCGCTATGATTTGAGATAGGATCGCGTCGCATATAGCGCGATCGCAGCTGCGTTCGAGACATTGAGCGATTTGATGGCGCCCGGCATGTCGAGCCGCGCCAATGCATTCACCGTCTCCCGGGTCTTCTGGCGCAAACCCTTGCCCTCCGAGCCGAGCACGAGGGCGATCTTGTCGCCGCTGAACGTACCTTCCAGCGGCGCCGGACCTTCCGAATCAAGGCCGATCGTCGTGAAGCCGAGCCGATGCAGCTCGCTGAGCGCATCCGCGAGATTGGTGATCTGTATATAAGGGATGAGTTCGAGCGCGCCCGAAGCGGATTTCGCCAGCACACCCGATTCGGTCGGACTGTGGCGCTGCGTGGTAATCACCGCGCCGGCATCGAAGGCCACGGCCGAGCGCATAATCGCGCCGACATTGTGCGGATCCGTCACCTGATCGAGAACGAGCAGCAGCGGGCTGCCCTTCAGCGCTTCGAGACGGCGAACGGGCAGGGGACGCGTTTCCAGCATCACGCCCTGGTGGATTGCTTCAGGCCCCAGCACCTTGTCGATATCCTGCGGCGAGACGATCTCGACGGGGACGCCGAGGGAATCGACCGGGCCTATTTCCAGCCGCACCAGCGCGTTCTGCGTCGTCGACAGCTTGATATTCTTGCGCTCGGGATTGCCAAGGGCGGCGCGGACCGTGTGCAGGCCATAAAGGAGGACCTGGTCGGGCGCGAGCGCCGGTGGCTTCCAATCGTCCGTGCTCGCCCGCTTGCGCTTCTGCGGCGCCGGCGTCGGAATTTCACCACGCTCGCGTTTTGCGTCGCGATGCGCGCGGCGCAGGGTGGCGTAATGGGTGTCCTTGGCGGACTTGTCGCCGGCGGTATTGTCTGGGCCGGAGCGGCCGGGTGTTTTATCTTTGCTCATGCGGCTTTATAACCAGCGCCTTCCTGGGCGCATAGTCCTCTTTCGGCCGCAGACTTTTCCCACAGGCTGAAATTTTTTCGTCATTTTTGCCAATTCCTTGTGTTGACAGAAGGAAATCGTCCGGTCATATACGCGGCGCAGATGACGGCGGCGACGCCAACATCTAGCAAGCTTGGTCGCAAGATCCAGTCGGAATACTGGAGGGATGCCCGAGTGGTTAAAGGGGACGGACTGTAAATCCGTTGGCTCAGCCTACGTTGGTTCAAATCCAACTCCCTCCACCATTCCGCGCCGGATCTTGACCACCCGCGGGTATAGCTCAATGGTAGAGCAGCAGCCTTCCAAGCTGAATACGCGGGTTCGATTCCCGCTACCCGCTCCAAGCCTCTCAATCACCTAGCTATATTTCGTTTCAGTCGGCGTTGTCGGCCGAGTTTGCATTGGCGTTTCCGCTATATGCCAACTGGCTGCCGTGGCTATGCCGGCGAGGGGCCTTTGCCGGGTTAAGCGGTGCAGGATCGCGGACATTCTCCCCCAACCTGCTGCATCGACAGTTTTGGTCCTATATTGGAGTTTACCGGTAGGCACCGCGTAGAGGTGTTTGGCTGTCTGCGTGAGGCACGGCTCCGCCGTGCCGATCGAGGGCCGTTCTCTTCCTCAACTTGCCGATCGATCTCAGGCGGCGTTCAGATCGGCAATCTCGCCATGCTTTGCCAGCAGGCGAGGCGACGACATATCGCCAGTTTCGTCGTCGACCATTACAGCATAGGCCGCGACGCCGACGAATCGAGCCGCCATGGACGCTGCGATCTTCTCTGCGGATGGGATGCTTGAAGCCTGTCGCATCTCGCCTGGAACAAGGTTCCCGCGGTTCTTCCGGTACGGCAGGATGATAAATTTCTCAGCGGTGCTCATGACGTCTTCCTTATTTTGTTCACAAAATGTTCCGGTCTTGAGGAAGAGTCAAGCGCGTGGAAAATGCTGGAGAGCCCTTTTTGCAACCTGCCTCGTCTCAAATTGCATATTTGACACGAAGGGTTGCTTATATCCGCGCGAGCGATAGGTATTGCTCGGGCAACCGAAACGGGAGAGCGCAAATGGGTATCTTCGACAAGATCAAGGGTGCAATCTGGGGCGAGGCAAAGGCTGCCGAGGCTGCTCCGGCTCCAGCACAGACCACGGCAGCGACCGCGAATCCGGAGGCTGCGCCGACGCCGGCTCCTTCGGCGACCACGGCCGCAACATCGCCCGCGACCAGCGCGCCTGCTGCTCCGGTCGATATCGCCTCGATCCTCGATGCCGCCGTCAAGAAGAGCGGTCAGAAGCTGGATTGGAAGCATTCCATCGTCGATCTGATGAAGGCGCTTGGCATGGATGCGAGTCTTTCGGAGCGCAAGGAGTTGGCGCAGGAGCTCGGCTATACCGGCGACGCCGGCGATTCCGCCAAGATGAACATGTTCCTCCACAAGGCGCTGCTGAAGAAGCTCGCCGACAACGGCGGCAAGGTCCCGGCCGATCTTCTCGACTGATAAACGTCATGCCGCGGTGAACCGCATCCGTCGGCGGCATCGGATAATGCGATCACGATTGCGGTCGTTCGACAGCTCTGCGCCCTTTCCTTTCGGGAGAGGGCGCTCTGCGTTGGTGGGTATCCCTGTTCGGATGGATGTCGCATTCCTGCGTCAGGCACTGGAATTGCCTACGACAGGTTCCTATCTAAGCACTTGAACCGGCAAATGCTTTTATGTCTTTCCGGATCGGCCGGCAAAGCTTACGCGGCGAAGGAATGTCGAAGGCCGGGGATCATCTGCCATCGGCCAGGCTTCGCCCGGAATAGGCCCTGCAATTAAGTCTTGCGCAAACGCGACGAAAGCCTTAAACGGCGGCACTAAACCGGTTCGCCGGGGTCACTCATTACGTTCATAGGAAGCATTCAAATGGCAAAGAGTAAGTTTGAGCGCAATAAGCCGCACGTCAACATTGGTACGATTGGGCACGTTGACCACGGCAAGACGTCATTGACGGCAGCGATCACGAAGTACTTCGGCGAGTTCAAGGCGTACGACCAGATCGACGCAGCACCGGAAGAGAAGGCACGTGGTATCACGATCTCGACGGCGCACGTTGAGTATGAGACGCCTGCTCGTCACTACGCTCACGTCGACTGCCCCGGCCACGCTGACTATGTCAAGAACATGATCACCGGCGCTGCCCAGATGGACGGCGCGATCCTGGTTTGCTCGGCTGCTGACGGCCCGATGCCGCAGACCCGCGAGCACATCCTGCTCGCTCGTCAGGTTGGCGTTCCGGCGATCGTCGTGTTCCTGAACAAGGTCGACCAGGTTGACGACGCGGAACTTCTCGAGCTCGTCGAGCTTGAAGTTCGCGAACTTCTGTCGTCCTACGACTTCCCGGGCGACGACATCCCGGTTGTCAAGGGTTCGGCGCTTGCTGCTCTTGAAGACTCCGACAAGAAGATCGGCGAAGACGCGATCCGCGAGCTGATGGCCGCTGTTGACGCCTACATCCCGACGCCTGAGCGTCCGATCGACCAGCCGTTCCTGATGCCGATCGAAGACGTGTTCTCGATCTCGGGCCGTGGTACGGTTGTGACCGGCCGCGTCGAGCGCGGTATCGTCAAGGTTGGTGAAGAAGTCGAAATCGTCGGCATTCGCCCGACGTCGAAGACGACGGTTACCGGCGTTGAAATGTTCCGCAAGCTGCTCGACCAGGGCCAGGCCGGCGACAACATCGGCGCGCTGGTTCGCGGTGTTAACCGTGACGGCGTCGAGCGTGGTCAGATCCTGTGCAAGCCGGGCTCTGTGAAGCCGCACAAGAAGTTCATGGCCGAAGCCTACATCCTGACGAAGGAAGAAGGCGGCCGGCATACGCCGTTCTTCACGAACTACCGTCCGCAGTTCTACTTCCGCACGACTGATGTGACCGGCATCGTGACGCTTCCGGAAGGCACGGAAATGGTTATGCCGGGCGACAACGTCACGGTTGCCGTTGAGCTGATCGTTCCGATTGCGATGGAAGAAAAGCTTCGCTTCGCGATCCGCGAAGGCGGCCGTACCGTCGGCGCAGGCATCGTTGCCTCCATCGTCGAGTAATTCGAAGGCGGCCACTTCATCCCGAGTGGCCGATTCGACGACAATAATATGATGCAAGCGGCGGTAGCCGCTTGCTTATGACATGGAAATGTTGCAAATGGCGCGCGAGCGCGATTTGCACTCTGCTTCGGGTACCGAAGCAGCTGATGAAATTAACAATAAGGTGGGCCCAAAGGCCTAAAGAGTGGATGGGGATGCCGCAGCCGGCGTCCCTCTCGATCTTTGAAACCGGTGGTCCGCCTTAGGAAAAAGAACAATCCGTGCCCTTTTTTGAGCGGCACGCGAGATAACAAAACACAAGGATAACGTCGAATGAACGGCCAAAATATCCGCATTCGCCTGAAGGCGTTCGATCACCGGATTCTCGATGCTTCCACGCGCGAGATCGTGTCGACGGCGAAGCGCACCGGTGCTAGCGTCCGGGGCCCCGTTCCGCTTCCGACCCGTATCGAGAAGTTCACGGTCAACCGGTCCCCGCACATCGACAAGAAGAGCCGCGAGCAGTTCGAGATGCGCACGCATAAGCGCCTTCTCGACATCGTTGACCCGACCCCGCAGACGGTAGACGCGCTGATGAAGCTCGATCTCGCCGCCGGTGTCGATGTTGAGATCAAGCTCTGAGACCTGGTTCTCGAGCTGAGTGAGAAGGATTGAACCGATGCGTTCAGGTGTGATTGCACAGAAGGTGGGAATGACCCGCGTCTATAACGACGCCGGCGAGCATGTCCCGGTAACCGTACTGCGTTTGGATGGCTGCCAGGTCGTAGCCCAGCGCACAGTTGAAAAGAATGGCTACACCGCAGTTCAGCTGGGTGCCGGCCAGGCTAAAGTTAAGAACACGACGAAGGCCCTGCGCGGTCATTTCGCCGTCGCAAGTGTTGAGCCCAAGGCCAAGCTCGTTGAATTCCGTGTTACGGACGACAACCTGCTCGACGTCGGCACCGAGATCAAGGCTGCTCACTTTACGGCAGGCCAGCTCGTCGACGTGACCGGCACAACGATCGGTAAGGGCTTTGCCGGCGCTATGAAGCGTCACGGCTTCGGCGGTCTGCGCGCTACGCACGGTGTGTCGGTTTCGCACCGCTCGCACGGTTCGACCGGCTCGCGCCAGGATCCGGGCAAGGTGTTCAAGAACAAGAAGATGGCTGGTCACATGGGCCAGACGCGCGTGACGACGCAGAACCTCGAAGTGGTATCGACCGATGAAGATCGCGGTCTGATCCTCGTCAAGGGCGCGGTTCCCGGCTCCAAGGGTGCCTGGATCATCGTGCGCGATGCCGTCAAGTCGGCAGCGAAGTAAGGGAGCCAAACCAATGGAATTGAACGTCAAGACCCTCGAGGGCAAAGACGCTGGGAAGGTTTCCCTTTCTGACGCGATTTTCGGCCTGGAGCCGCGTGAAGACATTCTCGCCCGCGTCATTCGCTGGCAGCTTGCCAAGAAGCAGCAGGGTACGCATCAGGCAAAGGGCCGCGCCGACGTTTGGCGCACCGGTGCCAAGATGTACAAGCAGAAGGGTACGGGCCGCGCTCGTCACCATTCGGCTCGCGCTCCGCAGTTCCGCGGCGGTGGTAAGGCTCACGGCCCGGTCACCCGCAGCCACGAGCATGATCTGCCGAAGAAGGTTCGCGCCCTCGGCCTGCGTCACGCTCTGTCTGCCAAGCTGAAGTCCGAAGACGTTATCGTCATCGACAGCCTGATTGCAGCCGACGCTAAGACCAAGGCTCTGGCCAGCACTTTCGAGACGCTCGGCCTGACCAACGCGTTGTTCATCGGCGGTGCCGAACTCGACAACAACTTCAAGCTCGCAGCCCAGAACATCCCGAACATCGATGTTCTGCCGGTTCAGGGCATCAACGTTTACGACATCCTGCGCCGCGGCAAGCTCGTCCTGTCCAAGGCCGCAGTTGAAGCTCTAGAGGAGCGATTCAAGTGACGGATCTTCGCCATTACGATGTGATCGTTTCTCCTGCGATCACCGAAAAGTCCACTCTGCTTTCGGACAATAACCAGGTTGTTTTCAACGTTGCCAAGACCGCGACGAAGCCTGAAATCAAGGCTGCCGTCGAAGCGCTGTTCGGCGTCAAGGTTACGGCCGTCAACACCCTGCTGCGCCTGGGCAAGACCAAGCGGTTCAAAGGTCTCGTCGGCAAGCAGAAGGACGTGAAGAAGGCTATCGTGACGCTCGCCGAAGGCCAGTCGATCGACGTCTCCACCGGTCTCTGAGGAATAAGAAAATGGCATTGAAAACATTCAATCCGACGACCCCGAGCCAGCGTCAGCTGGTCATCGTCGATCGCTCCTCGCTCTACAAGGGCAAGCCGGTCAAGACGCTGACGGAAGGTCTGACTTCGAAGGGCGGCCGCAACAACACCGGCCGCATCACTGTGCGGTTCCAGGGTGGCGGTCACAAGCGCAGCTATCGTCTGGTCGACTTCAAGCGTCGCAAGTTCGACGTTGAGGGAACTGTCGAGCGCATCGAATACGACCCGAACCGTACCGCTTACATCGCTCTGGTGAAGTACACGGACGGCGAACTGGCCTACATCATCGCTCCGCAGCGTCTCGCTTCCGGCGACAAGGTCATTGCTTCGGAAAAGGCTGTTGACGTGAAGCCCGGCAACACCATGCCGCTGCAGTTCATCCCGGTCGGCTCCATCATCCACAACGTGGAAATGAAGCCGGGCAAGGGCGGTCAGATCGCTCGCTCTGCCGGTTCCTACGCGCAGCTCGTTGGTCGTGACCAGGGTATGGCGATCCTTCGCCTGAACTCCGGCGAACAGCGCCTCGTGCATGGCACCTGCCTCGCGACGATCGGTGCGGTTTCGAACCCGGATCATGCCAACATCAACGACGGCAAGGCCGGTCGTTCGCGTTGGCGTGGCAAGAAGCCGCATAACCGCGGCGTTGTCATGAACCCGGTTGACCATCCGCACGGCGGTGGTGAAGGCCGCACCTCCGGTGGTCGCCATCCGGTGACCCCATGGGGCAAGCCGACCAAGGGCAAGCGTACGCGGTCGAACAAGTCGACCGACAAAATGATCATGCGCTCGCGCCATCAGCGCAAGAAGTAAGAGAGGAAGTCTCAAGTGGCTCGTTCAGTATGGAAAGGTCCGTTTGTTGACGGCTATCTTCTCAAGAAAGCTGAGAAGGTGCGCGAAGGCGGACGTAGCGAAGTAATCAAGATGTGGAGCCGTCGCTCCACCATCATGCCGCAGTTCGTTGGTCTCACCTTTGGTGTTTACAACGGCAGCAAGCATATTCCGGTCAGCGTCAATGAAGACATGGTCGGGCACAAGTTCGGCGAGTTCGCCCCGACCCGTACCTACTATGGTCACGGTGCGGACAAGAAGGCGAAGAGGAAGTAACAATGGGCAAGGCAAAAACCGAACGCCGGCTGAAGGACAATGAAGCGCAGGCAGTTGCGCGCACGCTCCGTGTCAGCCCGCAGAAGCTCAACCTGGTCGCGGCTTCGATCCGCGGCAAGAAGGTTGATCGCGCGCTCGCAGAGCTGGAATTCTCGCGCAAGCGCATCGCTGGCGCCGTGAAGAAGACGCTCGAATCCGCGATCGCCAACGCAGAAAACAACCACGATCTCGACGTTGACTCGCTGGTCGTAGCGGAAGCTTACGTCGGCAAGTCGATCGTCATGAAGCGTTTCCACGCCCGTGGCCGTGGCCGTGCGTCTCGCATCGAGCGTCCGTTCGCGCACCTGACGATCGTCGTTCGTGAAGTTGAAGCTCAAGAGGAGGCCGCATAATGGGTCAGAAAATCAATCCGATCGGTTTTCGTCTTGGCATCAACCGTACCTGGGATAGCCGCTGGTTTGCGGACAATGCCGAGTATGGTCAGCTTCTTCACGAAGACCTGAAGATGCGCAAGTTCGTCATGAACGAACTGAAGCAGGCTGGTATCTCGAAGGTGGTTATCGAGCGTCCGCACAAGAAGTGCCGCGTCACGATCCACTCGGCTCGTCCGGGCCTGATCATCGGCAAGAAGGGCGCTGACATCGACAAGCTCCGCAAGAAGCTGTCGGACATGACGAATTCCGAAACGCACCTCAACATCGTTGAAGTTCGCAAGCCGGAAATCGACGCGACGCTGGTTGCCCAGTCGATCGCTCAGCAGCTCGAGCGCCGTGTTGCTTTCCGTCGCGCCATGAAGCGTGCCGTTCAGTCCGCGATGCGTCTTGGCGCCGAAGGCATCAAGATCACCTGCGCAGGCCGTCTCGGCGGCGCTGAAATCGCTCGTACGGAATGGTACCGCGAAGGCCGCGTGCCGCTGCATACGCTGCGCGCCGACATCGACTACGGTACGGCTGAAGCAGAAACCGCTTTCGGCATCTGCGGCATCAAGGTTTGGATCTTCAAGGGCGAAATCCTTGAGCATGATCCGATGGCCTCCGAACGCCGTGCGCTCGAGGGCGACGCCCAGGGTCCGGCTAGCCGCGATCGCGATAGAGACCGTCGCCGCGACAACGCTTGATAGCGTACGTGGCAGATAAGTTCGGAGAATAAGAAAATGTTGCAGCCAAAGCGTACGAAGTACCGTAAGCAATTCAAGGGTCGCATCAAGGGCATCGCCAAGGGTGGCTCTGACCTTGCGTTCGGTGAATTCGGTCTGAAGGCGCAGGAACCTAACCGCGTCAACGCTCGCGAAATCGAAGCGGCTCGCCGCGCGATCACGCGCTATATGAAGCGTGCCGGCCGTGTATGGATCCGCGTGTTCCCGGATGTTCCGGTAACCAAAAAGCCTACCGAAGTCCGCATGGGTAAAGGTAAGGGCTCCGTCGAATACTGGGCATGCAAGGTCAAGCCCGGCCGTATGATGTTCGAGATCGATGGTGTGAGCGAAGAAATCGCTCGTGAGGCTTTGCGCCTCGGCTCCGCCAAGCTCTCGGTCAAGACGCGCTTCGTGCAGCGCATTGCAGAGTAAGGAAGAAGCTCATGAAAGCCGCAGATGTTCGCGCCCTGAGCGCCGACCAACTCAAGGACGAGCTTGCCAAGCTGAAGAAGGAGCAGTTCAACCTGCGCTTTCAGAAGGCGACCGGCCAGCTTGAAAAGTCCTCGCGCATCAACGAAGTCCGCAAGGACATCGCTCGCATAAAAACCATTGCCCGCCAGAAGGCGGCAGAGGCAAAGGCCTAAAGGAAAAATAACATGCCGAAGCGCATTCTGCAGGGCGTCGTGGTCAGCGACAAGAACGAGAAGACAGTAGTGGTTCGCGTTGAGCGTCGTTTCGCTCACCCGCTGCTCCAGAAGACTGTTCGTCGTTCCAAGAAGTACAAGGCTCACGACGAGAACAATCAGTACAAGGTCGGCGACGTCGTTTCCATCGAGGAATGCGCGCCGATTTCCAAGGACAAGACCTGGACGGTCGTTTCCGCCCAGTCCAAGTAACAGAATTTCGCTCAGGCCCTTGCGCTTGGGCGAAATATCTGTATGAAGCACGAGCTTGGAAGCAGGACGCTCGATTACGGGCGTTCTTTTGCTTTAATGATGACTGGCAATGGCGATCCTGAGGGGTCCCCTGATGCCGCGAAATCAGACAAGAGACTAGTTCATAAGCCGGGGTAGGGGGTCGGCTGACCCAACCATTCCGGTAACAACAAGAAGGCGACCTGACATGATTCAGATGCAAACAAACCTCGACGTGGCGGATAATTCCGGCGCACGTCGTGTCATGTGCATCAAGGTGCTGGGCGGCTCGAAGCGCAAGTATGCCTCGATCGGCGACGTTATCGTCGTTTCGATCAAGGAAGCTATCCCGCGCGGCCGTGTGAAGAAGGGTGACGTGATGAAGGCGGTTGTCGTTCGTACCGCCAAGGACATCCGTCGTCCGGATGGCAGCGTCATCCGCTTCGATACCAACGCAGCAGTCCTCATCGACAACAAGAAAGAGCCGATCGGCACCCGTATCTTCGGACCGGTTCCGCGCGAACTTCGCGCCAAGAACCACATGAAGATCATCTCGCTGGCTCCAGAAGTACTGTAAGGAGCGGAGCGATGCAGAAGATCCGTAAAGGCGACAAGGTCGTCGTATTGACCGGTAAGGACAAGGGCCGCACCGGAGAAGTTGTTCAAGTGCTGCCGAAGGAAGACCGTGCGGTCGTTCGTGGCGTCAACGTCGTAAAGCGCCATCAGCGCCAGACGCAGACCCAGGAAGCCGGCATCATCAGCAAGGAAGCCCCGCTTCACCTGTCCAACATCGCGATCGTCGACAAGGACGGCAAGCCGACCCGCGTCGGTTTCAAGGTTGTGGATGGCAAGAAGGTCCGTGTGGCCAAGACCTCTGGAGAAGTGATCGATGGCTGAGGCAAAGTACGAGCCGCGGCTCAAGAAGGAATACGTCGCCCGCATCCGCGCGGCCATGCAGGAGCAGTTCTCCTACGCCAACGAGATGCAGATCCCGAAGCTGGACAAGATCGTGATCAACATGGGCGTCGGCGAAGCAACGGCTGATTCGAAGAAGCCGACTGTTGCTGCTGCCGATCTCGCGGCGATCGCTGGTCAGAAGCCGGTCATCACGCGCGCACGCAACTCCATCGCTGGCTTCAAGGTCCGCGAAAACATGCCGATCGGCGCAAAGGTCACCCTGCGCGGCGCCCGCATGTACGAGTTCCTGGATCGCCTGGTCAACATCGCGCTTCCGCGCGTTCGCGACTTCCGCGGCCTGAACCCGAAGAGCTTTGACGGTCGTGGCAATTTCGCCATGGGCATCAAGGAACACATTGTGTTCCCTGAGATCAACTACGACAAGGTTGATCAGATGTGGGGCATGGACATCATCGTTTGCACGACGGCGACGACCGACGACGAAGCACGGGCTCTTCTGAAAGAGTTCAACTTCCCGTTCCGTCAATAACCGTAACGACGAGCGTAGAAAAGGAACCCTGATATGGCGAAGACAAGCGCAGTTGAAAAGAACAAGCGCCGCCGCAATACGGTTGCCAACCAGGCCGCGAAGCGGGCTGCTCTCAAGGCAATCATCATGAACCAGTCTCTCTCGATCGAAGACCGGTTCAAGGCCACTCTGAAGCTGGCATCGCTCCCGCGCGATGGATCGAAGACCCGTATTCGCAACCGTTGCGAAGTTTCGGGCCGTCCGCGCGCGTACTACCGCAAACTGCGCATGTCGCGTATCGCGCTGCGTGAACTCGGCAACCTCGGCAAGGTGCCGGGCATCGTCAAGTCGAGCTGGTAAGGAGCAGATTAGATGACCATGACTGATCCTTTGGGCGATATGCTCACCCGCATCCGCAATGGCGCTTCGCGCCGCAAGTCGTCGGTTTCGACGCCTGCTTCCAAGCTCCGTGCACGCGTTCTCGATGTGCTCCAGGCTGAAGGCTACATCCGTGGCTACTCTGTCGTCGATTTCGGCAACGGCAAGTCTGAGCTCAGCATCGAGCTGAAGTACTACGAAGGCACATCGGTGATCCGTGAGATCGGCCGCGTGTCTAAGCCGGGCCGCCGAGTTTATGTCTCGGTTAAGTCCATTCCGCAGGTCGCGAACGGTCTCGGCATCACTATCCTTTCGACTCCGAAGGGTGTGATGGCTGATCACCAGGCTCGTGAACAGAATGTTGGTGGTGAGGTTCTCTGCTCGGTCTTCTAAGATCGAACAGGGATCTCCTTCGAAACAGACAGGTTTGAAAAAATGTCTCGTATCGGTAAGAAGCCCGTTCAGGTGCCTGCAGGGATCACGGCCTCGGTTGATGGCCAAAAAGTGACTGCCAAGGGCCCTAAGGGCGAGCTGTTTTTCGTCGCTAACGACGAAATCGGTCTCAAGCTGGAAAACAATGCAATCGTCGTAACGCCGCTTAACGACTCCAAGGACGCTCGCTCAAAGTGGGGCATGTCCCGCACGATGGTCGAGAACATCCTGAAGGGTGTTAAGGACGGCTACGAGCGGAAGCTCGAAATCAACGGCGTCGGCTACCGTGCCGCCCTGCAGGGCAAGAACCTGCAGCTCGCGCTCGGCTTCAGCCACGACGTGATTTATGTGCCGCCGGAAGGCATCACGATCGCTGTGCCGAAGCCGACGGAAATCGTCGTCACCGGCATCAACAAGCAGCAGGTCGGCCAGGTTGCCGCTGAAATCCGCGAATATCGCGGTCCTGAGCCCTACAAGGGCAAGGGTGTTAAGTATGCCGGCGAGCGGATCGTCCGCAAAGAAGGCAAGAAGAAGTAAGGATCACGCGAAATGGCTAGCAGGAAAGAAGCACTTGCACGTCGTGCCAACCGCGTGCGCCGTCAAATCAAGTCGGTGGCCAATGGCCGTCCGCGCCTGTCGGTTCATCGCTCGTCGAAGAACATCTACGCCCAGGTCATCGATGATGTGGCCGGCAAGACGCTTGCGTCTGCCTCCACCCTCGATAAGGATCTGCGCGGTTCTCTGAAGACCGGTGCCGACACCGCCGCCGCTGCCCTCGTTGGCAAGCTCGTTGCAGAGCGCGCCTCCAAGGCCGGCGTCAAGGAAGTCGTGTTTGACCGCGGCGCCTTCATCTATCACGGCCGCATCAAGGCTCTGGCCGATGCAGCCCGTGAAGGCGGCCTGACCTTCTGATCACGTTTCCGGCCGGTAGCTTATAAGCGCCGGCCGGATATTCACCGGACCGCAAGTTTCCCCTCAAGGGGAAGGCATGCGGTCTTTGTTGTTTGCCGATTGCACCCGGAAAAGAAAAAGGAAGAGGACAATGGCACAGGAAAAGAGGGGCTCGCGGGATGACCGTCAGAGCCGTGAAGAGCGCGATAGCGAATTCGTCGACAAGCTGGTCGCGATCAACCGCGTCGCCAAGGTTGTAAAGGGTGGCCGCCGTTTCGGTTTCGCCGCTCTCGTTGTTGTCGGCGACCAGAAGGGCCGCGTTGGCTTCGGTCACGGCAAGGCACGCGAAGTGCCGGAAGCGATCCGCAAGGCAACCGAAAGCGCCAAGCGCGACATGATCTTCGTACCGCTGCGTGACGGCCGTACGCTGCATCACGACGTCCATGGCCGCCATGGCGCCGGCAAGGTTCTGCTGCGCTCGGCCAAGGTCGGTACCGGTATCATCGCCGGCGGCCCGATGCGCGCCGTTTTCGAAACGCTCGGCGTTCATGACGTCGTCGCCAAGTCGACCGGTTCGTCGAACCCGTACAACATGGTTCGCGCCACGTTCGACGCCCTGAAGCACCAGGTTCACCCGAAGGACATCGCAGCTCAGCGCGGCATCAAGTATGCCACTCTGCAGGCTCGTCGCGCTGCTTCGGGCAACGCCGCCGAAGAATAAGGGAGTTTGACCTATGGCCAAGACGACCAAGAAGGCTGAAGCCAAGGCGACCGTTACGGTCGAGCAGGTTGGCAGCCCGATCCGCCGTCCGGATGTTCAGCAGAAGACGCTGATCGGTCTCGGACTGAACAAGATGCACCGTCGCCGCACGCTGGAAGATACCCCGGCCGTTCGTGGCATGATCCGTGCTGTCCAGCATCTCGTTCGCATCGTCGACGAGAAGTGAGCCGGAGGTAATTCGCTATGAAACTGAATGAGATCAAGGATAACGAAGGCTCGACCCACAGCCGCAAGCGCCTCGGCCGCGGCATCGGCTCCGGCTCCGGTAAGACCGGTGGCCGTGGTGTGAAGGGTCAGAAGTCCCGTTCGGGTGTTGCGATCAACGGCTTTGAAGGTGGTCAGATGCCCATCTATCGTCGCCTGCCGAAGCGCGGCTTCACCAACATCTTCGCTGCCGATTACGTTGTCGTATCGCTGGAGCGCATCCAGGCTGCCGTCGATGCCGGCAAGCTCGATGCCAAGAACACGATCGATGCTGCTGCCCTCAAGGCGGCCGGCGTGATTCGCCGCGTCAAGGACGGCGTTCGGGTTCTCTCGGACGGCGAACTGAAGGCAAAGGTTACGCTTGAAGTTGCAGGCGCATCCAAGTCGGCTGTTGAAAAGATCGAGAAGGCCGGCGGCTCCGTCAAGCTGCTCGCTTCTGTCGCAGAATAATATGATCAATAATCGCCCGAGGTGCTTCACTTCGGGCGATTTTGCTCCCATATGTGAGCCTCACGAACCTGAACGATGCGGCAGTGTCCTTCCGGTTGATAACGGGAACCAAGGGTGAGGCGTCCGATTGCATCGCAATCCGTCCGAAGCCCGGCTTTTAAACAATTTATTTACTGATTCCGGACCCGGCCGATTATGCCGGAATTGGTAATGCGGAGATTTGCATGGCTTCTGCAGCGGAACAATTGGCGTCCAATCTCAATTTTTCGACCTTTGCCAAGGCCGAGGATCTCAAGAAGCGCCTGTGGTTTACGCTCGGCGCTCTCCTCGTTTACCGGCTCGGTACTCATATTCCGCTCCCCGGCCTCAATCCGGCCGCTTATGCCCAGGCTTTCCACAACCAGTCGGGCGGCATTCTCGGCCTCTTCAACATGTTCTCGGGCGGTGCTGTACAGCGCATGGCGATTTTCGCGCTCGGAATCATGCCTTATATTTCGGCCTCGATCATCGTCCAGCTGATGACGTCAGTCGTCCCGTCGCTCGAAAACCTGAAGAAGGAAGGCGAGCAGGGCCGTAAGATCATCAACCAATACACCCGTTACGGCACCGTGCTGCTTGGCGCATTGCAGGCCTATGGCATTGCGATTGGCCTTGAGCATGGCAATGGCGTTGTAGTCGATCCGGGCTGGTTCTTCCGCATTTCCACCGTCATAACGCTGCTCGGCGGCACGATGTTCCTGATGTGGCTCGGCGAGCAGGTGACGTCGCGCGGTATCGGCAACGGTATCTCGCTGATCATCTTTGCCGGCATTGCCGCCGGTCTCCCGACCGCTCTGGCCGGCACGCTCGAACTTGGCCGTACCGGCGCGCTTTCGACGGGCCTCATTCTCGCCGTTCTCGTCGTTGCCGTCCTGGTCATTGCGCTCATCGTGTTCGTCGAGCGCGCGCAGCGTCGTCTGCTGATCCAGTATCCGAAGCGCCAGGTCGGCACCCGCATGTTCCAGGGCGATACGTCGCACCTGCCGCTGAAACTCAACACCTCGGGCGTCATTCCGGCAATCTTCGCATCCTCGCTGCTCCTGCTGCCGGCAACGGTCGCCGGCCTCGGCAACAACACGGCGCTTCCGACCTGGGTTACCTCGATCGTTGCGGCGCTCGGCCACGGCCAGCCCGTCTATATGGTGTTTTACGGCGCTCTGATCGCTTTCTTCGCCTTCTTCTACACGGCGCTGGTCTTCAATCCGAAGGACACGGCCGACAATCTGAAGAAGCATGGCGGCTTCATTCCGGGCATCCGTCCGGGTGAGCGCACCGCCGAATATATCGATTATGTGCTGACCCGCATTACGGTCATCGGCGCGATCTATCTCGTCTTCGTCTGCATCCTGCCCGAAATTCTCGTGTCCCAGACCGGTATTCCCTTGTCTCTGGGTGGTACTTCGCTTCTGATCGTGGTTAGCGTAACGCTGGATACGGTGGCGCAGATTCAGGGTCACCTGATCGCACAGCAATATGAAGGCCTGATCAAGAAATCGAAGTTGCGTGGAGGAAAGAGGGGGCGATGAGACTCATACTTTTAGGGCCACCGGGTGCAGGTAAGGGGACCCAGGCCCAGCGTATCGTGGACAAGTACGGCATTCCGCAGCTTTCCACAGGCGACATGCTGCGAGCCGCGGTAAGCGCGGGGACGGAAGTCGGCAAGCGCGCCAAGGCCGTCATGGATGCGGGCAAGCTCGTTTCCGACGAGATCGTCAATGCCATCGTCTCGGAGCGTATCGATCAGCCGGATTGTGCCAATGGGTTCATCCTCGACGGCTTCCCGCGTACTTTGGTACAGGCAGATGCCACCGAGCAGATGCTCAAGGCGAAGGGGCTGGAGCTTTCCGTCGTCATCGAGCTAAAGGTCGACGATGCGGAGCTGATTCGCCGCGTTTCCGGTCGCTATTCCTGCTCGAACTGCGGCAGCGTCTATCATGACACTGACAAGGTTCCTGCAACGGCGGGTGTCTGCGACAAGTGCGGCTCGACGCATTTCAAGCGCCGGCCGGATGACAACGCCGAAACGATGGCGACGCGCCTCCAGGTCTACTACAAGGAGACCTCGCCGCTGATCGGTTACTACTATGCCAAGGGCAAGTTGCAGAGCATCGACGGCATGGCCGATATCGAGCATGTGACCGATAGCATCGAAGCTATCCTGGCCAGGCTTTAAGTAGCTTAAAATAAACTAGCCGGGGGCGGTTGCTTTTTTGCACTGATTCCGCTAAACACCGCGCCAACTCGCGACATGCTATGCGATCGGCGCGGATTTCCAACGGGAAGTCCGAGCACGGTCGTTTTGACATGTGGCGGATGCACATCGAACAAGCAGCTCCCGGGCTGCATAACAAGACCCTTTGCCAAGGCAAAAGGAATGCAAGGAGAACAGGCGTGGCTCGTATCGCTGGCGTCAACATCCCGACTGCAAAGCGCGTAGTTATTGCGCTTCGTTATATTCACGGGATCGGACCGAAGTTTGCACAGGAAATCTGCGAGAAGGTCGGTATTCCGGCTGAGCGTCGCGTCAACCAGTTGACGGATGCTGAAGTTCTGCAGATTCGCGAAACCATCGACCGTGACTATCAGGTCGAAGGTGATCTGCGTCGCGAAACCGCGATGAACATCAAGCGTCTGATGGACCTGGGTTCTTACCGTGGCCTGCGTCATCGTCGCGGCCTGCCGGTTCGCGGCCAGCGCACGCACACCAATGCCCGCACCCGCAAGGGCCCGGCAAAGGCGATCGCTGGTAAGAAGAAGTAATTTCCGGGAAACCGGAAGTGGGAGGCTGGCGGTCCGCCGGCCTCTTTTGAGTTTGGAGTGGGGCTCGATGAGCGTCACTCCGGTGTAGCCGCTGGGATTACGGCGGTGCAGAGATCCAAGAAAGGACTAACATGGCCAAGGAAGCCGTCCGCGTTCGCCGTCGCGAGCGCAAGAATATCACGTCGGGCGTCGCACACGTCAACTCGACCTTCAACAACACGATGATCACCATCACCGACGCACAGGGCAACGCCATTGCCTGGTCGTCCGCTGGTGCCAAGGGCTTCAAGGGTTCGCGCAAGTCGACCCCGTTCGCTGCCCAGATCGCTGCCGAAGACTGCGCCAAGAAGGCTCAGGAACACGGCATGAAGTCGCTCGAAGTTGAAGTTTGCGGTCCGGGCTCCGGTCGTGAATCCGCTTTGCGCGCCCTCCAGGCTGCTGGTTTCATGATCACGTCGATCCGCGACGTGACCCCGATCCCGCACAATGGTTGCCGCCCGCGCAAGAAGCGTCGCGTCTGATCATCGCCACTCACGACACCGGCCGGGGTAGATGCGCCCGGCTTGGTGTTACTCAAGCTCGGTTGCCACGATTGGATGGTGGCAACGAACGGAAGGCAAAAACATGATTCAGAAAAACTGGCAGGAACTGATCAAGCCCAACAAGGTCGAGTTCACCTCGAGCGGCCGCACCAAGGCAACGCTCGTGGCCGAACCGCTGGAGCGTGGCTTTGGTCTCACCCTCGGCAACGCGCTGCGTCGCGTGCTGCTGTCCTCTCTGCGCGGTGCCGCTGTAACGGCCGTGCAGATCGACGGCGTGCTGCATGAGTTCTCCTCTATCCCGGGCGTCCGGGAAGACGTGACGGACATCGTGCTGAACATCAAGGAAATCGCCATCAAGATGGATGGCGATGATGCCAAGCGCATGGTTGTCCGTAAGCAGGGCCCAGGCGTTGTAACGGCTGGCGACATCCAGACGGTCGGCGATATCGAAATCCTCAACCCCGAGCATGTCATCTGCACGCTCGACGAGGGCGCCGAAATCCGCATGGAATTCACCGTCAACAACGGCAAGGGCTATGTCCCGGCCGAACGCAATCGTGCGGAAGATGCTCCGATCGGTCTCATCCCGGTCGACAGCCTCTATTCGCCGGTCAAGAAGGTGTCCTACAAGGTTGAAAATACCCGTGAAGGACAGGTTCTCGACTACGACAAGCTGAGCATGTCGCTCGAAACCGATGGTTCGATCAGCGGTGAAGATGCTGTCGCTTTCGCGGCGCGCATCCTGCAGGATCAGCTTGGCGTGTTCGTCAACTTCGACGAGCCGCAGAAGGAAACCGAAGAGGAAGCAGTTACCGAACTCGCTTTCAACCCGGCGCTCCTCAAGAAGGTGGACGAGCTCGAACTGTCCGTTCGTTCGGCAAACTGCCTGAAGAACGACAACATCGTCTACATCGGCGACCTCATTCAGAAGACCGAAGCAGAAATGCTCCGCACGCCGAATTTTGGTCGCAAGTCGCTGAACGAAATCAAGGAAGTTCTCGCTTCCATGGGCCTGCACCTCGGCATGGAAGTGCCGGCATGGCCGCCTGAGAACATCGAAGATCTCGCCAAGCGCTACGAAGACCAATACTAACGTTTCAAACGGCAGGCGACGGATGCCTGCAAGTGAAGGAGAATAGCAATGCGCCACGGTAAAGCCGGCCGCAAGCTGAATAGAACCGCTAGCCACCGTAAGGCGATGTTCGCCAACATGGCTGCTTCGCTCATCACCCATGAGCAGATCGTAACCACTCTCCCGAAGGCGAAGGAAATTCGCCCGATCGTTGAGAAGCTGGTTACCCTCGGCAAGCGCGGCGACCTGCACGCTCGTCGTCAGGCCATCTCGCAGATCCGCGACGCTGTTGTCGTCGCCAAGCTGTTCGATGCGATCGCAACGCGTTACGCCACCCGCAACGGCGGCTACCTGCGTATCATGAAGGCTGGCTTCCGCCAGGGCGACAATGCCGCTCTCGCAGTCGTCGAATTCGTCGATCGCGACACCTCTGCCAAGGGCGCAGCCGACAAGGCTCGCGTTGCTGCCGAGGAAGAAGCTGCAGCCGCTTAAGGCCAGCTTCGGGTAAAAGATCCAGGGCCGGATGAGCGATCATCCGGCCTTTTGGCGTTCGGGGCGACGGGAGCAGACTTTCATTCTCCGTGCTCGCTATGGAATATCGATGCTCACCCGCTGAGTCGCATGGCGACTTGTGCATATCCCGGCACGGAGAGCATCGTTGAACATGCAGCGAAGACTGGCACGTACGAGACTTTTTCTGCTCTCGGCGCTGTTGTTGACCATCGTCAGCGGCTTGGCGCTCCGGCGATACGGCTATGCGCTGAACCTGCCTTTCGTGATCGTCAAATATGGTGGCTCGCTCTTATGGGGAGCGATGGTCTACTGGCTCCTAGCGGCAATTCTTGTTTCCATGCGGCGTTTCAAGCTCGCCTTGGCTGCGCTCGTGATCGCTGTGCTCGTAGAACTCTCCAGGCTGTTGCATACGCCGGATCTGTACGCATTCCGATTGACCCAAGCCGGCGCTTTGCTGCTGGGCCGGGTCTTTTCGCCTTGGAATATCGTGGCCTATGCAGCGGGCATTGCCGTAGCGCTGGTGCTTGATCGCACGCTGACAAGGCAGAAACCTCTTCTTTGACGTTGGGGGCGTTGCTCATTCGGCGGCTACGGCCGGCTGAAGCGAGCATATAGGCCTTCGTGAATAAGAACTGCAGGTTTTCTCGGCGTGGGGAGGGGGCCCTCATGCGCATAGTTCGGCCTTACGATGACATGACCCGATCCTTTCCGGTGGAGTGGCGTTGCATCGAGGAATCACTGTGGGGACCGATTTGCCTGATCGCCAATCGTTTCGCGCATAGCTGCATTTCCCATTCCAGATAGCGCTTCGCATCATAATAATTTGAATCCTAATTAGTTTGGTGCTAATAGATTCCCATGAAGCCGTTAATCTCCCTGCAACGCATATTCACCGCCAATCTGCTCACAACCGGCCGCCAATGGCGTCGGGTCGTGGATCTCGCGCTGAGCTCCTATGGCATATCGGAAGCCGCGGCTGCGCCGCTGCTTTGGATTGGCCGTCTGGGAGGAGGTGTGCGGCAAGTGGTTCTCGCCACCTATGTCGGCATCGAAGGTCCGTCGCTGGTCCGGTTGCTCGATCAGCTCGAAAGCATGGATCTTGTCGTCCGCAAGGATGATCCGACGGATCGGCGTGCGAAGGGCCTGTGGCTGACGCCGGAAGGCGAAGTTCTGGCCGCGCGCATGGAAGATGCTCTCGACGAACTGCGTGGAAACATCCTCGCCAATGTGGACCCGGCCGATCTCGAAGCTGCCGTCCGCGTTCTGAAGGCCTTCGAAGAGTTCGAGACGTGGAAGGCCGTGGCTGCCGAGCAGGAGCCGGAGAAGGTCTAATGAGCATTCCATCCTGGCGCGACTGGCTGTTTTCCGTCAAAGCCTTCATTGCCGCGATCATGGCGCTGTTCATCGCGCTGTCGCTGGACCTGCCGCGTCCCTACTGGGCGATGGCCGCCGTCTACGTGGTCGCCAATCCCCTCGCTGGCGCGACCAGCTCGAAGGGGCTCTATCGCGCGCTCGGCACGCTCATCGGTGCCACCGCATCGGTGATCCTTGTGCCGCTCTTCGTCAATGCGCCGGAACTACTCTCCGTCGTCGTCGCGCTCTGGACCGGCACCTTGCTGTTCATCTCGATGCTCGACCGCACCTCGCGCAGCTATGTCTTCATGCTCGCCGGCTATTCGCTGCCGCTGATCGCGCTTCCGACCGTCGGCGCGCCGGAAACCGTATTCGATGTCGCGCTTTCCCGTTCCGAGGAGATCATCATCGGTATCGTCTGCGCGAGCATCGTCAGCGCCATCGTCTTTCCGAGCAGCGTCGGCACCACGCTCGGCCAGCGCATCGGTTCCTGGCTGGATGACGCAGGCACCTGGGCCGATGAAATCCTGCGCGGCGAGGGCGCTTCTCCCGCTACGCCGCTGAAGCGCCAGAAGCTTGCCTCGGATGTGACCGGTCTCGACCTCGTCATCAGCCAGCTCAAATATGATGCGGGCAGCCGTGACATCGTCAGGCATTCCCGCGAGCTGCGCGGCCGCTTGTTGATGCTGCTGCCGCTCTTCTCCTCTCTTGCCGATCGCCTGCATGCGCTGAAGGCCGGCGAAAAGCCGTTGCCGCAGGAGCTGGTTGCAGTCCTGAACGATGTTGCCGATTGGTTGGGGCAGGGTGGTCGCGGCAAGGCCGATGATACGGCCAATATCTTGTCGAAGAAGATCGAGGAACTGCAGCAGAACGACATTGATCTCGGCTGGGATGATCTCGTCCGGTCGAGTGCGCTGGATCGCTTGAAGGAGATCGTCGATCTCTGGCAGGATTGCCTGACGCTGCGCGACCAGATCGTCTCCGGGCAGCAGGTCGGCACATGGCGCCCCGCTTTCCGCCATCGCAACGTCGTTGGACACATCAGGCACTTTGACTATGCGCTGTTGGCCTTCTCGGCCAGCGCAGTCGTCGTCGGCATCGCCGTTGCCTGCGTCTTCTGGATCTATTCCGGTTGGCAGGACGGAGCCGGTTTTGTCACCATGGCCGCCGTCGCCTGTTCGTTTTTCGCCGCGCTCGATCGGCCCGCACCCTTCATCACCTCGATGTTCGTCTGGTGCGCCGTGAGCCTGATTATCGCCAGCGTCTATATCTTCGGCGTATTGCCGTCGATCTCCGGCTTCGAGATGCTGGTGCTGGTCTTCGCACCGCCCTTCCTGGTGATGGGCCTGTTGATCCCGCGGCCGCAGACCAACATGCTCGCCATGCTGCTGGCGGTGAACGGCGCGACCTTCATCGCGCTGCAGGACCGCTATACCGCTGATTTCGGCGCCTTCGCCAATAGTGCGGTCGCGGCTCTGGCGGGCGTCGGCTTCGCTCTGGTCTGGACCCTGCTGACCCGTCCGTTCGGCGCCGAGTTCGCCGCCTGGCGGTTGGTGCGGGCCGGCTGGACCGATCTCGCCGAAACTGCTGCCGGTATTCGCCGCGCCGATCATGAGCGTCTGTCCGGCCGTATTCTGGACCGCTTGGGCCAGCTCGTGCCGCGCCTTGCAAGTATCGAAGACCGCGAGCTGAAGAAGGTCGATGGTTATGCCGATGTCCGTCTCGGTTTCAACGTTCTGATGCTGCAGAAGGAGCGCGGCCAATTGAAGCCGGCGGCCAGCGCATCCGTCAGCGAAGTCCTGATCGGTGTTTCGGATTTCTATCGCTCGCGGCTGAAGGCCAAGCGTGCTGTCGATCCTTCCGACGACCTGCGCGTGTCGATCGACCGCAGCCTCGAGGCTGTGGCGCGGGAAAGGCGGCATGCCGGCCGGGCGAGCCTCGATGCGCTTGTCGGTCTTCGCCGGGCGCTCTTCCCCCATGCCGAGCCGCCGGCGAGCTGGCGACCGCCCGTATCGGATACCACTCAACCACTTTCCATTGCCGCCGAGTAACATCATGCCCGCAGAATTCGATCTTTATGGCGTCTATATTCCGCGCCTTCTCGTTCTCATGCTCGTGACGCTGTTTGCCGTCATCATCCTTCGACGCCTGCTCGCATGGATCGGAGCCTACACTCTGGTCTGGCATCGCGGTCTTTTCGATCTCGCGCTTTACGTCCTGCTGCTCGGTGCCGTCTCCTCTGTCTCTCGTTGGTACTTCACATGAACGCGTTGAAACTCATCGGCCGTGTTGCCGTCACTCTCATCTTCGTCGTCGCTGCTATCTATGTCGGCCGCCAGCTCTGGGGCCATTACATGGAGGAGCCCTGGACGCGCGATGCGCGCCTCAGGGCCGATGTCGTCGGCATCGCGCCTGATGTCTCCGGCCTCGTAAGCGACGTCCTCGTCAAGGACAACCAGACCGTCAAGAAAGGCGATGTCCTCTTTCGTGTGGATCGCGATCGCTTTGCCATCGCTCTCGAGCAGGCGGATGCAGTACTCGCAAGCAGCAAGGCCGCCCTAGAGCAGGCTCGTCGCGAGAACGACCGGCAAGGGCGTCTCGGCGACGCTGCCTCCATGCAGAAGAAGGAACAGGCGCAGACCGCCGAGGAGCAGGCCGAAGCCTCTCTTCGCCAGGTGACTGCCAATCGCGAACTCGCTCAACTGAACCTCGATCGTTCAGAGGTTCGCGCCACCGTCAACGGCACGATCTCGAACCTCAGCCTGCGTCCGGGTGATTACGTCGCGGCCGGCACCGCCAAGGTCGCGCTGATCGATACCGACTCCCTCCGAGTCGAAGGTTATTTTGAAGAAACCAAGCTGCCGCGCATCCATGTCGGAGATGAGGTCGCCATCCATCTGATGGGCCAGGCCGAAAAGCTGACCGGCCACGTCGAAAGCATCGCTTACGGCATCGAGGATCGCGAACGCACCTCCGGCAGCCTGCTCGCCAACATCACGCCGACCTTCAGCTGGGTGCGCCTGGCGCAGCGCGTGCCGGTGCGCATCGCGCTCGACAAGGTGCCCGACGGCACAAAGCTGATCGCCGGCCTGACGGTGACCGCCGAGGTGCAGGAGAAGGGGCAACCGAAGATCGCCAGCGCGGCGGACTGACCAAAAATCTGAAAAGGGAGGGCGGCCGGGTTCAGGCCGCTCTGGAACTGGAAGCTGCAACCGGCCTGCGCGCAGCCCGCCGTCTCTCCATCATGATCGGCCGGTAGGATCGATAGAGGATCATGGCGATCAGCAGGCCGATATAGATGAACTGCTCGAGCGACAGCACCTTGGTCGACAGGGCGAAGTGCAACGCACCGCAGGCGGCGATGATATAGACCAGGCGATGCAGCCAGATCCATTTCTTGCCGAGTCGCCGGATCGAGAAATTGTTCGAAGTCACGGCAAGCGCCAGCAGCATGACGAGCCCCGCCATGCCGAACATGATGAAGGGCCGCTTCAGCACGTCATCGACAACAGCCTGCACATCCAGCGCCTGGTCGAGAACCATATAGACGGTCAGATGCATCAGGACGTAGTAGAAACAGAGCAGGCCGAGCGCGCGGCGATAACGCAGATAGTTCCAGTTGAAGAGATCGCGAAGCGGGGTGACCGCAAGCGTCAGCAGCAGGAAACGGATGGCCCATAGCCCCAGGAAAAGCTCGAAGGTCTTGACTGCATCGGCGCCGAGCTGGTCCGTGGCGCCGAGATAAAATTCCCAGGCCGCCGGCAAAAGCCCGACGATATACAGCGCCCAGACGGAGGCTGATTGCCAGCGCTTGGGGAGAGCGAAGGAAACAGCCATCAGAAATTCACCCTGAGGTCCATGCCGCTATAGAGGCTTGCCACTTGGTCGGCATAGCCGTTGAAGGGCAGGGTGGGATGACGATTGGAGCCGAAGAAGCCGCCTTCGCCGATGCGCCGCTCCGTCGCCTGGCTCCAGCGCGGATGATCGACCGCCGGATTGACATTGGCATAGAAGCCGTATTCCTGGCTGTTGGTCGCCTGCCAGGTATTCAGCGGCTGCTTGTCGGTAAGCGTGATCCGCACGATCGACTTGATGCCCTTGAAGCCGTATTTCCAGGGTATGACGAGGCGGATCGGTGCGCCGTTCTGGTTCGGCAGGGTTTCGCCGTAGAGGCCGACGGCGAGCAGCGTCAGCGGGTTGCGTGCCTCATCCAGACGAAGGCCCTCGACATAGGGCCAATCGAGGGATTGCAGGAGGCCTGACTGTCCCGGCATTTCGGCCGGTCGCACGACCGTTTCGAACGCGACGAACTTGGCGCTGCCCTGCGGTTCCACTTTATCGAGCAGGGCCGACAGCTGGAAGCCGTCCCAGGGGATGACCATCGACCAGGCTTCGACGCAGCGCATGCGATAGACGCGCTCTTCCGGCGGAAACTCCTTGATCAGCGCATCGATGTCGAAAGTGCCGGGCTTGTTGACCATGCCGTCGACCTTGATGGTCCAAGGCCGCGGTTTGAATTTGCCGGAGAGGTTGGCGGGGTCGGCCTTGTCGAGGCCGAATTCATAGAAGTTGTTGTAGGTGGTGACATCCTTGATCGGTGTCAGCTTCTCGTTGACCGTATAATTGCTCTTGGTCGCCGTCAGTGCCTCGGCCAGTGCGGCCTTGCCGCCAAGCGCCGTCATGCCGATGCCGGCTGCGGCCGCCGTCAGGAACTCGCGGCGCTTCAGATAGATCGAGCGGGGCGTAATCTCGGAAGAAGCAATCTTGGGCAGGCGGTAGGAGGCCATGAAACAATTCCTCTATGCGGTAGCAGCTTCGATATCAGCCATACGCAACGGATGCAGGTTTTGTTACACTCTTAAGCTGGCATTTCTTTGGAAGTGAAAGCAACTTTTTGTGTGCGCTTGTGATCGGGCCGTCGCATTCCCAATTCTGAGCTTACAGCGCGATTGCTCGGATGCGGCGCTAGCCCTGCAGCGTACCGGATTCGCTTGAGTTGATAGTGACAGTATTGCACGATTGGATTAGGACAATTCCAAAAAGCGGAGTTGCCGGCGTTCCCTTCGGCCCGAAACCTTTGGCCCTGCCGACGCCGCACAAATTCCAGGATGACGAGGAAGATACCATGCCAGCTTATCGTTCCAGAACCACGACCCACGGCCGCAACATGGCCGGCGCACGCGGCCTTTGGCGCGCGACGGGTATGAAGGACAGCGATTTCGGCAAGCCCATCATTGCGGTCGTCAATTCCTTCACCCAGTTCGTGCCCGGCCACGTTCATCTCAAAGATCTCGGCCAGCTCGTCGCGCGCGAGATCGAGGCAGCCGGCGGCGTTGCCAAGGAATTCAATACCATTGCCGTCGATGACGGTATCGCCATGGGTCATGACGGCATGCTCTATTCGCTGCCGTCGCGCGAACTCATCGCCGACAGCGTCGAATACATGGTCAACGCCCATTGCGCCGACGCGATGGTCTGCATCTCCAACTGCGACAAGATCACCCCCGGCATGCTGATGGCCTCGCTGCGCCTGAACATCCCGACCGTCTTCGTTTCGGGCGGCCCGATGGAAGCCGGCAAGGTCGTTCTGCAAGGCAAGAAAGTCGCGCTCGATCTGGTCGACGCCATGGTTGCTGCCGCCGACGATAAGATCAGCGACGAGGACGTTCAGGTCATCGAGCGTTCTGCCTGTCCGACCTGCGGTTCCTGCTCGGGCATGTTCACGGCCAATTCGATGAACTGCCTGACGGAAGCTCTCGGCCTGTCCTTGCCTGGCAACGGCTCGACGCTTGCAACCCACTCGGACCGCAAGGAACTCTTCCTCGAGGCCGGCCGCCGGGTCGTCGCGCTGGCAAAACGCTATTATGAGCAGGACGATGTGACGGCTCTGCCGCGGACGATCGCCAGCAAGGGTGCGTTCGAGAACGCCATGGCGCTCGACATCGCCATGGGCGGCTCGACCAATACCGTGCTGCATATTCTCGCGGCTGCCCACGAGGGCGAAGTCGATTTTACCATGGATGACATCGATCGCCTCTCTCGCCGCGTTCCGTGCCTTTCCAAGGTGGCGCCGGCCAAGGCCGACGTTCACATGGAAGACGTGCATCGCGCCGGCGGCATCATGGCTATCCTCGGCGAACTGAATCGCGCCGGACTATTGAATGCCGATCTGCCGACCGTCCATGCCGCAACGCTGGGCGAAGCGCTGGCTCAATGGGATATTGCCGTCACCGACAACAAGGCGGCTCTCGAACTCTTCAGTGCTGCCCCTGGCGGCGTCCCCACCCAGGTTGCCTTCAGCCAGAGCGCACGCTGGGAAGAGCTTGATCTCGATCGTGAAAAGGGCGTTATCCGCGATGCCCAGCATCCCTTCTCCAAGGATGGCGGTCTTGCCGTCTTGAAGGGCAATCTGGCGCTCGATGGCTGCATCGTGAAGACGGCCGGCGTCGATGAATCGATCCTGAAGTTCTCCGGTCCGGCCAAGGTCTTCGAAAGCCAGGACGCCGCCGTCAAGGGCATCCTCAGCAACGAGGTTGTGGCGGGCGACGTCGTCGTCATCCGCTACGAAGGCCCGAAGGGCGGCCCGGGGATGCAGGAAATGCTCTATCCAACGAGCTATCTGAAGTCGAAGGGCCTCGGCAAGGCCTGCGCCCTGATCACCGACGGCCGCTTCTCCGGCGGCACCTCCGGCCTGTCCATCGGTCACGCTTCTCCGGAAGCGGCAAACGGCGGCACGATCGGTCTGGTGCGCGAAGGCGACATGATCGACATCGACATCCCGAACCGCACCATCAGCCTGCGCGTCGATGAGGCGGAACTTGCCGCTCGCCGCGAAGATCAGAACGCCAAGGGCTGGCATCCGGCCGAGCCGCGCAAGCGCAACGTCACCACCGCGTTGAAGGCCTATGCCGCTTTCGCGACGAGCGCTGACCGCGGCGCCGTTCGCGATCTCGGCGGGAAATAACTAAGCTCCTTCGCCCCGCGAAGCGGGGAGAAGGTGGACTCCAACGGTCGAGCGTAGCTCGGCCGTGAGAGGACGGATGAGGGGCTTTTTCGAGCTTTATCGTGACGGCAGAGTTTGACTTAGGCGCGCTTGCCCCTCATCCTAGCCCTCTCCCCGCAGGCGGGGGGAGGGGATATCTCCGACGAAGCCCTCCAAGCCTTTGCAAAACACGCCCTTACAGCGGCCGATTGATCTGCTTATAGGCCTCGTTCAGCTCCTTTTGACGCTCCTGATAGGAAGAGGTGAGGCAAGCGACTTCGGCGCCGCAAGCCTGCCGCTTCTTTAGCCATTCCGTCTGTTGATCCTGCATCGCGCCGCGCGCACTCATGGCGAGCAGGCCCGAGAGCAGGTCGAACGTCGTCACCATTCTCACGTCCGCATCGTTGAGCGCTCTGACGCTGCATATCGTCTTCTCGTCCGGTTTCAGGTTCTGTGCCTCGCAATCGAAGCTGGCAGCATGGGAGGGGCCGGCCATACCGAAGGAGATGATGAAGGCGGCTGCGGCAAGATGGATCGATCGCATGTGTGGCTCCCTTTGACGATTCCCAACGCGAAATGCATGACAACATGTTTTTGTTCATCGAACCTGTTTTTTATCGCCGCCAACGTCCATTTATGCTTCATGCTTCCGCCCTCTTTTCTTTCTAGCGTCGGGCGCTACAACGTTGTTTCAAGAGCATTAAAGAAGGAAGTTTCCATGCAAGTCCTCCTGAGGGGCACCGCCGTTTCGATGATTGCCCTCATCATGGCGATGCCGCTTTCCGCCGAGGCGCAGACGGCGAAGTCGGTGCCGCAGAGCCAGGTGCAGATGCAGCTTTCCTTTGCGCCGCTGGTCAAGCAGACTGCCGGTGCGGTGGTGAACGTCTATGCCGAGCGTATGGTGCAGCGTCAGTCTCCCTTTGCCGGCGATCCCTTCTTCGAGAAGTTCTTCGGCCAGCGCATGCCGAATCGCACCGAGAAGCAATCGTCGCTGGGCTCCGGCGTCATCGTGGAGGCGAACGGCACCGTCATTACCAACAACCATGTCATCGACGGTGCTGACGACATCAAGATCGCGCTTTCGGACGGCCGTGAATTTCCCTGCAAGGTGGTGCTGAAGGATGATCGCGTCGATCTCGCCGTCCTGAAGATCCAGTCGAAGAACGAGAGCTTCCCGATCCTGCCGATCGCAAATTCCGATGCCGTCGAGGTCGGTGATCTCGTGCTGGCGATCGGCAATCCGTTCGGTGTCGGACAGACCGTCACGAGCGGCATCGTCTCGGCGCTTGCCCGCAACCAGGTGAAGAACGAAGTCGGCTTCTTCATCCAGACCGATGCATCGATCAATCCCGGTAATTCCGGTGGCGCGCTGGTGAATATGAATGGCGAGCTGATTGCGCTCAACACGGCCATCTTCTCGCAGGGCGGCGGCTCCAACGGCATCGGCTTTGCCATTCCCGCAAATCTCGTCAAGGTCTTCCTTGCGGCTGCCGATCGTGGCGACAAGTCTTTCGAGCGTCCCTATATCGGCGCCTCTTTCGAACCGGTGACCTCGGATGTCGCCGAAGCGCTTGGCCTGGACAAGGTGCGCGGCGCGCTGGTGACCAAGGTCGTCGATGGCGGGCCGGCGGCAAAGGCCGGCCTCAAGCCGGGCGAAGTGATCACGGCGCTGAACAATATTCCGGTCGAGCATCCCGATGCGCTCGGCTATCGCCTGACCACGGCCGGCCTCGGCGCGACTGTATCTTTGACGGTACTGGACAGCGGCAAGGAACATCAGACCACGATGACGCTTGCCGGAGCGCCTGAATCCACGCCGCGCGACGAACGGGTGATCGAGGGCAACAATCCCTTCTCCGGTGCGACCGTCGCCAATCTCTCGCCGCGCGTTGCCGATGATTTGCACCTGCCACCCGATTCGACCGGTGTCGTCATTGAACGACTGAAGTCCAATTCGCCAGCCGACCGTCTGGGATTTGCGGCGCGGGATATCGTCATTTCGATCAATGGAGTTGCGATCAACACCACGGAGATTCTTCAGAACACCGTCACCTCCAACCCGAGCTTCTGGCGCGTGGAAATCGAACGCGACGGGCAGCGTATCCGGCAGTTCTTCCGATGAGCGATGATCTGTTTGCACCGCGGATACCGGAGGAGGTCGCCAACAAGCGGCCTCTGGCCGATAGGCTGCGGCCGCAAACGCTGACTGATGTCACCGGTCAGTCGCATCTGACCGGCGAGGACGGCGTTCTGCGCCGGATGATCGAGGCGGGTTCGCTCGGATCGATGATCTTCTGGGGCCCTCCTGGCACCGGCAAGACGACCGTTGCCCGGTTGCTTTCGGGCGAGGCGGGTCTCGCCTTCGAACAGATCTCCGCGATCTTCTCCGGCGTCGCCGACTTGAAGAAAGTGTTCGAGGCGGCAAGGCTGCGCCGCATGGACGGCCGCCAGACCCTGCTCTTCGTCGACGAGATCCATCGCTTCAATCGCGCTCAGCAGGATAGCTTCCTGCCGGTGATGGAAGACGGCACCGTCATTCTTGTGGGAGCGACGACGGAGAACCCGTCCTTCGAACTCAACGCCGCTCTTCTCTCCCGTGCCCGTGTCCTGACGTTCCGCTCGCATGATGAGGAGAGCCTGGAGGAGTTGCTGCGCCGGGCCGAAGCCGTGGAAGGCAAGCCGCTGCCGTTGACGGAGGATGCCCGTGCCAGCCTGATCCGCATGGCCGATGGTGACGGGCGCTCGGTGCTGACGCTGGCGGAAGAGGTCTGGCGCGCTGCGCGCAAGGACGAGCTCTTCGATCCCGATATGCTGGTCAAGATCGTTCAGCGCCGCGCACCGGTCTACGACAAGGCGCAGGATGGGCACTACAATCTGATATCGGCGCTGCACAAGTCCGTTCGCGGTTCCGACCCGGACGCCGCCCTCTATTATCTCGCTCGCATGTTCGACGCCGGCGAGGATCCGCTTTATCTCGGCCGCCGGCTGGTGCGCATGGCGGTCGAGGATATTGGCCTTGCCGATCCGCAAGCCCTGGTGATCTGCAACGCCGCCAAAGATGCCTATGACTATCTGGGGTCGCCGGAAGGCGAGCTGGCGCTGGCGCAGGCCTGCGTCTATCTCGCAACCGCGCCCAAATCGAACGCGGTCTATACGGCTTTCAAGGCGGCGACGCAGGCGGCCAAGCAGAACGGATCTTTGCTGCCGCCCAAACATATCCTCAATGCGCCGACGAAGTTGATGCGCACCGAGGGATATGGCGACGGCTATCGTTACGACCACGACGAGCCTGACGCCTTTTCAGGCCAGAACTATTTTCCGGAAAAGATGGGCCGTCAGACCTTCTACGATCCGCCGGAACGCGGCTTCGAGCGCGATATCCGCAAGCGGCTGGACTGGTGGGCTAAGCTGCGCAAGGAGCGAGGCGAGCACTAGTCCTTACTCACTTGCCGGTGACGTCTTGCGGCGCTTTCTGCATGCGTGGCGCAGGTGTCTTGTCGACGATCTTCACGCTCGATTCCGCCAGGCCGTTATGGCCCTCCATGTCGACAACGACATGCCAGTGACCGAATTCCGGGATCGCGAGCCGGATCGGCGATTTCTTGGCGACGCCGCCTAAGAACTGATGCTTAAGGGTTTCCGTGAAACGCTCGAAATTCGAGCCGTTCATCAGCCTGACATTGGCGATGGCCGAGAGGGTGATTTCGATCACCGTGCCAGCGCGTTGCTCCTTGAGATCGTAATGGCTGTAGCGGAAGGCAGGCTTCGACATCGTGGTTCTGTTTTCTGGGACACCCGGTGCGAAAACCTACCCGAATCCGGGTTAAGGAAGCGTTCGGTCGGGTGGCGGCTGTCGAAGCCTGCGTGGGGCGGGGTCTAGTGCAGATTGGATGAGGAGGATGCGAAGCCGTCCAGATCGAGGACGGTGCCCTCGGGCGCATGGCAGATATCGGCGGGGTTATGGTTGCATTCCTCAGCCGCAAAGTGCAGGGCGGCGGCTTCGCTGCGGAAGAGGCCGCCTACTAGTCCCTCGCGGTCTTGAACGATCCAGCTGCCGCGACGGTCACGGCCGACAATGAAGCGGGCCGGGACGGCTGACAGGTGATTGCGGGCCGAGCGGCGTTGAATATGCAGTGCATTTGCCATCTTTTTTCCTCTTGGATCTCTTCAGCTGCGCTCAATGTCCGGCCAGACGCATTGCCAGCTGCAACGCGCCGGCAATGAGGAAGACAAGTCCGAGACGAGGAGCGATGGAACGGATGCCATGCAACACAACATCTGAGGAGATAGGCCGCTCGCCCTTGGCAAGAGCCGCGGCACGAGGACGTTGAAGGGGATCGGCGGATGAGCCGGCATGCGTAAAGCGTGACATCATAGTTCCTTTCCAGTGTCACCCGCACCGCAAGTCCAAAGGACCCATTCCGGTGCTACACTGTTGAATCTATGGGTGAGTTGCTAGGATTTCCATTTGTCTGAACTGGGGAAAATATAAAAATCTCATAGGGATAGATCGGATTTATAAACAAAGCCGGAAGGCTTGGTGTGAGCTCGGGCGGCCGCTGCCGTCGAACTGGAACGGCGCGATGGCAGTCTCGATCTCCGCTGCGGTTTCGGCCGTGACGCCGACAAGCGGCAGGCGCACTTCTGGTTCCATATGCTTCATCAGTGCCAGGGCGTGCTTGACTGTAGCAGGCTCGTTTTGACGAGCGAGCGCTTTGAATAGAGGTCGCAACCGCTCGTCGATCGAAAGGGCGGCGCCAAGGTGACCACAGGCGGCCGAGTGCTGCATCGAATGGAAAAGCCTGGGAACGATATTGGCCGCATTGGAAAAGCAGCCATGGCCGCCGGCAGCCGTGAAGGCGAGCGAGCTGGTATCGCTCGAGGTATAGAGACCGAACCATTCCGGCAGCAGAGAGCGCCAGAGATCGATGCACCGGAGGTCGCCACTGCCGTCCACGATCCCGACAATGCCGGGAATTTCGGCCAGTCGGGCGATCGTCGCCGGCGCGAGATCGATGGCGGTATGCGATGGCTGGTTATGGATGATGAGCGGCGTGCCGGTCCGCGCCGCTATCTGCTCGAAGTGATGAACAACGCCCTTCTGTGTCGGCTTCGAATAATAGGGAACCGTCACAAGCGCTGCATCCGCGCCAAGCCGCTGAGCTTGCAGCGTTTCTTCGATTGTTGTCGCCGTGTCGTTCGTGCCTGTCGCAACAATGACGGGCGTCCTGCCTTCGGAAAGCTCGACGCAGATTTCGATGATGCGCGCGCGTTCGGCCTCGGTCAGCGTCGGGCCTTCGCCGGTCAGCGAACAGGCCAACAGCCCATCGACGCCATAAAGCAACTGCCGTTCCACATGTGCCATCAGATCGACGGCGTCGAGTGCGCCGTCACGAAATGGCGTGACAAAAGCGGTGATTGCACCGCCGATGCGCCTCTTCAAGCCTGGTTTGCCCATAGTGGCGACGGCTCAAAGATAATGCAGCACGATGAACAGCTCCAGGCCGCCGAGTAGCAGCCCGAAGGCGAGCATCGACCAGAATGTGCGTTTCTCGCGAATCTGGCGTTCATGAGATTGGCGCTTTGGCTGAGTCTTTGTCGCTGGAGCCGATGCGGCTGCGCGGTGGTGCCGCTCGTCGCTGTTGTGAACGAGGACCCTGATGGATTCCGTCAGATTGGGTGCGTGCGTGTCGAGCATGGCATCTACCTCCATATTTCGACAGAAGCGTAATCCCTGGTCGCATAGGAAATCCATTCGCGGCGGAAGGCGAAGAAGTAAGTGCGATATAAAGAGCCGCTTAAGGCCAAAATGGGCCGCGCAGAGCGCTGTCGTGGATGGCGAAAACGGGTAGGTGCGGCCCCGGCGGCGAGCCGCTATCCGGCCGCCAACAGGTTGTTCCGGTCAAGCTGTGTGACCAGCGCGAGGATCGTCGCGGAGACCGGCGTCGCGACACCCGTCAGCTTGCCGAGCGAAACGACGACGCCGACGAGAGGCGTGATTTCCAGCGCCTTGCCGGCAAGCAGGTCCTGCAGCATCGAGGTGCGCACAGGCCCGATCTGCCGTGAACGGCCGAGTCGTTCCTCAACGGAGAGGGCCAAATGCGAACCCAAAGCCTCGGCAACCGCTTTCACCTCGCTCATGACCTGACCGACCATCGCCGAAAGAGCGGGATCGTTCATGATATCGGACATCAGTGCCCGTGTGAGCGCGCTGATCGGGTTGAAGGCGGCATTGCCCATCAGCTTGCTCCAGATATCGTCGCGTATGCGTTCGGAAATGGAGATCTTGACGCCGGCCCTTTGCAGCACCGCTGCAATGGCTTCTATGTCCGCGGTCGTCTCGCCGGACGGCTCGCCCAGAATGAAATGGCCGTTGTTGGCGAGCCGAACCTCCCCTGGACCGACCACTTCCGCCCCCTGATAGGCAACGCAGCCGATAACGCGTTTGGGGCCGATCAGCCGCCAGAGATCGCCATTCGGGTCAAGCTCTTCCATCTGGTGTTCCGCGTGGCCGCTCTGCCGGTCCCGATGAAAGTACCACCACGGCACGCCGTTGAGGATCATCACGACGCGAGTGCCGGCATGCAGGAGCTTGGCGATGCCGGGCACGGCTGCGGCCAGCTGATGACCTTTAAGCCCTGTGATGACGAGATCCTGCGGCGGCAGCTCGCCCGCATCGTCCGTTGCTGTCATCTGCGCCACGAGGGGTTGATCTGCCTCTGCCTCCCAAAGGCGTATGCCGCCCGAGCGAATGGCCTCCAAATGCGCCCCTCGTGCGACGACGGAGATCTGAGCTTGCTCGCTCGAGGAGGCCAGCTTTGCCGCAATCGCACCGCCGAGCGCGCCGGCGCCGTAGATGCAGATGTTCTTGAAGGGGGAAGACGTCATGGCGTGGTGCTCCGAGTCAGATCGCATGCGCTGCAAACTATGTCATGCCGGTGATTTGGCGAGTGGTTTCTTGAACCGGCCGCAATCGGAATCGAAAATCGCCGGACCTTCCTGCACAGTACAACCATACGGAAATTTCACCATGCTCGTTTGGGTAGCGATGAAATCAATCCGGCGGGAAAAAAATGGCTTCGGGGGTGCCGAGCAGGTTTCTGTAAGGATCACCCAAACTTGATCGGCGTTTCGCAGAGGCGCTCATCATCGCCGCCTCTCTCCTTCAAGCACATGTTTTCCAATCGCCGCGTGCTCGGGCTATTCTTTACCACAATCGCATCCTAACCTGGACGATATCGCTCTGGACCGGGGACAACCGGTACGGTATCGGTTTGTCGCTCGTCCTTTCTAAGTTGATGAATTCACCGGGGAAGATCATTGCGTTTTGAAGCCCTAAACCGTCTATGGGACAGCGTTCGGGAGACCAGCCATGATTTCCGCGCCTCGACGGACGTCTTTCCTGTCGTCGATATCGAGAAGCTTGGCTCTACCCTCGATCTGAAAGAGAAGGGTGCCGCAGCAGGGCGGCAAAACCGACCGACACCGGACGCGCAGTCTTTCGACGAAACGGAACAGCGTATCGTCGCCTGGGTCGAGGCGGAGAAGAAGAGTTCCTACCAGATCCTCGAAGACCAGTTCCAGACCTTCGACAGCCGCTTGCGCAACCTCGATTTTGAAGGCCAGTTCGGACTGATCCGCCAGGCGAATGCCTCCAGTGTCTCGGATTTCAAGGCGGAAGTGGCAAGCGGCGTCGATGAGCTTCATGGCCTGCGCCGCAAGCTGAAAACCGCCGAGGACGAGATGGTGGCTTTCAAGGCTACACACAAGCTGCAGCGCGCCGCCAAGGTTTCCAGCAAGGCGGCCTGGGGCTTCAAGGTCTCGCTCATCGTCTTCCTCGTGCTCATCGAAATGGTGATGAACGGCAGTTTTCTCGCCAAGGGAAGCGAGCAGGGCCTTGTCGGTGGGGTGACGGAGGCAGCCGCCTTCGCCTTCCTGAATATCGGCATGGCGCTGATATTCTCCTTCTTCTGCGTCCGCTTCCTGGTGCATCGGTCCTACGCGCTGAAACTGCTCGGCCTTCTCGGGCTCGTCGCCTATGTCGCCGTCGCGCTGGGCATCAACATCGCGCTCGCGCACTACCGCGAGGTCTCGGCGACGATTTTGAGCGGGGCCGGTGCCGAAGTGATCCAGCGCCTGAAGGCAGCACCGCTTGGGCTGCAGGAGCTGAACTCCTGGATGCTCTTTGCCATCGGACTGATGTTCTCGCTCGTCGCCTTCATCGACGGCTGCTATCTCACCGATCCCTATCCCGGCTTTGCCGGCGTGCAAAAGCGGCTCGATGCGGCGAGAGACAATTATATCGACCGCAAGCTGGACCTGATCGAAGACCTTCGCGAGATCCGCGACGAGCACAACGGCAAGATCGAGGAGATCATCCGTGACCTCTCGCTGCGCCGGCAGGAAACGGCCGCTATCATCGCCCATCGTGCGAGGACCGCGGGCCTTTTTGCCGAACACCAGAACCATCTCGAGCGCGCCGCCAATGTGCTGCTCACCTCCTATCGCGACGCCGATCGGGCTGCACGCGCTGAGCCCGAACCGTCCTACTTCAACTCGGCTTACAAGATGGAGCGCCTGACGCCAGTGATCCGCACCGAAGAGGAATGGGACGACAAGGTGTTGGGCTCGCGCATCCAGGGTGCCCAGGCGGAGTTGTCTGAGCAGATCAAGCGGATCGGCGACGAATTCGAGCGCGCCATCGAGAAATACCATCAGCTCGATAATCTTTTCCCGGAGAGCATCCTTGGCTCGACGCAAGCGGCGTAGCCGGCGCGGCGGATCCGCCGGTCTTATCATCGCAACGGTTTGTCTCGCCGTCCTGTCTCTCGGGATCGTCGGCGCTTATGGCTGGCTGCGCTACAAGGCGAACGGCAATGTCGCCGTCGATCAGGCCTCGCTCTGCCCGGTGGATGGCCCGAAGGCGGAAACGGCCATCCTGCTCGATGTCACCGATCCGATCTCAGATACAACGGCGCTCGACCTGCGCAACCAATTCCAGAAAATCGTGACTGATGTGCCGATAGGCGGCGCCATCGATATTTATGCGTTGACCGAGAAGGAAGGCGAGCTCATCCAGACCTTCCACGGCTGCAACCCCGGAAGCGGTGCGAGCGTCGACGAATGGACCAGCAACCCGCGTCTTGCGCAGGCACGCTGGGAGAAGGGATTTCAGAAGCCGCTCGCCGATATCGCCGGCAAGCTGACCGAGGGCGAGTCCGGCAGGCTGTCGCCGATCATGGCGGCCATCCAGAAGATCAATCTGGAAGTCTTTGCCAGCGCTCCTCATGGTCTGCCGAAGCGCCTCTACATCGCCTCCGACATGATCGAACACACCGCCGCCTTTTCGAATTACCGTGACGGCGCCTCCTATCAAAAGTACCAGCATAGCCCGGCAAACGACCGTTTCCGGACGTCACTGGATGGTGTCACGGTCAAGATCCTCGCCTTTCAAAGGCCGAACATGAAGTTCAGCATGGAGGATCTCGCGAATTTCTGGGCGCAGTGGATCAAGAGCAACAGCGGTTATTTCGACGGATTCGTGCGGTTGGAGGGGATACGCTGATGGCCGGAACCGAAGCGAGATATGTCATCCGGGATTACGGGCCGATGGTGCTTTTCGCCTCCATCACCATTGGCGGCATGATCTTCATCTGGTCGTCCAAGCTCATGGAATGGTCGCTGCCGATCGTGACGGGCGTACCGCTGGTGCTGATGGCGATCTACTTCGTCGTATCGCTGGCCTTTGCCGGTTTCCGGCTGCACAACGAGCAGGCAGGCGACAACCTTTACTACATGGGTTTTCTCTTCACCCTATCGAGCCTCGGTGTATCGCTCTATCTCTTTGCAGGCGAAACATCGATCGAGACCATCGTTCGCAATTTCGGCATTGCCGTCACCTCGACCATCGCCGGTGTGACGCTGCGCATCCTCTTCAACCAGATGCGGCGCGACCCGATCGACATCGAGCGCAGCGTGCGCCACGAGCTTGCGGAAATGACGCGGCGCGTCCGTACCGAACTTGATTCCTCGTCGCGCGAATTCTCGCACTACCGGCGTGTCAGCAACCAGATGCTGTCGGAAGGGTTCGAGGAGATCGCGCGCCAGGCCGAGCGCAACGGCCAGGAGATCAACAAGATCCTGGAAATGCTGGCAAAGCAGGCGGTAACTCCGATCAACGAAGCAGCCGCCCAGCTGACGACGACGACATCGCAGCTTTCGGAGATCATCGGCACGTTCGGTGCTGCCGTCGAGAATGTCGGCAAGAAGCTGGAAGAGATCCGTTCGCCGGAGGATGTCGTGCGCGCCGAGCTTGCGCCGGCAATTACGGCGATCAAGGAGATGTCGGAGGCACAGCTGCAACCCTTGCGCAACATCGAAGCGGCGCTCGGTCGCATGGCGGAAGCGATGGGGCAGACGCCGCCGGGATCAGCCGCTGATCGCGATGCTGTGTCGACAAGCGAAACGGTGCCGCAAAAACGCTGGTGGCATCTATGGTAGCAGGAGGCTCGGACACTCAGCCGAAACTGGAGCATAAGGGCTACAATCGCGGCCTGATCCTTGGCCTGACGATGGCCGAATCCATGTTGCTTCTGGTCTTCTGCCTGCTGCTCGTAGCCGCCGCCTTGATTTCGGCGGAGAGAAACAAGCGCTATGAAGTCGAACGCAAGCTGCAGAAAGCCGAACAGCAGGTCGCCGTGCTTGAGAAGAAACGGGCCGAGCAGGCGACCGAGATCGTCTTGCTGCAGTCCAAGGTCGTCTCGGGCGATCTATCCGCTGCCGATAAAGCTGCGGTGGACAAGCAATGGCGGGAACTGGTGCTGGCGAAAAAGACGCTCGACAGTATGGCAGACGAGGGTGCGACACCGGGCGATTTGCAATCGCTTGCCAAGGTTGCGGCTGTTCTGAAAGAACATGGGGTCTCGATGGCGGCCGCGTCCGACCAGGTCAACAAGCTATTGGCCGGCAATGGCGGCGGGAACGGCATGCATGACTGGCCGCCCATCATCAATCTCGACGACGCCAAGAAGAATTATTTCCAATCCGGAAGCGCCGAGCTCACCGGCACCTTTGCGCAACTGCTCGACGGCACCATTACGGACGAAATTGCCACCAATCTCAGCCTCTACGGTGCCAACATCGTCGAAGTGATCGGCCACACGGACGAGCAGCCGGTGTCGCGCGAGAAATCCAATCTCGACGATACGCTGATCAACGCGATGGCCGGCAAGCTGCCGGTCTCGGCCTTGCTGCCGGCTGACAATGCCGGGCTTGGGCTCGCCCGCGCGATCGCGGTCGCCAACGTGCTCAAGGCCAATCCCAAGCTGAAGGATGCCACGATCCTGCCGATGTCCGCCGCCCAGCTGATCTTGCCGGGCGACACCATCACGTCCGGCCAGCGCGGTGCCGTCGAGTCACGACGTCGCATCGAAATCCGCGTACGCGGCAGGACGACGCCCGTTGCCGTCATCAACGCCGCCGCTGCACCGTCTGCCAATACGCAATAGCGCCGCTCTGCGAAGCTATCAGCTTCTGAGGCCGGGCGCCTCGTAGCCTGTCCGCTCAACGTACTCCGTATAGCCGCCGGTATACTGATGGATACCCTCGGGCGTCAGCTCCAGAACGCGATTGGAGAGCGCCGCCAGGAAATGCCGGTCGTGCGAGACGAACAGCATGGTGCCCTCATATTGCGACAGCGCTTGAATGAGCATTTCCTTGGTGTCGAGATCGAGATGGTTCGTCGGCTCGTCCAGCACCAGCAGGTTCGGCGGATCGAAGAGCATGATCGCCATGACCAGCCGCGCCTTCTCGCCGCCCGACAGCACGCGGCATTTCTTCTCCACGTCGTCGCCGGAAAAGCCGAAGCAGCCGGCGAGCGCACGCAGGGAGCCCTGGCCTGCCTGCGGAAAATCGTGTTCTAGCTGCTGAAATACGGTGCGCTCTCCATCCAGCAGATCCATGGCGTGCTGGGCGAAGTACCCCAACTTCACGCTGGCGCCGAGCGCGACACTGCCTTCATCCGGCTCCGTCGACCCGGCCACCAGCTTGAGCAGGGTGGATTTGCCGGCACCGTTGATGCCCATGATGCACCAGCGCTCGCGGCGGCGTACCATGAAATCCAGTCCTTCGTAGATGCTGCGGCTGCCGTACTTCTTGTAAACGTTCTTCAGCACGGCCACGTCTTCGCCGGAGCGCGGTGCCGGCTGGAACTCGAACGCAACGGTCTGGCGCCGCTTCGGCGGCTCGACGCGATCGATCTTTTCCAGCTTCTTCACGCGGCTCTGTACCTGCGAGGCATGCGAGGCGCGCGCCTTGAAGCGTTCGATGAACTTGATTTCCTTGGCAAGCATGGCCTGCTGGCGCTCGAATTGCGCCTGCTGCTGCTTTTCGTTCTGGGCGCGCTGCTGCTCGTAGAACTCATAGTCGCCCGAATAGCTGGTCAGGTTGCCGCCGTCGATTTCGATGATCTTGGTGACGATGCGGTTCATGAACTCGCGGTCGTGCGAGGTCATCAGAAGCGCGCCTTCATAGCCCTTCAGGAAGGCTTCCAGCCAGATCAGGCTTTCGAGATCGAGATGGTTGCTCGGCTCGTCGAGCAGCATGACATCAGGGCGCATCAGCAGGATGCGGGCCAGCGCCACGCGCATCTTCCAACCGCCGGAGAGCGCGCCGACATCACCGTCCATCATCTCTTGGCTGAAGCTCAAGCCCGCCAGAACCTCACGGGCGCGGCCCTCGAGCGCGTAGCCGTCCAGCTCTTCGTAGCGCGCCTGCACTTCGCCGTAACGCTCAATGATTTCATCCATTCTGTCGGCCTGATCCGGATCGATCATCGCGGCTTCCAGCTCGCGCAGTTCCGCAGCAACGGCGCTCACGGGGCCGGCACCCTCCATCACTTCCGCAACGGCGCTACGCCCGGACATCTCGCCGACGTCCTGATTGAAGTAACCGATGGTGACGCCCTTATCGACGGAAACCTGGCCCTCGTCGGGCTGCTCCCGTCCGGTGATCATGCGGAAAAGCGTCGTCTTGCCAGCGCCATTGGGGCCGACGAGCCCGATGCTCTCGCCCCTGTTGAGCGCAGCGGATGCCTCGATGAAGAGGATGCGGTGGCTGTTTTGCTTGCTGATATTTTCGATACGAATCATGTTTACGCGAGGCCCGGATAAGTTTTCGGCGCCCTTATGCCACGGCTCAGGCGCTCTGTCGCAGCTTTTTGGCCGGAAGATGTGGTCAATGGCAAACTGACGTCAGCCGCGATAAGCAGGCTGCCGCCGTGTCGGTCGCATTCTCCGGAGTATCGGCCGCTCTATATACAGGTAACAGACGATCGCAAAGGCCAGAGAACCCAATGCGATTAATACGGGCTGCGCGGCATGCGGCACGCCGAAGCGGAGCAGCAGCGCCGTGACTAAAATACCGGTCAGCACATGCCAGACGTAGATGGAATAGGACGCGTCCCCGAGGAAATGCAGGAACGCCAGTTTGGGCGCGCCCCGCTCCCGTTCTGCGAAAACAGCGCCTGACAACAACAGCACTGCGGGCACGCCCCAGCGAAGGGCTCGGTCGACATGCGCCAGCAGATCACTCGCCAGCAGCAGTATAAATCCGACGATCATCAGGCCGATGGCGGCGCCAAACGGCAGCCGGAAGCCCTGTTTCCACAAACGCCCGACGATGATTCCTGCCGCAAATTCCAGAATGACCGGCTGCGTGAAAACACTGATATAGCCGAGGGGCAGCAGATAATGCGCCATGACCGCAGCCACCAGAGCCACCACCAGGAACCATAGCCGCCTGAACTCCGGCAAAAACAATGAAATGGAAAAGATGAGATAGAAGAACATCTCGTAGGACAGGGTCCAGCCCTGTTCGACAAGCGGATGCAGCGCCTCATCCTTCGTGACCGGCAAGAAAAACAGCGAGCCGATCAGATTTCCTATGCTCGAATTCGTGTTGAAGAAGAACTGCGGCTTCGACATGGCGACGGCGAATGTTGCTGCCGTCGCAATCCAGTAAAGCGGCACTATTCTGCTGAGCCGACGCAGCATGAATTCCTGCGGACCGATCGGTTTCCCCTCGGTCGTAATCCACATGATAAAGCCACTGATGACGAAGAATATGTCGACACCCGCTGCGCCGGCCTTGAATTCCAGTCCGTATGCCTCGCTGACATGGAAGCAAAGAACGGAAATTGCGGCGATGGCCCGCAGATATTGAATGCTCGTGATATCGTTGCCGATCTTCATGACGGTGCCTCGCGCGACTGGATTGTCATCGCCGACAGCTGGCCGGCAGGGCTTAGCGATAGAATGCGTCGAAAGGCCGAGCACCCATGCAGAACGGCTTGGAGGGCACGGCGGACCGAATGTCACCGCGGCAACAATTCCAGTGAAAAGGGATCATTTCGTGGCCGAAATCGGGCATTTCGGCTGAGAAGCGGTGGCGCCGATCAATCGAGGCTCTCCTTCATGCGCCGGATGCCTACTGATCTGCCGATCGCCCGTAAAGGGGCTTCGATGTCATCTGCGTATTTCGGGGAAGGCGAAATTTTCCACCCAAAGCGGCAGGTCTTGCTCTTAGCGGTGTCCATTCCGAAGCCGCCGGTGCATTTGTTTCACTGTTTGTTCTGCAAAGCATTTTCCAGGCGCCGAAACGCCTGGAAAGAGAGTTTTAGCTGAATCGGCCGTCTGCCGATTTTTAGTGCCGTTCGGTCAATACCTCGGCCGGATCAGCTGCAGCCGCTCGTTGCGCCGCAAGTGTCGCACTTCTCGCAGGTGCCGTTGCGCACCATCGTGAAGTTCTGGCACTCGGTGCACATGTTGCCGGTGTAGCCCTGCATGATCGAGCGGGCGCGGCGTTCGGATTCCAGCTTCTTGGCTTCCGTTTTGGCCGTCGCGGCGTCGCTTGCGGCTTTGTCGGTGAAGAGGCCGGTGGTGGTTTCGTCCGCCAGTTCTTCGGCGATCTCTTCGGCCAGTTCCTTGGCGCGCTCTTCATAATCGCGCTTGAAGGCGACGACTTCGGAGGTCGAGACGGCACTCGTCGGCTCCAGCTTGCGGACCGTGTTGCCGGCAAAGGCTGTGACGGTTGCAAGCGATGCAGCGCGTGCCGGGGCGGCCGTTGCCGAACCCTTGACGTCGGCTGCCGGGCGCTCGCCCGATGTCGGAACCAGCGTCGGCTTGTAGCCGCGGGTCAGGCCCTTGGAGACGACATCGGCCTTGCCTTCGGACACGCCGCGACCAAGCGCCGTGTTGTTGAAGTCCGAGGTGTCGACATGGGCAAGGTCATGGCGACCGAGATAGGAGATCGCCAGTTCGCGGAACACGTAGTCGAGGATCGATGTTGCGTTCTTGATGGCGTCATTGCCAGTAACGATGCCGGCCGGCTCGAACTTGGTGAAGGTGAAGGCGTCGACATATTCCTCGAGCGGCACGCCATATTGCAGGCCGAGCGAGACGGAGATCGCGAAGTTGTTGATGAAGGCGCGCAGAGCCGAGCCTTCCTTGTTCATATCAAGGAAGATTTCGCCGAGGCGGCCGTCGTCATATTCGCCGGTGCGCAGGAAGATGGTGTGCCCACCGATCTTGGCCTTCTGGGTGTAGCCCTTGCGGCGGCCGGGGAGCTTCTCCTGGCTGCGAACGACCTTCTCGATGACGCGTTCGATGATCTTCTCAGTGATGGTGACGGCCTGGGCCGCAGCCGGAGCCTGCAGGAATTCCTCCAGCGTATCCTCATCATTGTCGTCTTCGATCAGCGAGGCATTCAGCGGCTGGCTGAGCTTGGAGCCGTCGCGGTAGAGCGCGTTGGCCTTGAGGCCAAGCTTCCAGGAGAGCATGTAGGCGTTCTTGCAGTCCTCGACGGTTGCCTCGTTCGCCATGTTGATCGTCTTGGAGATGGCGCCCGAAATGAAGGGCTGGGCTGCCGCCATCATGCGGATGTGGCTTTCGACCGAGAGGTAGCGCTTGCCGATCTTGCCGCAGGGGTTGGCGCAATCGAAGACGGCGAGATGCTCGTTCTTGAGGAACGGTGCGCCTTCCAGCGTCATCGCACCGCAAACATGGATGTTGGCGGCCTCGATATCTTTCTTGGAGAAGCCAAGATGGTCGAGCAGGTTGAAGCTGATGTCGGCCATCTGCTCGTCGGAAACCTTCAGCGTTCCCTTCAGGAAGTCGGCGCCGAGCGTCCACTGGTTGAAGACGAACTTGATGTCGAAGGCGCTCTTCAGAGCGGCGTTGACGGCATCGACCTTCTCGGCAGTGAAGCCCTTCGCCTTCAGCGTCGACGGGTTGATGGCAGGAGCCTGGTTCAGGTTGCCATGGCCCACGGCGTAAGCTTCGATCTCGGCGATCTGGCTTTCGGAATAGCCGAGCGTGCGCAACGCTTCCGGAACGGCTCGGTTGATGATCTTGAAGTAGCCGCCGCCAGCGAGCTTCTTGAATTTCACCAGAGCGAAGTCCGGTTCGATGCCGGTCGTGTCGCAATCCATGACGAGGCCGATCGTGCCGGTCGGTGCGATGACGGTGGCCTGGGCATTGCGGTAGCCATGCTTTTCGCCGAGTTCCAGCGCCTTGTCCCAGGCAGCCTTGGCATGAGCGACGAGGTCCTGGTCCGGATTTTCGGAGTGGATCAGCGCCACCGGATTGACCGACAGGCCCTCATAGCCCGAAGTTTCGCCATAGGCGGCGCGGCGATGGTTGCGAATGACGCGCAGCATATTCTCGCGGTTCGGCTTGAACATCGGGAAGGTTCCGAGTTCGGATGCCATTTCGGCCGAAGTCGCATAGGCGATGCCGGTCATGATAGCGGTCAGCGAGCCGGCGATGGCGCGAGCTTCGTCACTGTCATAGGGAATGCCCGACGACATCAAGAGGCCGCCGATATTGGCGTAGCCGAGGCCGAGCGTGCGGTATTCGTAGGAAAGCTCGGCGATGCGGCGCGAGGGGAACTGCGCCATCATCACGGAGACTTCGAGAACCACGGTCCAGAGGCGCACGGCGTGCTCGTAGTCGGCAATGTTGATGCGCTTCGTCGCTGCATCCTTGAAGGTCATCAGGTTCAGCGAAGCGAGGTTGCAGGCCGTGTCGTCGAGGAACATGTATTCCGAGCACGGGTTGGATGCGCGGATCGGGCCGGCAGCCGGGCTGGTATGCCAGTCGTTCATCGTCGTGTTGAAGTGCAGGCCCGGATCTGCCGATGCCCATGCGGCGTAGGAGATGGATTCCCACAGGTCGCGGGCCTTCAGCGTCTTGATGACCTTGCCGTCCTTGCGGGCGGTCAGGTTCCAGTCACCGTCATTCTCGACAGCACGCAGGAAGTCGTCCTTGATGGAAACGGAATTGTTGGAGTTCTGGCCCGATACGGTGAGATAGGCTTCCGAATCCCAGTCCGTGTCGTAGGTCTTGAATTCGAGATCCTTGTAGCCCTGGCGGGCGAACTGGATGACGCGCTGAACGTAGTTCTCCGGAACCTGGTCCTTCTTGGCGGCGCGGATTTCGCGCTTCAGGGCAGGGTTCTTGGCCGGGTCAAAGCAATCGTCATTGTCGCCTTCGCAGTTGACGGTCGCCTTCATGATCGCCTTCAGATGCTTGGCGACGATCTTCGAGCCGGTGACGAGGGCTGCAACCTTCTGCTCTTCCTTGACCTTCCAGTTGATGTATTCCTCGATATCCGGATGGTCGATGTCGACGACGACCATCTTGGCGGCGCGGCGCGTCGTGCCGCCCGACTTGATGGCGCCGGCAGCGCGGTCGCCGATCTTCAGGAAGCTCATCAGGCCAGAGGAGCGGCCGCCGCCGGAAAGCTTCTCGCCTTCGCCGCGCAGCATCGAGAAGTTCGAGCCGGTGCCCGAGCCGTATTTGAACAGGCGAGCTTCGCGAACCCAGAGGTCCATGATGCCGCCTTCGTTGACGAGGTCGTCCTCGACCGACTGGATGAAGCAGGCATGCGGCTGCGGATGCTCATAGGCCGACTTAGACTTGGTGAGCTTGCCGGTGAAGGGGTCGACATAGTAGTGGCCCTGGCCGGGACCGTCGATGCCATAGGCCCAGTGCATGCCCGTGTTGAACCACTGCGGCGAATTCGGCGCGACGCGCTGGGTGGCCAGCATATAGGCAAGCTCGTCGCAGAAGGCAGACGCGTCTTCTTCCGACGAGAAATAGCCGCCCTTCCAGCCCCAGTAAGCCCAGGTGCCGGCCAGGCGATCGAAAACCTGGCGCGCATCGGTTTCAGAGCCGGTCTGCTGATCCTTGGGCAGGTTCTTCATGGCCGCATCGTCGGGCACGGAGCGCCACAGGAAGGAAGGAACGTCGTTTTCTTCGACCTTCTTCAACTTGGCGGGCACGCCGGCCTTGCGGAAATACTTCTGCGCCAGAATGTCGGCGGCAACCTGCGAGAACTGCGCGGGAACGTCGATGTTTTCGAGACGGAAGACGATCGAACCATCGGGATTCTTGATCTCGCTGGTCGCCTTGCGGAATTCGATATCCGCGTAGGGTGATTGCCCGGCCTTCGTAAAACGACGTTCGATGCGCATAGTCCCAATCCTTATTCGTTGGTACGCGCCAAGGTGAAAGCAAGGCGCAGAAATTCACATTCCAGCATCGCGATTTCAACGCGCAGCCAGTCTTCAGTCCGCTTTCTGACAGGAGGTGTCACCCGGAGATGGCTTCCTGTATCTTGTGGTGATGGTGGCTGCAAACACTAAATATAGTATTAACAGCTTATTGCCGCCAGTCCCCGCATCTGTTTTTTCGGCAGCATCGATATCGGCACAAAAACCCCCGAGGCGGTCACCAGCAATGGTGAAACGCCTTGAATCCAAATCCGATTTCGAATTGAGAACCAGCCCTTGTAAACCCGCCTGGTTCAGTCGCCGCCGCAACGTCGTCCATTAACTTTGAAAGACCCGATTCCGTCAAGGGGTGGTTTGTAATGGATTGCTAACCACAATATCTTGTGGGCTTGCCTGTGGAAACTGGGGAAACGCCAGTAGGGTAAGAGATTCAAGAGCTTGGGGGAGGGTGCTCGCCCTCCGTGCGATCGCGAATGAAGCATGCGCCTTCACCGCCGGTGTCAAAAACGACAAAATTGTGACCGTGGCCTCAATACCATTGGCAGCTTGGCAAAATCATGCCGTCACGCATGATGATTCGCGCGGAAACCCTTGAATCCCGTGCATTCCAGCGGATGCGGCGCCCACTAAATGTAGTGGGCGCCGCAGCGCCCACGTCTATTAACGTCATAGAGCCATGCTCCGGCAATGCGCACGGAATCACAACTGATTCGCGGCATGAGCCTCCGAGATCAGCCGCGATGACCCTTGGCGATCGGCTCTTGATAGGTGAAGCCCATGTCCCACGGGAAGTAGATCCAAGTGTCCTGGCTGACTTCCGTGATGAAGGTGTCGATGGTTGGCACACCCGTCGGCTTGGCGTAGACGCAGGCGAAATGCGCCTTCGGCAGCATGGCGCGGACTTCGAGAGCCGTTTTGCCGGTATCGGTGAGATCGTCGACAACGAGCACGCCTTCGCCGCCATTGGCAGACAGTTCCGGGGCGATGCCCTTGAGCAGGTTCATTTCGCCCTGGCTGGAATAGTCGTGGTAGGAGGCGATACAGACGGTATCGATCAGGCGGATATTGAGTTCGCGCGAGATGATGGCTGCGGGCACAAGGCCGCCGCGCGTTATGCAGACGATCGCCTTGAATTCGCGGTTAAGGCCAGCAAGCCGCCAGGCAAGCGCGCGGGCGTCTCGATGGAACTGATCCCAGGATACGGGAAAGGCTTTATCGGGCAGGGACATGGCAGAAGCTCCGGGGCATGGAATAATGACGCACCGGCAACACCGGCGACCCTGAGCAGACCCCGCGAAGGGCACGGACCTTGATCCAAGTCCGGAACGCGATCGCCGACTGTCTACTTGAACAGGATCTCATCCGGGAAAAGCTACAGGCCTTTCGGGATCATGCTCCTTCGACCGCGTGATCGGTTCCCTGGCGGGAGTTCTGTCATCGGTCGCTGCTTTCTGCTGGATTTACTGGCAAAAGGCAATAGCTGCAGTGCAGCGAACCGGTGCACATCCGGACCGGCAGCCGCCCGTTTCGATCTTTAAGTCGATCAGCGCGCCAGCAGCGTCATTGCGGTCATAGACTGCAGCAATGTGCGTGTCGTGCCGCCGAAGATCATCTGCCATAGCCAGGAGTGCGTGTAGGCGCCCATGACCAGCAGGTCGATACTGTCATCGGCAAGGCGGTTTTCGATGACTTGTGATGGCGTCGACTTGCCGCTGCAAGCTGCCATCTCGAACCTGGCGCGAACACCATGGCGCGTCAGCGCAGCTGCAATCTGGGCACCGGTTTCCTTGGACGGATGCGGGTCCTTTTCATGCGTGCTGACCGAAAGGATCTCGACGGAATCGGCTGACTTGAGGAAGGGCATGGCATCGAAGGTGGCGCGCGCCGCTTCCTTGGAGCCGTTCCAGGCGATCAGGACACGGCGGATAGGCTTCGGCTCCTTCAGTATATAGGGGATCAGCAACACAGGCCGACCGCTGTCGAACAGGAAGGTTTCGACATCGACCTGGGAGTCGGCATATTTCGACGGGTCGGGCTGCACGGCAACCAGCAGATCTGCGCTGCGGGCGGTCTCGACCAAGGGCTCTGTGCCGTAACCGATCGTGCTGGCAAAACTATACCAATCATAGTCGAGACCCGCGCTCTCCATTTTCCTGCGGAACAGGCGCTCGATTTCGACCGCCTGATTGTGCGCAACATCCTGCAATGCCTGAACTGCGACGGGATCGGGGATCTCCATCGGTGCCACGAGCGGCACGGTCGAGACGATTTCCGCATGGAGGCCGACGACATGGGCGCCATGCTCCTTGGCGAGCGCCGCCGCAAACTCGGCAGCGACCCGCGTATTGTTGGGATTATCGAGAACGGTCACTATCGTTTTGTAGGACATGAAGAGATCTCCCACGCGGAAGGGTTGGATCGGATCATGATATCAGCATTCCGCTACAAGATAATGCCCAGAATACGTTCCTGGTTCCCCGCAACATGCACGCCGTCGTTGAATGTCACGCTTCAGCCGACTGATTTTCCTTGGCTTTCGATTGCCGGATGGTTTCGATCATTGCGCGCACTTCCGCCGCGACATTTTCAACCAGCTCGGCCGAGCGGCCCCTCACGACGATCTCGGTCGAGAAGAATTGACCGACGTAGCGCGGGTAGGAGCCGATGCTGGTATCGGGATGCGCCTTCTGGATGAGGCCGAGCGGCGTGCCGATCTCGCCCTCGCCATAGGGGCAGGAAATGGCGGTCGACAACACCCGCGCGCCGGTCTTAAGCGTCGGGATAACATTGTCGAGCATCGCCTGGAAAACCTGCGGCACGCCGGCCATGACATAGACGTTGCCGATGTTGAAGCCGGGGGCCGTCGAGACCGGATTGGCGATATGCTTCGATCCCAAAGGCATGCGAGCCATGCGCTGGCGAGCCTCGGTGAACTCCATCTCACGCCGGGCATACATTTCGCCCATCAGCCGCATCGCCTCGGCATCGTGCTCGCAGGGCACGCCGAAAGCCTTGGCAATGGCATCAGCGGTAATATCGTCATGCGTCGGGCCGATGCCGCCTGAGGTGAAGACATAGTCATATTGGCTGCGCAAGGCGTTCAGAGCTGACACGATGGCATCCTCGTCGTCGGCAACGATGCGAACTTCCTTCAGGTCGATGCCAGCCAGTAGCAGTACGTCGGCGAGATGGCCGATATTCTTGTCCTTGGTCCGGCCGGAGAGCAATTCGTCGCCGATGGCCAGCATGGCGGCTGTGACAATGGTTTCGTTTGACATGAAGACATCCAGGAAAATGCGCATTGGCGCGTTCGCAAAAAGTTCGAAATAGGTAGCGCTGTTTACTGCGAATGCAAACGCTCGTTTTCACATCGCCATCAGTGATCGCAAGATGTTGCAAATGAATTCTCGTCTACGCAGAATGAACAGTGCGTTCTGAGCATGGGGGCTGCTCGGCTGTCGTATCGCTGATAAAACCTAGTGCAACACTTAACGCGTCCAGCAAACAGGAGACGTTCTTATGGCTAAGGTTCTGGTTCTCTACTATTCCGCTTACGGTCACATCGAGAAGATGGCCTATGCCGTCGCAGAAGGCGCAAAGTCCGCAGGTGCCGAAGTCACCGTCAAGCGCGTGCCGGAACTCGTGCCGGAAGAAGTTGCGAAAGCCTCTTACTTCAAGCTCGATCAGGAAGCTCCGATTGCAACGCCGGACGAACTGGCCGAGTACGATGCGATCATCGTCGGCTCCGGCACCCGTTTCGGCACCGTCGCCTCGCAGATGCGCAATTTCTGGGATCAGACGGGTGGCCTCTGGTTCGCTGGCAAGCTCGTCGGCAAGGTCGGCTCGGTCTTCACATCGTCCGCGACCCAGCACGGCGGCCAGGAATCGACCATTCTTGGCTTCATCCCAACCTTTTTGCATCAGGGTATGGCCGTTGTCGGCCTTCCCTATGCTTTCCAGGGCCAGATGGGCACGGAAGAAGTCAAGGGCGGCTCGCCCTACGGCGCTTCCACCATCACCAACGGCGACGGCTCGCGCCAGCCGTCCGAAATCGAGCTGGAAGCAGCAAAGTATCAGGGCGCCCACGTCGCCAAGATCGCTGCCAAGCTCACTGCTTGATCTGATCTAACGGAAATCCGGACGGGGCGCGGCGAAAGCCGCGCCTTTTGTTTGAGCGATAGCAGCCGGCGATCTGCGGCACTTGCATCGACTTGACCGCGCTCACCAGCCGGGTTGAAGGCGCCAGAGGCGCGTATCTCAGAAAGCTGCAGTCCAATTCAAAAAACGATTGCGCGACGCTTTCCAAATCACACAACGCAAGATATTGAAATCGCCCAGCGCGGACGTGGCGAAACTGGTAGACGCAAGGGACTTAAAATCCCTCGGCCTTTGGCTGTACGGGTTCGACCCCCGTCGTCCGCACCATCGGCTTATCAGGAAACGGGTGGCTGCCGCTTTGGCCGATGGCTAATCTGATCCAATCAACCGGATCGGAGTATGCCATGTCCATCTTCCTTCATCTGCATGAGATCGCGGCAAAGCGTGGAGACGGTTTGCGCCCGGAATTGATCAGGGCCTTGCAAGACACATGTCAGCAAAACGAGGTCATCTCGCTGGCTGCGCAACGGTCAAAGGCTGTCTTCGAGACAGCGGACTCACCGGAAATGGAGCAATCAGGCGATTGGAAGCATCGCACGCATGCGAAGTGAGTAAGGCGAAGCCCGCCGGCGCCGACGGATCGGTGTTGGGCGGGCCTCTAACCATCGTCATGATGGCTGTGTCATATTGGATGCAGGGGGAGCTTTGCTGTCAACTCGCAGATTTTGGGAGTTCCTCTGTCAGAGGCATAAATGGTTAACTGCCCGTTTGCGGCAATGATATCGCGACGGCAGGTCTGAAAGCGCGACAAACAGGCTTTCTTTGCTCATGTTTCCTGTGTCATAGCAGGGATGGATTGAAGAAGGACGGATAAGCCTTGGACAAACAGACTGTTCTCGACGCAACCGAGGCCATGCGTGGCCTTTTTTCCGCAACGCCGCTGCAGCTGAACGAGCATCTTTCCGCCCGCTATGGCGCGGATATCTGGCTGAAGCGCGAGGATCTGACGCCGGTGCGTTCCTACAAGATTCGCGGCGCCTTTAATTTCTTCCGCAAGGTGATTGCCGAAGGCGGCACGGAAAAGACTTTCGTCTGCGCATCCGCCGGCAATCATGCCCAGGGTTTTGCCTTCGTCTGCCGCCATTTCGGCGTGCCCGGCGTGGTCTACATGCCCGCGACGACGCCGCAGCAGAAGATCGACAAGACCCGCATCTTCGGCGGCGAATTCATCACCATCAAGCTCTTCGGCGATTTCTTCGACCAATGCTATCACGCCGCGCGCGAACATGTTGAGCGCATCGACGGCGTCATGGTGCCACCCTTCGATCATGTCGATATCATCGAGGGGCAGGCGACCGTTGCAGCCGAGATCGCGGAGCAGCTCCCCGCGGGCGTTGTCCCCGACCATGTCCTTCTTCCTGTCGGCGGTGGCGGTCTTGCAGCCGGCATCACCGGCTATTTCGCCGACAAGCTTTCCCGCGACGCCTTCGTTTTTGCAGAACCTGCGGGAGCGCCGAGCCTGCGCCGCAGCATCGAGGCGGGACATGTGATCACGCTGGCTAAAGTCGACAATTTCGTCGATGGCGCTGCCGTCGGCCGTATCGGCGAGCTGAACTTCGCCGCCTTGAAGGGCTTTGCAGCCGATCAGGTCAAGCTGATCGAGGAAAACGCCATCTGCGTCACCATCACCGATATGCTGAACGTCGAAGGCGTTGTGTTGGAGCCTGCCGGTGCGCTGGCGATCACGGCGTTGGAAAAGCTCGATCGCGACAGCATCCGCGGCAAGACCATCGTCGCCGTCGTCTCCGGCGGCAATTTCGACTTCGAGCGCCTGCCCGACGTCAAGGAGCGCGCCATGCGCTATGCCGGGCTGAAGAAATACTTCATCCTGCGTCTCGCGCAGCGCCCCGGCGCGCTTCGGGATTTCCTCAACATGCTCGGCCCGGAAGATGATATCGCCCGCTTCGAATATCTGAAGAAGAGCGCCCGCAATTTCGGTTCCATCCTGATCGGCATCGAGACGAAGAACCCGGATAATTTCAAGCAGCTTATCGCCAACTTCGAAAGTTCCGGCATGGGCTATGAGGACATCACCGAAAACGAGATCCTGGCAAACCTGATCATTTGACTTTGCGACCCCGCAACCTTCATGCTAAAGGCGATCCATGGCTTCGTTCTTTTCAAATATCATCTCGATCTTCACCGGCGGCGCAACGCAGCCGGGCACTGAAAAGTCTACCGCTCCGGCCGTCAGCGCCGAGCCGCAGGTGCATGCCGGCTGCACGATCTATGCGACGCCGCAGCGCGAGGGCAATCAGTTCCGCCTCATGGGCCGGATCGAGAAGGATGTGAACGGCGAGATGCTGGTGCGGACGTTCATTCGCGCCGATGTTTTCACCTCGTCGGACGATGCCGTGGAATCGGCGTTCCGCAAGGCGCAGCAGATCATCGACCAGAACGGCGCATCGCTGTTTGGCGATGGCGAAAAAAGCCGCCAAGTTTGATAGCAAGCGGATTCATTTAATATGCGTCTGATGCAGGGCCGCCTCTCGCATCCGCTTTTGGCGGCCCATAACACTTACTGAAATCGATGGCTGTTGGATCTTCGCAGGCTTAGGCCGCGCGGAACAGCTTTGCGCCGGAGGGCGCATTGACGGCGCCGCCGTCGACCGTGATTTCGATGGCCGTAACGTTGGCGGAATCGCCGGAAGCCAGATAGAGCGCGGCCTTGGCGATTTCGTCGGCTTCGCTCATGCGGCCGAGCGGGCTAAGACTGCCGAAGCGCGCCTCCAGCGCATCCATCGCCTCCGGCGTGGCAGCGCGCGTACCCCAGATCGGCGTCTTGGTGGCGCCCGGCGTCACCTGGTTGACGCGGATGCCGCGGGGGGCGAGTTCAGAGGCGAGATTGCGGGTCATGGCGCGAACGGCGCTCTTCGTGCCCGCATAGGCGGAATAGCCGGGAATGCCGAGGACGGCATGCACGGAGCCGTTCAGGATCACCGAACCGCCGTCGTTCAGATGCGGCAGCGCCGCCTGCACGGTGAAGAAGACTCCGGTGAAGTTGACCCGTACGATGGTCTCGAATTGCTCAAGCGTGGTTTTGCCGAGCGCGGTTTCGCCGGCAATTCCGGCATTGGCGAAGACGACATCGAATTTTCCGAGCTTCTCTGCAGCCTCGGCAAACGCCTTCTCCATGGCCGGGATATCGGTGGTGTCGGCCTGTAACGCCAGCACGTCGCCGCCGAGCTCCTCGGCTGCCGCAGCAAGCGTCTTGGCATTGCGGCCGGTGATGGCGACCTTGGCGCCTTCAGCTAGGAAGAGGCGGGCGGTGGCGAAGCCGATACCGCTGTTTCCGCCAGTGATGAGGGCAACCTTGTTCTTGAGACGCATGTTCGTAGCTCCTGTTGGCTTTTGTCACGATCTGGATTATGATCGTTATCTATAAGGATTATGATCGTAATCCATTTTGTCAAGCCAGGCAGGAAAGGATTTTCGATGGGCCGCTCGCAATTGGAAAAGCAAAAGACGCACGAACGCATCGTGACGCTTGCCGCCAAACGTCTGCGCGAGGAGGGATTGGAGGGAATCGGCGTCGCCGATCTCATGAAGGAAGCCGGTTTGACCGTCGGGGGCTTTTACAAGCATTTCGCCTCCCGCGACGAACTCGTGGCGGAAGCCATGGAATCGGCGATCGGATCATGGCGACGGCAACAGGAGGAACAGGGGATTGACCCCGCGAGCATCTCGCTAAACGACTATGTCGATAGCTATCTCAGCGAACGTCACCGCGATCATTGCGGCGAGGGCTGTGCCTATGCGGCGCTCACGGCAGATATGGCGCGCAGCAGCGATGCGGTCCGCACCGTGGCGACGGAGGGCTTGCAAAGAAATTTCGAGACCATGACGGCGCGCATGCGACAGCCCGAAACCGCCGAAGTCAGACGGAAGGCAATCATCGCCTCCTGCCTCATGACCGGCGCGCTCGGCCTTGCGCGCGTGGCGAACGACGAAGCGCTTTCCAGTGAAATTCTGGAGACCGTGAAGCAGTTCGTGAAGGAGCTGCCACAGGCAAAATAGCAAAGCGGCCGGTTGGAGCCGGCCGCCTGTCATCATCAGAATAATGCTGTCGATTAAGCGGCGAGAGCCAGCTCGGAAGCGCGGGCCTGAGCGGCGCCGACAGCCTTTTCGGCGGCTTCCGGACCAAAAGCGACGCCTTCGACGTAGACAGTCTCGACATCGGTGATGCCGATGAAGCCGAGAACCGACTTCAGATAGGGAACGGCATGGTTCAGCGGAGCAGCCGGGCCTTCGGAGTAGACACCGCCGGAGGCGAGCACGATGTAGGCCTTCTTGCCGGTCGCCAGGCCCTTCGGGCCGGTTTCCGTGTAGGTGAAGGTGCGGCCGGCGCGGGCGATGTTGTCGATCCAGGTCTTCAGCGAAGAGTAGATGTTGAAGTTGATGAGGCCGGTGCCAATGACCAGCGTGTCGGCGGCGAGCAACTCGTCAACGAGCGCTTCGGAAACCTTGATGGCTTCGTTCTGCTCGAGCGTGCGGGCGTCGGCCGGCGTGCGGATAGCGGCCGTGAAGGGGCCGTCGATATGCGGCAGGTTGTCGGCGGCGAGATCGCGACGAACAAGCGTCTTGCCCGGGTTGTTGGCCTTGATCTTCTCTGCAAGCTCGACGGCGATCTTGCTGGAGAGCGAATCCGAGCGGGGGCTGGAGGTCAGAAGCAGAATGGAGGACATATCCGTTTTCCTTTTCAATGGGTTGCGAAAATCGGCTGGGAGAATCCGATCACGTTCGGTTCAGTAGATAAGTCCTCAGTGCTATCGAGAGAAACTGTGATAATATGGATTGTAATTATCGATAGAATGGATGGCCGATGCTTCCCAATCCCACCCTTGACCAATTGCAGGTGTTCCTGACCGTCGCAGAGTCCGGCAGTTTTTCCGCGGCTTCGCGTGCGCTCAATCGTGCCCAATCGGTCATCAGCTATACGATCGCCAATCTGGAGGCTCAGCTGGAAATGCCGCTGTTCGAGCGTTCCGGCTCCCGCCAGCCGAAGCTGACGGATGCGGGCAGGGTGATGCTTGAGGATGCGCGCCGCATCCTCTCCGATCTTCAGGTGATGCGCGCCAGAGTGAAGGGTTTGAAGACCGGGCTGGAGGCAGAAGTGGCTGTCGCCATCAGCGTCATGGTGCCCGTCCATGCCACGGTCGAAGTGCTACGCGAATTCCGCGATCGCTTTCCTTACGTTTCGCTGCGTCTCGACACCGGCGAACTCGGCACGATGCTGGAACTTGTTGCGAGCGGCAAGTCGACGATCGGCATTGGCGGGGCGGTGATCAGGCAGGACGATGCGTTGATGATCGAGCGTATCGGTCATTCCTTCATGATGCCCGTCGCAGCACCGACGCACCCGCTGGCACAGATCGGAGGGCCGCTGACGCTTGCCGATGTCCGCGAGGAGGTCCAACTGGTCGTCACCGACGCCTCAAGCCTGACGAATGGCAAGGATTTCAATGTCCTGTCTTACAAGACATGGCGCGTCAGCGATATCGCCACCAAGCATCAGCTAATACGAGGTGGCCTCGGTTGGGGTGGGTTGCCGGCATCCTTTATCATGGAAGATTTGCAAAAAGGGCGGCTCGTGCCGCTGCCTCTCGATGCCTACGATCAGAGCGAATACCCGATCTATGCGATCCGCAAGCTCGACAATCCGCCCGGCCCGGCGGCGGCCTGGATGATCGAAGCCTTCCGTTCACGCCTGTCTCAATGTCCGAACCAGGCGGATTTCAAGGCGGCGGTCGAGATGTTCCATCCGGGAGACAAGCGGCTGGCCGCTGAATGAAAGTCCTCTCCCCGCAAGGAGGAGAGGACCATATCGTTGGGACTTACAGCACCAGACGGTAGTTGCGGAAGCCGTCCGTGCCTTCGCCGGCGTCCTCGATCTTCACGCTCTTGACCTGAGCGAGGAAATCCTTGGCCTTTGGCGAACTCTGGAACAGGACGGTCGTGCCCGGCAGCGGCTTGAAGATCCAGTTGCCGTCGGCGGTCGGGTTGATCGTGCCCTGATCGTGGACATAGCGCACGATGACGTCGCGGTTGGTGTCGGGCGCCTGGTAGATGACCTTGTCGGCCCGGATTTCCGGGAAGTTGCCGCCGCCGCCGGCGCGGTAATTGTTGGTGACAACAACGAACTTCTGCGCGGGGTCGATCGGCTTGCCATTGAACTGCAGGTTCTCGATGCGGTTCGAATCGGCATTAAGGAGCTTGCCGTCATCGCCGAAGCGGCGCGGCTGCGAGACATCGATCTGGTAGGTGACGCCGTCGATGACGTCGAAGTTGTAGGACGGGAAGCTATTGTTGATGATATCCGCATCCTTGGCGCCCGGCTTGACCTGGTTGAACATCGCGGCCGACATTTCCAGCCAGTTCTTGACCTGCGCGCCGTTGATGACGACGGCCTGCACCGTATTCGGATAGAGATAGAGGTCGGCGACGTTCTTGATGGCGATATTGCCGGCGGGAACGTCGGTATAATAGTCGGCGCCGTTGCGGCCGCCGCACTTGAAAGGTGCTGCAGCCGAAAGGATCGGCAGATCCTTGTACTGCGTTTCCTTCAGCATCTCCTTGATATACCAGACCTGCGCCTGGCTGACGATCTGCACCGACGGATCGTCGGCAACCAGCGCGAAATAGGAGTAGAGCGGTGCGGAGGTCTTGCCGACGGGCGTGCGGACATAGGTCAGCGTCGCCTCATGCTCGGCCTTAGCGGCTTCGACCACTTCCTTCTTGTCGGCGACGTCGGCGACGACCTTCTTCTTGTCGTCGCGATGATAGATCGGCCGTGCTTCAGAGGTGAAGTCGACGATCTTCCAGCTCTTGCCGTCCTTCTCCAGCAGAAGATCGATCAAGCCAAGATGCGAGCCCCAGAAGCCGGCCATGACGGTGGGCTTGCCGTGCAGCGTGCCCTTCACCGGATCGGCATCCTTGATGCCGTCCCAGGTCTTCGGGCCGGGGAAGACGAGATGCTGGTGGCCGGTGAAGACGGCATCGATGCCATCGACCGCGGCCACGTAGAGCGAGGCGTTTTCCATTTTCTCGCTCGGGCCGCTGCCGTCGATGCCCGAATGCGAAAGGGCGATGACGATATCGGCACCTTCGGCCTTCATGACCGGGACCCAGGCCTTGGCGGCTTCGACGATATCGCGGGTCTGCGCCTTGCCTTCGAGGTTCTTGATGTCCCAGAGCATGATCTGCGGCGGCACGAAGCCGATGAAGCCGATCTTGATCGGGCTTTCATTGCCGGAGCCGTCCTTGATCTTCTTTTCGAGGATCAGATAGGGCTTGAAGAACAAGTCGTCTTTCGTCGGGTCGGAGGCAAGCTGACCCTTGGTCAGGTTGGCGCACACGAACGGGAAGTTTGCACCACCCAAGACCTTGAACATGAAGTCGAGGCCGTAGTTGAATTCGTGGTTGCCGAGCGTTCCCACAGAATAGCCGAGCGTGTTCATCGCCTTGATGACGGGATGGACGTCGCCGTCCTTCATGCCGTGCTGATAGGCCATGTAGTCGCCCATCGGGTTGCCCTGCAGCACGTCGCCGTTGTCGATGAGGAGCGAGTTGGTGGCTTCAGCGCGGATATTGTCGATGATCGTTGCCGTACGCGTCAGACCCATCGTGTCGTTCGGCTTGTCGGCATAATAGTCATAAGGGAAGACGTTGACGTGGATGTCGGTCGTTTCCATGAGACGCAGATGCGCCTGGTTGCCGGCTGCGCGCGCGGCGAAAGGATGCAGCACGATCAGCGCCGCCGTGGCGCTGAGGCCTTGCAGCAGTGAGCGGCGCGACATGCTGGGCAAATCCAGAATGGAAGACATGAAACACTCCTTCAACGATAGGGCTATTGTCCGTCGATCATCTCTCGGGTGAAGGGAGACTAGGACTATTTTCGAAGGTGTGCACCAGGAATGTGACAGGCTTATTGTGGTTATATGCCAGTCGGTGCCAACATTTGTTCAGCGTTTCAGAACCGGCTTTATGTCCTTGTGGAAAAAGCGAAAATAGGAAGCGACCTTTGCCGCGGCATTGGACGAGCGATCGAACTCGATGCCGATGCGGCCATTATGGGCCCAGCGCACGAAACCATCGAGCAGGCCGATATCGTCGCATTCGACGCGAACCTTGCTGCCTGCCGCGGCATAGAGCGGCGACTGCAGATCGAGTGCGATCCCGCTGGTGGAAATATCGACGACGCGACCGGCGACGAGCTTGGTGAAATAGCGAACCTGACCCATCAGCCGGGCGTGTTGGCGCGGCGAACCTCGTGTCTTGATTTTCAGATTGCCTTGGACGAGAGATTTCGAAGAGAACTGCATGATGTTATCCCGGCTCATACATCTTTTTCCCCTTCTGGATAGCAGGCGTGCATTGAGGGATGCTTAGCATAGTCGCTAAAATTGTAGGCGGTCGTCCCGAATCGGTACCGGCACCCAGGTGCCTGAACGCGACCCGCGATGTGACTATTGAGAGGTGCAGAACATGCGTATCGTGTCGTTAAATGCGTGGGGCGGCAGGCTGTATGGGCCGCTGATGCCCTATCTTGTCGACGTTGATGCGGATGTTCTGTGCCTGCAGGAAGTGGTTCGCACGCAGGATGCGGACACCGGATGGCTGGTCTATCGCGATCACGGCGTGGAGCTTCCGCAGCGCGCCAATCTCTTCGAGGAGCTGAAGGTTGCTTTGCCGGCTTACGATGCCTTCTTCCTCCCCGTAGCACGGGGCGACCTTTTCGATGGGGACCGACGGTTTCATTCCGAATTCGGCTTGGCGACCTTCGTGCGCAAGACCTATCCGATCATCGGCCAAGCAGCCGGCTTCATCCATGGCGAATTTTCGGGCGATGGCTACGGGCCGCATCCGCGCTCGCGCAACGCTCATTGCATCCGCCTTTTCGACTATGAACACGGCTATCCCGTCACCATCGCCCATATGCATGGCCTGCGTGACTTGGAAGGCAAGGGCGACACGGCTGCACGCCGCCATCAGGCAAATGCGTTTGTCGAACTCATCCGGCAGGTGAAACAGGACGGCGACCGGCTGGTCGTCTGCGGCGATTTCAACGTGCTTCCTGATAGCGAAACCTTCGAAATCCTCGGCAGCCTCGGGCTCGTCGATCTGGTCACCTCACTGGGACATGACGACACGCGCACGTCTCATTACCGAAAGCAGCCGCGCTTTGCCGACTACATGCTGGTGACCTCGAATGTCGAGGTGATCGGCTTCGATCCCGTCGCCGAGCCCGAAGTCTCAGATCACCGCGCGCTGCTGCTGGATCTGCGTTGAAAATGATCAGAGGCCGACATTCGGCCTCTCTATGACTTCGCGCAGGGCAAAGCTCGAATTGATCTTCACGACATGCGGCAGCGCCGAGAGCCAGTCGCGGTGAATGCGCTCGTAGTCCTCAAGATCCCGGGCGGCGACGCGCAATATGTAGTCGTATTCCCCAGACATCAGGTAGCAGGCCAGCACGTTCGGGCAGCGCTTTACCGCCACCTCGAATTCCGAAAGCGTCTTGGCGAACTGGCCGGATAGCGAGATGTGCACGATGGCGATCATCTTGTAGTCCAGCGCCTTCTGCGACAGATGCGCGTGATAGCCGGCGATGACGCCGCTCTTTTCGAGGATATCGAGCCGGCGGGAGCAGGCCGAGGGCGATAGGCCGACCTTTTCGGCCAGTTCCGCATTGGTGATCCGCGCGTTCTGCTGCAGCATCCGCAGAATCGAATGATCTATGGCATCAAGGTCGGACATTCGAAGATCTTTCGAAAAAACTCCTATCCACGCAATAAATCACGAAAAATGACTGCAGCGCAATTTGTCTTTGCAAGGACATTGCGGGGCTGTGGTGGTCTGATCTCAGGCGGAGAAAATATGAGACGCACAAGCGTTCGAGGAGGAGTGAAATGCGCGTTGGTTGCCCCAAGGAAATCAAGAACCATGAATATCGCGTCGGCCTGACACCGGCGTCCGTTCGTGAATATATCGCCCACGGCCACGAGGTCTGGGTGGAAACGAAAGCCGGTGCCGGCATCGGTGCCGACGATCATGCCTACGTGGCCGCCGGCGCCAAGATCGCGGCAAGCGCCAAGGATATTTTCGAGAAGTGCGACATGATCGTAAAGGTCAAGGAGCCGCAGCCCTCCGAATGGACGCAGCTCCGCGAAGGCCAGCTTCTCTACACCTATCTGCATCTCGCGCCCGATCCGGAGCAGACCAAGGGCCTGCTCGCTTCCGGCGTGACCGCCATCGCCTATGAGACCGTGACCGACGAGCGCGGCGGCCTGCCGCTGCTGGCGCCGATGTCTGAGGTCGCCGGTCGTCTGTCGATCCAGGCCGGTGCAACGGCGCTGCAGAAGGCCAATGGCGGCCTCGGCATCCTCCTCGGCGGCGTGCCGGGCGTGCTGCCGGCCAAGGTGACGATCATCGGCGGCGGCGTCGTCGGCCTGCATGCTGCCAAGATGGCGGCCGGCCTCGGCGCCGACGTCAGCATCCTCGATCGCTCGCTGCCGCGTCTGCGCCAGCTCGATGATATCTTCAACGGCCGCGTCCACACGCGCTATTCCAGCATTCAGGCGCTGGAAGAAGAGGTCTTCTCCGCAGATCTCGTCATCGGCGCCGTTCTGATCCCCGGTGCGGCAGCGCCGAAGCTGGTGACGCGCGAAATGCTGTCCGGCATGAAGAAGGGCTCGGTCATCGTCGACGTCGCCATCGACCAGGGTGGTTGCTTCGAGACCTCGCATGCGACGACGCATTCCGATCCGACCTACGTCGTCGAAGGCGTCGTGCATTACTGTGTCGCCAACATGCCGGGTGCCGTTCCCGTCACTTCGGCACATGCTCTGAACAACGCCACGATTTATCATGGCCTTGCCCTGGCTGATCGCGGCCTGCGCGCCATCGCGGAAGACAAGCACCTCCGCAATGGCCTCAATGTTCACAAGGGCCGCGTTACCAACAAGCCGGTGGCCGAAGCGCTCGGCTATGAGGCCGCAGCACCCGAAAGCGTCCTCAACGTCGCGTAATATCAATCAAGTGGAGGCGCCAGCATCGGCATGTGCCGGCACCTCCACCTTGTCGATCCTGCATTGATAGCAATTATTGCGCGCCGAGCGGACGTGGATATAGGCGATGTCGGGACGTTCCAGCAGCGAAGCCGCATAGGCTGCGATATCGCCGGTCGGCGTCACGGCGCCGGTTCCGTAGACAATGCGATCGTTCTCTCCATAGCCACGCACGATGAAATCCCGGCTGCTCGCCAGCACGGGCGGCAGGATTTCTTCCGCGTCGTAGCGCTGGCACGGCGTCTTGTGCAGGAAGATGGGACCGGTTTCTGCATAGGGCTGCAATTCCGGGAAGGGACGGTAGGCGAAGACGAATAGTTCCTCGCCGGCATCGATATTGCGCAGGCAATGGCGGCAGGGATGGCCCGGACCATCGGAGATTATAGTCTCCGGCTGGTAACCATAGGCATCCGCGCCGCCGCGCCACATAACTTCGGCATCTGTCGCGGGCATTGCTGCAAAAGCGATGGAGAACATGGCAAAGCTCCTTTCGAGATCTGCCATGTGATGCGCCGGTATGGGGTGGGAAACCACCCGATTCCTGCCGCCTATCTCTTTGACTCTCGCCAACTCAACATCGTGCCGAGCGATTGCGCAGGCTAAGGCGTTCTAGCCCTTTTTGGCGAGCTCGAGCAGTTCCTTGTCGCTCAGCGGCCTGACGATGCCTTCACCGGTCGAAGTCGGCGAGAAGCCGAACATCTGGTAGAGCTGCAATGCCCGCGGATGATCGAGGTTGTTCGTCGTCGTCACGATCCGCTGCGGATTGAGCGTCCATATCGCGTAAAGCGCCTGCAGCAGGAACCATTTGCCGATGCCAAGGCCAAGAGCGTGCTCCATGAGGCCGAAATGACTGAGCTCGATCGTCTCCTCATCCTGACGGAAATATTCGAAAAAGCCGGCCGGAGCGCCATTGACGTAGAGCACGCTGATATTGTTGCGCTGGTCGTGAAGCGCGGTCGCCAAGTCCTCGTCAGAGAGGCGGATCCGGTCCACCCAATGCCAGCGGGCCCCCACCTGGCGGTAGAGATGGCGATAGAAGGGCAGCGGAATATCGGGCGCACGCATGATCGCCGTCTGGATATTGACGGGCACCGCCAGGCTGGTCTTGGGCGGCGCAGTCATTTCCAGACGGGTGATGTGAACCTTGATGGACGAGGGCGTTTTCACCACGATGCTGCTCAATCTTGACCGGTGACGATTGGCGTGTCCGCCCGGCTGCCCCATTCCGACCAGGAGCCGTCGTAGAGTCTGTTGCTGCCATGGCCGAGGGATTCGAGCGCCAGCGTGATGATGGCGGCGGTAATGCCGGAGCCGCAGGTCGTCACCACAGGCTTGTCGAGATCGATGCCGGCCATCTCGATTGTTTCGCGTAGTTCCGGCAGCGACTTGAACTTGCCGTTCGTGGCGAACACGCCGGACGGCAGGCTTCTTGCGCCCGGCATGTGGCCTGAGCGCATGCCTTCGCGCGGCTCAGGCTCAGTCGCCGCAAAGCGCCCGGCGCTGCGGGCATCGGCGATCTGCGAAGAGCTGGAGTCGACAATGCCACGCATCTCATCGAGCGCGACGACGCGACTGCCGTTGAACTTGGGCTTGAAGATCGCGGCTTCGAAGGCGGGCAGGGCCGTTTCGAGCGGTCGCCCTTCAGCCTTCCAGCCATCCAGGCCGCCATCGAGCACAAAGACGTTCGGCGCACCCATGACGATGTGGAACAGCCACCAGACGCGCGGCGACGCAAAGACACCGGGGCCGTCGTAGATGACGATGCGGTCTGTCTCGCTGATGCCGAGCTTGCCGACTTCCGCGGCGAAGAATTCGGGCGAAGGAACCATATGCGGCAGGTTGGTCGAATGATCTGATATCTTGTCCTGATCGAAGCGGATGGCGCCCGGAATATGGCCGCTGGCATATTCGGCGTCGGCATTGCGCTTCTGCGCCGGCAGATAGAAGGATGCGTCGAGGATGCGCAGATCCTTGGTGCCCAGCTCGCCTTGCAGCCAGTCGGCGGATACGACGAAACGGCTCTTGTCCGCGGCCATGATGATCTCTCCCTGCTATGATTTCTTGGTCTTGATATCGGGATCCAGGCGCTTGCCCGGTCAATTCTCGTCGGTCGGCGTGCCGAAACGAATGCGGAAGCGGCGGTTTTCCTTGCCCTTCTTCTCGATCTTGGCGATGTGGATCGCACCGACCTCCTGCGTCTCGGACACATGCGTGCCGCCGCACGGCTGGCTGTCGACGGCCGAATCCTCGCCGATGCAGACGAGGCTCACGCGGCCGAGCCCCATCGGCGGGCGCACATTCTTGGATTTGACGATGTCGGGATTGGCGACCAGTTCCTCATCTGTGATCCAGCGGAGGAATACGGGATGGTTCTCGTTGACGAGCGCCATCATCCTGGTCGTCACCTCGTCCTTGTCGATGGTTTCGCTCATGTCGAAATCGACGCGGCTTTCTTCCTCGCCGACCGCCGCACCTGTGATCGGGTAAGGGCAGACAACCGAGAGCAGATGGCAGGCCGTATGCATGCGCATCAGCTTGTAGCGACGCGCCCAGTCGATATGCAGCACCAGCTTCTCGCCGACGATGGGCCGCGGTTCGCCGTCGAGCGGAACGTGGATGATGATGTCCTTGATAGGACCATGCTTCGTCTGACCAAGCGTGATCCTGGAGCCGTCACCGCGCTCCAGGAAACCCGTATCGCCCGGCTGACCGCCCGAGGTGGCGTAAAAGCAGGTCTGATCGAGCTCGATGCCCCCGTCTTCGTGAATTGCGGTTACCACTGCTTCGGCGGTCGAGAGATAGAAATCATCACGATAAAGGGCATTGACGGTCATATGATCACGCTGTTGCTTCGTATGGGACGGTAATTTCCGCCCGCTTTTCCAGATAGGCCGGCAGCGGCAGGCCCTTGGACTTCAGGAAGTCCGGATTGAAGAGCTTCGACTGATAGCGATTGCCGTAATCGCACAGAATGGTCACGATCGTATGTCCGGGACCGAGATCCCTAGCGAGACGGACCGCGCCGGCGATATTGATGGCCGTCGAGCCGCCCAGGCAGAGGCCCTCGTACTCGACCAGGTCGAAGACGTAGGGCAGCGCTTCCGCATCGGTGATCTGGTAGGCGAAGTCAGGCGTAAAGCCCTCCAGATTGGCCGTCACGCGACCCTGGCCGATGCCTTCGGTGATCGAGGAGCCGGAGGATTTCAATTCGCCATTTTTGTAGAATTCGTAGAGTGCCGCGCCTTCAGGATCGGCAATGCCGATCTTGATGTCCTTGTTGAAGGCGTGCAGGCCCATGGCGACGCCGGCCAGCGTGCCGCCGGAGCCGACCGAGCAGATGAAGCCGTCGATCTTGCCATTGGTATCGGCCCAGATTTCCTTGGCCGTCGTCTCGATATGTGCCTGCCGGTTGGCGACGTTGTCGAACTGGTTCGCCCAGATCGCGCCGTTCGGCTCCGTCTTTGCCAGCTGTTCGGCAAGCCGGCCCGAGACCTTCACGTAGTTGTTCGGATTTCTGTAGGGGACGGCGGGAACCTCGACCAATTCGGCGCCGAGCAGCTTCAGCGCGTCCTTCTTTTCCTGGCTCTGCGTTTCCGGAATGACGATGACGGTACGATAGCCAAGCGCCTTGGCGACGAGCGTCAGGCCGATGCCGGTATTGCCGGCCGTTCCCTCGACGATGACGCCGCCAGGCCTCAGCAGCCCCTTTTTCTCGGCATCGCGAATGATGTAGAGCGCGGCCCGGTCCTTGACCGACTGGCCGGGATTCAAAAATTCGGCCTTGCCAAGAATGGTCGAGCCCGTCGCCTCGGAGGCGCCCTTGAGCTTGATCAACGGCGTATTGCCAATTGCTTCTAGGACGGACGGATGGACGGTCATTGGAATCTGCCTTCTGTTCACAACTACTGTAAGAACGGTCTTTTCCCTTCACAAGGCTACATAGGCAAGAAATTCTGTTCCTCGCTATTTGTTCGCGCTGCAAAATTCGACTTGGCGGCATTCATTTGCCGAAGCCGTCTATGGGATTGGTCAGTCTCCGATCGGTGACATCGATTTCCCCATCGAGCCGCTAAACTGGCCGAAAGCGGCCACAATGATACGCTATTTCTAAAATGCCACGGACGGTCGCGGTTTAAGCGTTTGATTGACGCGGCCGCCAGTCAAGGAGAAGAGCCATGAGCCCGTTCATCGCACGTCCTGAACACGGAGTCGTCTGGATTACCGGCGCCAGTTCCGGTATCGGGCGCGCGCTTGCGCTGAAGCTGGCGGAAGAAGGGTACAAAGTGGCCGTTACGGCCCGCAGCCACGAGAAGCTCTTGGCGCTGCAGGCCGAGGCAAGCGCGCTTGCTGGCAGCATCGTCGTGCTCGACGGCGATGTCACCGATACCGCGGATATGGAGCACACCGTTGCCGCAATCGAATATCAGCATGGCCCGGTTGCCATGGTGGTCTTGAACGCCGGCATCTATCTGCCGGCGCGGGGCGAAGACCTCAATCATGAGGTGTTCGAGCGCAGTTTTGCGGTCAATCTGCACGGTGTCGTCAACTGTCTCGTTCCGGCCGTCCGGCATATGCGCGCCAGGGGATACGGCCAGGTTGCCCTTGTGTCGTCTGTCGCCGGCTTCGGCGGTCTGCCCGGCGGCGCCGCTTACGGAGCGAGCAAGGCCGCGCTCATCAACATGGCCGAAAGCCTGAATTTCGAGCTAGACCGAATGGGCATTCATATCCAGCTCGTTACTCCCGGCTATGTCGAGACGCCGCTGACGGCGCAGAACACGTTCAAGATGCCTGATATCGTATCGGCACAGAAGGCGGCAGACGCAATCGCGGCCGGATTGAAATCGCCTGCCTTCGAGATCAGCTTCCCGAAGGGTCTGATCTATCGGGCGAAGCTGCTGAAGTTCCTGCCTTACAGCCTCTATTTCCGGGTGCTCAGGTATTTTCTCGGGAGCGGTCAAAAACGCCGGTCGGTCGGGCCGCGCATAACCGCGCATCCGGCCGAATAGCGCCTATCCATCATTGTTAAGCGATGCGTGTGCCGCGAGTGCACGCTGTCGCGCCATGGTGTGATCGACGATCGGCCGGGGATAGTGCTTGCCGAGTTCTATGCCGGCGCGCTTCAGCACATCGTCGGGCGCTTCGAATGGCCGATGGATATATTTGCGGTCGAGGTCGGCGAGCTCCGGCACAAAGGTCCTGACATAGCCGCCATCCGGATCGAATTTCTCGCCCTGCAATATCGGGTTGAAGATGCGAAAGAAGGGCGAGGCATCGGCGCCGGAGCCTGCGACCCATTGCCAGTTCGCAGCATTTGCTGCCGGATCGGCATCGACGAGTGTGTCGCGAAACCAGGCCTCGCCCTCGCGCCAGTCGATCAACAGATCCTTGATCAGGAAGGAAGCCACGATCATCCGGACGCGATTGTGCATCCAGCCGTGGCGCCAGAGTTGCCTCATGCCGGCATCGACGATCGGATATCCCGTTTGCCCCCGCCGCCAGCTGTCGAAGAGTTTGGCGTCCGCATGCCAGGGGAAATCGTCGTAGCGATCATTCCAGTTAGCGGAGCTCAGCTTCGGAAAATGGAAGAGCTGGTGATAGCAAAATTCCCGCCAGGCAAGCTCCTTGCGAAAGCGAACGATATTGTCCGTGGGGACCTTGCCGGTGAGCCGTCGCGTTGCATGCCATATGCGGGCGGGCGAGATTTCTCCGAGTGCCAGATGCGGTGAGAGCAGGGAGGTTGCCGGTCTGTCCGGAAAGTCGCGATCGATTGCGTAGCCGTCGATCGCGGTCTCGATGAAATCCTGCAGTTTCTCACGTGCGGCGGCTTCGCCAGGTGTCCACATCTCCGGAAAAGCGGCTGCCCAGTTCGGCTTGGTCGGCAGCAGCGACCAGGAGCCGAGGGAATCCGATTGCGGCGAGTGCAGAGGAGACAGAAGCTGGTCGGGCGCATCGATCGGAAATGGCGGCTCGCCGGATTGCTCCAATGCACGCCAGAACGGCGTATAGGTCTTGTAATGGTTGCCGGTGCCTGTGCGTAGGCGCGTCGGTTCATGCAGCAGCTGGCCCGCAAAGCTGTTGGCCTCGATGCCTTTGTCTCGCAGCGCCTTCTTGACCTGCGTGTCGACCGCTATGCCGGCTGGATCGTAACGCCGGTTCCAGACGATGGCCTCGGCGCCAGTTTCCGCAAGCAGCTCTTCGAGCACCGCGAGCGCATCGCCTTGTCGAAGAATGAGCTTGCTGCCGAGCGCATCAAGAGCTTTCTGCAGGGCAGCGAGCGAATGATGCAGCCACCACTCCTGTGCTCCGCCGAGCGGTCCGCACCCCGTCGCTCTCGGCTCGCGAATATAGACCGGAATGACTGGGCGGCCCGATGTCGCGGCGGCATGGAACGCGTGGTTGTCGTCAAGGCGAAGATCCTTGCGAAACCATAGCAGGATGGGAGTTGGCTCTTTCCTCGATGTCGTCATGATCCTGGCCGATCGCCCGTTCTTTGCTTCTTCATGCGCTTTTTCGCCACCGGAACCAGTATACTTTGTCCGTCTTCAAATAGTTCCACCACCGCGCGTTTTATAAGCGAATCCTACACGCAACTCTCGTGAGGAAATCTGGATGTCGTTTGTGATATAAGGGGTCCTTGTCACTGTTCTGTAATGCAAATTCGTTAGCAGTCCACCCGATTGACATGCCCAGATTTGACAGGCGGGGAAGATTGAAATGGCGGAAATTCGGATCGAACAAGTTCGCAAGGCGTATGGACGCAATCAGGTTGTCCATGGCGTCGACCTGAACTTCCGCTCGGGAGAATTTGTCGTCATTCTCGGCCCGTCCGGCTGCGGCAAGTCTACGCTGCTGCGCATGATCGCTGGTCTTGAGGACATATCGTCAGGCGAGATCGTCATCGACGGCAAGGTGGTCAACCAGCTCGAGCCGCGCGAGCGCGGCTGCGCCATGGTGTTCCAGAACTACGCGCTTTACCCTCACATGAATGTCGCCGCCAACATGGGCTATGCCTTGAAGGTGGCGGGCGTGCCGCGCGAGGAGCGTGACCGCCGCATCAAGGAAACCGCCAAGATCGTCGGTCTCGAAGATTTCCTCGCCCGCAAGCCGGCCGAGCTTTCCGGCGGCCAGCGTCAGCGCGTCGCCATGGGCCGCGCCATCATCCGCGAGCCGAAGGTCTTCCTCTTCGACGAGCCGCTCTCCAACCTCGATGCCAAGCTGCGCGTCCAGATGCGTGTCGAGATCCGCCGCCTGCACAAGCGCCTGTCGGCGACATCGGTTTTCGTGACCCACGACCAGGTCGAGGCCATGACGCTCGCTGACAAGCTCGTCGTCATGTACAAGGGCAATGTCGAGCAGGTCGGCACGCCGCTTGAAATCTACAATACGCCGCGCACCCGCTTCGTCGGCTCGTTCATCGGCTCGCCGGCGATGAACTTCCTCGAAGGGACCTTCTCGGCTAACGGCGAACAGTTCATCTTCGATGGCCTGCCGATCGACATCGATGCCAATATCGGCAAGCGTCATGCCGGCGACCCGGTCGCTCTCGGCATTCGCCCGGAACATGTACGTCTCGTTCCGGCAGGCACTCTGGGCGCTATCCCGGCAACGGTGGATTTCGTCGAAGAGCTCGGCGCTGGCCGCGTCATCCATTGCGATATCAACGGATCGAGCTTCGCCGTTGCCGTATCGGATCACACCACAGGTCAGACCGGCCAGTCCGTTGGGCTGGAGCTGCCGCAGCAGCACACGCATCTCTTTGCCCAGGATACCGGCCTGCGGCTTGATGCCGTTGCCTCCGTCGCGCCGCTCAAGGTGTTGGCACACTAAAATTTCAAACATCAATTTTCAGTACGCGCGCCCGGAAATCCTCACCGATTTCCGGGCTTTTTTGTCTGCGCGAGTGAGGAGAGGCGCCGCCAAAGGTCCAAGACACCCGAGCCGAGATCAGCGCATCACGCAGACCATCGCTGTCAGCTGCTCGTGAGTACCGTCCAGTTTGAAAATCAAGTCTTGGCGGGACTTAGCCGCTATCCTGGCGGGTAGCTTGATCAGCGCGGTTTCTGCGCTGCTATCCCTTGGAGAGGGACAACTTGTCCCAAGTGGTCGATCGACGCTTTTAGACGGACCAATGTAAATGCCTGCCGCTCGTTTCGATAGGAGCGGCAGGCTGCTCGATCACTTTTCGGTAGCGATCAGGCCGCGAACGAACCAGCGCTGCATGAGAACGACGACGGCAAGCGGCGGCAGCATGACGATCAGCGTGCCGGCCATGGCGATATGCCATTCCGGAAGGCCGCCGATGTTCGGGATGAGCTGCTTGAGCTCTGTTACAGCCGTCATGTGTGCCGGATCGGTGGTGACAAGCAACGGCCACAGATACTGGTTCCAGGCCCAGAGGAACATGATCGTCCCGAGTGCCGCCATATTGGTGCGCGACAGCGGAAGCAGGATGTCGATGAAGAAGCGCAACGCTCCGGCGCCGTCCATGCGTGCGGCCTCGGTCAGCTCGTCCGGTATGGTCAGGAAGAACTGACGATAGAGGAAAGTGCCGGTCGCCGTCGCGATCAGCGGCAGGATCAGGCCCATCGAGGAGTTAAGCAGCCCGAGGTTCAGCGAGACCTCAACGCCTGTAAGCTTTTCGATGAGCCAAGTCATGCCGGTGATGTCGAGAATCCCCTGGAAGGGCGACAGGACGTTCGCTGCGACCGCATAGGTCGGCACGATACGCACTTCGAGCGGCAGCATCAGTGTTATGAAGATCAGCCAGAAGATGAAGTGGCGGCCGGGATAGCGGAAATAGACCAGCGAGAAGGCGGTGATCGCCGAAATGAGCACCTTGCCTATCGCCACGCCGGTGGCGAAGATCAGGCTGTTCAGCAGCTTGGGGCCGAGGTTGGCGGTCGTCCAGGCCGTCTTCATGTTGGCCCAGAATTCCGTGCCGGGAATGAGCGACATCGGCACGTGGTTGACGTCGGTCATATTGTGGGATGCGGCGATGGCGACGATGGCTATCGGTCCCACGGCTACCACGAAGCCGATAAACAGGATCAGATGGGTAAAGAAGTTGAGAATAGGTGTGCGCTCGACCATGTCAGCCTCAACGGTAATGCACGCGCCGCTCGATGAAGCGGAACTGGAAGATGGTAAGCACGATGATCAGCAGCATCAGAATGATGCTCTGCGCCGCCGCACCGGAAAAATCGAGGCCTTTGAAGCCGTCGGAATAGATCTTGTAGACCATGAGGTTGGTCGAGTTGTGCGGGCCGCCTGATGTCATGATGTCGACGATGCCGAACGAATCCTGGAAGCTCTCGGTGATGTTGATGACCAGCAGGAAGAAGATCGTCGGCGTTATCAACGGGAACTGGACGTCCCAGAAACGTCTGAGCACGCTCGAACCGTCCATGGCAGCCGCTTCGATCAACGAGCGAGGAATTGCCTGGAAAGCGGCCAAGAAGAAAATGAAGCTGTAGCCGATATATTTCCACGAGAAGGCGGCGATGACGCAGGCCATCGCGGCGTTTCCGTCGAGGCCCGGGTCCCAGATTCCTGGCCACCACTGATTGACCACGGCAACGAGGCCGGCTTCTGGCGCCAGGATGAAGCGGAAGGCCATCGCCGCCGCGGGAGCTGCGATGCCGTAGGGCCAGATGAGCACGACGCGGTAGATTTTCGAGCCGCGCAGCTGCCGGTCGGTCAAGGCTGCGAGCACCAGCGCGGCCACCATGGAAATACCGGTGCTGATCGCCGCGAAACTGATGCTGATCGTAACTGAGTTCCAGTAGTCGGCGTTGGCAAGAATGGATTTGAAGTTATCGAGGCCAACCCAGATATTGCCGCCGCCCCAAGGCTGCTGCAGCGTCAGCGACCAGAAGACTGCCTGACCGGCCGGCCAATAGAAAAAGGTGAAGATAAGGAGCAGTTGCGGCACTGCGAACAGGATGCCGACGCTCCACTTGTTGAAAGTTATACGTTTTTCCATTGTCTCTTCCGGCTTGGAATCCCGATGGCACTCTTGCGCTCATAACGAACGTCCGCCGGGAAACCCCGGCGGACGCTGCCTGTCATGCGATGCGCTGCTTACGGCAGCTGCTTGCCCTTGTAGGTGGCTTCGAAGCGGTCAAGGACGGCGTCGCCGTTCTTGACGAGGTTGTCGATGCCTTCCTGAACGCTGACCTTGTTGGCGAAGATGGCCTGCATCTGATTGCCGAATTCAGCGCGGATCTGCGTGAAGTTGCCGAGGCGAACGCCGCGGGTGATCGGAGTCGGCTCGGAAGCGGTCAAGCTGGCGATCGCGACTTCGCGGCCCTTATAAGGCGCCTTGTCGTAGAAACCGCTGGACTTCATGAAGTCGAAGCCGGACTTCTTCACCGGGATGTAGCCGGTGTTGGTCGACCAGAAGAGGGCGGTTTCAGGCTTGCCGATGAAGTCGAGGAATGCTGCCGCACCCTTGTATTCGCCAGCCGACTTGCCGGAGAGAACCCAGAGCGACGCGCCGCCGACGAGCGAATTCTTGCGCTCGGTGCCGGCGTAGACCGGAAGTTCGGCCACATCCCAGGTCATCCCAGCCTTCTGGGTTTTGGTGACCGAACCATGGTCACCGACCGAGGTCATGATCATCTGGCAATCGCCCGATGCAAAGGCCTGAACCATGTCCTGGCCGAGATCCTTGGACTTGATCTTGATGAGGCCCTGGTCGTACCAGCTCTTGAGGTCGGTTACGTACTTGACGAACTTGGTCTTGTTAACCGTCAGACGGGCGTCAATGCCGTCATAGCCATTGTTCTTCGTGGCAACCGGCTGGTCGTGGATGGCAGAGAACTGCTCCATCAGCTGCCAGCTTTCGTTGCCGGAGATGTTGATGGCCATCGGGCAATCATAGCCGGCGCCCTTCAGCGCCTTCATGGCTTCGGCGGCTTCTTCCCAGGTCTTCGGAGCGGCGGTCTTGCCGATCTTGGCGAACGCGTCCTTGTTCCAATAGAGCAGGGCGGTCGAAGAGTTGAACGGGAAGGAAAGCAGCTCACCCTTGGACGTTGCGTAGTAGCGGGCGATGCCGGGGAAGTAGTCGTTCCAATCGACCTTGTAGCCGTTTTCAGACATCAGCTTGCCAACCGGGTAGTAGGCGCCCGAAAGCATCATGGTCGCGGTGCCGACGTCGTAAACCTGAACGATGGCCGGCTGCTTGCCAGCGCGGAAGGCGGCAATCGTGTTCTGCAGGGCGGCGTCGTAATTGCCCTGGCTGACGCAAGAAACTTCATAATCCTTCTGGGAATCGTTGAAGTTCTTGCACAGCGTCTGAACGACACGCTCCAGATCGCCCGACAGGCCGAACCAGAAATCGAACTTGGTCGGAGCGGCAGCTGCAGGCAGAGCCAGCGCTACGCTCATGACGCCGGCTGCAGCAGCCGAAATGCAATTTTTAAGTTTAGACATAATCCCTATTTCCTTTTTGAAAGCTCGGAACCGGTGGTCTTGCGCAAGTCCGCGGTAGCGGCGTTATAGACAAGCTGTGTGACAGTTTGTTGAGGGCAGGAATCCCCGCGTTGGCGGGCTTTTTCACTCAGGGAAGAGGTTTGCGAACAATCGTTCTTCGCAGGATCGTGCATTTGAGATTTTGCTAATCAAGGCCGGCAAGGTGCCTTGCCTCGCCCTGAGTCTGTTGGCGGGCGGGAGGCGTGCGATCGTCTTTATTGCTGACGCGTCGAATGCTGTTGCAAGATGACCGTCAGCGAATCCCGAAGGCAGTGGAAGGAATGAGGATATGGGTCTAAGCGAGCGGCAGAAAATGTCAGCGGGAGAGTGGTACTGCTGCTTCGATCCCGAACTCGACGCCTTGCGCTGGCAGGCGCGTGAGGCCGTACATGCACACAATACAATGCCACCCTCGCAGCGCGGCAATCTCGCTCCGGCCTTGTCTCTGCTCTTTGCCGACATCGGAAAGGGCGCTTTTATCGAAGCGCCGTTTCACTGCTCCTACGGCATCAACATTTCGCTCGGTCGCAGGGTCTATATGAATGCCGGCTGCACCATTCTCGATAGCGCCGGCGTGCGCATCGGTGATGGCAGCATGCTGGGGCCGGGCGTCCATATATATTGCGCCGAGCACCATAAGGATCCGAAGCTGCGGGGAGCGGGGATGGAAATCGCGCGGCCGGTCACGATCGGCGCGAGCGTGTGGATCGGCGGCGGGGCCATCCTTGTCGGCGGGGTGACGATCGGCGACGGCGCGATCATAGGGGCGGGTGCGGTGGTGACAAAGGATGTTGCGCCAGGCGCTACCGTCGTCGGTAATCCTGCCCGGCCGGTTGGTGCAAGATAAAGGGAGCTAGTTCGCCGGACGGCGCCTTCTTGCCCACCACACGGCGAAGCGACGGCGCCAGCGGCGTACTGCGGGCATATCGTGCGACAGCACGATGAGGCCCAGTGGCAGCATCCAGAAGCCGAGGATCGGCAGAAAGCCAAGCAGGCCACCGAAGACGAGCGCTATCCCCAGGCCGAGGCGGGCAAGGCGCGACCGGGGCAGGGGAATTCTCACCGAGCCAAAAACAAGCTCGCGAGTGGAGGGATCGATGCCGAAACGCCTTGTTTTCCGGGCATTTCGATCGGCGTTCGCTGTCGTTCCGCTTTGATCGGTCATCCACAGGAAATGGTGAGGCGACAAAATAATGCAAGAGAAATACATTTTTTTGAAAAAACCGCTTGGCAAATCGGGAAAGCATTTGTAGAAGCCCACTCACACCGCGCCAAGCGCATTCCCTGGTAGCTCAGCGGTAGAGCATTCGACTGTTAATCGACAGGTCGCCGGTTCGAATCCGGCCCGGGGAGCCACTTTCTTCCACAGAACTTCGGAAGTTTATCGCATCGACATGGTGCCGATTGGCTTATGCCGATGGGCAACAGCGGGCGGACCCTATCAGCGCAATTTTGCAGTTTTATTGCATCCGCTTCTGCCCGCGCGATTTTGACCGGAATCGTTTCGATGCGCTAGGTCCCTTGTCCTCGTTGACCTGCCTCCTCTCTCCATGTCAGCTTGCCGCCGTTCGTCCGGTGGACTTCGGCCTATGAGGCGGTACCGGGAATATGGGCCGGATCGGCATATTGGGGAGGTGACAAATGGTTGAGAATGCGAGCCTTCGCAAAGGGGCAATGCTGGGATGGGTCCTCAGCGCCATCGTCATTCTGGCACTGGCGGCCGATGCGGCTGTCGATTTGTTTGCGCCCGCATTGGTCAGTGCGGAAATCGAAGCGACGGGCTTTCTGATCGACCAGGCAAGGTTGCTGGGTCTCATCATCCTCGTCTGCGCGATCCTTTATGCAATTCCAGGCACGGCAGTTCTCGGAGCGATCCTGACGACGGGCTTTCTGGGTGGCGCTATCTGCACTCATTTCCGCCTTGGAGAAGTCGGCTCTCCTCCGCAACTTATAAGTTTATTTTTAGGCGCCTTGGCATGGGGCGGCCTCTACCTTCGCGACGAACGGATTCGAGCACTGCTGCCAATCCGTTCCGCGATCGACTGAAGAACCGAGAGCGCGCTGCGGCAGAGCCGCCTTTATGCTGCAACAACAGGCGCTTGCATCCATGTCGATCCGTTGTTTCGCTGTCCAAGGTCGTTCTTGGGTGAGAGATGTGTCGGCTTGATGCCGCGGTAGTTTTGCCGTAGGCGCGCGGGGCATTTCATTAAATTTCGTTCACGTTGTGGTTGCTCTCGCTAATGTGAGCAGATGTTCATGTGTCGTTAATGTGAGCCGGCGCATTTGCTTAACAGCGCGATATGCGCAGCATAGTCCCCAATGCTTTAGAGGTTCGACATGAAAAACCTGCTTCTTGCTTCTGCACTCGCACTGGCATCGGTCTTCGCCGTCAGCGTACCATCCGAGGCGGCTCCGATGTATCATCGTCACCACCATCATCATCACTGCCAGATGAAGAAGGTGAAGCATAAGGTTCACGGCCACTGGGTCGTCCGCAATGTCCGCGTTTGCCGCTAACCGGTAGGAGCTTCAAACCGGCGCAAGTTAGGTTTTCACAGCAATTCGGCCGCTACCGATATCTCGGCAGCGGCCGTTGGTTTTTGGGCTCCCGTTGTGACCGGGACGCATGCCGGGCGGGCAGCACATCGCTACCGGCATATGCCTTTTTAGAACTGTGCGGCGACCTCAGGGACGGATTTCCAGTATCACGCCGCCGTGGTGTGGGTGGTGATAGCGGCCCTCGTCATACCAGCCGCGATGCCAGCCTCGGTCCCAATGCCGGCGATCCCAATCCCGGTCGTCGCGCCAGTGGCGGCGCTCGCGATCGCGCCAATAGGCCCGGCGATCATAGTCTGAATCGGGGTGCCAGCGTGAGCCCTGTTCCTGCACGAGAATGACATTCGCGGTCGTCGCCGGCGAAACGCCGAGCGGGGCTGCCGTCGTCGGCAACGCGACCGACAGCACCGAACCCACGGTCAATGCGGCGGTCAGAGCGATTGAAGCGAGATATTTCAAGGCGGTAACTCCTTTATTCAGCTTCGTCCCTTTGCCGGTAAACGCCACGGCTGCGACAATGTTCCCCCTTCTGGTTGATCGGGGTGATGCCGCGACACGCGCTAATGGAGAGGAAGCCTTCGTTTTCAGGAGCTTACCGACAAGAAAAAAGGGGGCCGGCAGGGAAAGCCGGACCCCTTTCTTCTCTGATCGGAGGTCAAATCTGATCAGGTTAGAAGTTGCGTTCGAAGCGCAGGATGCCTGAAACCGTATCGTCGTTGGCATAATCATAGTGAACGTAAGTCAGTTCCGGCTCGATGAGCAGGTTCTTGACCGGGTTCCACTTGATGTTCGTGGTTGCTTCGAAGATCTTGCTGTCGGTGTAGGCGAGCTGGACGTTCCACTTCAGCTTGTCGTTGACCGGAACGCTTGCGCCACCCCAAACTGCCCAGTCACCCCAGCCGCACTTGGACGCGTTGACGGTGCCGTTCGGTGCCGTGCAAGCAGAGACGTCCTGGTTGGTGCCGGCGTACTTGTTGAGCTTGTCGCCGTCGGTGTTCCAGCCGCCCATCAGGAAGGCAGAGAATGCGCCGAAGTCGGCATCGACGCGAGCCTTGATAGCGCCTTCTTCGACGATCGAGTCATAACCACCGACAACCTTGAAGCCCCATGCGCCAGACTTGAAGCCGGCACCGGCAACGACATCAGGAGCGTAGTGGTTTGCCTTGTCGTCCGTCCACCAGCTTGCGCCGTAGGAAGCGCCGGAGCCGCTGGAGTTGCTGTCTTCAACCGAGACCACGGCCGAGAAGCCGTTGCCGGCATCATATTCGTAGGTGATCTGGTTCAGTTCGTACGGGCCGTCATAGATCACGTCGTCGTTGATGACGTCGCCGGCGTAACCGATGTACGAGTTGTACTGCGAGTCTTTCTTACCGACCGTGAAGCCGCCGAGGCTGATGTAGGACCACAGCAGGTTGGTGCTGGTGGCATTGCCGTCGTGCCAGTCCCAGCGAACGATGGTTTCGGTCTTCAGCGGGCCGTATTCGGTGTCGGTCGCGGTGCTGACGTTCAGCTCGGCGCGGGTGTGCCACAGCGTGCCATTGTGGCTGTTGCGGTTGTAGGCGTCGTACCATTCACCTTCCGTACGAACCTTGCCGCCGATCTTGAGGCAGGTCTCGGTACCCGGGATGAAGAAGTAGCCTGCACCGTATGCGTCGCAGATGCGAACGTATTCCAGCGGCTCCGGCTCAGCAGCAACGATGGCGTCGGCTGCGTGAGCGCCGGAAACTGCTGCCAGCGCAGCAGCGGAGCCGAGAAGAAGGCTCTTGATGTTCATAGTAACTCCAATCTCTCTTGATTGGGCCTGAGATATTGCGCCGAAAAACAACGTGCCCAACCCCATCCCGCTCATGTTCCCTATCAGTAGGTGCGAAGTAATAAGCTTCGCGAACTAATTCCTGAACCCGCTTCGCTGATTTGGCAAGATGATAAGGTGAGCGAACTATATGCGTGCTATTCGAAAAAGAGGTTTGTTGCAAAAATGACGCAAATCATCGGCTGCCGACGATAGATCGCGCTTTGCGTTCAACTAGGAGTGCTGAGACAAAGAGATGCCGTTGCAACGGAAGCTAGGAAGAAGCCTAGCTGTCACTGTCGCATCTCACGCAGCATGGGAATTTTCGACGCCAGAATCTGGAGAAGTTTGCGGCTAATGACGACAAGGGAAGCGATTCTATTGGCGTCGGAGATGACGAAGATAAAGCTTGCCCCGCCTTATGTCTGTGCCCTAGCGGCGAACGAAGGCGGCGTTGGTGCGTCCGACGACACTACTGGGGGCGCAGTCTCGTCGGACGCGGCACTGTCCGGTTCAGGGGTGGCATCCAAACCGGTAGCAAAGAGCCTAGCATCTACCTTAGGTTTCTATAACCTACCTGAATGGGCTGGCAGCGGATGAACCCCTGCGACGAATTCGGTACGCGGCAATGACCGCTGTTCTAGAAGGGTCCGAAATGCGCTCGATTCTCAATCTTTCTGGGGCGGCACTACAAGCGAGGCTAAGCGTATTTGCAGCGCATGTCGGCACTTCGTTGGATAACCAAATCGATGAGGATAGCAGCTCACTTCGACGGGGATCTCTCCCATCGCAAATGAAGGATCGGGTAGGGACGGCCCTGATCGTCCAGCTCCGAACGGCTTGTCACCTTGAATCCTAGCCGCGCATAAAGCCGATCGCTTCGGGATTCTGCTCGTTGACATCGACAGTGACGACATCCTTCTCCGTCCGGAAGCTCTCGAGGAGGAGGCGCCCCAGGCCCATTCCTCGGCTATCGGCATGAACGAAGAGCGCGTTGATGTGATGCCCGGTGGTCCCCAGGAAGGCATGGGGCAGGTCATTGCCATCGACCGCCACCGTAAACCCGGCATTCGGCAGATAATCCTCTGCAACCATCTTGCCGATCGCCTCGCGATCCGACGTATCAAGAAACTGGTGGGTGGCTTCGACTGCAGTCCGCCATATTTCATAATTACGCGCTAGATCGCCCGGCTTTGCTCGCCGCAACTGGAACATGTCAGATCCTCGGATATCTTTTCGTCGTTTTCAGATACTCGCTTGAAGTCGCATATCCGGCGCCGAATCTCCGCTTATGGGCGGGGCCTGCGTGGAGCCGATCTGCAACGCTACACCGAGCTTTTCGGATATCGTCCATCGTGACGTGATCCAAAAGTGGCAAGAAGCCGATGTACTCAACTTCTGTTATATGGGAGCAAGGCGCGGTCAACCCGTCGGTTCGAGGGTGGGGCCGACGGGGACTAACTGACTTCCTTGGCAATGAAGCCATCGGTCTGGCGCTTCCACAGACGGGCAAAGAGGCCATTTTGCTCGACCAGTTCGTCCGGTCTGCCTTGCTCCACGATGCGTCCCTGGCTCAGCACAATGATTCGGTCCATCCTTGCGATGGCCGCATTTCTCCCATGCGGAGGGACAATTGCCGTTATTAAGTGCATAGACTTGTCACAAGCCGCCGCCGATGACGAAAAAAGAGCGATATTCAGAATGAGGCCCTTGCGTCGATTCAAGATTCGTTCTAAACGCCCGCCATCACTCGCCTTTATACATCGGATGGCCTCGTGGCGGAGTGGTTACGCAGAGGACTGCAAATCCTTGCATCCCGGTTCGATTCCGGGCGAGGCCTCCATCCTTCCCCAAGCGCTCGTATAACTAGCTGAATCCCATCGGAATTTCAGTTTTTGCGAATGGGGTTTGAACGTCCTTCGGCTCCCAAAGCCAAGCGTGGCAATTCGTTCTCGCGTCCTCTCAATCGGACACACCGACGACCCCTCGACGGCGTCGCATCCGCAAGCTGCAGGCCCATCGGATGGGAACAGGAAGGGCGCCTATTCTTCCAAGCAGGGAAAGGCGAATTTGAAGGAGCGTGCGATCAGCGCGCTGGCGGGCCGCTCGAGCTGCCAGGAATGCTCCGACATCCATTTGCAAGCGATCATGGTCGCTCTTGCGTTGCTGAGATCGGGCGGGAGGCAGAAGGCGCCGACGAACTGCTGAAGATAGCGTTCGTAGCGGGATGAGTTCTTCGGCGTCTGCTTTGTGGCGCGGATCGTCAGATTCTTCGTGCGCTGCGCTTCGTCGAGAATTCCCTGCACGTAGACCGAGGCAAGCGCCTGTTCTTCCTCGCACCATTCATCGAGCTGTTTGCCGGTAACGGCATGTTCGATGACCGGTGCTGCTTTTTCTGAGCTTTCTTCGCAGAGCGCGATCTGAGGCATGAGGAGAAGGGACGCTGCGAGGGAGAGCGAAAGCCTCATTCGACGACCTACATCATGGAGGAAAGACTGGCAGCCAGAAAAACCACTAACGGCAGGGAAGTTGCCACGAAAAGCACGAGAGAGACAGGCATCCAGCCACCTTCTATTCAAATTTAATCTTAGCCCGAAGAGCTTCGGGCCGGAAGGTCGATCGGTCACCACGTTCAGGCGGTCCAATATCATCAAACGTGGTCCTGGGAGGTTAACATTTTATTAATAGATGTACCGCTTTGACGGGCCTCCTGATTTTAGGAACGTGGAGGCGGAGGGTTTTGCCCTAGCTCGCTTTCCCTTCGAAGAAGTCGCGTTCGCTTGAGAATATGAGGTGAGGGCACCTGGATCGGGGTGCCTGGCCCCATATTCGAGCAATCGGTTGTTGTCTGGCGGCGACGCATCGGTATGAATCTCGGCGCCTGTTGCAGCGATGCCTTGAAAGCGTAGCCGCAGGCGATTAAGACACGCGTAGCACTGTAGCAAAGCCGGCCTGGTAAAGGCGCAAGAGGATATGATGGATTTCGAAGCAGCACGCGTGAAGATGGTCGAGAACCAGGTCCGTACGACGGATGTCACCTCCCATTCCGTGTTGAGTGCATTTTTCGCGGTGCCGCGCGAAAATTTCGTGCCGGAGAAGTCGAAGCTCCTGGCCTATATCGATTGCGATATCGAGACTGCCCCGGCAGCCGCAGGCAAGCCCGCTCGCTTCCTGATGGAAGCCTCGCCGCTGGCCAAGCTGCTGCAACTCGGTGCTATTACCAAGGAAGACAAGGTTCTAGATATCGGTTGCGGCACGGGCTACGTGTCCGCCGTCCTGTCGCTCGTCGCAGGCAAGGTCGTCGCTCTCGAATCGGATGCGGATCTCGCCGCCCAAGCCAAGACCAATCTCGCAGCACTCGGCTATGAAAACGTCACGGTCGTGACCGGCGATCTCGAAAAGGGTCACGCCGGCGACGCACCCTACGATGTCATCTTCCTGAATGGCTCGATCGAGCAGCTGCCGCAGGCGCTTCTGGACCAGCTCGGCGAGGACGGACGCCTGATCGCCGTGCTTGGCTATGGCCATGCGGCGCGCGCCACCGTTTTCATGCGCGAGCGCGGCGCTTTCTCGGAGAATGTCTTCTTCAACGCGTCGATCAAGCCGCTGCCTGGCTTCGCCAAGGCCAAGGAATTCGTATTCTGATTATTTGAAGATCGGCAATGCATTCGGCAGGCGCCTTCGGGCGCCTGTTTTTTATTGTGCGCGCATATGGCAGAATCAGCCGTAGCGGTGCGATTCGCCGTCATCGTTACAAAACTGTGCATCACCGGGTTTAGTGCTTTCCAGGTGATTTTTTTCCCGGGGACAGTCATCTAGGGTGGCCCTGGTTCGAGCGCCGCTTTGGTGAGTTTCCGGTCGCTGAATATGGGAAAACGGGGATGAATATGGCTCAGCCAAATGTAGTGCGTGAACCGTCCATGGAAGAGATCCTGGCGTCGATCCGCCGGATCATCGAAAGCAACGAGCCCGGCAGCACGAAGCCGATGCCAGCGACACATTTTGCCGCTGGCGGTGGAAGTGAAGACGATATCCAGCTGACCGTCGATGAAGAGTTCGCTGCTGCCGATCGAGCTCGTGCTTCTACACAGGATCCGCGTTTCGTCGCTGCAAACTCGCAGGTGCCCGTTTCCGAGCCGGAAAGCGCCAACCGTGGCCTGTCGCTTGCTGATGTCGCCGCGCGCGTTCGTGCCGCTTCCGAGCGCAATGCCGCATTGCTGAGTGCCGGGCGCGAGCTGCCGCAGCAACGGGAATTGCCGCCGGCCATGGCTGCACGCCTTGCTGAAGCGCGAGTCGAGCCGGCTATCGACTATCCGTTGCGACACGCGATTTCCGAAGTCGCGCCGCCTGTGGCGGTGGTACCGCCTGCTGCCGAGTTGGAACCCGAGATGGAAGAGATCAAGCCACCGGAAGCTGTCGCAGCTCCGCAGCTGGTTGTGCCGCTGGTGGAGACGCCGGCCTTCCACGCTCCAGAAGTACCGCGGCCGGCTGCATTGGAAGCCGAAGCCGCGCTGACGCCTGCTCAGGCTGCGCCCGCATCGTCGGCGCTGATGTCCGAAGACACTGGTGCGCAAGTCGCCCGCTCGTTTGAAGAGCTTGCTGCCATCGTCGATGGCGGCCCGCGCCGCTCTCTCGATGAACTGGCCCAGGAGATGCTGCGGCCCATGCTGCAGGAATGGCTCGACGACAATCTGCCGACCTTGGTGGAGCGCCTCGTGCGCGAAGAAATCGAACGAGTGGCACGCGGCCCGCGCCGCTGACAGCCTTGAGCTTCGGGTAGACGATCCGCCGCTCCGGGCTCCGGGGCGGCTTTTTTATTGACTCGCTTCCAGCCATCCTATTTACAACCCGCATCACCCAGTCCTCTAGATCCGGTCAAAAAATGCTCGACAAAACATATGATTCCGCCGCCGTCGAACCGAAGATCGCCCAAAAATGGGATGAAGCCGACGCTTTTCGCGCCGGTGCGAACGCCAAGCCGGGCGCTGAAACCTTCACCATCGTCATTCCGCCGCCGAACGTGACCGGTTCGCTGCACATGGGTCATGCGCTGAACAACACGCTGCAGGACATCATGGTGCGGTTCGAGCGCATGCGCGGCAAAGACGTTCTCTGGCAGCCCGGCATGGACCATGCCGGCATCGCCACGCAGATGGTCGTCGAGCGTCGGCTGGCCGAAAGGCAGCAGCCGGATCGCCACAAGATGGGCCGCGAAGCCTTCATCGACAATGTTTGGGAATGGAAGGCTGAATCGGGCGGTTTGATCTTCAATCAGCTCAAGCGCCTCGGCGCTTCCTGCGACTGGTCGCGCGAGCGCTTCACCATGGATGAGGGCCTGTCGAAGGCCGTTCTCGAAGTCTTCGTCACGCTCTACAAGGAAGGCCTGATCTATCGCGACAAGCGGCTGGTCAACTGGGATCCGAAGATGCTGACCGCGATTTCGGACATCGAAGTCGAGCAGCACGAGGTCAATGGCAATCTCTGGTACCTGCGTTACCCGCTGGAGCCGGGCGTCACCTATCAGCATCCGGTCGCCTTTGACGAAGACGGCAAGCCGACCGAATGGGAAACGCGCGACTATCTCGTCGTCGCCACCACCCGCCCCGAAACCATGCTCGGCGATACAGGCGTCGCAGTTAACCCGGACGACGAACGTTACAAGTCGCTCGTCGGCAAGCATGTCATCCTGCCGATAGTCGGCCGCCGCATCCCGATCGTGGCCGACGAATATCCGGATCCGACGGCTGGAACGGGCGTAGTCAAGATGACGCCGGCGCATGATTTCAACGACTTCGACGTCGGCAAGCGCCGCGGTCTGCGCGTTGTCAACATTCTGACCCCGGAAGCCACCATTGCCATCAAGGACAACGAGGATTTCCTCGAAGGTCTCGATCATCCTGCCGCACTGCACGGCGCTTGGGATGAGCTGGAGGGCAAGGACCGTTTCGAAGCGCGCAAGATCATCGTCCGCATTTTCGAAGAATCCGAATTGCTCGACAAGATCGAGCCGCACAAGCACATGGTTCCGCATGGCGACCGCGGTGGCGTGCCGATCGAGCCGCGACTGACCGAGCAATGGTATGTCGACGCCAAGACGCTAGCCGAACCGGCGATCGCCTCTGTTCGCGAAGGTCGCACCAAGCTCGTTCCGAAGAGCTGGGACAAGACCTATTACGACTGGATGGAAAACATTCAGCCGTGGTGCGTTTCCCGTCAGCTTTGGTGGGGTCACCAGATTCCCGCCTGGTACGGACCGGATGGCCAGGTCTTCGTTGAGAAGACCGAGGAAGAAGCGCTGCAGGCCGCTATCCAGCACTATCTCTCGCATGAAGGGCCGATGAAGGCCTATGTCGAGGATCTGCTTGAGAACTTCAAGCCGGGCGAAATCCTGACGCGCGACGAAGACGTGCTCGACACCTGGTTCTCGTCTGCGCTCTGGCCGTTCTCGACGCTCGGCTGGCCAGATGAGACGCCGGAACTGGAGCGCTACTATCCAACCAACGTCCTCGTCACCGGCTTCGACATCATCTTCTTCTGGGTTGCCCGCATGATGATGATGGGCCTTCATTTCATGAAGGATGAGAACGGCGAATCTGTCGAGCCTTTCAGCACCGTCTATGTCCACGCCTTGGTGCGTGACAAGAACGGGCAGAAGATGTCGAAGTCCAAGGGCAACGTCATCGACCCGCTGGAGCTGATCGACCAGTACGGCGCCGATTCGCTGCGTTTCACGCTGGCGATCATGGCCGCACAGGGCCGTGACGTGAAGCTCGACCCGGCCCGCATCGCGGGTTACCGCAATTTCGGCACCAAGCTCTGGAACGCTACGCGCTTTGCCGAAATGAACGGCGCCAAGAGCGATCCGCATTTCGTGCCCGAGGCTGCCGAGCTGACCGTCAACCGCTGGATCCTGACCGAGCTGGCGCGTGCGGAGCGTGATGTCACCGAGGCGCTGGTAAGCTTCCGCTTCAACGATGCGGCGGGCGCGCTCTATCGCTTCATCTGGAATCAGTTCTGCGACTGGTATCTCGAACTGCTGAAGCCGATCTTCAATGGCGAAGACGAGAATGCCAAGGCGGAGGCTCAATCCTGTGCCGCCTATGTTCTGGAAGAGACCTATAAGCTGCTGCATCCCTTCATGCCGTTCATGACCGAAGAGCTTTGGGCGCACACGGCGGGCGAGGGCAAGGAGCGTGATGGCCTCATCTGCCATGCCGATTGGCCGGCTCCGTCCTATGCCGACGACGTTGCTGCCGACGAGATCAACTGGCTGATCGACCTCGTCTCCGGCATTCGCTCGGTTCGTTCGGAAATGAATGTGCCGCCCGCTGCTACCGCGCCGCTGGTCGTCGTAGATGCCAATAGCCTGACCCGCGAGCGCCTGTTCCGCCATGACGCCGCCATCAAGCGTCTGGCGCGTGTCGAGGCGATTTCGCTGGCCGACACGGCACCGAAGGGTGCCGCCCAGATCGTTATCGGCGAGGCGACCGTCTGCCTGCCGCTTGGCAGCCTTATCGATCTGTCGGCCGAAAAGGCCCGTCTCGAGAAGGCGATTGCGAAGAACGAGCAGGAGATCGCCCGCATCCTCGGCAAGCTCTCGAACGAAAAGTTCGTGGCCAACGCGAATCCGGACGTCGTTGCCGCCGAACGCGAGCGTCTCGGCGAACTCGAAGGGCAGCAGGCCAGCCTCAAGGTGGCGCTGGCCCGGGTCAGCGAGGCCGGCTGAGGACGAAGATCCAATCAATTGAAATAGTTAGAAGGGCATGTGACGAAGGTCGCGTGCCCTTCTTTTTTGTCCGGCCGATTCTGGACGAGCCTGTTGGGCGATGGAATTCCCGGCCGCCAGCTTCGCGCAGGCGAAATATATTATCCTTAAAATCAGTGGGCATTTTCGAAAAGCTGAACTGTTGTCAGATTGTAACAGAAATGTTGCAGTGAAGAATGGGAATCTACGCGGGGATAAAAATGATATTAAAAAGGCAAAATCTGACTAATTTTACCGCCCCAGTGATGCGGAGTTCACTTTCTTACGTAAACCAATTGCTAACTCAGGTGTTCATCGCTCTTCCTGGCCGCATTGCCAATTCACTCGATCGTCGCAACAATCGAATAAATGAATGCACCAGTGGGGGAGACACAATGGCATTTTCAATTGCGTTGAGGGGCGCAGTCGCACTCGTCATCGGCACGTCTTTCGCGGGCGCCGCTTTTGCGGGCGGCCTGGATCGTGGCGGTTACGACATCGACCTGCTCTTCGACAAGGGACGTTATGTTTTCGAGTCCGGCGTTACCTACGTCATGCCCGACCGCAAACTGAAGAACGCCAAGGACATTAATCCGCTCGACGGCAATCTCAACAATCGCAGCCGTTCGGTCGATGCGTCCGCAAATTATGCGATACCCTATGCGGCCTTTAAGGTCGGTATTACCGACGACCTCGATTGCATGGCCGACTATTCCCAGCCATTCGGCGGCCATCTCAACGAGGGCCCGAATTGGGCCGGCGCCAACAATGAAATTGAGACGAAGGTGCGGACGAACAATTATTCGGCCACCTGCTCGTACAAGTTCGATATGGGTCCGGGGCAGCTGCGCGTGATCGGCGGCGGCTTCTATCAGGAAGTCAGCGGCTTCAAATCGCGACTGGTCTTCGACACTCCGGCGCCGATCTCTGCACTTTATAACGGCGTCGGCTCGCTTGACGTCGACGGCCATGGCTGGGGCTGGCGTGCCGGCCTTGCCTATGAAATTCCGGAATACGCTTTCCGCACCAGCCTCGTCTACAACAGCCGGGTCAAATACGACAACCTTAAGGGTAGCGTCGATTTGACCCAAGTGCCTCCACCCGTTGTTCCCGGCGGCTTCGGTGGCAAGGTGACCTCCGTCTTCGGATCGGCCGATGCGCCTGACTCGCTGGAGTGGAAGGTTCAGACTGGTATCGCGCCGGACTGGCTCGCTTTCGGTTCGGTCAAGTGGACGAACTGGAGCGTTCTGCAAAGCATCGCGCTCTGCCCGACGGCCAATAGCAGCATCGCTTGCAACCGAAAGACTCAGTTGACGTCGCTTGATCTGCTCTATCAGGATGGCTGGACCATAACCGGCGGTATTGGGCACAAGTTCAATGACCAGTGGAGCGGTGCGGTCAGCCTGACCTGGGATCGCGGCACGAGCGAGGGCTATGGCATGAACAGCGATACGTGGACGCTAGGCGCCGGCGTTGCCTATAAGCCGACGGAGCATGTTCAGTTCAATTTCGGTGGCGCGCTTGGTCTGATGACCAGCGGCAAATCCGGACCGGTCACCCGCGGCGGCGTCGTCTATGGCAATGATGCCACCTATAGCTTCGGTAATGATTTGGTTGCAGCTCTTCAGACTTCTGTGAAGGTCAGCTTCTGACGATAAACTCCTGGATTGAATAGGTTTATCGCTTATTCTCTCCTGTCGGACTCAGCGCTGCGAGCTCCATCGAGCCTCACAGCGTTTTCTTGCCGGGTCGTCGCCCGTTAGGCCGCGAAAATGGTCTGTGTGCGCGATTCATGGTTAAGGAAATCTCAGCACCGGTAAAATTTTTGTGACGAATTAGCAACACTCTATTTCAAGAGACTGCAGGTCCGTGATCAGATCGCAATTTGTCCATTTCCCGCCACAAATGGGGAGCAGCGATTACGTGGGCACAGGGGCAAGCCTTGTAGAAAGTGCGTAAGCGGTCGATGGGTGAACTTCCACTTTGGCATAAGCAACAATCCGGGATCGGAGCCGTCATGCTTCCGATGCGGGGGGGAAGTCTTTGTCTGCCAAGGGAAGTCGTCGACCCGACGATGTCCAATCTCACTCATTGGAATTCGAATGAGAACGCCGGTTCGGCGGTGAGATACGATAACGGCCGCGCAAATGCTGGTTTGGACATAATTGCAAGCTATGCTCGCAATTGTGGCAAACAGCCTCGGTTGAATGCCACGGGAACCGTCCTTTCCAAGGATGATCCAGTCTCGTGCGCCATCAGGGAAAACATTCGCGAATCTGGCGGCGCGTGTACAAACGCCGTGACAGGTCCGAATGGAGCGAAAGAAATCGACTGTTATGTTTAAGTCCGAGTTCATATCAGCGAGAGTCATGATGCTCAGCCTGTCCCTTGCCACCGCGGTGGCGCTGGCAGGCCAAGCCCGGGCATTTGATATCAATGCCGGCATCAGCAAGGAATCAGGTCCGTTCGATCTCTTCAAGTTCGGTTTCAAGGCCTACAAGAACGGACAGAAGGAAGAGGCGGTCGAGGCCTATCGCTACGCCGCCGAAAAGGGCCACACGGGCTCGCGATGGGCTCTCGCCAACATGTATGCCGATGGCGATGGCGTCACGCAGAACGATTTCGAAGCCTTCAAGATCTACAGCGAGATCGCCCAGCAGGGCGTGGAGCCGGGCTCGGAAGACACCGGCTTCTTCATTAATGCGCTCCTGGCTCTCGCCGGCTATTACAAGAAAGGCATTTCCAACAGCCCGGTCAAGGTTGATCTCGGTCAGGCTCGCCAGCTCTATTTCCAGGTCGCATCGACCTTCGGTGTTCCCGAGGCTCAGTTCCAGCTTGCGCAGATGATGCTGTCAGGCGAGGGCGGTGCCTCCAACGTGCAGCAGGCCAAGAAGTGGCTGAACCAGGCGCGCAAAAGCGGCCATCCTGGCGCCATGGCCGTCTTCGGCAATCTTCTTTTCCAGGAAGGGCAGTCCATTCGCGGCCTGGCCTTCATGACGGCCGCGCTCGACAAGTGTAAGCCGAAGGACTGCGGCTGGATGGAAGACATCCAGGAGCAGGCGTTCTCTGTCGCCAATGAGAACGACCGCCGTGTCGCAGTATCGATGGCACATCAGCTCGATGTTGCCGGCCCCGACTGATCGGCTGACACTTTAGGACGCGAAGAGCCGCAATCGAGCCTGATCGGTCAGATTTGAAGCCTAGTTGCTGAAATCAAGGTGCGCGATTACAGGGACATGATCCGAGGGTTTTTCCCAGGCGCGTACATGCTTCTCAATCGCGGTCGCGGTGAGGCGATCGGCAGCTTCCGGCGACAGCATCAGATGATCGATGCGGATGCCGTTGTTCTTCGGCCATGCGCCGGCCTGATAATCCCAGAATGAGTAAAGCTTGACCGCGTCCGTCGTTGCACGCACCGCATCGGTAAAGCCGAGATGTTCGAGCTGACGGAAGGCTTGGCGCGTCTGCGGCAGGAACAGAGCATCGCTTTCCCAAACCTTCGGATCGAAGCAATCATAGGGCTCCGGGATGACATTGTAGTCGCCGGCAAGCACCAGGGGTTCCTCCAGCGCCAGGCGACCGACTGCGAATTTGCGCAGGCGTTCCATCCAGGCGAGCTTGTAGGGATACTTTTCCGTATCGACTGGATTGCCGTTCGGCAGATAGAGGCAGCAGACACGCAACGCGCCATGCCCTTCGACCGAGAACACCGCCTCGATGAAGCGGGCCTGTTCATCACCATCGTCGCCCGGCAAGCCACGCGTCACTTCATCCGGCTTGGTCTTGGAGAGGATAGCAACGCCGTTGAAGCCTTTTTGCCCATGCGTCTCGACGTGATAGCCGAGCGCCTCGATCTCCAGCCGCGGAAAACCTTCGTCGACCGTCTTGATCTCCTGTAGGCAAACGATGTCCGGGTTTGAATCCTTCAGCCACTGGCAGAGGTTCTCGATACGCGCTTTGACGCCGTTGATGTTCCAGGTGGCGATTTTCATGGGTGGCCCATTCCTTTGCTTCGCTCCGTTGTATCCGCAGCGGATCGACTTGACTACAGCCCATATGAGAACCGGCCCGGAGCAACTGCTCCCGGCCGGCGATCAAGCTGTGGAAAAAGGGTAGGGATCAGATTGCGAAACTCGTGCCGCATCCGCAGCTTGCGACCGCATTTGGATTCTTGATCTGAAAGGATTGTCCGAGAAGATTATCGACGAAATCGATCTCCGAGCCGGCCATATAGACCAACGAGAGCTGATCGATCAGGACGGTCGCGTCACCCTTCTCGACGACCACATCATCGTCTTCAGGACCGTCGACGAGATCGAATTTATAGGAAAATCCGGAACAGCCGCCACCTTCGACGGCGACGCGAAGCGCACGTTTTCCAGCTTCCGCACCGACGATAGCAGCGATTCGCTTCGCCGCGGCATCCGACAGGGTAACACTTGTCTCAGTCATAACTTCCTCCTGCCGGGGTCAAGATCCGGAGAGAACCATTCAGCCGTCAAACTTTCAAACGGCTGATATCCATAGCCTTTATCATGAAAGTCAGGCCGGTGACAGCAATGGTTTCATGGTTGAGCCACGCACCATTTTGCTGTTTTCTTGTCTATAGGTATGAAGGCCGCAAAGCGGCGTCAATGGGGCCGGGCGTTCGAAGACCGGATGGAATGTCCGAATGCCAGGAAGCGACTGCAGGGAAACGACGATCGCGCCTATAGTGGTGCGGGAGCCAAATGCCGGAATGGATTGATAATGACAATTGATACGCATGCATTGGGTTTCGGGTATGGGGAAAAGGCAGTCTATGCGACAGATCCCTGGGCGTCGCGAGGGAGGCTCTATGAGGAGGGCGGCAGCCCGACACGCTCCGAATTCCAGCGCGATCGCGACCGCATCGTCCATACGACCGCTTTCCGCCGGCTGAAGCATAAGACGCAGGTCTTCATCGCCCAGGATGGCGATCACTATCGCACGCGGCTGACGCATACGATCGAGGTGGCGCAGATTGCTCGCGCTCTGGCGCGTGCCCTGAAGCTGGATGAGGACTTGGCGGAAGGCGTGGCGCTGGTTCACGATTTCGGCCACACGCCTTTCGGCCATACCGGCGAGGATGCGCTGCATGAGGTGCTGCTGCCCTTTGGCGGCTTCGATCACAACGCCCAATCCCTGCGCATAGTGACGAAGCTCGAGCGCCGCTACGCCGATTTCGATGGTCTCAATCTGACCTGGGAAACGCTCGAAGGCCTGGTCAAGCACAATGGCCCGCTGATGACGCCGGACGGCAAGGGAATCCATGGTCCCGTGCCGCAGCCGATCCTCGATTATTGCGAGATCCACGATCTCGAAATCGCATCTTTTGCCAGCCTGGAGGCGCAGGTCGCCGCGATCGCCGATGATATCGCTTATAATACCCACGATATCGATGATGGGCTGCGTTCCGGCTATCTGACCTTCGAGATGCTGGAGGAGGTGCCATTTCTTGCGGGGCTGATGGCCGAGGTAAGTGCGCGCTATCCGCATCTGGAGCCGAGCCGCTTCACGCATGAAATCATGCGCCGCCAGATCACCCGCATGGTCGAGGATGTCATCGCTGTTTCGCAGCAGGCGCTTGCCGAGATCAAGCCGGAAAGCGTTGCCGATATTCGCGCCGCCGGCCGCGTCACCGCGACCTTCTCGCCCGAAATGGCCGAAACCGACAAGCAGATCAAGCAGATGCTGTTCAAGCGCATCTACCGTCATCCGGATATCATGCGCATCCGCGCCGGTGCGGCGCAGATCGTCACGGATCTGTTCCGTGCCTATATGGACAATCCGAAGGAAATGCAGAGCCACTATTGGGTCGATCATATCGCCGGGCTTGCCGTCGCCGCCAAGGCAAGGCATGTCGGCGACTATCTGGCCGGCATGACGGACACCTATGCCATCAGTGCCCACAAGCGGCTGTTTGACCAGACTCCCGATTTGCGGTAGGCAGCGGCGGCGTCGGGCCGATAGCGGCCCGCCGAAGCTATTGCGTGGACCAGATCATGAACCTTTTCACCGACTTCGAAGTTAGAATTAAGAACGCTCTCGAGCAAATTGATATTGTAAGAGAAAAGCGATCCGAACTTGACTTCGGGCGTGTCGGTGTGGAGCCGCCGCGAGATGCCAGCCACGGTGACGTCGCGACCAATGCGGCCATGGTCCTGTCCAAGCCGCTGGGCACGAACCCGCGGGCGCTCGCCGAAATTATCGTCGCGAAGTTGAAGGAAGATGCCGACGTCGCCGAGGTTTCGGTGGCCGGCCCCGGCTTCATCAATATCCGCCTTTCCGTCGGCTACTGGCAGCGCCTCCTGTCGACGATGATCTCCGAAGGTGAGAAATTCGGCCGCTCCAAGCTCGGCGAGGGGCAGAAGGTCAACGTCGAGTATGTCTCGGCCAATCCGACCGGGCCGATGCATGTCGGCCATTGCCGGGGCGCCGTTGTCGGCGATGCGCTCGCGAACCTGCTTGCCTTTGCCGGCTATGCCGTCACCAAGGAATATTACATCAACGACGCCGGTTCGCAGATCGATGTGCTGGCGCGCTCCGTCTTCATTCGCTACCGCGAAGCGCTCGGCGAGCAGGTCGGCGAAATTCCGGCCGGCCTCTATCCCGGCGATTACCTGGTTCCGGTCGGCGAGGCGCTGGCCAAGGAATTCGGCACTAAGCTGCGCGGCATGCCGGAAGATCAATGGCTGCCCATCGTCAAGGATCGTGCTATCGACGCGATGATGGCGATGATCCGTGAGGATCTGCAGGCCCTGAACGTTCATCATGACGTGTTCTTTTCCGAGCGCACGCTGCACGCCAACGGCGCGGCCCTGATCCGGACCGCGATCAACGACCTGACCTTCAAGGGCCACGTCTACAAGGGTGCGCTGCCGCCGCCGAAGGGCCAGTTGCCGGAAGATTGGGAAGATCGCGAACAGACGCTCTTCCGCTCGACGGAAGTCGGCGACGATATCGATCGCCCGCTCATCAAGTCGGATGGCTCCTACACCTATTTCGCCGCCGACGTTGCTTACTTCAAGAATAAGTTCGACCGCGGCTTCAACGAGATGATCTATATTCTCGGTGCGGACCATGGCGGCTACGTCAAGCGGCTCGAGGCCGTGGCGCGTGGTGTATCGGAAGGAAAGGCCAAGCTGACCGTCCTTCTGTGCCAGCTCGTCAAGCTGTTCCGTGATGGCGAACCGGTGAAGATGTCGAAGCGGTCGGGTGATTTCGTCACGCTCCGCGAAGTCGTCGACGAAGTCGGTCGCGATTCGGTACGGTTCATGATGCTCTACCGGAAAAATTCCGAGCCGCTGGACTTCGATTTCGCCAAGGTGACGGAACAGTCCAAGGACAATCCGGTCTTCTACGTGCAGTACGCACACGCTCGCTGCATGTCGGTGTTCCGCCAAGCCAAGGAGGCCTTCCCGGATCTCGATATCGGCGCGCTCGACCTGTCAAAGGCCGTCATCGACACGATCTCCGATCCGGCCGAGCTTCAGCTGGTCGCCAAGATTGCAGAATTCCCGCGAATCATCGAAGCTGCGGCACAGTCTCAGGAGCCGCATCGCATCGCCTTTTACCTGTATGATCTGGCAAGTTCCTTCCATGGACACTGGAACAAAGGTAAAGATTTACCTGAATTACGATTTGTTAACGATAAGAACCGAGAATTGAGCATTGCCAGACTTGGGCTGGTGTACGCTGTCGCGTCGGTTTTGAAGTCGGGTCTCGGTATCACCGGGACCGCAGCACCGGATGAAATGCGATAAACGTCACCATTTACCCACATTGCACTGGCATTAGTTGTATCGTTTGCGAGTGGAACGGGTGATGGCAGAAAAACAGTTGGCGTATCGCGCAAGCGGAAACGACGGGTTCTTTGCGGAGGACGATCCGCTAGCCGAACTCGCCCGCATCGTGGGGTTCGAGCCGCGCCCCGCTGCTCAGGCAGCTCCCGCCGCGCATCGGCAGGAGCCCGCCTTCAATCTCGAGGACGAGCTTCTTCGCGAATTCGAGCGTTACGATACGCCTCGTATGAGTCCGGCAAATGACGTTTCCGCTCCCGCGGCACAGGTGCCCTCCGTTGAGCAGGGTCAGGCTTCGCGTCCCGCCGAGCCGGTGCGGGCTGAGCCCGTATTCGAAGCGCCGCCCCAGCCTGTGGCTCCGGCCAAGCCGATCATGGGTGCTCGCGATCTGATCGATGAGCTGGAAATGTCGATTGCTCCGGCTTTGCAGCCGGTTGTTCAGCCGGCTCCGCAGGCCGCTGTGGTGGAGCCGCCGGTCGCACCTCCGGTCGTCAAGACGCCGCAATCGGCCGCAGCCACCGTTCGGCTGCCGCTTGCCAACTTCACGCTGGCATCTGCCTCGCGCGAGCAGCCCGCTCCGGCCGTAGTATCTCCCGTTGCTCCTCAGGCGCCGAATGCCGCGTCTGTCGAGGCAATGTTCGAAGACATGGCGGTCGATTTCGCACCTGTCGAAGTCGCGAAGCCAGCCTATGAGCCGCAGCTGGTCGCAGCGGCGCAACCGGCTCCTGCAGTCGCCCAAGTGCCCGAGCCGGCGAAATCCCCGAATGTCGATGCGGCTGCTCTTTCTGCAGAGATTGACGCTTTGCTGGCGGATGTGGATCGTTATCCCGTTCCGTCGAGAGCGAGTGCCCCGGCAGAGAAGGCCGAGCCCATTTTCGGGAATTTCGGTCCCGCCGTCACCGAATATCCGGCTGAACCTGTCGCTGCTCCGCAGCATCATGAAGAGCCAAATCCGATCACCTTTGGTGCCGAGGATCCGTTCGCGGGCCAGGACTTCGAGTTCGATCTTGCCGATATCGAGATGGAACTTGCCGAACTCGATTTCGCCGAAGCTGAAAAGTCCGCCGTAGCCCGTCAGCCGGCTCCTTCTGCTTCGTTTGTAGAGCCGGTAGTTTCCCGCGCGACGCCGGTTGCGCCGGCGCCTGTCGCTCCTGCTTCTGTCGCCGCAGTAGCGCCGCAACCGATCCCGGCTGCACCCGTTGACGTGCCTGCCGCCCGCAGCGCTGCCCCGATGTTCGATGCAGACCAACTGTTGCCCTTCGACCCGACGGAAATCTCCGACACGGAAGAGCGCGTCGAAACCTTCGAAGGATCGCATGTTCCGCATCTGCCTGTAATCGAGCCGGAGGAACCAATCGCCGTTCCGCCGGAATATGATTTCGATATCGATTCCGAAATGGCGAGCCTCTTGGGTACGCCGGCGAAGGAAGCAGCACCGGAAGCGGTCAAGTCCGCAGCCGCTGCCGCGCTGGGTGTCGCTGTTACCGCCGCCGCTTCTTCCTGGTCGAAGAACGCCGCTGCCCAGCCCGCTGCGGCCGTTGCAAAGCAGCCGATCGAAGAATTCGATGAGTTCGAGCGCGCGCTCGAAGAGGATTTCCGCCGCAGCTATCGCGAGGCATCCAGCCCGGTTGAGAACGTTGCCCGGATGACGCTGAACCCGGCAGCGGGTAGCCGTCGTCCCGTTCGTTCCGTGCGCGGCATGGTGACGGCAGCTGCTGTCATCGCTGTACTCGGCGCCGGTGCCTACGGTGCCTATAGCTGGGTCCGTCACGGCGCGCCGATCTCTACGTTCTCCGGCGAGCCGCGTGTGATCACTGCCGATGCCGATCCGGTGAAGGTCGCTCCGGAAAATCCGGGCGGCACCGTTGTACCGAATCAGGACAAGGCTGTTTATGACCGCGTGGCCGGCGACAGCACGGCGGCGCCGAAACAGAAGGAACTGGTTTCCTCCAACGAGCAGCCCGTCGATGTCGTTCAGAAGACGCTGATCCCCGAATCCATCTCTCCGGATGATGGTAGCGGTGATCAGGTGACCCCGACCGCTGTTGGAGAGACCCAGGATCCACGCCTGCTGCCAAATCAGAACGGCGGCAACACGAATGTTGCAGCCAATGGCGACGATCAGGTGCCCGCGGTGTCGCCGCGCAAGGTACGTACGATGATCGTGAAGCCCGACGGTTCGCTGGTTGCACGGGACGATACAGCTCCTGCGGCCGCCGACAAGCCGGCGCCTGCTGCAGCCAAGCCGGCTGCGAACAATCAGGTCGCCTCGGCGAATGCCCGGCCGGCGCCAGCCAATACCCAGGCCGCAGCTCAGCCTAACAATGGGGATGCGGCAAGTGCTGAAAGCACGCCGATCCGCGTCGTCAAGACCAACCCGGTCCCGACGACTCGTCCCGAACCTGCCAAGGCAGCCACTCCCGCTCCGGCGCAGGAGGCTCAGCCCAAGCCGCAGCCGAAGCAGGTGGCCTCGGCAGCTCCGGCCGCCGCCTCTGCCGCAAGCGGTGGTGCTTATGGCGTGCAGATCGCATCTCTGCCGACCGAAGCCGACGCGCAGAAGTCGCAGGCGAACCTCAAGATCAAGTTCGCCAGCGTGATCGGCAATCACCCGCTCGAGATCCGCAAGGCCGAAATCGCCGGCAAGGGCACCTACTATCGCGTTCGTGTCGTCGCCGGCACGAAGGATGAAGCCGCAGCCATTTGCGAGCGCTACCGTGCCGCTGGCGGCACCTGCCTGATTTCGAAGTAAGCAGTCGGGGCTATCAAACTTAGCCCGGTCTAGTTTGAAACAATCCGCCCGCAGAGATGGACCTGCGGGCGGATTTGCATTTGATGGCTTCCTATCCGGACATTTGGCGAGAGAATTTGAGCTTCGAAGGCTGTCGTTTCCGTTGAAACGCCCTGTTCTTGTGTATCCCGCCTTGACGTCACTCGCGTTTCGCGGCGTCAGACTCTATGATTCGGATATGACCGAATCGAAATCCATGATCCTTGGCTGTAGCGGCCATACCATCACGCCCCAGGAGCGCTCTTTCTATCAAGGGGAACAGCCATGGGGCTTTATCCTGTTTGGCCGCAATATCTCGGAGCCGGCGCAGATCGCCGATCTCGTTGCGTCCCTGCGTGAGAGCGTCGGGCGTGACGCACCGGTCTTCATCGATCAGGAAGGCGGCAGGGTGCAGCGCATCCGTCCGCCGATCCTGCAGCATTATCCGTCGGGACAGGCTTTGGGCGACATCTATCGCCAGGATCGCGAGCGCGGCCTGCGCGCCGCCTGGCTGATGTCGAGACTTCATGCCTTCGATTTGCTGAAGTTCGGCATCAATGTCGATTGCCTGCCCGTTCTGGACGTTCCGGTCGAGGGATCGAGCAACGTCATCGGCAATCGCGCCTATGGGGCCGATCCGGTGACAGTAACAGAGATGGGGCGCGCAGCGGCGGAAGGGCTGAAAGCTGGCGGCATGCTGCCCGTCATGAAGCATATGCCCGGCCATGGCCGCGGCTTTGCCGATTCGCACCACGAACTGCCCGTCGTCTCCGTTCCTCGTGCGGAGCTCGAGGCCCACGATTTCGCACCGTTCGTGGCGCTCAGGGACGAGCTGATGGCGATGACCTGCCATGTCGTCTTCACCGACATCGATCCGGAGAACCCAGCGACGACGTCGCGCAAGGTGATCGGGGAGATCATCCGCGATCATATCGGCTTCCAGGGGCTACTCTTGTCGGACGACACCTCGATGAATGCGTTGAAGGGCACGATCGGCGAGCGCGCAGCAAATATTATTGCCGGCGGATGCGATATCGTGCTGCATTGCAATGGTGTCATGGACGAGATGCAGCAGGTGGTTCGCAATGTTCCCGCCCTAGCGGGTGCGTCGCTGGCAAGAGCCAAGGCGGTCGAAGCGGCATTCGGCAAGAATGATGGCGCCGACGAAGCCGCGGTTCGCGCCGAGTTCGATGCGATGTTTGCGGTGGCGTAGAGCGAGGCTCCGAGGAACTGATAGGTGACAAGGTGAGCGGCACGGAAAAGCTTCAGCAGGCGGCAACGCCGATGGACAAGCTCTGGCAGGAGGGCGAGACGCAGCGCGGCTCGCACGAGCCGGCCTTGGTCGTCGATATCGCTGGCTTCGAGGGGCCGCTCGATCTTCTGCTGCATCTGGCCCGCACGCAGAAGGTCGATCTTTCCCGCATTTCCGTGCTGGCGCTTGCCGAGCAATATCTTTCGTTCATCGATCGGGCCCGGCGCATTCGCATCGAACTTGCCGCCGACTATCTCGTCATGGCGGCTTGGCTCGCTTATCTGAAATCCAAATTGCTGATCCCGCAGCAGAGCAAGGAAGACGGTCCGACGGGCGAGGAGATGGCAGCGACGCTCGCCTTCCGCCTGAAGCGCCTTGAAGCAATGCGCGATGCGGCAACGAACCTGGTGAACCGCAATCGTCTCGGCCGCGATATCTTTGCCCGCGGGGCGCCGGAGCATATTCCGAATCGGCGTCAATCCGCCTTCGATGCCAGCCTCTACGACCTCTTGACCGCTTACGCCGGCTTGCGCCAGCGCCAGGCCGTCACACAGGTGACGATCGAGAAACGCCGCGTCTGGTCGTTAGCCGATGCCCGGACTATTCTGGACAGGATGATCGGCGAAATCACAGATTGGACCGCTCTGGAACACTATCTGCTGCGCTATATGACAAGCTCCGCCGACCGTGTGACGGCCATTGCCAGCGCCTTTGCGGCGTCGCTTGAACTGGTGCGCGAAGGGCAGATGGAAATACGCCAGGACGGCGCGTTCCAGCCGCTTTACATGCGGCGCGGGCCGAAGCATTCCTCGCTGGAAGCAGCGGAATAGGGCAGGGTACGAGCGTGACCGAGCCGCGAGACGATCAGGAGAGCACCGAGCACGAGACGGCAGCGCCGGAAGCCGTCGAGCACCGCCTCGGCGAGGCCGAGCGCATTGCGGAAGCGCTGGTTTTCGCTTCGGCTCAACCGGTCTCCGAGTCCTTCATTGCCGAACGCGTCGCGAAAGGCGTCGATGTCGCCGCCGTGATGCGGAAACTCAGGGCCGATTATGCCATGCGCGGCGTCAATCTCGTGCAGATAGATGGCGCCTGGGCGTTTCGGACGGCCGCCGATCTCTCATTTGTGATCCGGCGCGACGAGAGCGAGGTGCGCAAGCTGTCCCGTGCTGCGCTGGAGGTCTTGGCCATCATTGCTTATCACCAGCCGGTGACGCGCGCCGAAATCGAAGACATCAGGGGCGTGCAGACATCGAAAGGCACGCTCGATGTATTGATGGAATCCGGCTGGGTCCGTTTCCGCGGTCGCCGCCGTACGCCGGGTCGGCCTGTCACCCTCGGTACCACTAGGGATTTCCTCGATCACTTCGGTCTGGAAGAGCTGCGCGATCTGCCCGGTCTCGAAGAATTGAAGGGGGCGGGGCTGCTCTCAGGCCGTATTCCGGCCAATTTCAATATTCCGTCGCCATTGATGAGCGACGAACTGACGGAAGATGAGGATCCGATCACGCAGATGGATCTGGAGGAGCTGGGCTTGCTGCCGCCCACTGGGGCGCCCTCGGAAGACTGAGCCCTCGCTCGCAACAGCCCTCGGAAAAACATTAGCATTTTCTTTCGAAAGCCGATGGCAGGTCTCTCTTTTGCCATCAGTGGATGCGAATATGAAAGCATCCTCTCGACCCGGAGACGTTTGGCCGCCGCTACCGGCGTTTGTCATTCCGATATGCGTGGATGTACTCAATTTTGTTGTTTGAAAAACATCCGCAAACGTCTTACATCGGGGGAACATTGAAATCGGGAGTTATCGCAATGGGTTCTCTAAGCATATGGCACTGGCTGATCGTCCTCGCCATCGCGCTGTTGTTGTTCGGTCGTGGAAAGATCCCGGAGCTGATGGGTGACGTTGCCAAGGGTATCAAGAGCTTCAAGAAGGGCATGAACGACGAGGACGAAGCTCCGGCGCAGCCGACAACGTCCCGCACGGTCGAGCACAAGGCTGACGAAACGAAGTAATCATGTCGGGCAGGCGGATGCTTTAAGGCGTGCCGTTGGCCCAGGAGCCTTTGCATGTTCGATATTGGCTGGTCCGAGCTGGTGGTTATTGCCGTAGTGGCCCTGGTGGTTATCGGCCCCAAGGAATTGCCGGCGACCTTGCGGACAATCGGCAAGATGACGGCCAGAGCCAGGAAGGTCGCTGGCGATTTCCGCGCGCAGTTTGATGAGGCCATGCGCGAGGCGGAGCTGGGCGATGTGCGCCAGACGATCGCCGATGCCCAGAAGCTCAATCCGGTCAACTCGCTGCGCGAAGCCATGAACCCGCTGAGGGAGATGGGCAACGAGATCAAGGCCGATCTGCAGCGCTCCGCAACGCCGGACAAAGCAGCTCCTGCCGCGACGCCATTGCCCTTAGAGCCGGTGGCTGGTGTGTCGAATGGCTTGGAGGAGGCGCTTGCGGCTACCGCTGCCCCTAGCAATCCGTTGCCGGTCGTTGCCCCGGCGCCGCAGCCCGCAGCCGTCGTAAGTGCAGCTGTCGATCAGCCGAAAGCCGTTCGCAAGCCTCGCGCAAAGACAGCCGTCGCTGTTAAGAGTGCCGCTGCCGCCAAGACGCCTGTCGTTGCGGAGAAACCAAAGCGTGCCCCGCGCAAGATCGCGGTCGCTGCTGCAGAGAAAGCGCCCGCAGCTCCCAGGGCGCGTTCCACAGCCAGCAAGACGGCGCTGAAGACGCCTAAGAAGAAGGACCAGGCATGACGGGTGATATCGACGATAAGCCGCAGCCGCTTATCGAACACCTCATGGAATTGCGCACGCGGCTCATCTGGTCGCTCGTGTCGTTCTTCATAGCCTTCATCGGATGTTTCGCCGTGGCGAAGCACCTGTTCAACTATCTGGTCTATCCCTACAAATGGGCCGTCGAATGGGCTCATCTCGATCTTGCCAAGTCCGAGCTGATCTATACGGCACCGCAGGAGTTCTTCTTCACCCAGGTGAAGGTCGCCATGTTCGGCGCCTTGGTCATTTCCTTCCCGATCATCGCTGCGCAGATCTACAAATTCGTCGCCCCCGGCCTCTACAAGAACGAGCGTTCTGCCTTCCTGCCGTTCCTGATCGCATCGCCCGTCCTGTTTCTGATGGGGGCCGCGCTCGTCTATTTCTTCTTCACTCCCATGGTGATGTGGTTCTTCCTGAAGATGCAGCAGACGCCGGCCGAGGGCCAGGTGGGCATCGCATTGCTGCCGAAGGTCTCGGAATATCTGAGCCTGATCATGACGCTGGTCTTTTCCTTCGGCCTGGTCTTTCAATTGCCCGTCATTACCACGCTGCTGGCGCGCGTCGGCCTGCTGACGTCGACGTGGCTGGCGGAAAAGCGCAAGTTCGCGATCGTCTTCGCCTTCATCGTTGCTGCCGTGCTGACGCCGCCGGATCCGATGTCCCAGATCGGTCTTGCACTGCCGACGATCCTTCTCTACGAGATTTCCATCTACGCGGCGCGACTCGTGGAACGCCAGCGTACCCGGCAAACGCTTGAAGAGAGTGGCGAGAGTTCCGACGTCGCCAAGACGGATTAACGTCTAAGCGACGGAGACCCCAGCCTCGTTTCTCAGGTATTTGCCGTTTCGACCTCCGACCGAAGCCTCGGTCGGAGTTATACTCATGTGAAACGACCTGGAACGAAGATGCTTGATATCAGATGGATTCGTGAGAATGCCGAGGCTTTCGATGCTGCGCTTGCCAAGCGCGGTATGGAGTCTCTGTCGCAAAGCCTCATCGCGCTCGACGAGAAGCGCCGCTCCGTCATTCAGTCCGTTCAGGATATGCAGTCCCGCCGCAATACCGCCTCGAAAGAGATCGGCGCGGCGATGGCGCAGAAGAACAGCGAGCTTGCCGAAAAGCTGAAGGTCGAAGTCGCCGACATCAAGACCTCGCTTCCGGCTGCGGAAGAGGAAGAGCGCACGCTGACGGCCGAGCTCAATGATGCGCTTTCGCGCATTCCCAACATTCCGCTCGAGGATGTGCCCGTCGGCAAGGACGAGCATGACAACGTCGTCAAGCATTCGTGGGGCGCAAAGCCCACCTGGAACCATCAGCCAAAAGAGCACTTCGAGATCGGCGAAGAGCTCGGCTACATGGATTTCGAGCGCGCGGCGAAACTGTCCGGCTCGCGCTTTACGGTGCTGACCTCGCAGCTCGCACGCCTGGAACGGGCGCTTGGCCAGTTCATGCTCGATCTGCACACCAACGAACACGGCTATACCGAAGTCAGCTCCCCCTTGATGGTGCGTGACGAGGCGATGTTTGGCACGGGCCAGCTGCCGAAGTTTGCCGAGGATCTGTTCAAGACCACGGACGGCCGCTGGCTGATCCCGACTGCCGAAGTGACGCTGACCAACCTCGTTTCCGGCGAAATCCTCGATCACGAAAAGCTTCCGCTGCGCTTCACGGCCCTGACGCCATCCTTCCGCTCCGAAGCAGGCTCGGCCGGCCGCGACACGCGCGGCATGTTGCGCCAGCATCAGTTCTGGAAGTGCGAGCTGGTGTCGATCACCGACGCCGAGAACTCCATTGCCGAGCATGAGCGGATGACGGCCTGCGCCGAAGAGGTGCTGAAGCGCCTCGGCCTGCACTACCGCGTCATGACGCTCTCGACCGGCGATATGGGCTTCGGCGCGCGCAAGACCTACGACCTCGAAGTCTGGCTGCCGGGGCAGGATACCTATCGCGAGATTTCTTCCTGCTCCGTCTGCGGCGATTTCCAGGCCCGGCGCATGAACGCGCGCTATCGCGGCAAGGACGACAAGAACACGAAGTTCGTTCATACGCTGAACGGCTCCGGCACTGCCGTCGGCCGCTGCCTGATCGCAGTCCTTGAGAATTATCTCAATGCCGACGGTTCCGTCACTATCCCAGACGCACTCCTGCCATATATGGGTGGTCTGAAGAAGATCGAGAAAGCAGCATAATCGAACGGTGGGGCGATGCGTATTCTTCTGACCAATGATGACGGCATTCATGCCGAAGGACTGGCTGCGTTGGAGCGTATCGCCCGCACTTTATCTGATGATGTCTGGGTTGTCGCGCCGGAGACGGATCAGAGCGGCCTTGCGCACTCGCTGAGCCTTTCCGAGCCGCTGCGCATGCGCAAGGTCTCCGACAAGCATTATGCATTACGGGGCACGCCGACCGATTGTGTCATCATGGCGCTTCGGCAGGTTCTGGATAAAAAGCCCGACATCATCCTTTCCGGCGTCAATTCCGGCTCGAACGTCGCCGATGACGTGACTTATTCCGGGACCATCGCCGGCGCGATCGAAGGCACGCTTCAAGGCGTGCGCTCCTTCGCGTTGAGCCAGGCCTATATCTATGAGAATGGCGCCAGAATCGTACCTTGGGAAGTTGTCGAGACGCATGCATCGGCTTTGCTCGGCAAGCTGATGGATGTCGATTTGCCCGACGGCACGTTCCTGAATCTGAACTTCCCGAATTGCCGTCCCGACGAGGTCGCCGGGACCGAGGTGACGGCGCAGGGCAATCTTGCTTTCAACGTTCAGATCGAAGAGCGGGCCGACGGCCGCGGCTTCCCATATTATTGGCTTCGTTTCGGCGAACGCAGTGGTATCTTCCGTCCGGGAACCGATATTCAGGCGTTGAAGCAAAATCGCATTTCGGTAACGCCTTTGAAACTGGATCTGACAGATTATTCGGCGCAGGACCGCGTGGCGCGGGCGCTTGGTATGGAGTAACGGGTTGACACCTCGTTTGGTGGAAAAGGAAGGCTTTGCGGCCGTGGTTCTGCGGCTGCGGGCAGAGGGCATATTGGACATCGATCTGATGACGGCGGTCGAGCAGACGCCGCGCCTGCCTTTCGTGCCGCCGCAGTTTGCCGATGATGCTTATTCCAGCCGGACCATTCCCATCGAGTGCGGCGCCTTCATGGAAGGCATCGACCTAGTGGTGCGCATTCTTCACAGCCTCAAGATCAAGCCGGGCCACCGCGTTCTCGAAATCGGAACCGGCAGCGGCTTTACCGCCGCCGTCATGGGACGAATCGTTGAGCGCGTGCTGACCGTCGATCGCTACAAAACGCTGACGACATCGGCGCAACAGCGCATGGATACGCTCGGGCTGCGCAATGTCATCATCCGCCAAGCCGACGGCAGCGTCGGGCTGCAGGGCGAGGGCACCTTCGATCGCATCCTGGTGACTTCCGCCTTTTCGACCATGCCGCGCTTCTATGCCGAGCAGCTGGTATCCGGCGGATCCATGATCGCGCCCCTGATAATCTCCGATGAAGTCTGCCGCCTGGTGCGGCTGACGAAAACCGGAAGCCGCTTCGAGCGCGAGGAACTTTTCGACGTTCCTTATCAACCGATCGTGCCGATGCTCGCCTCTTATCTCTGAGGCCCAATTCAGGTTTCTGTAGCTGAAGCGGCCGGGTAGACGGCCGTTTCGCTTTTCTATGGTTAGCAATTCCTCAAAAAAACATATGCCTCACCAGTGCTTTAACCGCATGGTAAGATTAACGCGCTTTAATAGACCCATAAACGGTTGCGTCTAAGTGGGTCGAGTCATGGGTTTCAGTCTTTCTTCAAACTTCGGTAAATCGGCAGGGAAAGTCCTTGTGGCCATTCTTCTGGCGAGCACTGCAACAGCTTGTAGCTCAGACACGACCCGTTTCGGCGGGCTCTTCTCCAAAACGGATAATGTGACGACCGGTTCGATCAACCGGCGCAGTCTCAATGGTCCGAATGGAGATCCTGTGCCGCGCGCCGACGTCGCCCAGGCGGGCGGCTACGGCCAGCAGGATTATTCGCAGCAGAGCGCACCGGTGGCGCAACCCTACCCGAACTCGTCGGCTCGCTACAATCCGTCTTATTCCAGCGCTCGCGCATCCGCAGCCCCTGTCGCGATCCAGCGCTCCGAACTTGCACCCCCCGGCGCATCTGCCCAGGCTGTTCGTCCGCGGGCCGTCTCCAGAGCGGAAAATGAAGCGCTGGCACAGCCGTTCCCCGCATCGCGCAACAATAATGGTTCGCGCAATGCTCCGGCTCTCGCCCCCGATACCTTGTCGACGGGCACGATCAAGGCAGCCGCTGCAACGCCGCAGATGTCTCCGGGCTGGACCACCGTCAACGCTCCGAGCGTGACGCTGCATCAGGGTGAGAACATCGCATTGCTGTCACGTCGCTACGGCGTTCCGGAAAAGGAAATCCTCCGGGCCAACGGCCTGCGCAATGGCGCCGGTGCCCAGCCCGGTCAGCAGATCATTATTCCGACCATGAATGGCGCAGGTGCCGCAAGCCCCGCCAAGATGGCCTCGGAAGCGACCGATCTTTCCAAGGGCGGCAAGATGCCCGGTCCGGCAAAGGCGCCGCAGCAGCAGGACACTCTCGCGCTGCCTTCGGGCAATCAGATGCGCGGCAAGTCTCAAGCCGGTCTCGCTGATCCGAACAAGCTCGCTGCCGGCAACGGCAAGGGTCCAGGCCCGAAGGGTGCCGGCAGCTATGTCGTCAAGCCAGGCGACTCGCTGGCAAGAATTGCCAAGGAAAGCGGCGTGACGGTTGCCGAGCTGAAGCGGGCGAACGGCATGCAGGCTGGCGACGGCATTCGCATCGGCCAGGCGCTGACTTTGCCGCATGGCGCAGTCGCTGCCGCCGATCCCGTCAAGACGGCTTCCATCGAGCCGCAGAAGGTCTCGGTCAAGCCGGGCGTGGCGCCGGTGGCGGAACCCGTTGCAAAGCAAGCACCGAAGGTTGCTGCTCGTGCCGACACGTCGACCGATGCCGCAAAGCCGAAGGAGGTTGCCTCCGCTTCTCCGAGCCAGTCGATCAACGATGCCGCCAAGTCCGATACGCAGGCGGATGCGCCTGAGGCGACCGGCATCGGCAAATATCGCTGGCCGGTCCGCGGCGCCGTCGTCGCCGGCTATGGCTCCAACGTCAATGGCAGCCGTAACGACGGTATCGACATCTCCGTTCCCGAGGGTACGCCGATCAAGGCTGCCGAGAACGGCGTCGTTATCTATGCCGGCAACGGCCTGAAGGAACTCGGCAACACGGTTCTCGTTCGCCATGACGACGGTACGGTCACGGTCTACGGCCATGCGGATGCGCTCAGCGTCGCTCGCGGGCAGAAGGTCCAGCGCGGTCAGACTCTCGCGACTTCGGGCATGAGCGGCAATGTTAACCAGCCGCAGTTGCACTTCGAAGTCCGCAAGAATTCGGCCCCGGTCAACCCAATGACGTTCCTTGAATAATAGGTAGTGCGTCTTCAAGGACTCTGCAAAAAGCCCGGCCAAAGCCGGGCTTTTTGTCGTTTGCGGTTTGGTTGGAGGATCAGTCCCGATTGAGCGCGATGCGCAGCCGACCGGCGCGATCCTGGATATATTGCCAGGCAACGCGGCCGGAACGGGCGCCGCGCGTCGTCGCCCATTCGAGCGCCTCGTGATGCATCTGGGCGCGGTCGAGATCGAACTTGAAGTGATCGGCATAGGCGTCGATCATCTGCAGATAGTCTTCCTGGCTGCACTTATGGAAGCCGAGCCAGAGGCCGAAGCGATCGGAGAGCGAAACCTTCTCTTCCACGGCTTCGGATGGATTGATCGCAGTCGACTGCTCGTTTTCCATCATATGCCGCGGCAGCAGATGGCGGCGGTTCGACGTGGCATAGAACAGCACATTATCAGGCCGTCCCTCGACACCGCCGTCCAGCGCCGCCTTCAGCGACTTGTAGGCGGTGTCGTCGTGGTCGAAAGAGAGGTCGTCGCAGAAGATGATGATGCGATGCGGCGTCGCCTTCAGGATGTCCAGCAACACCGGCAGGGACGAAATGTCCTCTCGATGCACCTCGACCAGCTTGAGGGAGATGCCCGTCGAGCGGCGCACATCCTCATGCACCGCCTTGACGAGCGAAGACTTGCCCATGCCGCGTGCGCCCCAGAGCAGCACGTTGTTGGCGGCAAAGCCGTCCGCAAAGCGCAATGTGTTCTCGTGCAGAATGTCGCGCACGTGATCGACGCCGCGAATGAGGGTGAGAGCCACGCGGTTTGGCCGCTGTACCGGCTGCAGATGAAGCCGGGCAGGGGCCCAGACGAAGCAGTCGGCGGCGTTCCAGTCATTGACGGCCGGAGCCGGTCCGGCCAGTCGTTCGAGCGCATCGGCAAGACGGCGGACTTCGGCAAGGATCAGGGCGTTTTGGTCTTCAGTCACCGTTTTCCTCCTGAATGTTGAACAAGAAAGTCGTAAAATGCGCGCTGTCTTGCCGGGTATCATGCTCCTTCCGGAGCTGAAAGGCTAAGAGACCGGGAAAACGGTACGGTTGGCGGCTGTTTTTGTTGCAATCGCCATGCGCGTAACTATATTCCGGCCACCTGACGCGGGGCCCGTTCCCGCTAGGAGTTCAAGGGAGTTCTCGATGTTTATCACCAACGCATATGCGCAGAGCGCGACAGATTCGGCCGCGAGCGTTTTTGGCGGGTCCGGCTTTGAAATGATCATCCTGTTTGTGCCGCTGATGGTCGTTTGGTATTTCCTTCTCATCCGTCCGCAGCGCGCGCAGGCGAAGAAGCGTGACGAGATCCTGAAGAATATTCGCCGTGGCGATCAGATCGTCACCAGCGGTATCGTCGGCAAGGTCACCAAGGTCGTCGACGACAAGGAACTCGAAGTCGAAATCGCCGAAGGCGTCCGCATCCGCGTCGTCCGCAGCGCCATTTCGGAAGTTCGCGTCAAGGGTGAACCCGTCAAGGCCGACGCCGCGTAAGCTTCTCACGTGCAGGCAGCTCGCCTGACAGTGCATGTCCTCGAAAATCGGAATCGACTTTCTTGCAGGACTATGCACAAATTCAAGGTGTTACTGCGCCCTTCGCAATCCTCGGTGAAGGAGGGGCGCAGTAGAGAAGCCCAAATTCGAGAGAGCGATGCTGCACGTCTCCTGGTGGAAGACCACCCTGATCTGGTTCGCCGTTCTCCTGAGCGTGCTCCTTGCCGTTCCCAATCTGCTTGGCGAACGCACCCTTTCCTCTCTTCCTTCCTGGTGGGCGCATAGAAAGATCGAGCTCGGGCTCGATCTGCGCGGCGGTTCGCATCTCCTGTTGAAGATCGAACGCGACGACGTCGAGAAGGATCGCCTCGAATCTATCGTCGGCGATATCGCGACGCGGTTACGCACCGTCAACATCGCCTATTCCGGTCTGACCGGAACCGGCCGCAAGATTCAGCTTCGCGTCAACGACCCTGCACAGGTTCAAGCTGCCGTGACGGCATTGCAGCCGCTCACTGCCGGCTCGGATAAGCCGGCTGTCAAGCTTTCTCAGGGCGAGAATGGCGCGATGACGCTCGATATTACCGACGTCGATATCGACAGCCATGTGTCCTCGGCAATCGCTCGCTCGATCAAGGTTATTCGCGACCGCATCGCGCAGCTGGGCGTAGGCGAGCCCCTGATCCGCCGCCAGGGAAGCGATCGCATTATCGTGCAGGTGCCTGACCTCGCTGATCCGCAGCGGCTGAAGAACCTTCTTGGCCAGCCCGCCAAGCTCAGCTTCCGCCTTGTCGATCAATCGATGTCGGTTCAGAACGCCATGGATGGCCATCCGCCGGCTGGCTCCGATATCATGTTTTCCGAGGACGATCCGCCAGTCGGCTATCTCGTACAAAGGCAGCCGGTTCTCTCCAACGTGGATTTCGCCGATGCTGTTGCCGTGGCGAACGGCCAGAATGGCGGTGGTACGGTTTCCGTCAAGCTGACGCAGGAAGCGGGGCACCGTTTCGCGCAGGCGACGGCAAGCAATCTCGGCAGAATCATCGTCGTGGTGCTCGACGATCAGGTTATCTCGAGCGCCGCGCTGAAAACGGTGATCGCAACAGGTGAAGTCGACATTCCCGGGGACTTCGCGGCCAGAGGCGCCCAGGATCTGGCAGTCATGCTCAAGAGCGGGCCGCTGCCTGCGACGCTGACCACGGCCGAGGAACGGACTATTCAGCCTGGCCTTGGCAGCGATACCGCACGCTACGGCATCATAGCCTGCGCCGCCGCCGCGGTCTTCGTGACCGCATTGATGATCGGCTTCTATCGCCTGCTCGGTGTTGTCGCGACCATTTCGCTGGTCATCAACATCATCATGGTGGTGGCGATCATGGGGTTGCTCGGCGTCGCGCTGACGCTGCCGGGTGTCGCCGCCATCGTCCTGATCATCGGTATCGGGCTGGATGCCCTGGTGCTGATTTACGAGCGCGTGCGTGAAGAGGAAAAGAAGACGCATCTTCTCGTCGACGCGCTGCGCCACGGCTTCAACAAGGCTGCCGCAACCGCAGCCGATGCCAATCTGACCGTGCTCATCGTCGCCGCCATTCTCTTCTATGCGAGCAGCGGCTCGGTGCGCGGCTTCGCCGCCACCCTGATCGTCGGCGTTTTTACCACGTTCTTCACGTCCTGCTTCGTCACGCGCTCGCTTGTGGATATGTGGATATCGCATCGCAAGCCGCGCACATTGCTGGTTGGCGTGCGCAGCGGCATTTTCGACAATGCCAATATCCGCTTCATGGGCATCCGCCGCTATACGTTCACGGTATCTGCGGCCTTGTCGGTCGCGACGCTTGTTGCCTTTGCGACGATCGGCATGCATCTCGGCATCGATTTTGCTGGCGGCTCCATCATCGAGGTTCGCGCCAGGCAGGGCGTAGCCGACCCGGCAAATATCCAATCGCGGCTTCAGGATATCATTCCAGGCAACGTGCAGGTCGATCGGCTCCCCGATCGCCTGGGTGCCGTCGTCCGCGTGCACGCGCAGGAAGGCGGGGAAAATGCGGAGCAGTCTGCGGTCACCCTCGTTCGCGAAGAGCTGGGGAAGGATTACGACTTCTCCCGCGTCGAGGTGGTTGGGCCTGCCGTATCCGGCGAGATCACGAGAACGGCTTCCTTTGCCGTTCTTGCGGCGCTGATCGCGATCCTTGTCTACATATGGTTGCGCTTCGAGTGGCAGTTCGCAGTCGGCGCGATCATCGCGACGTTGCACGACGTCATCCTGACGCTTGGCCTCTTCGTCCTGACCGGCATGGAATTCAACATGACCAGCATCGCCGCGATCCTGACCATCGTCGGCTATTCATTGAACGATACCGTCGTCGTCTACGATCGCATGCGCGAGAATCTCAAGCGCTATTCGAAGATGCCGTTGCCGATCCTGATCGATGCTTCCATCAATCAGACACTATCACGTACCATTCTGACTTCCGCGACGACGCTTGTGGCGCTGCTCGCGCTCTACATCTTCGGCGGCCAAGTGATACGTTCGTTTACTTTCGTGCTGCTTTTCGGCGTCGCGGTCGGCACTTTCTCGTCGATTTATATTGCGGCGCCCGTGCTGATCCTGTTCAAGCTGCGTCCGGACAAATTCCAGACCGGCGGTGAAAGCAATGGGCCCGCGGCCGGTGACATCCAGTCAGGCAAACCAGCGGTGTGATACATTGGCAAAAGGCATAGAAATTCGTAAGGCGCATTTTCCCGGGCGCGCACCGATCGACACTTATGGCAATGGCGGTTTCCGTTTCGCCGACATGTCGCATCGCGGCTCGCTGCTTTGCCTGCCCTCCGGCATTTACGGCTGGGACATAGTGGAAGGCGATGCGCTGACAACGGAACGCTTCCAGAAGGTGCTCGACGAAGCCGCGCAGATCGAGGTCCTGCTTGTCGGCACGGGCACGCAGCTGCGTCCCCTGCCGGCCGAGCTGAAGGCAGCTTTGCGCGCCAGACAGATTTCGTCGGACCCGATGAGCACGGGAGCGGCCGTGCGCACCTTCAATATCATGTTGTCCGAGTCGCGTGCCGTCGCCGCCGCATTGATTGCCGTTTGACGCCGGATCCTTGAGCATGACGACAACAGCCGCGCCCCGGGGCAATCGAGACATCTGCCTCGCCACTCTTCGCGATACCGACCGCGATCGCTATCTCGCCTGCCTGCTGGCACCGGAGGAGAAGCGTCCGGCGCTTGCAGCGCTTTATGCTTTCAATGCCGAATTGGCGCGCATACGCGATCTCGTGCATGAACCGCTGCCCGGTGAAGTGCGCATGCAGTACTGGCGCGACCTTCTCGAGGGGCAGGCGCACGGCTCGAGCGAAGCCAATCCGATCGCCGCCGAGCTTCTGACTGCCATCGAGCACTACCGTTTGCCGCGCCAGACGCTGATCGACATGATCGACGCGCGCATCTTCGACCTCTATGACGATCCGATGGAGACGCGCGGCAATCTGGAGGGCTATGCAGGCGAGACGGCTTCGGCGCTTATCCAGCTTGCCAGCCTGGTTCTATCAGCGGACGAGGCCAAGCGTTCCGCCGATGCGGCAGGCCATGCCGGTGTCGCACAGGCGATTGCCGGTCTATTGTTGCTGATGCCGCTCCATCGTCATCGCGGCCAGCTCTATCTGCCGCTCGAGATCCTGACCGCAACGGGCCTCGATCGCGATTCCTTCCTCGCCGGCAGGGACAAGGCGCGCATTTCCGTGGCGATCGAGGCATTCGCGGGGCTCGGCCGCGAGCATCTGGCCAAGGCAAGGGCGGCGGGCGCCATACCGCAGGCGGTATTCCCGGCCTTTCTACCCGCGACCTTGGCCGAGCCTGCTTTGAAGAAGGCACAGAAGCTCGGCGCCGGTCTCTTCGATCAGTCTCCGGCATTGACGCAATGGCGTCGGCAGACGCGCATGGCGATAGCATCGATCACAAAGAAAATCTAAAATACACCAAGCTCGCACAAGTCTCGCCGTCTATGGAGATGGATGGCACTTGATTTGCATTTCAGGGGGAGCTGCCATGGGTATTATCGTCTGGTGCATACTGTTTGCGATTGTCATCTTCTTTGCCTATTTCGCGACGCGCATGGCATCGCAGAACAAGGAAGACGGCCTGCACGATACCGGCCTTGCCATTCTGGAATTCGGCCGCGCCTTCCCGAAGGAAGCGATCAGGCAGCTGCAGACAACGGCCGACGGGCAGGCGGTCTTCGTGCGCCTGCATGACGACAAGGCTGGCTTCATGCGCAATGTGCGCAATCATTTCAGCGTCCACCTGATCGAGCCCGGCCGGGCGCGCGCCAAGATCTCAGGAACCGGCCGCGGTTTGACGGTCGATTTTCTAGATGTGCCGCATCACAACGGCACATTCGAGTTCAAGACACCAGCCGAAGCTGCCGAGGTCTCGCTATGGCTGCTCGGCAATTATGTCGCTGCCGACGAAGTCCGGCCTGAACACCACGCGCCGCCCGCAGAGGCTTGAAATCTCAGGCTTTAGATTTCAGGCGCTTTCCGCAAGCACAGGTGCCGACACGCCAAGCCATTTGGCGCAATCGGCAAGGGCGCGCTTGGCGATGAGCTGGCGCTTCATGATGGTCTTGTCCTTGCCACGAAAGCGCTTGATGCCCTCCGGCTTGACGATCGAACCTGGCTCCAACTCAGGGAAGAGCCCGAAATTGATGTTCATCGGCTGGAAGGAGCGTTTGCCCGGCTCTTCGTCCGAAACGATGTGCCCGCCAGTAATGTGGTTCAGCAGCGAACCGAGCGCCGTCGTATCCGGCGGCAGCAATGGCGCTTCGCCCTTACGCTCCGCTGCGGCGAAACGGCCGGCGAGCAGTCCGATGCTTGCGCTTTCGACATAGCCTTCGCAGCCGGTGATCTGGCCGGCGAAACGCAGGCCAGGCCGGGACTTCAGCACCAGCGAGCGATCAAGCAACGTCGGCGAATTGATATAGGTATTGCGGTGCAGGCCACCGAGGCGGGCGAATTCGGCATTCTCGAGCCCGGGAATCAGCCGGAAGATCTCTGCCTGCGCCCCATACTTCAGCTTGGTCTGGAAGCCGACCATGTTATAGAGCGTGCCGAGCGCATTGTCCTGGCGCAGCTGCACGACGGCATAGGCCTTGACCGTGGGATTGTGGGCGTTGGTCAGGCCCATCGGCTTCATAGGCCCGTGGCGCAGCGTTTCGCGACCGCGCTCGGCCATGACTTCGATCGGCAGGCAACCATCGAAATAGGGCGTGCCTTCCCATTCCTTGAAGCCGACGGCGTCGCCGGCGATCAGCGCATCGACGAAGGCGTTATATTGAGCTTCGTCCATCGGGCAGTTGATATAGTCCTTGCCGGTTCCGCCGGGGCCGACCTTGTCGTAGCGGGATTGGTACCAGCAGACATCCATGTTGATGCTTTCGCGATAGACGATCGGCGCGATGGCATCGAAGAAGGCAAGCGCATCGGCGCCGGTTTCCGCCTGGATGGCGCTGGCAAGGCCGGGTGCGGTCAGTGGGCCGGTGGCGATGATCGCCTGGTCCCATTCCGCGGGTGGCAGGCCCTGGATTTCTTCCCGGAGGACAGTGATCAGCGGATGGCTTGCGATCGCCTGCGTCACCGCAGCCGAAAAACCATCGCGGTCGACCGCGAGCGCCCCGCCGGCAGGCACCTGATGCTTGTCTGCACATGCCATGATGAGCGAACCAGCCATGCGTATCTCGGCATGGATGACGCCGACCGCATTGCTGGTCGCGTCGTCTGAGCGGAACGAATTGGAACATACGAGCTCGGCGAAGTCGTCGGTCTTGTGGGCTTCGGTGCCACGCACGCCGCGCATCTCGTGCAGGATGACCGGCACGCCGGCATTGGCGATCTGCCATGCGGCTTCCGAGCCGGCAAGGCCGCCGCCGATGACGTGGATGGGGAAGTGAGAACTGGTCTGTGTCATGCGCGCGTCATTATCACGACCGGGGCGGCGATCCAAACGCTTTGCCAAAGCATGTTGCGCAAAAGTGCGCCACGGTTTTGCGGTAACGACACGCACAAGGCCGGCAGTTTGAAACGCAAAGAGCGAATCTGAAAGATCGCGACGCGCTTTAAGTGTCGGAATCAAAAACGGCGCCGAAGGGCGCCGTCTTGAAGCAGTCTGCAATTCCCAACGATTAACGGAAGGAACGAGCAGCGATGTTGCGGATCTCGTAACGGCTGACGCCGATGTCCGACAGGGTCTGGCTGGAAAGGTTGCCGAGTTCGTTCAGAGTGCGGCGGTAGCTGATCCAGTTCTTTGCAATGCGAATCGGGTTCATGATCTTATCCTCAGTAGCTTGGTTGCGGGCGGAACGATTACCGCCTCAGCGATTGCATTCTATATAGGCGCAAACCCGTCTTTTGTGCAGTGCAAATAAAAGGCGTCTGCTATGCGTTTGTGCAATATGACGCCCAAAAAGCCACCAATGCCTAGAATTTGTACGCCACGTTTCTTGCGAATGGCTCAAGGCGGATCGTGTCATGTTGCGTCGCACAACGGACAAAAAAGAACGCCCGTCGCGGAGGTCCGCAACGGGCGTTGAGAAGGCTATCGCTATGGGGCGAAGCCTATCCGGCGATTAGCGGCCGGTGGCTTCGCGGGCAACCCGATGAATGTCGGCGCGGTCGATGCCGAGGTCGTGCAGTTCGCGGGCGCTCATGCGGCCGAGTTCGTTTACGGTCTGACGATACTTGCGCCAGTTGTTGAAAGAGCGGGTCAGGTTCATTTTCAGTCCCTTTCGAGGATTTGGAGATCTCGCGGCCCCGTGGTTGGTTCCGTCGTTGATCCGATGCCTCTTTATATATGCTGCGGTGCAAGAACTAAAAGCGCCAAAGCATCATGTCACCTATGCATTGGGCGCACGTCTTCCGGGCGCTTTGCCTAAGAAGATGGCTGATTTGTGTGCATATCGCGGCCGAACGACGAGCGCCATCTCGGCCCAAGCCCAGCGTCTCAAGGGGCATTCTTGCGCTTGCCTCCATTGAGCCATGTTTTCGTCAGCCTTGCTATTTTGAAGTAGGTCGAGCTCCTCAATGGCTGCCGTCATCTTGTCGATTTCCGCTCTGCCAATTCCAGTGCCTGATGTCGGCCAGTGACGAGCTTAAAACGGTTTAAAGGGCAAAAAATAACGCCCACCGCGGGAGGAGGATGCGGTGGGCGTCATTTGTGGTGATTGACGACTGGGAGGAGGAGTGTCGTCAATCCATCGGAGCGCACTGGGAGGAGGAGTGTGCGGCTCCGAATTCTATGGTCAGGATATCAATCCTCAGGCTCTTCCGACTTATGCCGGCCCGGCGCGCCACCGCCGTGTGCTATTGCATTATCAATAGTATGATTTTTTGATTTTGTGCAGCGCAATAAATTCATGAGAGGTATGTCGTCTGCGCATATCTTTTATCGGTATCGCGATACCGATGCCTATAATACCAATCAATCGATTAATGTCGTATTAACGAAGAGCGTACTCGCTTGCAGTGCGTCGATTGGGAATGTGCGCCGGCCCGCATCGATTGAACGACGATTTGTGATAACTCTTCTCTATGCGGGGAGTCGCAGCAAGGGGGCGGGGATGTATAGGGGCAGGCTGGAACGGGACCTGAAGATCTGGGTCGACAAAGGTCTCGTCGATGCGTCGACGGCAAAGGCCCTGTTGCGCGAATATGACGGCCGCGAGACGAGTTTCAGCGCGGGCCGGGTATTGGCCATCATAGCCGCAGTGCTGCTCGGTCTCGCCATATTGCTGTTCATTTCCGCAAACTGGGAGGCTCTTCCGCGGATTGTTCGCCTCACCGGGCTGGTGGCGATGATATGGGCCTTCTATCTTGCATCAGCATACTTGCTGGCGCAGGGGCGTTCCATCCTCGCGTCCGGATTGCTGATTCTCGGCACTTTGAGTTTCGGCGGCGCCATGGCGCTGGTTGGCCAGATGTATAATCTGTCCGGCGATGAACTTAGCATGATGGTCGTCTGGTTTGTGGCGGCCTGCGTCGTGGCGGCGCTGTTTCGCTCCGCAGCGCAGGTCGGCCTCGCGGGCTTTCTGGCCTGGGCATTTTGTGGTGTCTATCTCTGGGAGCACTTCGATCAATGGTACGGAATCATGCCATGGATACCGCCGCTGATGGCCGTGGTTCTGATTGCGCTTGTTCGCTATGCCGATGCGCCGCTCGCCAGGCATTTGGCTTATCTCATGCTCGTCGGCTGGCTGACCTGGCTTTTTCCCCGGCATGAGGGACTGACTACGGCGATTTTGTTTGCAGCCCTCGGGATGGTAGCTTTTCTGGTCGTCAGCATATCTGCCTCGCCACTCATGCCCTTTGCGCGAACGGCGGGAGCTGCGCCGGCCTTCTATGCATTTCTGATCGCGTCGATCGGTTTCTTTCTGGTCCATGCCGAGATCAGTAACGGCTCCTTTGAAAATAATGTCTGGGTCGAAGACAAGGTGCCGCTTATCGTTGTGGCCGCGGCGACGCTGGTCGGCTCGGTCGTTGCCATTGCGCTTAGTGGTCGTGACAATGGCGCGGTACGCTACCTCGCTTACTTCGTCTTTGCCTGCGAGATTCTCTATCTCGCCAGCGAGACGATCGGCTCGATCATCGGCACGGCCGGTTTCTTCCTCGTCGCAGGCGTGCTCGTTGCGATTGCCGCCTGGCTGGTCATCCAGCTCGAACGGCGCTTTTCCAACAATGGCGGGCAGGGGACACGGGTATGAGCGATATAGCCGAAAGGAGCCCAGCCGTCGGCGCCCGTCGCCTATGGACCGCGGCCATCATCGTTGCAGTCCTGCAAACCGCCGTTCTCGCTTATATGGTCGGCGAGCGGGCCTGGGGGCTGCGAAGCGGCGTCGAAGTCATCCTGAAGACCGCGCCCGTCGATCCGCGCGATCTTCTACGCGGCGACTACGTCACTTTGAACTATGATATCTCCCGAGTGCCGGTCTCGACGCTGGTCGGTGGACCGCCGAAAGAGAGCCTCAGCAATCAGGTTCTGTCGGTGCGTTTGAAGAAGCAGGACGATGGCTATTGGGGCATCGCCGAATCGTCCCTCGGAACGCTCGAGCCCAAGCCTGACACGGTCATCTTGAAAAGCCTGCCATTCGACTATGTTTCCTATGGTGACCAAGCCGACGGTAAGGCGACCATGTTCGTAAACTACGGTATAGAGCGTTTTTATGTGCCCGAGGGGCAGGGGCACGATATCGAAAGCGCACGCAACGATAGGCGCGTCTCAATCGCCGCTCGCGTTTCCTCGGATGGCGCCGCCCATATCCGAAGCCTGCTGCTGGACGGCAAACCCGTCTATGAAGAGCCGCTCTACTGACGATATCTGCGCGACTATGTCCGATAAGCTTTGGGCGTCGTCGCGGAACCGTCATTTTTCCTTTGCGTGGTTTGAAACGGGTGATATAGAGACGCCGCGCTCCGGAAGGCCCATGGGCAGGCATCGCCATGCGGTTTTGGGAACGCGGGTATGGTGAAATTGGTAGACACGCCAGATTTAGGTTCTGGTGCCGCAAGGCGTGGGAGTTCAAGTCTCTCTACCCGCACCAACACTGTCTTGTGGACGGGGGGAGGCTCTAGCCTGTCTTCCTATATGCCGCAGGGCGCGCCATCTTGCCCAAAGCATCCCGCTTTCGATGAGGAAGGGGATAAGATGTTTTGGCTCGTGACGGGATAGAGCTGCCTTTTGCGCGTTCATTCGAAGGCGCGGCGCTCTTGCAAGGTGAAAGAGAATTGCATCCAAGCCACGCTCGGGATTTTCCGGCGTCGTGCTCATCGAAACGAACGGCTGTCTGGGCACGGCCGCCATGAATGAAGGTAGGACAATGCAGGTTATCGAAACGCTCGCTGAAGGGCTGAAGCGCGAAATCAAGGTGGTCATCCCGGCCAAGGACATGGAAGTGCGCATGAACGAGCGCCTCGCCGAGGTCAAGGACAAGGTCCGCATCAACGGCTTCCGTCCCGGCAAGGTTCCGGTCTCGCACCTGAAGAAGGTCTACGGCAAGTCGATCATGGCCGATCTCGTCAACGAAATCGTTCGCGATCAGCCCCCGGCGATCCTCACCGAGCGCGGCGAAAAGTCGGCAACCCAGCCGGAAATCGCCATGACCGAAGATCAGGCAGAGGCAGAAAAGATTCTTGCTGCGGAAGCCGATTTCGAATTCACGCTTTCCTACGAAGTCATCCCGGCGATCGAGCTGAAGTCCGTCAAGGGCATCAAGGTCACGCGCGAAGTCGCTGAAATCGCCGAAGACGAAGTCACCGAGCAGATCCTCAAGATCGCTGAAAGCGCCCGTAGCTACGAGACCAAGAAGGGCAAGGCTGCCGACGGCGACCGCGTCACCATCGACTATCTCGGCAAGGTCGACGGCGTTGCCTTCGACGGCGGCAAGGACGAAGACTCGCAGCTCGTTCTCGGTTCCAACCGCTTCATCCCGGGCTTCGAAGAACAGCTCGTTGGCGTCAAGGCTGGCGATGAGAAGGTCATCACCGTAACCTTCCCGGCCGACTATCCGGCCAAGAACCTCGCCGGCAAGGAAGCCACCTTCGACATCAACGTCAAGGAAGTCGCAGCTCCCGGCGAAATCGAGATCAACGACGAGCTCGCCTCCAAGCTCGGCCTGGAATCGGCCGATCGCCTGAAGGAAATCGTTCGCGGCCAGATCGAAAGCCAGTACGGCTCGGTCACCCGCCAGAAGGTCAAGCGCCAGATCCTCGACCAGCTCGACGAAATGTACCAGTTCGACACGCCGCAGAAGCTGGTCGAAGCTGAATTCGCCAGCATCTGGCGTCAGGTCGAAACCGACCTCAGCGAATCGGGCAAGACTTTCGAAGACGAAGACACCACCGAAGAGAAGGCTCGCGAAGAATACCGCAAGCTCGCTGAGCGTCGCGTTCGCCTCGGCCTCGTTCTCTCCGAAATCGGCGAAAAGGCCGGCGTCGAAGTCAGCGAAGACGAACTGCAGCGCGCACTTTATGCTCAGCTCCAGCAGTTCCCGGGCCAGGAAAAAGAAATCCTGGAATTCTTCCGCAAGACCCCCGGCGCTTCCGCCAACCTGCGCGCGCCGATCTTCGAAGAAAAGGTCATCGATCACCTGCTGACCGAAGTCGACGTCACGGACAAGACCGTTTCCAAGGAAGCGCTGCTGGCTGACGACGAGGAAGAAGAAGGTAAGCCGGCTGCTAAGAAGGCTGCTCCGAAGAAGAAGGCTGCCAAGGCCGAAGCAACGGAAGCTGTCGCTGAAGGCGAAGAAGCCGCCGCTCCGAAGAAGAAGGCCGCTCCGAAGAAGAAGGCTGCTGAAGACAGCGCCGAGTAATCGGTTCTCTCCCGGACTAAAATTAAGCCCTGCCGTTCGCGGCGGGGCTTTTTTGTTGGCCCATAAGGGAAAAAGGAAAAGCTCCCTCTCCCGTCAAAACGGGGAGAGGGAGCTATCTCGCAATTACCGTACCTCAGGGACTAGGGAAATTAATTCAAATCTCTGACTTGATATCGCCCATGCGGTTCCAGGCATCGAGACCGGCGATCTTGTAGGCTTCAGCGAGCGTCGGATAGTTGAAGGTGTTTTCGACGAAATACTCGACAGTGCCTTTGAGGTTGAGCACGGCCTGGCCGATGTGGACCAGCTCGGTCGCGCCTTCGCCGACGATGTGGACGCCAAGGAGACGGCGGGTTTTCAACGAGAAGATCATTTTCAGAAGGCCGGTGTCGAGGCCCATGATGTGACCGCGTGAAGTCTCGCGGAAGCGCGCGATGCCGCACTCGTAAGGAATGTGGCGCTCCTTGACCTCTTCTTCGGTTAGGCCGCAGGTGGAAATCTCAGGAACGGCATAGATGCCGTAAGGAAAGTATTTCGGCGGCTCCTTGGCGATCGCGCCGACGGCGACGCGCGCGGCGATGCGGCCCTGTTCCATCGAGGTGGACGCTAGGCTCGGAAAGCCGACGACGTCGCCTGCCGCAAAGATATGCGGAACCTTCGTGGCGAAGGTCTCCGGATTGACGCTCAGGCGGCCGCGGGCGTCGGCTTCAAGGCCGGCAGCGTCAAGATTGAGCGTATCCGTCGCGCCCATGCGGCCGGCGGCGAACAGAACCATGTCGGTGACGATGCGCCGGCCATTGTCGAGCGTCAGCTCGACCTTGCCGTTCTCCCGAACCACTTTCTCGGCCTTCTGGCCAAGCAGCAGCTTCATGTTGCGGTCGCGTAGCTGATAGATGAAATCCTCGACAATCTCCTTGTCGATGAAATCGAGCATGGTGGATTTCGGATCGATCAGCGTCACCTGCGTATCGAGCGCGCTGAAGATGGTCGCATATTCGATGCCGATGACGCCAGCGCCGATGACGACCATAGACCGCGGTAATTCCGCGATCTCGAGCAACTCGTCGCTGTCGAGCACCGTCTTGCTGTCGAAGGGTATGTAATCGGGACGAAACGGCTTGGTGCCGACCGCGAGCAGGATGCTGGCGGCGGATACCGTGACCACCTCCCCATCGTCCTTGACCACCTGCATGGTCTGGGGGTCGACGAAGCTCGCCTTGCCGCGAATGTGCTGCACGCGATTGCGCGCAAACTGGTGTTCCAACACCTCGACTTCGTGGTCGAGCGTGATCAGCAGGCGGCGGCGCAGATCTTCGGCGCTGATTTCCTGCTTGACGCGATAGGCGCGTCCATAGAAGCCGCGTTCGCGCCAGCCGGACAGGTTGAGCGCAGTTTCGCGCAACGTCTTCGAGGGAATGGTGCCGGTATGGACCGAGACGCCGCCGACGCGTTTGCCCTGTTCTATGACAAGCACCTTCTTGCCGAGTTTGGCGGCCTGAATGGCGCCTCTGCGGCCGGCGGGGCCGCTACCCACGACTAGGAGATCGAATTGGTCCATCGGGAAGCCTCGGATGATTGGACAGGGAATCAATGTCGCAACGCAACATGTTGTCCGTCAACCGGTAGCGGCTCAATGTTACAGATTATCTAACGGGAATTGCGGTTCTCAGGATGCCGGGAGGCCAAGCCAGGGTTCGAGTTTCTCAAAGGTCCTGTCCATCGCATAGGCGCGGGTGAAGGACAGCGACAGATGGCCGTAGACGATTGACATCTGGCGCTCGGCAGTCGCCTCGTTCGTCTTGGTGATGGCGGCAAGATAGAGCGCGGAAGCAAGCCCTGTGCGGTCGGCTCCCGCCTGGCAGTGAATGAGGATCGGCTTCGGCGCATCGCGCATGATCTGGACCAATTGCGCGGCCTGCTCCCGCGTCAGTTCCCGGCCGGAAGACATGCGAAAATCGATATGGTTGATATCGAGCTGCTTGGCCTGGGCAACTTCCCGGTCGTACCAATTATGGCCGCTGTTGTCGCCGCGCAGATTGATGATGGTCTTGATGCCGTACCGCTTTTGAAACTCGGCGATCGTCTCTGCCGACGGCTGGGAGGAGCGATAGAGCTCGCCAGCGATGACAGGATGGAAGTTCGTCGTCCAGATCATATGGGCATAGAAGCCGCCGGCAACCGCCAGGACGACTCCCAAAGCGACAGTCGCGCCGCGTCCCGCAAGAAGGAGGTAACGGGCAAGCCTTGGCGATGTCTTCTGCATGTGATCTCCGGGCCGTCCGAACTCTCGGGCAAACAGGCCAAAACAAAACAATAGCTTCCGCCGACGAATTTGCCGTTCCGGATGCGGCGATCCTTCTGCCAGATCATCCTGACGCCGAACTGAAAAATGGAAATGGAGGCGGAGGGGCTAGACTGAACGATTTCAGGAGGGAGTGTGATATTAGCTAAGTAAGAAAACTAATATATATTAGCATGATATGCATTTATTCTAATGTAATACTTTATTTCAAATCAGCCGCAATGCCCGGAAGCTGACGTGGCCGTTCTTGCCAATGATAATATGATCGTGAACGGTAATGCCTAAAGGCTTGGCCGTATCGATGATCGTCTTCGTCATGTCGATATCGGCGCGAGACGGTGTTGGGTCTCCGGATGGATGATTGTGCACGAGAATAACTGCCGAAGCGGAAAGCTCGAGCGCGCGTTTGACGACTTCGCGCGGATAGACGGGCGTATGGTCGACCGTACCGAAACCTTGCACCTCGTCCGCGATCAGGGCGTTGCGCTTATCAAGAAACAGCAGGCGGAACTGCTCGCGCGTTTCGTGCGCCATGGCGGCGTGACAATAGTCGATGAGCGCTTTCCAGGAGGAGAGCACGGGCTTGCCCGTCAACTCGCTTTTCAGCATGCGTTGCGCGACGCTGGCGATCAGCTTCAGGTCGAGGGCGACGGCATCTCCGACACCACTGACCTCCGTCAGCAGATTGACTGGAGCACCAAACACGCCACCCAGCGTACCGAAGCGGGCTAGCAATGCCTTGGCGATCGGCTTCGTGTCTCGGCGTGGGATCAGCCGGAATAGCAACAGTTCGAGAATTTCGTAATCGGCGAGCGCGGCATCGCCACCGTCACGATAGCGGTTGCGCAACCGCTCGCGATGGCCGTGATAGTGTGCTTCAGCGTTCGTGGGTGCAGCTTTGGCGGCCACCGGTGATTGGGCGAAGAATAGTCGCTCGTCCAGGAGCGGCGCCTCTTGCAAAGCCTCCGTCTTCCCGCCTGTTTCGAGCGGCATGTCGCCATGTCCGTTGGAAGAAGCGGGACGTTTCGCCATGAATTATCCCTGCAGCGGCGGCAGGCCGGGGCGGTCGAGGCCGCCGGGCGACAGGGTAAAGATTTCGCAGCCCGTTGCGGTGACGCCGACCGTATGCTCGTACTGTGCCGAGAGAGAGCGGTCGCGGGTGACGGCCGTCCAGCCGTCGCCCAGCACCTTCACATGCGGCTTGCCGAGATTGATCATCGGCTCGATGGTGAAGATCATGCCTTCGCGCAGTTCCGGGCCGTCATTGACCCGACCGTAATGCAGGATATTCGGCGAGTCATGAAACAGGCTGCCGACGCCATGGCCGCAGAAGTCGCGCACGACCGAGCAGCGTTCGCCCTCGGCAAAGGTCTGGATCGCTTCGCCGATGGCGCCGGTGCGGGCACCGGGGCGCACCGCGGCGATGCCGCGCATCAGGGACTCATAGGTGACTTCGAGAAGCCGCTCGGCCGAACGCTTGATTTCGCCAACCGGATACATGCGGCTGGAATCGCCGTGCCAGCCATCGAGCACATAGGTCACGTCGATATTGACGATATCGCCTTCGCGCAGCGGCTTGTCGTTGGGAATGCCGTGGCAGACGACGTGGTTGATCGAGGTGCAGGAGGATTTCATGTAGCCGCGATAGTTCAGCGTCGCCGGATAGGCGCCATGATCCATGCCGAATTCGAAGACGAAGCGGTCGATGACATCGGTCGGCACGCCCGGCTCGACGATGGCGGCGAGTTCATCGAGGCAACGGGCGGTCAGCTGGCATGCCTTGCGCATTCCGGCAAACGCATCTTGCCCGTAGAGGCGGATAGCGCCCGTATTTTTCGCCGGCGCCGTTGCCGCTTCGATGTAGTTCACCATGGTTAGCCTTCAGCAGAAATCTTTATACTGGTATCTAATGCAGCTATGCCGGGTTCGTCTATCGGGATCAACCCGGCAGGCGCTATTTCCATCGGCGAAACCCTGCATTTCAGCGCATACACTTCGACGCCACGCGCCAAAGCGCGATCGTAGGCCTTGGCGTAGACCGGATCGAGATCACCGCAAATGCGGAAGCGATCGCAATCATTGCGTTGGATCACGAACAGCATGACGGCCCGATGGCCCGCCTCCACCATATCGCCAAGCTCTTCCAGATGCTTGGCGCCGCGTGCCGTTGCCGTATCGGGAAATTCCGCAAGACCTGGTCGTCGCATGAAATGGACGTTTTTCACCTCGACATAGGTGGTTGTCCGCAAAGGGTCGGTCAAGAGCAGGTCGATGCGGGAGTTGCGGCCATAGTTCTGTTCGCGCTTGACCGTCGTATAGTCGCCGAGATCGGAGATTTGACCGAGAGCAATCGCTTCCGCTGCTATACGGTTCGGCATCGCGGTATTGACGCCGACTGTCGTACCGTCGGCTTCGATCAGCTCGAAGACATGACGGTATTTTCGCTTCGCACCTTCATGTTCGGAAAGCCATATGCGCGAGCCGGGCGAAGTCAGACCGAGCATCGATCCGGTATTCGGGCAGGAGCCCGTGATGAAGGTACCGTCCTCCAACTCGGCATCGAAGAGGAAGCGCTTGTAGCGCGCGATCAGGCGGGCAGGGACCAGAGGCGAAGGGAAGAGCATGATCTTGCGGTCGTCACGCCCGTTCCATGACGAAGCTGCCGGGTGCCTCTTCGAGCGCGTTGAGGGCAGTTCCGCCCGGCTGGCGCGCTGCCGTCATGCGATGATCCTGCGCGCGGATCCAGGCATGCCAATGCGGCCACCACGAGCCCGGTGTCTCACTCGCCTCGGCCAGCCAGTTCTCGTAGTCGCCCTTGATCGGGCCGCCGGTCCAGAACTGATATTTATGTTTGTCCGGCGGGTTGACGACGCCGGCGATATGACCCGAGCCCGTCACAACGAATTCCACAGGCCCGCCGAAATATTGGCTGCCCATGAAGACCGATTTGGCCGGCGCGATATGATCCTCGCGCGTTGCCAGATTGTAGACGGGAATGCGCACGTCCTTCAGTGATAGCGTCTTGCCATCGAGGACCATTTTGCCCTGGCTCAACGCGTTGTTGAGGTAGCAATTGCGCAGGTAGAAGGAGTGGTTGGCCGCCGCCATGCGCGTGGAATCGGCATTCCAGAACAGCAGATCGAAGGGCAGGGGGTCCTGACCCTTCAGGTAGCTGTTGATGAAATAGGGCCAGATGAGCTCGGAGGCGCGAAGCATGTTGAAGGCCGTCGCCATCTTCGAGCCTTCGAGATAGCCGATCGCATTCATCTGCTGTTCGAGCGATGCGATCTGCTCTTCGTCGACGAAAACCTTGAGGTCGCCGGCAAAGGTGAAATCGACTTGCGTGGTCAGGAAGGTCACCGTGCGGATACGCTTGTTCTTCTCCTTGGCGTGCAGGGCGAGTGTCGCCGCCAGCAGCGTGCCGCCGACGCAATATCCGACAGCATTGACCTCCTGCTCTCCCGTGGCCTTCTCGACCGTCTCCAGAGCGAAATCTATGCCTTCGCGGGCATAGGAGGTCCAGTCTTTCGCCGCATGCCGCTGATCGGGGTTCACCCAGGAGATGACGAAGACGGTATGACCCTGCTCCACGCACCATTTTATGAACGATTTCTGTGGGTTGAGGTCTAGAATGTAGAATTTGTTGATCCAGGGCGGGCAGATCAGTAGCGGCCGCTTCAGCACCTTGTCCGTCGCAGGCTGGTATTGGATCACCTGGCAGACATCGCTTTGCGCGATCACCTTGCCCGGTGTCAGCGCCATGTCGCGGCCGACCGCGAATTTTGTCATGTCGGTCTGCCGCAGGCGCAGCTCGCCGTGACCGAGACTGATGTCCTCGGCCAGCATCTTCATACCGCGCACCAGATTTTCAGCATTGGACGCAATGGTTTCGCGATAGAGCTGCGGGTTCGTCACCACGAAATTGGTCGGCGAAAAGGCTGCGGTGATCTGCTTGGTATAGAATACCGCCTTGTGACGCGTATGCTCGTCCATTCCTTCGGCGTCGCCGACCAGCTTTTCCGCCCAGCCGGCGGTCAGGAGATAGGTCTGTTTCAGGAAGTCGAAGAAGGGGTTCTTCTGCCAGTCCTCGTCGGCGAAGCGCTTGTCCTTGACCGGCTCAACCTCAGGCGCTGCGGACGAATCGCCGCTCAGGCGCTGCATGGTTTTCGTCCAAAGGCTGAAATAGCCGGACAGAAGATGTGTTTGCGCCTCGAGAGTCCGTCGGGGATCCGAGAGCCAGTATTCGCCGACCTTGGAAAGCGTCTTGACCATGTCGGTGAAAGGATCGGCGGCCGTATCGATCTTCTCACCGCGCTCGCGCGGCGCAAGCCAGGCGGAGGCCGCCTTGCCGAGATTTTCCAGCGCACGGGCAAAGTTGACAGCCATCGCCTCGGGATCCCTAACGATGTAAGGTTCGACTGACTTTGGATCAAAGCCAGGGAAGCCGCCATTACCTTCACTGTTATCCCGCTTGCTGTCGGTCACGCATCATCCTCCCGGCGGCAGCTATGTCTTGTTTTCCATTTGTACATCTTGCGGGAAAAGGAATACAAGTCGAATGAAACACAAGCCTGCTCTTGCTTTGCCGCTGCGACAAATTTAACAGTCTCAACCCACGGCAAGGAATTGGCAGAAAGACAATTATGGGCAGCGGCATGGTGGCAAGACTGAACCGATATTCCGTACTCTGCGGTGCAATGTGCGGGATTTTCGCATTGACGCTCGCGGGCTGCTCAACGCCCGAGGAAAAGGCTGCTTACGCCAAGCGCAAGCAGCCGCCCGAGGCGGTGATTATAAAGCCCACAAAAGGCACCCCGATCACGGAAACCAGCACGCAGCAGCATTATAAGGACGGCTATCCTTCCTTCAACGCGCCGCCGACGGCTGCAAACGTGCAGATCAACGATCAGCAGGCGGGCGACATGGTCAAGCAGCTGTCGGCTCTCGGATCTCAGCGCAAGGCAGGCGTTATCTCGGAGGCTGAATACCAGAAGCGCGTCGCCGAGATGCGCAAGCTGGCGGCCGAGCATGGCCAGGATACGCTGCAGGAAATTCAGAAAGAGAGCAGCGGCCAACCGGGCCAGACGCAGAATTAGCCTTGCGTTTCAGGCGATTTGGACGCAAAGCGTTCGGATAGACCGGGTTTGGATGCATCTTTATCGGTTAAGTGCACTTCGTGTGCGCAGCCGCCCAAGATTCACCTCATCTTTCGAGAAAACATGGTTGCGGCGCCGCGATTCCGGAGTTCGTATTGCGGCTGACCGGTAGATCAACGAACTTCAACGCGGTTTTGAGGGCCGCTGTCCCATGGGGAAAGAAATGGAAGAGTTTCATAAAGTCCGGCGTTTGCCGCCCTACGTTTTCGAACAGGTCAACCGTTTGAAGGCGAGCGCGCGAGCGGGCGGCGCGGACATTATCGATCTCGGCATGGGCAATCCCGATCTTCCGACTCCCAAGGCCATCGTCGATAAGCTGTGCGAAGTGGTGCAGGACCCACGCACGCATCGCTACTCTTCGTCCAAGGGCATTCCCGGCCTTCGCCGGGCGCAGGCCGCCTATTACGCACGCCGTTTCGGCGTCAAGCTCAATCCGGATACGCAGGTGGTCGCCACCCTCGGCTCCAAGGAAGGCTTCGCCAACATGGCGCAGGCGATCACGGCGCCGGGCGATGTCATCCTCTGCCCGAACCCGACCTATCCGATCCACGCCTTCGGCTTCCTGATGGCGGGTGGCGTGATCCGCTCGATGTCGGTCGAGCCGGACGACAGCTTCTTCCCGCCGCTGGAGCGGGCTGTGCGTCATTCAATCCCGAAGCCGCTGGCTTTGATCCTGAACTATCCGTCGAACCCGACGGCTTACGTGGCAACGCTCGATTTCTACAAGGAAGTCATCGCCTTCGCCAAGAAGCATGACATCATCGTGCTTTCGGATCTCGCCTATTCGGAAATCTACTTCGACGACGCACCGCCGCCGTCGGTGCTGGAAGTTCCGGGCGCGATGGACGTCACCGTCGAGTTCACTTCGATGTCGAAAACCTTCTCCATGCCCGGCTGGCGCATGGGTTTTGCCGTCGGCAACGAACGGCTGATCGCGGCGTTGACGCGCGTGAAGTCCTACCTCGATTACGGCGCTTTCACGCCGATCCAGGTGGCGGCGACGCATGCGCTGAACGGCGACGGTTCCGACATTGCGGAAGTGCGCAGCATCTACAAGCGCCGTCGCGACATACTGGTCGAGAGCTTCGGCAAGGCCGGCTTCGAAGTGCCGCCGCCGGCGGCGACCATGTTCGCCTGGGCGAAGATCCCGGAAAAGTTCCGTCATCTCGGCTCGCTGGAATTCTCCAAGCTTCTGGTCGAGAAGGCCGACATCGCAGTTGCTCCGGGCATCGGCTTCGGCGAGCAGGGTGACGATTATGTCCGCATCGCGCTCGTTGAAAACGAGCATCGCATCCGCCAGGCAGCGCGCAATCTGAAGCGCTTCCTCTCCGCCGCGGATGAAACGATGCATAATGTGATTTCGCTGAACGCACATCGTTCATAATGTTACGCGGCAGCCGCTCCGGCGGCTGCCGTCCCAAAAATACTGATCAGGAATTTTTCATGGCAGATGCCCTCAAAATCGGCATTGCGGGCTTGGGCACCGTCGGTGCCTCGCTCGTCCGCATCATCCAGAGTCGTGCCAACGAACTTGCTGTTACCTGCGGCCGCCCCGTCAAGATCGTTGCCGTCACTGCGCGCGATCGCACGCGGGATCGGGGCATCGATCTCCAGGGCATCGAGTGGTACGGCGGTCCGGTGGATCTGGCTCAGAAGGCCGATATCGATGTCTTCGTCGAGCTGATCGGCGGTTCCGAAGGTGCTGCCAATGCCGCCGTGCGCGCAGCACTTGCACGCGGCCTGCATGTCGTTACCGCCAACAAGGCGCTGCTTGCCTATCACGGTGTCGAGCTGGCGCAGATCGCCGAAGAGAAGGGCGTGCTGCTGAATTTCGAAGCGGCCGTTGCCGGTGGCATTCCGGTCATCAAGGCGCTGCGCGAATCCCTGACCGGCAATACGATCTCGCGCGTTTACGGCATCATGAACGGCACCTGCAACTACATCCTGACCCGGATGGAGAAGGAAGGCCTGTCCTTTGCCGATTGCCTGAAGGAAGCCCAGCGCCTCGGCTATGCCGAAGCCGATCCGGCTTTCGACATCGAAGGTAACGACACGGCCCACAAGCTCGCCATCCTGACGACGCTTGCCTTCGGCAACCGCATCGCAGCCGACGACATCTATCTCGAGGGCATCACCAACGTCTCCATCGAGGATATTCGCGCGGCTGCCGATCTCGGCTATCGCATCAAGCTGCTCGGCGTTGCCCAGCGCACCGAAAGCGGCATCGAACAGCGCGTGCATCCGACCATGGTGCCGCTTGATTCGGTCATCGCCCAGGTTGATGGCGTCACCAACGCGGTGGCGATCGAATCGGATATTCTCGGCGAGTTGCTGATGGTCGGCCCCGGCGCCGGCGGCAATGCAACTGCCTCTTCCGTATTGGGCGACATTGCCGATATCGCCAAGAGCCGTCCTGGCGAGCAGCGCGTGCCGGTATTCGGCCACCCCGCCAAGACGCTCGAGCCCTACCGCAAGGCACAGATGCAGAGCCATGAGGGCGGCTATTTCATCCGTCTGACCGTTCTCGACCGCACAGGCGTCTTCGCGAGCGTTGCCACCCGCATGGCGGAGAACCAGATTTCGCTCGAATCGATCGTGCAGCGGTCGACGCAGCACCTGTCGCCCTCGACACACCAGACCATCATCCTCGTCACCCATGCGACAATGGAGGATTCGGTGCGCAAGGCCGTTGCCTCCATCAGGAACGAAGGCTATCTCGTCGGCGAACCGCAGGTCATCCGCATCGAGCGGCCGAAGGAATAGGCTGATAGACGGCGGCATAGCTCAAAGGAGCGCTGCCGTCTGCCAATTTTGGGAGAGATGGTGGAACAACCGGTCGATCCAGTTCAGCGGGCCTTTCTGGGCGTCGAGCGGTCCGTTTCCGGCAATCGCTGGGTTTCCCGGCTCGATCAGGCCGGTCTGAACAGAGCGCTCGCCATCGCTCAGGTGCATGGCTTGCCGGAGCTGATCTCCCGCGTGCTTGCCGGGCGTGGTGTCGGCATCGATGAGGCCATGGCCTTTCTCGATCCGACGATCCGCGCTCTGATGCCTGATCCATATTTGTTGACCGATTGCGAGAAGGCAGCGCAGAGGCTGTTGCGGGCGCTCAAGACGGGCGAGACTGTCGCGATCTTCGGCGACTATGACGTCGACGGCGCCGCCTCGTCAGCGCTGCTCTATCGCTTTCTGACGCATTTCGGCGTTCCCGCAAGCATCTACATCCCCGACCGCATCTTCGAAGGCTACGGCCCTAATCCCAACGCCATCAATCAGCTCATCGACAATGGCGCGAAGCTCATCGTGACCGTCGATTGCGGCTCCACCAGTTTTGAAGCGCTTGACGCGGCGAGGGCACGCAATATCGACGTCGTCGTCATCGATCACCATCAGGTCGCACACGAATTGCCGCCGTGCCATGCGCTGGTCAATCCGAATCGCGAGGACGATCTGTCCGGGCAGGGGCATCTTTGCGCTGCCGGTGTGGTCTTCCTGGTTCTGGTCGCCGCCCTCAAGCAGCTGCGCGAAGCGGGCGATTCCCGGGTGCGCTCCGTCGATCTGCTGGCATGGCTCGATATCGTCGCGCTCGCGACCGTCTGCGATGTCGTGCCGCTGAAGGGCCTAAACCGCGCTTACGTCGTCAAGGGCCTGATCGCTGCCCGCCATCAGGGCAATCCCGGCCTTGCCGCACTGTTCCGCAAGGCGGGGCTTGGCGGCCCGGTAACGCCCTATCATTTCGGCTTCCTGATTGGCCCGCGCATCAATGCCGGCGGCCGTATCGGCGATGCTGCGCTTGGAGCACGCCTTCTGACCTTGGATGAGACGGGTGAGGCCGAGACGATCGCCGCGAAGCTCGACGAGCTCAATCGCGACCGGCAAGCCATGGAAGCCGCCATGCTGCAGGAGGCCGAAGCAGAAGCACTGGCGGAATATGGCAATGGCGACGGCGCCTCGGTCATCATCACGGCGCGGGAGAGCTGGCACCCCGGCATCGTCGGCCTGATCGCGTCACGGTTGAAGGACAAGTTTCGCCGGCCGGCTTTCGCCATTGCCTTCGATTCGTCGGGCAAGGGCACGGGTTCCGGCCGTTCGATCAATGGCTTCGACATGGGTCGCATGGTCCGCGCCGCCGTCGATGCCGGCCTGCTGGTCAAGGGCGGCGGCCATGCGATGGCGGCCGGTTTGACGGTGGAGCGAAGCAATCTCGGAAAGCTGCGCACCTTTTTCACCGAGAAGGCCGAAAAGCAGGTGGCTGGCCTGGTCGCCAATGAGACGCTCAAGATCGACGGCGCGATCGGCGCAAGCGGCGCGACGGTGGAGCTGATAGACCGCCTTGAAACGGCCGGCCCCTACGGCTCCGGCCATCCCCAGCCCATCTTCGCTCTGCCGAGCCACAGGCTGCGCGATTCCCGCCTTGTCGGCCAGTCGCATATCAAGATCACGCTTGAAGCGCAGGATGGCGGCCGGGTCGATGGCATCGCGTTTCGCGCGGCAGAGACGCCGTTGGGTGAATTGTTGATGTCTTCCCGCGGCGCGCAGATCCATGTCGCGGGCACGCTCGGCGCCGATCACTGGCAGGGCAGCAGGCGCGTGCAGCTTCGGGTCATCGATGCGGCAAAAGCCGTCTAAGAGCAGAATTGGGTTTTCCCAATTTCGGATGCAAAATCATCGATTTAATGAGAGGGACAGTGGCACGCCCTAGGGGAGTCGAACCCCTCTTTACAGAATGAAAATCTGTCGTCCTAACCGATAGACGAAGGGCGCGTGCTGTGGCGCCCTTATAGTCAGCACCTTTCATTCCCGCAAGCGGAAAATCGAGAAAAATCCAGGACTAGACGCAGATTTTTTGAGGCGATTGTGGAAAACTTTGCACCATCGCGATTTGGTACGCCCTAGGGGAGTCGAACCCCTCTTTACAGAATGAGAATCTGTCGTCCTAACCGATAGACGAAGGGCGCATGCTGCATAGGCTAGATAAGAACGACATATAGCATCCGCAAGCGGTAGCTTATGAATTCATGATGGGGAGAGGAACAACAGTGGCACGCCCTAGGGGAGTCGAACCCCTCTTTACAGAATGAAAATCTGTCGTCCTAACCGATAGACGAAGGGCGCGTGCAGCTGTTGTGTGGCGCGCTTATAGCGGGGTGATTTCAATCCTGCAAGCGCCAATTTTGCTTTTTTGTGGAAAAAATGACAGCTGGATGAAATTGCCGCCGGCACTGAATAAGTGAGACTTAACAGGACGTTGCCGACGACATCGAAGATTCCCTGGAAACGCGGGCTCCTTACTGGCCGCCGGCACCTTGTATCGGTTGCACCAGCAGCTTGCCGTTCTGAGGTTGGTTTTTCGCCGCGATGAATTGTGCCAGGGCAGCGGCTTGCTTGCTGTTCAATTCGCGGACATTCGGGTTCGGAGCGGCCATAACGCCCGACGAGGTCACCTGCGCAATCGGCTGCGGCGAATTGGCCACGGGGGCGGTGGCATTGCGGATGACGGGCGGCGGCAACACATCGGCCGAGGTGAGGCCGTTCGGCGCGGCGGTGGCACCAAGCGACTGCTGTGTGGCGGGCTGCTGCATGCCGGGCGGCGTGCTGTAGACGCTGCGCATCATCGGCGTGATGGTCTGTGGGCCTTGGGACTGGTTATTGGCGAGCGTCCCGTCCGGATTGACGGCGACGGGCGGCGGCGCTGAGAAGATGCTGCTTCTGTTCGCGTTCACGCCGGTCGGCTGCGTGACCAGGCCGCCTATATTGGGCTGTCCTTCCGTGGGCGTCGCCGTCGGGGCGGGATAGAGCGCCTGGTTCTGCTGGGCGATGATCTGCTGGCGCGTGCCGCTGACGCTATGCACCATCGGATCGCGGTAAGTGCCGTCGGCTTTGCGCCGGCGAGCATCTGCCTTGCTGTTCATGTCGGCCGCGAGTTGTTCAGCCGCCGTCGGCTGCGCCGCGGGCGCGGCTTCCGCAGTCTCTGTCGACTGTTTGCCGGCGGTCGCGCAGCTCGCAAGCATCACAAATGAGGCGAAGACGGCAATAGTGCTTGCTAGCTTCTTCCTGCCGTATAAAATCTGTTGATCGCACATGGGACGTTCCCCGCAAAAAGGTTTGCATCGGAACGGCCTCCTGCGAGGGACGACGATATCGCACGCGCCGACCGGGAACGATGACGGCGCGATATCCGATGCATGATGCTTCGAGTCGTCTAAGCATGCCGGAGGATGGGCATGGGCGGCAAGCGCGAAACGGATGGCTCCGCGCGTGCCGTAAGCCTCGCGAAAGCTTGCCCCTTACCAGGCGCCGGTATTGGGCATCGAGGCCCAGGGCTCGGCAGACGGAAGATTTGCGCCCTTTTGCAGGATCTCGATGGAAATGCCGTCGGGGGAGCGCACGAAAGCCATGTGACCATCGCGCGGCGGGCGGTTGATCGTGATGCCATTGTCCATGAGATTCTGGCAGGTCGCATAGATATCGTCGACCTCATAGGCGAGGTGGCCGAAGTTACGTCCGCCGGTGTATTCTTCCTGATCCCAGTTGTAGGTCAGTTCCAGGCTGGGGGCGCCGTTGCTGCGGGACGATTCGGCGTCTTCGCCAGCTGCAAGGAATACGAGCGTATAGCGGCCTTTCTCGTTTTCGTAGCGGCGGGTTTCGACAAGCCCGAACAGGGTGCTATAAAAATGCAACGAGGCGTCGAGATCGGTGACGCGAACCATTGTGTGGAGATAACGCATTCTATTTCCTCTCTTAATATTGAGCCGACCGGATTTTCGTTCGAAGCACCAGCTTCGCGCAAGTCTTGGAGCAATAATCTTAGGGTGGGAATAAACGAAAACTAGGACTTGCGCTTTTCCGTTACCAAGATGTTAATCTTGATATCAGGGAATCAGTTAACCGTAACAGTGTGACGCGTAATCGAGGGCTGGCTAGGATGGGTGACAGAATTTCATCGAAGGGAGTTGACGACTTCGAGGAGATGTCCGGCGATGCCGTCGAGCTCATCGAAATCTCCGGCGTCGTCAAGTGGTTCGATGTGGCCAAGGGCTTTGGCTTCATAGTGCCTGACAACGGCATGCAGGACGTATTGCTGCATGTGACGTGCCTGCGCCGCGATGGTTATCAGACGATTCTCGAAGGAACCCGCATTGTTGCGCTGATTCAGCGCCGGGAACGCGGCTATCAGGCTTTCAAGATCCTCTCCATGGATCAGTCGACTGCCGTGCATCCATCGCAGATGCCGCCGGTGCGCACACATGTGCAGGTGACCGCCACCAGCGGCCTCGAGCGCGCGCTCGTGAAATGGTTCAACCGGACCAAGGGCTTCGGCTTCCTGACGCGTGGCGAGGGCACGGAGGATATCTTCGTGCACATGGAAACGCTGCGTCGCTTCGGCCTGGCCGAATTGCGGCCGGGGCAGGTGGTGCTTGTTCGCTTCGGGCCAGGCGAAAAGGGCCTGATGGCGGCGGAAATCCATCCGGATGCGCCGAGCCCGGTTACGCGGCCGCATTGATATGAAAAGAGACAGGTCTCTCGGACTTATGAAAAGCGCCATTTTGGCGCTTTTTCTCGTTGGGGCCACCGTCTCATCCTCCTTTGCGGCTCAGACGGCAGCGCAGCAGTCGATGGCCTTTGATTCGGAGCCGCTTTCGATCGCATCGCCCAAGGGCCAGGCTCATAAATTCACCGTGGAGCTGGCACTGACGCCGCCGCAGCTGGAATTCGGCCTGATGTATCGCGACAAGATGCCGGCCGACCACGGCATGCTGTTCGATTTCGGCACGTCGCGGCCCGTGATGATGTGGATGAAGAACACCGAGCTGCCGCTCGACATGCTCTTTCTGGACCAAAAGGGTGTCGTCACCCACATCCAGGAAAACGCCGTGCCCTTTTCGGAAACGATCATCAACTCCGGCGGCCCGGTCGCCTATGTCATCGAGCTGAACGGCGGAGTGGTCAAGAAACTCGGCCTTGCCGTCGGCGACAAGGTGACGAGCGCCACCATTTCGGCGAAACTCAAAAAATAGATTTTCCTCGGGGAAGATCCGCCCGGCGTGATTTTACCTGTTGCAGCAGGCAGATGAACCGTGTATCTCCCCACTCGTTCCGACGGATAGGTGTTCGGCGGTGCAAAACTTAAGTCATGATCCCTTTCCTTCGGCGATCATGCTGACGGTACGGAGTGTAGCGCAGTCTGGTAGCGCATCTGGTTTGGGACCAGAGGGTCGGGAGTTCGAATCTCTCCACTCCGACCATTTAAACAATCCCACAATCTTTTGATCTGAGAGCGGCGGAAGTCGCGGACCTCGCCGAAACGCCCATTTCAAATCTGCGCCAACGGCGGTCGCGCGACGTCAGGCGTGACATGGCCGGTGCCGGTAAACTATCTGCGGAGCGATCGTGCGAGCTGTCAGCGAACGCGCCTTATCCGGCGGCATCGCCCGCCTTTTTGCTTGAAAGCAAAGGGAATCGCGGCTAATCAAACTTTACGTGCGCTCGGCTCGCAAGGGCCGTGCCAAGGCAAGAGAAGCAAAGAGGCGGGGCGTTCCCGCGTTATTCGGAGGCGCTGCAGCGATGCCTGCCAAGATCTATCGTCCCGCAAAGACCGCCATGCAATCCGGCAAGGCCAAGACCCATATATGGGTTCTGGAATTCGACCAGGAGATCCCGCGCAAGATCGATCCGATCATGGGCTATACGTCTTCTGCCGATACGCGCCAGCAGCTGAAGCTGACGTTCGACACGCAGGAGTTGGCGGAGGCCTATGCCCAGCGCAACGGCATCGAATATCGCGTCATCGCTCCGAAGGATGCCATTCGCCAGACGGTTTCCTACTCCGACAATTTCCGGTTTTCGCGCATCCAGCCCTGGACTCACTGAGGCAGGAACTTATTGAACCCTGCCCATTGAGTTGGACGGCGGTTTCAGGCATGTGTTGGCCGCCGCACGCAAGATGCGGCAGGCTTCACGGCCCCTTAGCTCAGCTGGATAGAGCACTTGCCTTCTAAGCATGTGGTCACAGGTTCGAATCCTGTAGGGGTCGCCATTTCTCTCAATGATCTGTTGCATGGCTGTGTGAGCGCAGCATTTGGAGCGTGCTCGAATTTTGCTCGCGACGGGCTAGCTCAATCTCAATTCGCCACTGTCGACCAGCCACCAGCACCTGCAGGTCTCGTCGCATCGACCGCCATCTGAATGAGATCGTAGCCGAACATTGCTCCCGCCAGTTTGATAACGATGATGGCCGCGCTCAAAAGTGCAAGCCCGCCGATGATCCTGTCGCTCTTCTTCACAGTCCGCTTCCCCTAACGCCTTGTGAATGCCGCATATTTTGTGATTGTCAGGCAGTATATCGCGTTTTGCACGAAGCGCCATATGGCTTGCTCACGCCGCCAGTCGTCCCGCGGCGACAAGCAGAAGGCAACCGGCGATACCTTCTGTCCACCGGCGGCGCCGATCGCTGATGCTTGCCCGCGCGCCGAGTGCCGCAAGGGTGAGGCTGAGAATAGCATAGAATGCCCCGCACAGCCCGATGAATACGGCCGACAGAAGGGACGCCTGCACTGCTACGCTCCCATTGTGGCTGATGAATTGCGGCAGGATGGCGAAGTAGATCATCATGCCCTTTGGGTTGAGAACGGCCGTCAGGAAGCCGCGCCGAAGCCCGTCTGCTGCCGCTGTCGCCTTCGGCGTGACCTTGCCGGCCTTCATTGAGGAGCTGATGAGGCGGGATGCCAGGTAGCCGAGATAGGCGATGCCGAGCCAGCGCAGGACCATGAACAGGGCGGGAGAGGCGGCAATGATGGCTGCGACCCCGAGGGCTGCAAGCATGGAATGGATGACGTAGCCGATGCAGATGCCGGCCGTCGATCGCAGCCCGGCGCCTGCGCCACCGGACATTGCCTGTGACGCTATGAACAGCATGTCCGGCCCCGGCGTGCAGATGAGGGGCAGGACGGTGGCGGTGAAGAGAAGGAGATTGGCGCTTTCCATGAATGAAAGCTTAGATCTTTGTGAACGCAATTGGCTTGCGTAGATGCCAGCTTCTATCGAATAATTGGCATTAGAATTCACGAAATGCATTCTGTTGGTAGAGGATGCCAATGAAGCTGGACGAGATAGACAAGCGTATTCTCAGCGTACTGCAACGCGACGGGCGAATTCAGAATGTGGAACTGGCAAGGGAAGTCGGTTTGTCGCCATCGCCCTGCCTGCGGCGCGTGAAGCTGCTTGAGGATGCCGGCATCATCGATCGCTATGTGGCGGTGCTGAACCCGGTCAAAGCCGGCTTGCCGCTTTCGCTGTTTGCCCGCGTTTGGCTGACCGCCCAGGATGCTGAAACGATCGATCACTTCATGGCGGCAATGAAGAAGCTGCCGCAGGTGATGGAGTGCTATATCATGCTGGGCGAAAGCGACGCGCTTCTTCGCGTCGCCGTATCCGATCTCGACGACTACCGGCAGTTCCAATCCACCCATCTGACGAAGGTCAACGGCATCCAGAATGTTAAGACGGATGTGCCGAGCCAGGTCGTCAAGCAGACTTACGCTTTGCCTTTGCGCTGATGGTCCCGAGCGTCGACAAGCCATAAAAAACCCGCCTGCTGCGATGCAACGGCGGGTTTTTCTCATTCGATCTTGGCCGGATTAGTGCAGGATCTGGCTGAGGAAGAGCTTGGTGCGCTCATGCTGCGGATTGTCGAAGAATTCCTTCGGCGAATTCTGCTCGACGATCTGGCCCTGGTCCATGAAGATGACGCGGTTGGCGACCTGGCGCGCGAAGCCCATTTCGTGGGTCACACACAGCATGGTCATGCCTTCTTCGGCAAGGCCCACCATCGTGTCGAGCACTTCCTTGATCATTTCCGGGTCGAGCGCGGAAGTTGGCTCGTCGAACAGCATGATCTTCGGGTTCATGCAGAGCGAGCGGGCGATCGCCACGCGCTGCTGCTGACCGCCGGAAAGCTGGCCGGGATATTTCTTCGCCTGCTCCGGGATCTTGACGCGGGTGAGGAAGTGCATGGCGATTTCTTCCGCCTGCTTCTTCGGCATCTTGCGCACCCAGATCGGCGCCAGCGTGCAGTTTTCCAGAATGGTCAGGTGAGGGAAGAGATTGAAGTGCTGGAACACCATGCCGACTTCGCGGCGCACTTCGTCGATCTTCTTCAGATCGTTGGTGAGTTCGACGCCATCAACGATGATCTGGCCCTTCTGATGCTCTTCCAGACGGTTGATGCAGCGGATCATCGTCGATTTTCCCGAGCCGGACGGGCCGGCAATGACGATGCGCTCGCCGCGCATGACCTTCAGATTGATATCTCGCAGTACATGGAAATCACCGTACCACTTGTTCATGTTGATCATGTCAACCGCGACTTCCGTCTCGGAGATAGTCAGTTTTTTGGGTTGGGCTTCAGCCATATTTTCATTCCCTCAATTTTATCGCTTGTGGCCGGTGTCGAGATGGCGCTCCACGAAACCTGAATAGCGCGACATTCCAAAACAGAACAGCCAAAAAATGAAGCCGGCGAAGACAAGGCCAGTGATTGGCGTAACGGCGCTTGCCCAATTTGCGTCGGAGAAATTCTGGCGGACGATGCCGAGCAGATCGAACATGCCGATGATGGCAACGAGCGACGTGTCCTTGAACATGCCGATATAGGTGTTGACGATACCGGGAATGACCAGCTTGATCGCCTGCGGCAAAATGATCAGCCGCATCTTCTGCCAGTAGCCAAGGCCGAGCGAGTCGGCTCCCTCGAATTGACCCTTAGGTATTGCCTGCAGGCCGCCGCGAATGACTTCGGCCATATAGGCCGAGGTGAAGATCGCAACGCCGACCACGGCGCGCAGCAGCTTATCCACCGTCCAGCCCTGCGGCATGAAGAGCGGCAGCATGTAGCTGGCCATAAACAGCACCGTGATCAGGGGCACGCCGCGGATGATTTCGATGAATACCACGCACAGCATGCGTACGACGGGCATCTTCGAGCGACGCCCTAGCGCAAGCAGGATGCCGAACGGAAAGGAGACCGCGATTGCGACGAAGGAAATCACCAGCGTCACCATCAGGCCACCCCATCTCTCCGTCTCCACGGCCTCAAGGCCGAAGCCGCCATGGAGCAGGAAGAAAGAGATAACCGGCAGCACGAAGAATGCCACGATCGCATTCAACCCTTTTCTGGGAACCGACGGCATCAGCAGCGGTGCGAAGCTGATGATCATCAAGATCGCGACGAGCACCGGCCGCCAGCGCTCGTCTGGAGGATAAAGGCCGAACATGAAGACGACGAATTTCGAGCGGATGAAGGCCCAGCAGGCGGCATTCCAGCCGTCCGGCTGCGTCCCGCCCTGCACGGTCGTGGCGCAGAAGGTGCGGTCGGTTCCGCTCCAGACTGCGTGTATGAACAGCCAATTGACCAAATGAGGGATAGCCCAAGCCAGAAAGGCGACGGCGAGGACAGTCAAGACGATGTCCTTCGGCGTGGCAAAGAGGTTGTTGCGGACCCAATGCCACACGCCTCTTTCACTGGCGGGTGCAGGCTGTCCCGACAAAAGTGCCTTGCTGACGAAGCTCTGATCTACACTGGACATCTTATCTCTCCACCAGGGCCATCTTGGCATTGAACCAGTTCATGAACAGCGATGTTACGATGCTCAAGGCGAGATAGATGACCATCCATATGACGACGACTTCGACGGCTCGACCGGACTGGTTGAGGATCACGCCGCCGACGGCGACGAGATCGGCATAACCAATGGCGATCGCGAGCGACGAGTTCTTGATCAGATTGAGATACTGGCTCGTCAGCGGCGGGATGATGATGCGCATTGCCTGTGGGATGACGATAAGCCGATTGATGGCTGAGGCTCGAAGACCGAGCGCGCCTGCCGCTTCTGACTGCCCCTTTGCCACACCGCGAATACCGGCGCGTACGATTTCGGCAATGTAAGTTGCGGTATAGAGGGAAAGAGCCAGCAGAAGAGCGATGAACTCCGGCCCCACCACCGTTCCGCCGGTGAGGTTGAATTTGCCAGCGATCGGATAGTCGAAGGAAAGCGGCATGCCCGTTGCCAGGAAGGCCAGTAGCGGCAGGCCGATCAAGATGCCGATCGACGCCCAGATCGTATGGAATTGCTGACCGGTCGCCGCCTGACGCCTATGCGCCCAGCGTGCCACGAAAAACACGGTCGCTATCGCGATAAGGAGAGCAATACCGACGACCCGCATGCCTGCGCCGAAAATCGGGCTGGGGAAGGCGAGGCCACGATTGCTGAGATAGCTGAAGAACGGCAGATGAACGGCATCGCGCGCCTGCGGCAGCAGTACCAAGACGCCGCTATACCAGAAGAAGATGACGAGCAGCGGTGGAATGTTGCGGAAGATCTCGACATAGGTCTGGGAGAGCTTCGCGATCAGCCAGTTGTTCGAAAGCCTGCCGATGCCGATGATGAAGCCGACGATCGTTGCCGCAACGATGCCGACGACCGATATAAGGAGCGTGTTGAGCAGGCCGACGATCAGCGCATCGGTATTGGTGGAATCGCTGGAATAGGGGATGAGAGCCTGTCCCAGATTGAAACCGGCGCGACCTTCGAGAAAGCCAAAGCCGAAGGAGCGGTTCAAGTCGTGGAGATTGCGCGCTGTATTGTAAAAGATGACCGCGCCGATGCCTGCGAGAATGACGATAGTCAGGACCTGGTAAAAAATACCCCGGACTTTGGGGTTGTTCAGCGCAGATACGAATGCGCTCCCGCCCTCAGGCGAATTCGTCGTGATTGCCATGCAAATTTTTTCCCCAATGTGCCTGTTTCAGGCTTGTTTTCTTGAGGGGAGAAAGGCGGATGCCGCCTTTCTCCAAAAGTGAGCTTGTTGAAGCTTAGCGTACCGGAGGCGCGTACTGGATGCCGCCCTTGTTCCAGAGAGCGTTGAGGCCGCGGGCGATCTTCAGCGGGCTGCCTGCGCCGATGTTGCGGTCGAAGACTTCGCCGTAGTTACCAACACCTTTGATGACGTTGTAGGCCCAGTCACTGGTGAGGCCAAGGTCGGTGCCGATCGTGGAACCCTGCTCGGCGCCGAGGAAACGCTTGATATCCGGGTTTGCGGACTTCTTCATGTCGTCGACGTTCTTCTGCGTGATGCCGAATTCCTCAGCATTGACGAGCGCATAGGCCGTCCAGCTGACGATGTTGAACCATTGGTCGTCGCCCTGGCGGACGGCCGGGCCGAGCGGCTCTTTGGAGATGATTTCAGGCAGAACGACGTTGTCGTCCGGATTCTTCAGCGTCAGACGCAGAGAGTAAAGGCCGGACTGGTCGGTGGTGTAGACGTCGCAACGGCCGGAGTCGTAAGCGGTGTTGACTTCCTCGAGCTTGTCGAAGACGACCGGATTGTACTGCAGATTATTGGTCTTGAAATAGTCGGCGAGGTTGAGCTCGGTCGTCGTGCCGGACTGGACGCAGACGGCCGCGCCGGAAAGCTCAAGCGCCGACTTCACGTTCAATTCCTTGCGAACCATGAAGCCCTGGCCGTCATAATAGGTGACGGGGCGGAACTTGAGGCCGAGAGCGGTGTCGCGGTTGATGGTCCAAGTCGTGTTACGAGAAAGCACGTCGATTTCGCCGGACTGCAGCGCGGTGAAGCGGTCCTTCGCGCTGAGGGGAGTGTACTTTACCTTGGTCGCGTCACCGAAGACGGCGGAAGCGACGGCCTTGCAGAAGTCGACGTCGAAACCGGCCCAATTACCGGATGCGTCCGGCTGTGCGAAGCCAAGAAGGCCCGTATTCACGCCGCACTGAACGAAGCCCTTGGCCTTTACATCGCCGAGCGTCGAGGCGGAGGCGCCGGACGCGGTGTAGGCCAATGCTGCGACTCCGAGAAACGCGGAGAGAGCAAACTTTTTCATCTTTCCCAACCTTCTTCTATTGTTTTATAGTTAAACTGTATCACCTCTGAAGCTGGTTCACGGGGAACCATGTTTCCTCACTCTCTTGAGGCGAGTGATCCTATCACAGTCGCAAATGGATTTCCGGTCAAGAGATTGACCCCATTATTGCCGATTTATTCCAAAATTTCACCCTGTTAGGCTGGAAATCGGGCGTTTGGCGCCAAAATGAGCAGGGTTTTGCCAAAAAACTGCACGGAAATGGGGTTTTAGGCACAGTTTTCAGTATTTTAGTCCTATAATAATATGATGCGATCGATAGGATCGGGGTTGACCCAACTGGACTTGCTCGCCACAAATCCAGCTTCCTACAGCGCCAAAGGCATATCCGGACATGAAAGACAAAGACACCTTCCTGCAGAACGCCGGCATCAACACACGTTTATCCCACATCGGCTATTCGCCTCTCGATTTTCACGGCTTCGTCAATCCGCCCGTAGTGCATGCCTCGACGGTGCTGTTTCCCAATGCCCGGGTGATGGAGACGCACGATCAGAAATACACCTATGGGACCCGCGGCACGCCGACGACGGACGCGCTGTGCGAGGCCATGGACGCACTGGAAGGATCGGCTGGAACCGTCATCGTTCCTTCCGGTCTTGCGGCGGTTACCGTGCCGTTTCTTGCCTACTTGTCCGCCGGCGATCACGCGTTGATCGTTGATTCGGTCTACGGGCCGACTCGCTTTTTTTGCGATACCATGCTGAAGCGACTCGGGGTTGAGGTCGACTATTACGATCCTTTGGCCGGTGCCGGTATCGAGCAACTGTTCAAGCCGAACACCAGGCTGGTTCATACCGAGGCGCCAGGTTCCAATACCTTCGAAATGCAGGATATTCCGGCCATTTCGGCGGCGGCTCACCGGCATGGATGCGTCGTCACCATGGACAATACCTGGGCGACCCCGCTCTATTTCAAGCCGCTCGATCATGGTGTCGACGTCTCCATCCACGCAGTGACGAAGTATCCGGCCGGCCACTCCGATATCGTCATGGGAACCGTTTCCGCCAACGAGACGCATTGGCAGCGATTGCTGGATGCGCATGGCCAGCTCGGCATCTGCGGCGCACCGGATGACGCCTATCAGGTGCTGCGCGGCTTGCGCACCATGGGTGTGCGCCTGGAGCGGCATCAGGAGAGTGCGCTCGAGATTGCCCGATGGCTCGAGAGCAGGGAAGAAGTCGCCCGCGTCTTGCATCCGGCGCTGCCGAGCTTCCCGAGCCATGAGATCTGGAAGCGTGACTTCAAGGGATCAAGCGGCATCTTCTCGTTCGTGCTGGCCGTCGACCGCGCTGAGAAATTCAAGGTCAAGGCGCATGCCTTCCTCGATGCATTGCGGATTTTCGGCCTCGGCTATTCCTGGGGCGGGTTCGAAAGCCTTGCATTGCAGGTGAACCTCAACGATCGGCGAGTCGCCAAGGCGCCAACCGAGGGACCGGTGATCCGTCTGCAGATCGGTCTCGAAGATGTCGCCGATATCAAGGCGGATATCGAAAAGGGCTTTGCGGCAGTCAAGGAAGTTTGATCAGCCGATGGCTCGATAGCCGTAAATCCAGTCCATATCCGCCGCAAGGCTTTGCGGCGGCCGTAGGGAGAGAACGATGTCGCGCGCCATGCGGATCGGTCCGCGGGCATGGTAGGCGAATTGATTAAAGGCGGCGCGCTGGCGCAGGCGAGCGATGCGCGGCGCACGACGTTTTTCAAAGAGATCGAATGCTTCCGCCGGTATGTGCTTTGCCAGCATGCCCGCCAGCTCGAACGCATCCTCGATCGCCATGGCCGCGCCCTGAGCCGCAAACGGCATCATCGCATGCGCGGCATCACCGATCAGGATCGTATCGCCGCCATTGTGCCAACGACCGGCGCCCATGGCATAAAGCGGCCAGAAACTTGTCTGAGCCTGCGCTTCCAGCATTCCCCGAATCGCATTGTTCCAGCCGGAAAAGCCCTCAAGCATGCTGTCCCGCTGCGCCTTGCTGCCGGCCGCTTTCCAGTCGTGACCGGTGCTGCTGCCGGAAACGATGGCGACGATGTTGAAGGCGGCATTTTCCCGGATCGGGTAGCAGACGAGATGGCTGGCCGGACCGAGAAATGCGGTGACGCTGGTCCTGTTCATGGCCGCCGGCGCCGCTGATTCCGCAATGGTGAAACGCCATGCGATGTTGCCGGAAAAGATGGGCGAGGGAGCGCCGGGTACCAGCATGCGTGCCTTGGACCAGACGCCATCGGCACCGATGATAACATCCAGATCCCGGCCGGCGATTCCAGCCAGCGCCTGCCGGTCTTTTACGTTGATGCGCTGGCCGAGACGCAGCGTGCAAAGCGCATTGGCGGTCACGGCGTCTAGAAGCACTTTTTGGAGCGTTGCGCGATGCACGGCCCCGTAGGGCGCACCCCATCGGTGTATGGCAAAATTCCCGCATGGAACGGAGGTGACGGGCCGCAGCGACGAACCGGAGACCAGCCGAATTTCCTCTGGCTCCAGCCAGAGCGACCGAAGTGTGTCGAGCACACCGAGCGTGTCGAGGATACGGGAAGCATTCGGGGAAATCTGCAAGCCGGCGCCGACTTCGGTCAGCGCTTCGGCCTGTTCGAAAATTTCGGAGCGGATGCCATGTCTCGCCAGCGCCAGCGCCGTCGTCAATCCGGCTATTCCGGCGCCGATGATTGCGGCTGTCTTGATCGGCATTCTTTTCTGTCCGATCGGACTCTACGGCGTCACGCTGCCTTGAAGTGGAAGACGCAGCCGGCAGGGTTGGTCTGATCCGCCTTCAGCGACGGATTGTAGCGATACAGCGTCGAGCAATAGGAGCAGACCTTCTCGGTCTCGTCGCCGAGATCGATGAAGATATGCGGATGATCGTAGGGAACCGACGCGCCAGTGCACATGAATTCCTTCACGCCGATTTCGATGGCACGGTGTCCGCCGTCGTTCTGGAAATGGGGAATATTGTGACCGGCCATGATGATCTCCAAATGCGTCTTGCCTTGAGCGGCATGAATTGCGCCAGACTTGATAGCCCCTCTTTATAGTCCTTCGCATCGATTGTGTAGTGCGAAAGTCCGGCTCGCAGCAGAGATTTTCGCCGATGCGGGGTTCACCTGATATCACCGATAAAATATGGTCCGGCGCCAGGAAGATCCTGTTTGCAAAGATAGTGCCATGAATTTGAATGCTCCTTCGATGTCCTATTTCGTCAGAGACGGATTGAAGCTCGCCTTTTTCGATGAGGGCGATCCGAACGGTCCGCCGGTGCTGCTGATTCACGGCTTTGCCTCGACGGCAATTGCAAATTGGGTCCATCCGGGTTGGCTCAAAACGCTCGGCGACGCGGGCTATCGTGTGATCGCCATCGATAATCGTGGTCACGGCGCGAGCGACAAGCTCTATGACGCCGATGTCTATCATCCGTGGATTATGGCAGAGGATGCCGTCGCGCTGCTCGACCATCTGGGCATCCCCGAGGCGCATGTGATGGGCTATTCCATGGGCGCCCGCGTTTCGACGTTCATGGCGATGGCGCATCCCGATCGCGTTCGTTCGCTGGTGCTCGGCGGCCTCGGCATCGGCATGGTCGAGGGTGTCGGCGATTGGGATCCGATCGCAGATGCGTTGGTTGCGCCGTCGCTCGATGATGTCACGCATGCCCGCGGGCGCATGTTCCGCGCCTTTGCCGAACAGACGAAGAGCGATCGGCAAGCGCTGGCAGCCTGTATCCAGGGCTCACGCGATCTGGCGACAAGAGAGGATGTGGCGAGGATCCAAGCGCCGACCCTGATCGCCGTCGGCACCAAGGACGATATTGCCGGCTCGGCGCAAGAGCTTGCCGGGTTGATGCCGCATGCCGAGGCCGTCGACATACCGAACCGCGATCATATGCTCGCCGTCGGCGACAAGGTCTTCAAGACGGCGGTTCTTGAATTTTATCAGCGCCTCGACAAGCGCTAGGCCTTAAGTCACTTGCCGGTGAAATGCGGCTTTCGCCGCTCGGCAAAGGCAGCACGGCCCTCGGCATAGTCGTCGCTATCGAAAGTCTCGGCGCCGATCACTTCCGCCTCGCGCAACAGATCGCTATCCTGTTCCAGGACGGCACGGACCGCGAGTTTGGAGGCATGCAATGCAATCGGCGCATTGGCGGCGATAGCATGGGCGAGGGTGGATACTTCGTCATCGAACGAACCGGCCTCGATTTCCTCCAGCAAAAATCCGGCCGCCGCCATCTTCTCGCCCGACATCTGCGCGCCGGTAAAGAGCGCGACCTTGGCCATCTGAGGTCCAAGCGCGTTGACGATGTCCTGCACGGCGTCGGCGGGATAGGCGATGCCGAGACGAACTGCGGGGACGGAGAAGCGTGCGCCTTGCTCGGCGATCCGCAGATCGCAGGCAGCGGCCAGTCCGAAACCGCCGCCGTAGCAGATGCCACGGATCGCCGCGATCGTCGGCACGCGGCAATGTCGGATAGCCTCGAAAGCCTGGCTGTTAAGGGCTTCGTAGGCGACGGCGGTCTCGGAATTCTTGCGCAGGCTGTCGAATTCGCGGATGTCGGCGCCGGCGGAAAAGTCCGCGCCGATACCGCGCAGAATGATGACATGGGCATGTGCCTTGTCGGTCAGCATACGCACAGCTTGAGGGATTGCTCGCCACATGGCGGCCGTTACGGCATTCTTTCGGTCGGGGTTGTTGATCGTGATCGTGCCTATGGCATCACTGCTGGTGACACGGAGGAGACCACCGGCAAAATCGTGCTCGAAATTCATGCTCGCTCGATCCATTTGTCTTGTGTGGCATTTCTTCTATATAATGCACGCCTGACAGAAAATCGGGAGACCGCCAATGGTCGCAGTAACGGATATTCGCCCTTTGGAGGGCTTAGGCGCGGTGAAGGTCGTGGATCCCATATGGGATAGCATGCGCGACGAAGCTCGCACGGCCGCTGAGCGTGACCCGCTCCTTGCCGCTTTCCTCTATTCGACCATCATCAACCATCGCTCGCTGGAAGAATGCGTGATCTATCGCATCTGCGAGCGCCTCGACCATCCGGACATGCAGGCCATTCTCTTGCGCCAGACGTTTGAGGAAATGCTGGCTGACTGGCCGGAATGGGGCGCGATTCTGCGCGTCGATATCCAGGCCGTCTACGATCGCGATCCTGCCTGCCTGCGCTTCATGGAGCCCGTGCTCTATTTCAAGGGGTTCCATGCCCTGCAGACGCATCGTCTCGCCCACTGGCTCTATAATCGCGGCCGCCGCGATTTCGCGCTCTATCTGCAAAGCCGCTCCTCAAGCGTTTTCCAGACGGACATCAATCCGGCAGCACGTATCGGCAAGGGCATCTTCCTCGACCACGCGACGGGTCTCGTCGTTGGCGAAACGGCTGTGATCGGCGACAACGTATCGATCCTGCATGGCGTCACGCTCGGCGGCACCGGCAAGGAGGGCAGCGACCGCCACCCGAAAATCGCCCATGGCGTCCTGATCGGTGCCGGTGCCAAGATCCTTGGCAATATCCAGATCGGTCATTGCTCGCGCATTGCCGCCGGCTCCGTGGTGTTGAAGGAAGTGCCTGCGAAGACGACGGTTGCCGGCGTTCCGGCCAAGGTCGTCGGCGAAGCCGGTTGTTCCGAGCCGTCCCGCTCCATGGATCAGCTGCTTGCCGAACGTGTGGTCGTGGATCAGATTATGGGTGCCGGAATCTAGAGAAATCCAGCCAGACATTCCGAGGCTTGCGCTGTCGCTGGGGAGGTATGCGCGGTTCCGGTCTTTACACCGCCGCTTTTCCTATGCAAGAAGCGGCCAACCGAGATCCTCACGGAGAAGCATTGTGAAGCCTGAAGAAATCAAGAAACTCGACGCCTATTTCAAGCGCACGTTCAACCCGCAGATCGTGGTGAAGGCCCGTCCGCGCAAGAACGATTCGGCGGAAGTTTATCTTGACGAAGAATTTCTGGGCGTCGTCTACATCGACGATGAAGATGGCGATCGTTCCTACAATTTCTCGATGGCTATCCTGGACGTCGATCTCTAGTCCGCGTGGGCAATATCCGATATTGCAACCGAATTCCTGGGCCGTATTTCATTGAAATACGGCTCTTTTCTTTGAAGATGGCGGGAAATGCCATCGTCAGGCGCTCCTGAGTACCGATTGAGTTTGTCATCGGCCCGATCGTGATTTTCCCAGCAACGGCAATATTTCTGTCAAAGCCTGCGGTTGTAGGAGGCAATGACATATATTAGCGAAAACAAAATGATGCAGCGCAAACACCGCCGCTGACATGACATTGTCACCGGAAATACAATCTTGGGTGGATATTGCATCGCACAAGACTACTTGACTAATTGTGCGTCGCATTTAAGTTTCCTGCCTGTAAACCGGCCGCCGGCCGGCCAACAACAGGCCAACAAGGGACGGAGAGCATGTTTAATTTCGACGAAGCGAACAAGAAGGGCAAGGAAGCTATGGACACGGCGCTGAAGAGCTATTCCGACGTCAGCAAGGGCTTCCAGGCGATTGCCGCCGAAGCTGCAGAGTATTCCAAGAAGTCGTTCCAGGACGGCGTTACGCATTTCGAAACGCTCGCCGGCGTCAAGAGCTTCGAAGCGGCTTTCGAACTCCAGAGCAGCTATGTGAAGTCCGCCTACGAAAACTTCGTTGCCGAAGCCACCAAGCTCGGCGAAATGTATGCCGATATCGCCAAGGTTGCTTACAAGCCTTACGAAGCGCCCGTCGCCGCTGCGACGAAGGCTGCCAGCAAGGCTGTGGCACCGGCAACGGCTGCCTGATCTCTCGCTAAAAACAAAGATTTCCGGAAGGACCGGCTACGCGATGCGTGGCCGGTCTTTTATTTTTTCGCATACCGGACAAGAACCGAAGATATGCCGCGACTTTTTTGGTCGCAGCCCATTTTGTCAGCGAATTGTGATTGCAGTGTCCCGTAAGGGGCTTAAAATCGCGCCGATATGAACTAAGTTAGAGGTTCGGATATTCGGCCCGACCAAATAAAGAAACCAACCGAGTTGCCAAGTCGGAATGCGATAGCTTCTGCCGGATGATTTGAGGAAGAATGAAATGATCGCTGAGCCGATCCGGATGCAAAACAACAACGAAAGGAATGGGGACAACGGAAATCGTGGGACCTCGGTGATTACACGCACCAAACCCAAAACCAAAAAGCCCAACCTGTATCGTGTGCTGCTTCTGAACGACGACTACACGCCCATGGACTTCGTGATCCATATCCTGGAGCGTTTCTTTCAAAAGGATCTCGAAAGTGCCACCCGCATCATGCTTCATGTCCACAACCACGGCGTCGGCGAGTGCGGGATATATACATATGAAGTGGCGGAAACGAAGGTGAGCCAGGTGATGGATTTTGCCCGGGAGCACCAGCATCCGCTGCAATGTGTTATGGAAAAGAAGTGAGGATCTGAACGTGCCAACATTTTCGCCTAGTCTTGAGAAGGCGCTGCATCAGGCACTGACCTACGCGAACGAGCGGCATCACGAGTATGCCACGCTGGAACATCTGCTTTTGGCGCTGGTAGACGACGCCGATGCCGCAGCTGTCATGGGCGCGTGCAATGTTGATCTCGACGCGCTCCGTAAGACTCTGACTGAATACGTCGATAATGAACTTTCCAACCTGATTACGGGCTATGATGAGGACTCGAAGCCGACATCCGGCTTCCAGCGAGTCATTCAGCGTGCCGTAATCCATGTGCAGTCGTCCGGTCGCGAGGAAGTGACGGGCGCCAATGTTCTCGTCGCGATTTTCGCGGAACGGGAAAGCCATGCCGCATTCTTCCTGCAGGAGCAGGAAATGACCCGCTACGACGCGGTCAACTATATCTCGCACGGTATCGGCAAGCGTCCGGGCTCCACCCAGACCCGCACGCCGCGCGGCGCCGAGGAAAGCGAATCCGAGAGCAAGCCGACCTCCCGCGGCGAGCAGGAGGAAGGTAACGGCAAGAAGCAGCAGGATGCGCTGAAGGCCTATTGCGTCAACCTCAACGAGAAGGCCAAGAACGGCAAGATCGATCCGCTGATCGGCCGCCACTCGGAGGTCAACCGCACCATCCAGGTGCTGTGCCGCCGCTCGAAGAACAATCCGCTCTATGTCGGCGACCCCGGTGTGGGCAAGACGGCGATTGCCGAAGGTCTTGCCAAGCGGATCGTCGAAGGCAAGGTCCCGGAAGCTCTGGCCGATGCCACGATCTTTTCGCTGGATATGGGCACGCTGCTTGCCGGCACCCGCTATCGCGGCGATTTCGAAGAACGCCTGAAGCAGGTCGTCAAGGAGCTCGAAGAGTATCCGGGCGCCGTGCTGTTCATCGACGAGATCCACACCGTCATTGGCGCCGGTGCCACCTCCGGCGGCGCGATGGATGCATCGAACCTGCTGAAGCCGGCTCTTTCCTCGGGTGCGATCCGTTGCATCGGTTCGACCACCTATAAGGAATACCGTCAGTTCTTCGAGAAGGACCGGGCACTTGTCCGCCGCTTCCAGAAGATCGACGTCAACGAGCCGAGCATCGAGGATGCCATCGAAATCATGAAGGGCCTGAAGCCCTATTTCGAAGAGTATCATCACCTGCGCTACTCGAACGACGCCATCAAGTCGGCTGTCGAGCTGTCGGCTCGCTATATCTCCGACCGCAAGCTGCCGGATAAGGCGATTGACGTCATTGACGAGACGGGTGCCGCACAAATGCTGCTGCCGCCGTCAAAGCGTCGCAAGCTGATAACCGAGCGCGAGATCGAGGTGACGATCGCCACCATGGCCCGCATCCCGCCGAAGACGGTTTCCAAGGATGACGAGATGGTTCTCGCCAACCTCGAGCAGGAACTACGTTCGGTCGTCTACGGCCAGGATACGGCGATCGAAGCGCTTTCGACCTCGATCAAGCTGGCTCGCGCGGGCTTGCGCGAACCGAACAAGCCGATCGGCTGCTACGTCTTCTCCGGCCCCACTGGCGTCGGCAAGACTGAGGTCGCCAAGCAGCTTGCTTCGTCGCTCGGCGTCGAACTGCTGCGCTTCGACATGTCGGAATATATGGAGCGTCATACGGTCTCCCGTCTGCTCGGAGCACCTCCCGGCTATGTCGGCTTCGACCAGGGCGGCCTCTTGACCGATGGCGTCGACCAGCACCCGCACAGCGTGGTTCTGCTTGACGAAATCGAGAAGGCGCATCCGGATATCTTCAATATCCTGCTGCAGGTCATGGACCACGGCGCGCTGACCGACCACAACGGCAAGAAGATCGACTTCCGCAACGTCATCCTGATCATGACGACCAATGCGGGCGCCTCGGAAATGGCCAAGGCCGCCATCGGCTTCGGTTCGTCCAAGCGTACGGGCGAGGATGAAGAGGCGCTCAACCGCCTGTTCACGCCGGAATTCCGCAACCGTCTGGATGCGGTCATTCCCTTCGCAGCGCTGCCGACGACGGTCATCCACAAGGTCGTGCAGAAGTTCATCATGCAGCTGGAAGCACAGCTTTCCGAACGGAATGTTACCTTCGACCTGCATGAGGATGCTATCGCCTGGCTGTCCGAGAAGGGCTACGACGACAAGATGGGCGCCCGTCCGCTGGCGCGCGTCATCCAGGAAAACATCAAGAAGCCGCTGGCGAACGAAATCCTCTTCGGCAAGCTGAAGAAGGGCGGCGTCGTCACCGTCACGGTCGGCGAGAAAGAAGACGGCAGTACCGGCATCGTGCTCAACGCGACCGCCGATACCACGCCGATCCGCCCGAAGCCGGAGGCGGAGGTCGGTGAACCGGTCGTCGAGGTGGAAGAGGATGACGGCGATACCGCCGTCAAGACCAGAAGCCGCGTCAGCAAGGCCGGTGCCGCCGCCGCCGCGCGCCGTTCCGCCAAGGCTGCGGCGGCAGCCAGTGAAAATGAAGAGCCGGAAGGCAAGTCGCCGCGTAAGGGCGGCGGCACGGTTCCGAAGGTTCCGCGTAAGTAACTGCTGAAACTAGCTGAAACGAAAGGCTGCATTGGAAACAATGCAGCCTTTTCATTTTGTTAAATGGAATTCTTGATGTGAAATCTCACGAAGCGCGACCGCGCCTCATCCGCCCAGTGCTTCGATGATCTTCTTGGCATTCTCAGCCAATACCGCGCCATCTTCCATCTTGCCCGAATGCGGTTTCAGCGCGACGCCCTCGAGGCGCGGGATAACGTGGAAATGCAGGTGGAACACGGTCTGACCGGCGGAAGGCTCGTTGAACTGGGCGATATAGACGCCATCGGCATCGAAGGCTTCCTGAACCGCGATGGCGACTTTCTGGACGACGGTGATTGCATGCTGCAGGGCAGCCGGATCGGCGTCGAAAATATTGCGCGACGAGGATTTCGGCAGAACCAGCGTATGGCCCGGCGACTGCGGCATCACATCCATGAAAGCAACCGTGTGCTCATCCTCGTAGACGCGATAGGAAGGGATCTCGCCCTTCAGGATCTTCGCGAAGATATTGTTGTCGTCATAGGCGGGGCTGGTCATCCAGGATCTCCTCGTCTTGCTTTGTGATCGTGTTGAGCGGCTACAGCAATTCCAGGAAAAATGTATAGCGGTTTTCCGGTCGGAATTGCGTAAAAACAAAAAGATAGAGCGTTTTCGCGATTCGAAGAAAAGCGGAAAGGCTCTAGATATCCTGCCGTTCGCCTTTGCGGAAGGGGCTGTGTTCGGTGAGGATTTCGCTCATCTCCTCCACCTGTTCCCGCTCATGCTTGAGATAGTCGGCAACGGCGCGCCGCAGGCCCTGATGGCCGATATAATGCGCCGAATGGGTGATGACCGGAAGATAGCCGCGGGCCAGCTTGTGCTCGCCCTGCGCTCCAGCCTCCACGCGCTTCAATCCCTTGCTGAGCGCAAAATCGATCGCCTGATGATAGCAGACCTCGAAATGCAGGAAGGGGTGATCCTCGATGCAGCCCCAGTGCCGGCCATAGAGCGTTTCGCCGCCGATGAAATTGATGGCGCCGGCAATATAGCGCCCCTCGCGCTTGGCCATGACAAGCAGGACATCCTCGGGCATGCGCTCGCCGATCAGCGAATAGAATTTCCGGGTCAGATAGGGCCGGCCCCATTTGCGGCTGCCGGTATCCATGTAGAAGGCGAAGAACTGATCCCAGATGTTTTCGGTGAGATCGCTGCCGGTCAGCCAGTCGATGCTGATGCCATGCTCCAGCGCCGCACGCCGTTCTTTCTTCAATGCCTTGCGCTTGCGGGATGCCAGCGTCTCCAGGAAGGCATCGTGATCGGCATAACCTTTATTGATGAAGTGAAACTGCTGGTCGGTACGATGTAGATAGCCGTTGCCCTCGAAGATCGAAGCTTCGTCCTCCGGCAGGAAAGTGATGTGCGCGGAGGAAGCACCGAGCTGACGGGTGACTTCCTTCAGGCTTTCGGCAAGCGCCGGCTGCAGCACGCTCCGGTCCTGTCCCTCGGCGACGAGAAGCCGCGGCCCGGTCGCGGGCGTGAAGGGAATGGAGCATTGCAGTTTCGGATAGTAGCGCCCGCCGGCACGCTCGAAGGCATCGGCCCAGCCATGATCGAAGACATATTCGCCCTGGCTATGGCTCTTCAGATAGCCGATCACCGCGCCGAGCAATTCGCCGTCGTCGGTTTCGAGCAGCAGATGATTGCCGAGCCAGCCCGTCTTGTCCGTCGCGGAGCCGGACTCCTCGAGCGACGACAGGAAGGCGTGCGAGACGAAGGGGTTGTATGGCAGCACGCTACCGGTTTTGGACGCCCCGGCCAGCTTGGACCAGCTCTCCGGAGCGATATTCTTGAAGGATCGTTCGACTCGAATAGATAATTCGTCTGTCATCAAACTCTTGGCGCTAAGAAGGAAGGACTGGGCTTTCGCCGCTGCGCTATGCATCCGGCAGGATGCGCTACTAGCGCAGCGGAATTTCAGGTTTGCCCGCAGCCTCTCCTTCGATCGATCCCGATTTACGAGGCTGTGCGCGGGTCAAAACCTTCGAAGGTCATCTGGTCTGCATTGGCAAATGTTTGCTTGCGGGCCGCTTCGTCGCGCACGGTCCAGGTGATGACCGGAATGCCGCGCTGGCGCTGCGCCGTGATGAAGGGGTTCGGCAGGTGGCCAAAGAAGTATGATATGAAGTCTAGCCCAAGATGCATGGCTTCGTCATGCTGAAAAAACGTCTCAGGCTTGTTTCCTTCAGCCGTGAGGCCGACCGGGTAGGGCGATTCCAGGGCCTTGAGGTCCTTGAGCAGCCATTGGTCGAAACTCATCAGCGCGACATTTCCCTTGTAGCCTTCGAGGACTTCGAGCACGGATTCGGCAAAGCCTTCGTCATCGCCTTCGCGGCCCTTGAGTTCCAGCACGAGCGGCACCTTGCCGTCACAGAGCCGCAAAAGCTGCTTCAAGGTCGGGATCTTGTCCTTGGTGCCGCCGATCGAGAGCAGCCCGAGCTCGGCCGAGGTGCGCTCGCGTACCTCTCCGGGCAGGTTGCACACGCGCTGAAGATCGTCGTCATGGAAGACGACCGGAACGCCGTCCGAGGCGTAATGCAGGTCGCACTCGATGGCAAAACCTGCCTCGATGGCGCGGCTGAAGGCCGAGAGCGTGTTCTCCCAGACCTGCCCGTTCATGTCATGATAGCCACGATGAGCGACGGGGCGCTCGGTCAGCCAGGCAAGCTTGCTCATTATGCGATTTCCAGAATGGCATCGATCTCGACGGCGGCATTCAGCGGCAGCGCGGCCATGCCGACGGCGGCTCGGGCGTGCTTGCCGGCTTCGCCCAGCACATTTGCCAGAAGATTGGAGGCGCCGTTGATCACAAGATGTTGTTCGACGAAATCCGGCGTCGAAGCGACGAAGCCATTCAGCTTGATCAGCCGCTTGATGCGGCCGAGATCGCCGCCGAGAGCAGCCTTCGCCTGGGCGAGAATGTTGATGGCGCAGAGTTCAGCTGCGCGCTGGCCGCCGGCAACATCGACGTCCTTGCCGAGATGGCCCGTCACGCCGATCTTGCCGTTTTCCATCGGCAGCTGGCCGGACAGATAGAGAAGATTGCCGCTGATGACATAGGGAACGTAGTTGGCGGCCGGTGCTGCGGCTTGCGGCAAAGCGATACCAAGTTCCTTCAGGCGAGCCTCTATGGCAGCGGACATTTTCATCTCCCGTTTTGTTGTAAAAACTTCAAAAATCCGGCATCAAGACTCAATTCCGACAACTGGAACCGGCAGCCTCGTTTCAGCCGAAAGCGTTCTTATAACATCGCGTGCGAGTCCAACAGGAGATAATGAATGTTCCGCTCGAGTATTGCTGCCACCGTCGTTTCGGGGCTGGGCATTCTTTCAATGGCGACGCCCGCGGCCCATGCAGCCGGCCCAAGCGGACTGATCGCACATCGCGCCGTCTACGATCTCGAGCTGAAGGATGCATCCGATCGCTCCGGCATTGCCGGCATGGTCGGACGCATGGTCTACGAATTCGAAGGCTCCGATTGCGCCGGCTTCACCACCAATTTCCGCTTCGTGACGAAGATCGACACTGGCGATTCCACCCGCGTCAGCGACCAGCAGACGACTACCTTCGAGGATCTCGGCAAGCGGATATTTCGTTTTGAGACCAAGTCCTACACGGACAGCCAGCTCGACAAGGACGTGCGCGGTGCTGCCACCGACGACCAGAAGGGCATAAAGGTCGATCTGAGCCAGCCGCAGAGCAAGCAGATCGAGCTCATCGAAAGCCGCTTCCCGACCGAGCACATGCTCGACATCATCCACAATGCCAAGCTCGGCAAGAGTTTCTTCGAGGCTCAAGTCTTCGATGGTTCGGACGATGGTGACAAGTCGCTGATCGCCACCACCGTCGTCGGCAAGCAGCAAACGCCCGCCAAGGATGACCCGGACGCCGACAAGGCCGGTCCTTTCGCGCAGACGGCTTTCTGGCCGGTGAGCGTCGCCTATTTCAACGAGAAGTCCAGCGGCGACGCCATGCCGGTCTACCGCATGTCATTCAAGCTTTATGAGAACGGCATAACGCGCGATCTCACCATGGACTACGGCGACTTCGCCCTGACAGGCAAACTCACGAAGCTCGAGGTTCTCGATAGCAAGGCGTGCCAATAGCTATCTGCTCTCAAAGCGCGAATTCATTGTCATAAAACTGTGATCCAAGTTTCACTATTGTGTGAAACGATCGGCACGCGTGGGTGAGTCTAGCCATCGCCCGTGCCGATCTGGAATTGTAGTCGGGCGCGCGGGGGAATGATCGTCTTTGGGGCGATTGGAAGTTTTTGCGGTCGGCTCCGTGTTGATGGACAGGAAAGCGCGACCTATGAGCAATATCGATATCTCCACCGGTTCCAGCAATACTCTGCCGGTTGTCGCCGCCGATCCGGCGGAAATCGCTCGCATCGGTGACAGCATCGATCTGACCGATCGTGCCGGCATTTCCGTCTATGGAGATCGTGCTCAGCAAGCGGTTTCCGATTATTCTGACCGCGTCCTGCGCGAGGTCCGCAATCGCGATCTCGGTGAGGTCGGCAAGCTGCTGACCGATATCATCGTCAAGTCGAAGAAGCTCGACCCGGCCTCGCTAAAGGATGAGGGCTTCCTGTCGCGGATGTTTTCCTCGTTCCGGGCGCGGCTGGAGCGTTTCAAGGAACAGTTCGAGGATGTGGCCGGCCAGATCGACCGCATCGGGCTGGAGCTCGACCGCCACAAGGATGTTTTGCGCCGCGACATCGCCCTTCTGGACGATCTGCATGAAGAGACCAAGCAGTCCATCGTGCAGCTCGACGCCTATGTGCAGGCTGGCAAGGATTTTGCCGAGCGTTTTCGCACCACCGAACTTCCGCGGTTGAAGAGCGTCGCCGACGCGGCCTCCGCCCATCCCGGTGGCGGCATGCTGGAGGCACAGGTCTACCAAGATAGCCTGCAGGCCCTCGATCGGCTGGAGAAGCGGGTTTTCTACCTGCAGCAGGCGCGCCAGCTCGGCATCCAGCAATTGCCGCAGATCCGTATCGTCCAGTCCGGCGACGAAACCCTGATCGAAAACCTGCAGGCGACCTCCGCGCTGACGGTGCCGGCCTGGAAGCAGAAGATGGTGATCCTGCTCGGCCTCACCCAGCAGAAATCCGCGCTCGAATTGCAGAAGACGGTCACCGACGCCACCAACGACATGATCCGCGAGGCATCGAAAATGATGAAGGATCAGGCGATTGCCATAGAACAGCAATCGCAGCGCGGTATCGTAGATATCGACACGCTGGCCGCCGCCAATCGCGATCTCATCGACACCATCAACGGTGTCCTGAAGGTGCAGGAGGATGGCCGCGCCAAGCGAGCCGAGGCCGAACAGCGGATGCAGAAAATGACCGTTGAGCTCAAAAAGGCAATGATCGAGGTGCGTTGAAGGCCATGGCGATGCGCACTTTCGTTACCGGGCTGACACTGGCAGGCCTATTCATGCTGAGCGGCTGCAATGTCGGCGGGCAGGGCCCGAAGTTTTCGATCGTTTCCGGCTCGGAAAACACCGTGCTGCAGCCGATCATCGAGGAGTTCTGCAAGGAAAAGAAGGCGAGCTGCAGTTTCACCTATGAGGGCACGCTGGATATCGGCCTTGCCCTTCAGAGCGAGAAGGGCGTCGAGCAGGACGCCGTCTGGCCGGCATCGAGCGTCTGGGTCGACATGTTCGATGCCAAGCGCCGCGTGAAGTTGCTGACTTCAGTCGCGCAGATGCCCGTCATTCTCGGTGTGCGTAAATCCAAGGCCCAGGCGCTCGGCTGGGTCGGCAAGCCGGTCTATATGAGGGATATATTGGCGGCCGTGAAAAGCGGTTCGCTGAAATTCCTCATGACGTCAGCCACGCAATCCAATTCGGGCGCCAGCGCCTATCTCGGCATGCTGTCGAGCGCGCTGGGCAACAAGCCCGTCATAGAGCCGGGCGATCTCGATAAGCCGGACGTGCAGGGTGCCGTCCGCTCCCTGCTTGCCGGCGTCGAGCGCTCCTCGGGCTCGTCGGGCTGGCTTGCTGATCTCTATACGGAGTCGGCGACAAAGGGCGTGCTTTATGACGCCATGTGGAACTACGAGGCGCTGCTGAAAGAGACCAACGACAAGCTGGTGGGCATGGGCAAGGAGCCGCTCTATGCCATCTATCCTGCCGATGGCGTCGTGGTCGCCGATTCGCCGATCGGCTTCATCGATCACGGCCGAGGGCAGGAGGTCGAGACCTTCTTCAATCAGCTCGGCGAATACCTACGGTCAGCACCCGTACAGAAGCGTATCGCCGATACCGGCCGCCGCATTCCGCTCGCCGATGTCTCTGCCAAGCCGGACCCGTCATGGAATTTCGATCCCACGCGCCTGGTGACCGCGATCCGCATGCCGGAACCCGCCGTGATCCGTCAGGCACTCGATCTCTATCAGGTGGCATTGCGAAAGCCCTCGCTGACGGCCCTCTGCCTGGATTTTTCCGGGTCGATGGAAGGCAAGGGAGAGAGCCAGCTGCAGGCGGCGATGCAGTTCCTGTTCAATCCGGATGAGACCGGCAAGGTGCTTGCGCAGTGGACGCTAGCCGATCGCATCATGGTCATTCCCTTCGACGCCGATGTGCGGACGACTTTCGAGGGCACCGGAAATCCGGCCCAGCAGAAAATGCTGGTCGACAAGGTTTCGCGCCAGCATGCCGGCGGCGGTACGGATATGTATGCCTGCGCGAGCAGGGCGCTTGACTGGATGAACGCGACGCGGGATCTGTCGTCTTATCTGCCGGCGATCGTCATCATGACCGACGGAAAGTCCGATGATGCCAATCGTGATTTCATGGGCAAGTGGGCTTCGGTGAGCCCGCATGTGCCGGTGTTCGGCATCACCTTCGGCGATGCGGACAAGCGACAGCTCGATGCTCTTGCGAAAGAGACCTCGGCACGCGTCTTCGATGGCCGCGGCGATCTGGTCAGCGCATTCCGGGCAGTGCGCGGCTATAACTAGGACGATAATGCGCAACTGGTTCGGCAATGACTGGAATTGGATTGTGGCGGGGTTCGCCGCCGCGATCGTCGTTCCCATGCTCAGCTTCTTTGCCGGCATGCCGATATGGATCGCGGCGATCATCGGTCTCTTGGTCTTCGTTGGCCTGATCTTCGTGCTCGCGCCGAAGCGCCTCTTCGAAGGGCTGGATGCCAAGGCGGTCGGCAGGGGACGCCTTGAATTTGCCCGTGACTTGTTGAGTGCGGCGGCACCCGCCGCCCAAAGGCTGGAAGCGTCGGCGGGCCAGATCGCCAGCAAGGAAACGGCAAAACGGGTGCGACATCTGGCGGAGATCGCCGCCGACGTCTTCGCCAAGGTGGAGGCCAATCCGGAAAGCGCCGGCACCGTCAGGCGGTTCCTCAGCTATTATCTGCCGCGCGCGGCAGAGGTGGCCGAGGGGTTTGCCACAATCGAGGCGAAGCGTCAGCCGGATGCTGCGCGCCTACAGGAGGTCGGTCTCGTTCTGACCAAGCTGGAAGACGCTTTCGTGCACTATTCCGACAGCCTGGTCGAAGACAGGCTGGATACGCTTGATACGGAGCTGCGCCTCATACAGGCCTCGCTCAAAGAGGATATAGGACCCTGATGGCCATTTCCCGCCGCGCTTTTGGAGTAGGGCTTCTAGCTACTGGTGTTGCAGGGACCGGCGGCTATTTCGCCGTCAAGGATCGGCCGGAACTGCAGGGGTTGCTCGGCAATCGCACGAAGCTGTTCGGCTTCATCGGTGGCGAGAAGGAAGCATTCCTTGCCGATCAGGATGTGATTTCGGCGCTGCACAGCCACGGACTTGAGATCAACAGCCGTGTCGCGGGCTCCGTGGAAATGGTGCGGGAGCAGGTGCTTCTGTCGCAGAACCCCGCCTTCCTCTGGCCGTCCTCGTCGATCATGGTCGATATCGCCCGGCAGAACGGCATCAAGATCCGCAATGATCGCGTCATCCTCAACACGCCTGTCGTCGTCTATTCCTGGCAGCCTGTCGTCGAAGGATTGACGAAGGCAGGGCTTGTCACCACGACGGCGGAGGGACATCACCAGCTCGACCTAAAGGCGCTGCTGGATGCCGTGCTTGCCGGGACGAACTGGTCGAAGCTCGGCGTCAATTCGCTCTACGGTCAGGCAAGAATCGTCTCGACGGACCCCAACCGCTCCAACTCCGGCTTCATGTTCTCCGGTCTGGTGCTCAGCCTTCTGAGCGGTAATGTGGCTAGCGGCGCCGGTCTCGCGCAGTTCGGAGACAAGGCGCAGGCCATTTTCCGCAACATGGGCTTCAAATCGTCGTCGTCGGGCAAGCTCTTCGAGCAATATCTGGCAGGCGGCATCGGTGGCGAGCCGATGATCATTGGGTACGAGAATCAGCTGGTGGAATGGATCCTCGCCGACCCGCAGCGTTGGAAGAGGGTCCAGGCCAGCAATGGCGCCAAGCCCGTGGTGCTCTATCCGCATCCGACCGTCTATTCCGCCCATCCCCTTATCGCCATCGACGAACAGGTCGATCGTATGATCGAGGCGCTCATCGGCCCGCGATTGCAGCAGCTCGCCTGGACCAAGCACGGTTTTCGCGGGCCGCTCGGCACGGTGACGGGCGATGCCGACAGCGCCATTGCCGGCCTGCTGCCGGCGGAAATCGATGCCGTCTTGCCGATGCCGGACGCCAATGTCATGCTGGCGTTGCTCGATAAACTGGCCGCATGAGGGCGGGGTAGGGCTATTTTTTTGACGAAAGCCTTGCATTCCCGGCAAATCGAATGTATGGGCAGCCGCATTCCACACGTAAGGCATGGGATTGTCCGGGAGAAATCCGGATCGTTCCGCCCGGTGGCATTCTCGAAGAGGGTGCTGTTCGCCTTGCGGAGGTTCAACCGGAAAAGGATACAAAGGCATGGCATTGCCCGATTTTTCTATGCGCCAGCTTCTCGAAGCAGGTGTTCACTTCGGCCACCAGACACACCGCTGGAACCCGAAGATGAAGCCGTACATTTTCGGCGATCGTAACAACATCCACATCATCGATCTCGCTCAGACGGTTCCGTTGCTCAGCCGCGCCCTACAGGTTGTCAGCGACACCGTTGCCCGTGGCGGCCGCGTTCTGTTCGTCGGCACCAAGCGTCAGGCGTCCGAACTGATCGCCGACAGCGCCAAGCGCTCGGCCCAGTACTACGTCAACGCTCGCTGGCTCGGCGGCATGATGACCAACTGGAAGACGATCTCCAACTCGATCCAGCGTCTGCGCAAGCTCGACGAAATCCTCTCCGGCGAAGCCCAGGGCTTCACCAAGAAGGAGCGTCTGAACCTTGAGCGCGAACGCGAAAAGCTCGACAAGGCCCTCGGCGGTATCAAGGACATGGGCGGCACGCCGGACCTGATGTTCATCATCGACACCAACAAGGAAAAGATCGCGATCGACGAAGCCAAGCGCCTCGGCATCCCGGTCGTAGCCATCATCGACTCGAATTGCGATCCGGACCTGATCGACTACCCGATCCCGGGCAACGACGACGCTTCGCGCGCCATCGCTCTTTACTGCGACCTGATCTCGCGCGCTGCCATCGACGGCATCGCTCGCCAGCAGGGTGCATCCGGCCGTGATCTCGGCGCTTCCGAGGAAGCCCCGATCGAGCCGACCCTGGCGGACGGCACCGAAGCCTGATCGCGCCTCAAGGCGGGCAGTAGACTGTCCGCCCAAGCGCAATGACATCCGGGATAAGGCCGTTTGCGACTTCAACAAGTTCGAGCGGCCTTATCGCGTTTTGCATAACGCCTTGCCCGCTGCATAATTCCTTAAATCGGAATCGATTTAAGGGTAAGATTATGCAGCAGATTTAAAGCGCTACAGCGACCTTTGTGCGTCACCCGTGACGCACGGCGCTGTAGGCGGTAAATCCAGGCTTGTTCCAATCAAGAATTCCACAGTATGACGCAGCTTCATAACGCTGTCATACTTACGGGTACATTTCGTCCCTCAAATCGGTGCCGCTTCAGCTCAAAGCCGCATGCCGCACCGTATGAACCGACAAGAGGAAGCTTATGACCGAGATTACGGCTGCACTGGTGAAGGAACTGCGCGAAAAGTCTGGCGCAGGCATGATGGACTGCAAGAAGGCGCTGACCGAAACCAACGGCGATATCGAAGCAGCGATCGACTGGCTGCGCGCCAAGGGCATCTCCAAGGCCGACAAGAAGTCCGGCCGCACCGCCGCTGAAGGCCTGATCGCCATTGCTGGCGCCGGTCACAAGGCCGTTGTCGTCGAGCTCAATTCCGAAACCGACTTCGTTGCCCGTAACGATGCCTTCCAGGACCTCGCTCGCGGCATCGCCGAAGTTGCGCTGTCCACCGACGGCACTGTTGAAGCCATTTCGGCTGCGACCTATCCGGCATCCGGCAAGCCGGTCGCCGACACCATCAAGGACGCGATCGCAACCATCGGCGAGAACATGACGCTTCGTCGCTCCGCCAAGCTCGAAGTCGAGCACGGCGTCGTTGCGACCTACATCCACAACGCTGCCGGCGACGGCATCGGCAAGCTGGGCGTTCTGGTTGCTCTGAAGTCGGTCGGTGACAAGGCTGTTCTGACGTCGATCGGCCGTCAGGTTGCCATGCACATCGCTGCTACCAACCCGCTCGCTATCCGTGCCGAAGAAGTCGACGCCGCTGTCGCCGAGCGCGAACGCAACGTCTTCATCGAGCAGTCCCGCGAATCCGGCAAGCCGGAAGCCATCATCGAAAAGATGGTCGAAGGCCGTATGCGCAAGTTCTTCGAGGAAGTCGCTCTTCTCTCGCAGGCTTTCGTCATCAACCCGGACCTGACGGTTGCTGCTGCCATCAAGGAAGCTGAAAAGACCGCTGGCGCCGCGATCGAAGTCGTCGGCATGGCCCGTCTGCTCCTCGGCGAAGGCGTCGAGAAGGAAGAAACCGACTTCGCTGCCGAAGTTGCAGCTGTCGCCAAGGGCTGATTAACAAAAGAAGCCATATCCCGGTTTGGTGAAACCATATCAGGGAAAACATCAGGGCATCGCGTGACAACGCGGTGCCCTTCGTGTATCCGGCATTCACAATCATTCCCCCGGTGATCACTTCAAGGAGCTACCATGTCCCAGCCGATCTACAAGCGCGTGTTGCTCAAGGCCTCCGGTGAAGCTCTGATGGGTAGTCAGGGGTTTGGCATCGACGTTACCGTCGCGGACCGGATTGCGTCCGACATCGCGGCGGCGCGCGCCATGGGGGTCGAGGTCGGCGTCGTGGTTGGCGGCGGCAACATTTTCCGGGGTGTAGCCGTGGCTTCCAAGGGCGGCGACCGCGTGACCGGCGACCACATGGGAATGCTCGGAACCGTCATCAATGCGCTGGCGCTGGCAACCTCGCTGCGCAAGCTCGACATCGAGACCGTCGTGCTCTCGGCCATTTCCATGCCGGAGATCTGCGAGAGCTTCTCGCAGCGCGCCACGCTCTATCATCTCTCGCTGGGGCGCGTGGTGATCTTCGCGGGCGGCACGGGAAATCCGTTTTTTACCACCGATTCGGCGGCCGCACTGCGCGCCGCAGAAATGGGCGCGCAGGCCATATTCAAGGGCACGCAGGTCGACGGAATCTATTCCGCCGATCCGAAGAAGTTCCCCGATGCGGAGCGTTTCGACCATCTGACCCATAGTCAGGTGCTCGAGAAGGGGCTGGCAGTCATGGACGTCGCCGCCGTTGCGCTTGCGCGGGAAAACTCAATTCCGATCATCGTCTTCTCCATTCACGAGAAGGGCGAGTTCGCGGAAATCTTGACCGGCGGCGGCCGCAAGACCATCGTATCAGACAACTGACATTCCTGTGGCGCCGGACGAGACCGGTGTCGCCTTGTTACAGGGGAGCATAGACATGAGTGAAGCCACCGATCTCAAGGAACTGAAGCGTCGCATGGACGGCGCCATTGCGGCATTCAAGAGCGACATCGCCTCGTTGCGCACCGGGCGCGCATCCGCCAATATTTTGGATCCGGTGACGATCGAAGCCTATGGCTCGCGCATGCCGCTGAACCAGGTTGCCAACATCACCGTGCCTGAATCGCGCATGCTGACCGTATCGGTCTGGGACAAGTCGATGGTCAGCGCCGTCGAGCGCTCCATCCGCGAGTCCAATCTCGGCCTCAACCCCATCGTCGATGGCCAGAACCTGCGTATCCCGCTGCCGGAGCTCAACGAAGAGCGTCGCCGTTCGCTGGTGAAGGTCGCCCATGAATATGCCGAGAAGGCCAAGGTCGCGATTCGCCACGTCCGCCGTGACGGTATGGACGGTCTCAAGAAGTCCGAAAAGGACGGCGTGATCGGCCAGGACGAGAGCCGATCCCTCTCCGAGCGTGTGCAGAAGATGACGGATGAGACGATTTCCGAGATCGACCGCTTGCTAGCCGATAAAGAAAAGGAAATCATGCACGTCTGATCGTACGCTGGGGCGTCGCGCTTTCGGGTTGGAAACATTGAAAGCGGTGACGGCGCCCTAGATTACGAGGCCAGAGCATCTTCTGCCGAACGAAACCGGATCCAAATGTCAGCTCCTACGTTCTCTGTCGTACCTGAACACGTTGCCATCATCATGGATGGCAACGGGCGTTGGGCCAATGCGCGCGGTCTGCCGCGCACCATGGGTCATCGCAAGGGCGTGGAGGCGGTACGGGAGACGGTACGGGCAGCTGGCGATGTCGGCATAAAGTATCTGACGCTGTTTGCCTTCTCCTCGGAGAACTGGCGTCGTCCGGAGACCGAGGTGAGCGATCTGCTCGGTCTGCTCAAAGCATTCATCCGGCGAGACCTTGCCGAGCTTCATCGACAGAATGTGCGGATCCGCGTCATAGGCGACCGCAGCAATCTGCGCGGCGATATCCTGCCGCTGCTGCTCGAAGCCGAGGAAACCACGAGGAACAACACTGCTCTTACGCTGGTGATCGCGTTCAACTATGGCTCGCGCGACGAGATTGCGCGTGCCTTCGTGAGCCTGGCAAAGGATGTGGAGGCCGGGCGGCTGCGTCCGCAGGACATCGGCCCTGAGCTGGTCGGCGCGCGTTTGGATACCGCCGGCATTCCCGATCCTGACCTCATTATCCGCACGAGCGGCGAGGAGCGGCTGTCGAACTTCCTGCTTTGGCAGGCCGCCTATTCCGAATTCATGTTCATGCCGGAATACTGGCCTGATTTCAGCCGCGATCTTTTCTTTGCAGCGCTGGAGAAATATGCCGCGCGCGATCGGCGATTTGGCGGTCTTTCCGCCAAGCCGGCGGCGGCCGTGGGGTCCTGATGAGCCGCGAACTCAGGCTGCGCATCATCTCCGGCATCATCCTTGCCGTCCTTGTTCTTGCGGCCGCTTGGTATGGCGGCTTGAGTTTCCGGCTCCTGGCGGCGGCGATCAGCTTGCTTGTCTATTACGAGTGGTCGACGATATCTGACCTGCACGGAAGCGATCCGCAAGGAAATGCGCTCGGCTGGGTCGGCCTCCTCGTGATTGCCGGTGCAACCGTGACCGGCGAATCGGTCTATTCCCTCGAGGTGCTGGCTGCCTTTGTCATCGTCACCGCGATCATGGTCGCCATTCGCCAAAAGAGCTGGTGGCTGCCTGCAGGGGTGTTCTACTCCGGATTGACCGCGATCGCCCTTGCCGAGATTCGCGATGACGATCTTCGCGGCTTCGTGCTGATGCTGTTCATCTTCGCCACCGTCTGGGCAACCGATATCTTCGCCTATTTCGTCGGCCGTGCGATTGGCGGCCCAAAGCTTGCGCCGCGCATATCGCCGGGCAAGACCTGGTCGGGTGCCATAGGTGGCGCCATTGCTGCCGTCATGGCCGGAACCGCTGTCGTCTGGAGTTACTTTTCCGCCGATGGTTTGCGGATTCCGGTGCTCGCATTGGCACTGTCCGTTTGCAGCCAAATCGGCGATTTATTCGAGTCTTTCATCAAGCGCCGTTTCGGCGTGAAGGATTCCGGCCATCTGATTCCGGGCCATGGCGGCGTCATGGATCGGGTCGATGGACTAATTTTTGCTTGTTTTGCGGCGTTTTTGTTGGCTATCGTAATATCGCTGACAAAGAGCGGCGAGACCTTGTCATTGGGCGGCGTTCTGCTCGGTGTCTGAATTAATACGAACAGGATCGTTGCATGGGTAGCGCGGCTGGCTTTATCGGTTTCTTGACGAACAACGTCATTACGTTTGTTTTTGTCCTGTCGCTGCTCGTTTTCGTGCATGAGATGGGCCACTATCTGATCGGCCGTTGGTCGGGCATCCGCATCATGGCCTTTTCGATCGGCTTCGGTCCCGAGATTGCGGGATTTACCGACCGGCACGGCACGCGCTGGAAGCTTTCGCTTGTTCCACTCGGGGGCTATGTGCGCTTTTTCGGCGACGAGGATGCTTCCAGCAAGACCGACGCGGATCAGCTCGCGGCCATGACGGAAGAAGAGCGCGCCCAGTCCTTTGCCGGTGCCAAGCTCTGGAAAAGAGCGGCAACCGTTGCTGCAGGCCCGATCGCGAATTTCCTCCTCGCCATCGTCATCTTTGCCGCGCTTTTCAGTATTTATGGCCGCACTGCAGCCGATCCCGTCGTCGCCATGGTGACGCGTGATGGTGCGGCTGCCGAAGCCGGCATCGAGCCCGGCGACCGGCTGATGGCCATCGACGGCGTCAATGTCACCACGTTCGACGAGGTGCAGCGCTATGTTGGCCTGCGTCCGGGGCGCACGATCGTTCTGTCGGTCGAGCGCAACGGTCAGAAACGCGATTTCCGCATTGTTCCGAAGCTGGTCGAGGACACCGATCAATTCGGCAACAAGATGGAGATGGGCCGCATCGGCATCGCACTCGTCGATCCGCTGGTGACTACCGTCGAGCCGGCCGGACCGGCCGCCAAGGCTGGCCTCTTAACCGGAGATCGGCTGATCGCCATCGACGGCCATAATGTCGCGACCTACTACGATATCGGACGCTACGTCAGCGAACGCCCAGCCAAGAACATCGTGCTGACGGTGCAGCGCAACGGCCAAATGCGCGATTTTGCGATGGTTGCCGGGACCCTCACCGATATCGATGCTTCCGGCAACAAGAAGAATGTCGGTAGCATCGGCATTGGGCCGATCGACCCTCTGGTTGGCTCGATCGTCTCCGATAGCCCTGCCGCGGCAGCCGGTCTCGAACTCGGCGACCGCATTCTTTCCGTTGATGACCATGCAGTCGGCTCCATCGGCGAAGTGCAGCGTTTTGCCGCTTCCCACGCCGACAAGCCCATCAAGCTCTCCGTCGAGCGCAACGGCCAGACGCGCGATGTGACAGTGACGCCGAAGACGTCCGAAGAGACCGATATCTTTGGCGCGCCGGCGAAGATCGCCACCATCGGCATCACGGACGGCCAGAAGCCGCTGAAACTGCGCTACGAGGCATATGGACCGTTCCGCGCGCTTGGCGAAGGCGTGAAGCAGACCGTCAGCATCGTCTCCGGTACTTTCGAGTATCTCGGCAATGTCATCGGCGGCTACATGAAGGCCGATCAGCTTGGCGGCCCGATTCGGGTTGCGCAAATGTCGGGACAAATGGCAACCTTGGGTTTTGCTGCGGTGCTCCAGTTTGCCGCCATACTTTCTGTTTCAATAGGGTTATTAAATTTGATGCCTGTGCCGGTACTTGATGGCGGGCACTTGATGTTCTATGCGATTGAAGCCGTAAGAGGAAAACCTCTGGGTGCACGGGCGCAGGATATCGCTTTCCGAATTGGATTTGCGATGGTGCTCTCACTCATGGTGTTTGCGACATGGAATGATATTAGTTCCCGGCTGGGCTAGAGGGGCAAAGCGAGAGGAAAATTACGATTTATTTACGATGTTTCAAAGCTGTAGTGGCGAATGGGTCACGCTTTGAAATGAAGTAAACGGAAATTAACTTGCTCCCTTGCTTGTATGTCAAAAGCGGGTAAAACGACACACGTGGCCGGAATCGGGTTCGCTCGGGGCTGGGGACGACTGAAAAAAAGGTAAGAAGTGAAAATGAAGGCTGGTTCAAGATTATTGAACGCAGTGTCGGCGGTAGCGCTGTCTGCTGGTGTTGTTGCGTCGGGTGCTGGTGTTATCACCCTTGCCTCTGCCTCAGTCGCGGAAGCCGCTGTCATACAGCGGGTCGATGTCCGGGGCGCAGAACGCGTCGGGGCAACGGCTGTCCGTGACAATATCACGATTAAGCCCGGCAAGAGCTTCTCTCCCAGCGACATCGATTCTTCGGTGAAGCAGCTCTATGCCACCGGATATTTCTCCGATGTCCATATTAGCGTTTCGGGCAGCACCCTTGTCATCTCGGTCAAGGAAAACCAGCTCATCAACGCTGTGGTCTTCAACGGCAACCGCAAGATCAAGGACGACAAGCTTCAGGGCATCGTCCAGACGCACTCTGCCGGCCCGTACAACGAAGCTACCGTCCAGGCCGATATCAAGACCATCAAGGACGCCTACGCCTCCATCGGTCGTAACGATGTGCAGGTGACGACGCAGACCGCGCAGGTCGGGCAGGGCCGCCTCAACGTGGCCTTCGTCATCAATGAAGGCGATCGTACCAAGATCGACAAGATCAACTTCTCGGGCAACCAGGCTTACGGCAGCGGCCGTCTTGCTTCGGTGATCAGCACCAAGAAGAGCAACTTCCTGTCGTTCCTGACCCGTAAGGACGTCTACAGCCCGGATCGCCAGCAGGCCGACCAGGACGCTCTGCGCCAGTTCTACTACAATCACGGCTATGCGGACTTCCGCATCGTGAGCGCGGATGCGACGCTGAACGAGCAGAGCAACGAATACACGCTGAACTTCAATGTCGATGAAGGTCCGCGCTACACCTATGGCGATATCAACGTCGTTTCGACGGTCGACGGCATCAACGCCGACGAGCTGAAAGGTCTCGTTATCACCCAGAAGGGCTCTGTTTACAGCGCCAAGGATATCCAGACCTCGATCGAGAACATTTCCAAGCGCGTAGCTTCCGCCGGTTATCCGTTCGCCCGCATCACGCCGCGCGGCAACCGCGATCTGACTGGCCACACGATCGGTATCGAATATCTGGTCGACCAGGGCGAGCGTGCCTATGTCGAGCGTATCGAAATCCGCGGCAACACCCGCACGCGCGATTACGTCATCCGTCGCGAGTTCGATCTCAACGAAGGCGATGCGTTCAACCAGGAAATGATCACGCGCGCCAAGCGTCGCCTCGATGCGCTTGGTTACTTCACGAAGGTCGATGTTTCGACGGCACAGGGCAGTGCTCCGGATCGTGTCGTCGTAATCGTCAACGTCGAAGACCAGCCGACCGGCTCGTTCGGGATCGGTGCTGGTTACGCTGTCGGCAACAACGGCGGTCTGCTGCTGGAAGCCTCGGTTGAAGAAAAGAACTTCCTCGGCCGCGGTCAGTACATCCGCGTCGCCGCAGGTGCCGGTACGGAAGGCAATCGTACCTACAATATCTCGTTCACCGAGCCCTACTTCCTCGGTTATCGTCTGGCTGCCGGTTTTGATATCTTCAAGAACCAGACCTCGAGCGACGACTTCTACGACTATTCGGAAGAAGGCTTCTCGCTGCGCGTCACTGCGCCGATCACCGAGAACCTGGCGACGACCCTGCGCTACAACTACAAGCGTCTGACCTATGATGGCACGAATGATTGGCAGAACAATCTTTCGGCTCCGTATCTGAATCTTGTCAATAACGGTCCTTGGACCCAGTCGACGGTTTCGCAGACCTTTACCTACAACACGCTGGACGACCAGAATCTGCCGCGTGAAGGTCTCATCGCCAAGTTCACGCATGAATTTGCAGGCCTCGGCGGCGACTCCAACTTCTACAAGTTGAGCGGCAAGGCTCGTTACTACCACATGATCAGCGACGAAGCCGATATCATCGGCTCGCTGACGGTCGGTGCGGGTTACGTGATGCCGACGGATGGCAAGCTGAACGTTTTCGATCAGTTCACCCTCGGTGGTCGTGAAATCCGCGGCTTCGAGAATGCTGGTATCGGCCCGCGTTCGTCGCATGGCGACCCGCTCGGTGGTACGACCTACTTCACCGCTTCGGCTGAAGCGAGCATGCCGATGCCGGGCGTCCCGCAGGATATCGGCCTTCGCATAGCAGCTTTCGCTGATGCAGGTACGCTTTATGGCAATAAGGCAAACCTCTTCGGTGATACGCTGAACAACGACAGCTCGCTTCGAGCTTCGCTCGGTGCTGGTCTGATCTGGTCTTCGCCGTTCGGTGTTATCCGTGTCGACTACGCAGTGCCGGTCGCCAAGGAAAGCTACGACAAGGTTCAGAATTTCCGGTTTGGCATCGCCAATCAGTTCTGATATCGGCAGTCCAGAACTGCGGGCTTGAACACCGTTCTGGAGCTGGTGCTTATGGAACATACTGGTTTTTTCCCACCCCATGGTGGCGTCAGCTTGAAACAACTGGCTGTACATCTTGGGGTGGAGCTTGCTGATGAGGCCTCTTCGGAGGTCGTCATCAGATCGATTGCTCCCGTCTATCGCGCAGGCGAGGGCGATATTTGCTACATTCTTTCTCGGAAGAATCGCGCTGAGCTGGAGACCTGCAAGGCTTCGGCAATCATCTGTTTGCCGGCGCTGAAGTCTTTCATCCCCGAGCATATTCCGGTGCTTCTATCCAAAAAGCCGCATACGGATTTTGCGCTTGCCGGTGCGTTGCTGCATCCGGAAGCAATGCGCCCCGTTACGTTCACGTCTAATCCGGCGACCGTATCGCCCGCAGCGGTAATCGATGCGACGGCGAAGCTGGAGGCCAATGTTGGCGTCGAGCCTGGTGCGGTCATCGGTGCGGGCGCTGAGATCGGCGAGGGGACCTATATCGGCGCCAATGCCCTTATCGGGCCGGGCGTGAAGATCGGACGCAATTGCAGCATCGGCGGCGGCGCGAGCGTGCTCTGCGCATATCTCGGCAATGGTGTCATCATCCACAATGGCGCGCGCATCGGTCAGGATGGCTTCGGCTATGCGCCGGGGCCGCGCGGCATGATCAAGATCGTGCAGATTGGCCGGGTCATCATCCAGGACAACGTCGAGATCGGCGCCAATACGACGATCGACCGGGGCACGATGGATGACACCGTGATCGGTGAGGGCACCAAGATCGACAACCAGGTGCAGATCGGACATAACGTCCGCATCGGTCGCCACTGTGCTATCGTCAGTCAGGTCGGTATCGCCGGCAGTACGGTGGTTGGCGATGGTGTGCAGATCGGTGGCCAGGCTGGCCTCAACGGGCATATCCACATCGGCGACGGCGTGCAGATCGGCGCCAAGAGTGGTGTTATGAATGATATTCCGGCGGGCGAGCGCTATGCTGGTCTTCCAGCGCGGCCGCTATGGGATTTTCTGAGAGAGTCGGCGGAGATCGCGAAGCGGTCAGGAGCCAGAGACAAGAAAGACGGGAGTGCGGAGCATGACTGAGGAAGCCAAGACGTCATTGTCGTCGGCCGATGTTCTGGAAATAATGAAGCTGTTGCCGCATCGCTATCCTTTCCTGATGGTCGACAAGATCATCGAGATCGATAGCGATAACTCCGCGATCGGCATCAAGAACGTAACGGCGAATGAGCCGCAATTCACCGGACATTTCCCGGGGTCGCCTATCATGCCGGGCGTTTTGCTCATTGAAGGCATGGCGCAAACGGCCGGTGCGATCTGTGCACGGAAAGATGGTATCGGCGGAAATCTCGTCTACTTCATGACGATCGACAACGCCCGTTTCCGCAAACCGGTTGTTCCGGGTGATCGTGTCGAATTTCATGTTGCCAAGCTGAAGCAGCGCGGTACCATCTGGAAATTCCATTGCGACGCCAAGGTCGATGGCAACCTGGTTGCCGAAGCGGATATCGGGGCGATGATCGTGCGGAAGGATCAGAACGAAGCATGAGCAGCATCGCAAAAAGCGCGCGCATCCATAAGCTCGCGGTCGTTGAGGATGGTGCCGTCGTTGGTGAGAATGTCGTGCTCGGGCCCTTTTGCCACGTTGGCCCCAAGGTTGTGCTGCATGACGATGTTCATTTGCTGACACATGCCGTTGTTACCGGTCGCACGACGATCGGCAAGGGAACGAAGATATTCCCGATGGCGGTTGTCGGCGGCGACCCGCAAAGCGTTCACCACGGCGGCGAAGAGACGACGCTGGATGTCGGTGAGAACTGCACGATCCGCGAGGGTGTGACGATGAACACCGGCACGACCGATTTCGGCGGCAAGACGATTGTTGGCAACAACAATCTGTTCCTGGCCAATTCGCATGTGGCGCATGATTGCCGCGTCGGCAATCATGTCATCATGTCGAACAACGTCATGCTGGCAGGACATGTGGTCGTTGAAGACCGGGCCATCCTCGGAGGCGGCTGCGCAGTGCATCAGTTTACCCGCATCGGCCGGCAAGCCTTCGTCGGCGGGCTTTCTGCCGCAAGTTACGATGTCATTCCCTATGGCATGCTGAACGGAAATCCGGGCGTACTTTCCGGTCTCAACATCGTCGGCATGACGCGTGCGGGCATAGACCGTGCGGTCATTCACCGGGTTCGACGTGCCTACAAGAGCATTTTCGAGGGCGAAGGTTCGATTAGGGACAATGCAGCGGCGATCCGCGAGGAGTATGCCGATTGCAAGGAGGCGATGGAGATCCTTGATTTCATCGCAGCCGAAAGCGATCGCGCGCTGTCGTCCCCCAATCGCGGCAAGAGCTGACGTGGTTTCGGCCAGCCAAAACGGCGGGGGCAGACTGGCGATCATCGCAGGCAGTGGCTTTTTGCCCGTTTATGTCGCCGAGGCCGCCCGTCAGGCTGGCGAAGACCCGGTCGTCATCGCGCTGACGAATGAGGCGGATCGTGATTGGTCCAGCTTCGATCACGCCAATCTCGGTGTCGGTAACTTTGCCGGACTTGAAGCAACGTTTCGTCGTTACGGCGTGGATCGTGTCGTCATGTCCGGCGGCGTGGCGCGGCGTCCTGCCTGGCGCGAAGTGCATCCGACTTGGCGCGTCATCAAGGAATTGCCCCAGACTATACGAACGCTCCTTTCGGGCGGCGATAATGCCGTTCTGCAAATGGTCATTCGTCTGATCGAGGCCGGCGGCGTTCGCGTCGTGGGCGCGCATGAAATTGCCCCCGATTTACTGGCGACCACGGGCCTTCTGGGCCGGTTTTCCCCGTCGGATGAGGATCTGCGCGATATCGCGCAGGGTGCCAAAGCGGCCGATGCGCTCGGACTTCTGGACATCGGGCAGGGCGCAGTCAGCGTCGGTGGTCGGGTCGTCGCGCTCGAGGGTGCCGAGGGCACCGATAAGATGATCGAGCGTGTTGCCGAACTGCGCGCCGAAGGGCGCATATCGAGGCGCCGTCGTGGCGTACTGGTCAAGCTTTGCAAGCCGCAGCAGGATGTTCGTGCCGATCTGCCGTCGATCGGCGTCTCGACCGTGCTCAACGCCAAGAAGGCAGGGCTTGCCGGCGTCGCGGTCGAGGCCGGCAGGGCACTGGTTCTTGACCGCGAGGCCGTGATTGCGGCGGCAGACGACGCGGGCATTTTCGTCTGCGGGATCGACCGAGGATTGAGCGCAGGGAGCTTCTTTTGAGCGGAGCGCCTCTGAAACTTGCCGTCATAGCGGGAGAGGTTTCCGGCGACCTGCTGGGTGGCGATCTCGTTGCTGCGCTGAAGCGACAATATGACGGCCCTGTGGAGTTGATCGGCGTCGGTGGCGAGGCGCTGGAGGCCCAGGGTCTCCGGTCGCTGTTCGATTATTCCGAGCTCTCGATCATGGGCTTCATCCAGGTGATCAAGCGCCTGCCGAAGCTGCTGGCCCGCATCCGGCAGACGGCTGATGCCATCATCGCCGCGAAACCCGACATTCTCCTCATTATCGACAGCCCGGATTTCACGCATCGCGTGGCGAAAAGGGTGCGCAAGGTGCTCCCTGATCTGCCGATCGTCAACTACGTCTGCCCTAGTGTATGGGCGTGGAAGGAATATCGCGCGCAGAAAATGCTCGCCTATGTCGATCATGTGCTGGCGGTGCTCCCGTTCGAGCCGGAAGCCATGCAACGGCTGGGCGGCCCGGCGACGACCTATGTCGGCCATCGGCTGACTGTCGATGCCGATCTGCTCGAGACACGCCGGCAGCGCGCACTGCGCGATATAAAGGCGGGAAGCGACCTGAAGACCGTGCTTCTCCTGCCCGGCTCGCGTGGCTCGGAAATACGCCAGCTTCTGCCTGTTTTTGAGCGGGCTACCGAAGAGCTTAGCCGGAGAAACGATAACGTACGCTATCTGCTACCGACTGTGCCGAAGCAGGAGGCTCTGGTGCGTTCTCTGCTTGAGAGCTGGAGTGCCAAGCCGGAAGTTCTTGTCGGCCAGCGTGCAAAGTGGCAAGCATTCGCTCTCGCTGATGCCGCAATGGCTGCATCAGGCACGGTGATCCTGGAGTTGGGTCTGGCCGGCGTTCCCGTCGTTTCGACTTACAAGACGGAGTGGCTCGCCAGGTTAGTGATGTCGCGCATCAAGGTATGGACGGCAGCTCTGCCGAACCTCATTGTCGACTACGCCGTCCTGCCCGAGCTCATCAATGATGTCTTGCGGCCCGGCCTGCTTGCCCGATACATGGAGCGTCTTTCGACCGACACTCCCGAGCAAGCGGCAATGCTTGCCGGTTACGATCTGGTCTGGCAGCGCATGCAGACGGAGGAGCCGCCCGGCGACAAGGCGGCGGCAATCGTTCTTGAGGTCTTGTCCAACAAAAAAGCCGGTCATTTCTGACCGGCTTTTCTAATGTTATTTCCGAGGCTTAACGCTTGGAAACCGGAACGTATTCGCGCAGCGGTGCGCCCGTGTAGAGCTGGCGCGGACGGCCGATGCGCTGATGCGGATCCTCGATCATCTCGTTCCACTGAGCGATCCAGCCGACGGTGCGGGCGAGAGCGAACAGAACGGTGAACATGGTCGTGGGGAAGCCCAGAGCCTTCAGCGTGATGCCGGAGTAGAAGTCGACGTTCGGATAGAGCTTCTTCTCGATGAAGTACTCATCGGTGAGTGCGATGCGCTCGAGCTCGATTGCGATGTCGAGCAGCGGATCGTCCTTGATGCCGAGTTCGCCGAGAACTTCGTGCGCCGTCTTCTGCATGATCTTGGCGCGCGGGTCGTAGTTCTTGTAAACGCGGTGACCGAAGCCCATCAGACGGAACGGGTCGTTCTTGTCCTTGGCGCGGGCAATGTATTCCGGAATGCGGTCGACCGAGCCGATTTCGCTGAGCATATTGAGCGCAGCTTCGTTGGCGCCGCCGTGAGCCGGGCCCCAGAGGCAGGCAATGCCCGCTGCGATACAGGCGAACGGATTGGCACCCGACGAGCCGGCCAAGCGAACCGTCGAGGTCGATGCATTCTGCTCGTGGTCGGCATGCAGGATGAAGATGCGGTCCATGGCGCGCGCCAGCACCGGATTGACCACGTATTCTTCGCAAGGAACGGCAAAGCACATGCGCAGGAAGTTCGATGCGTAGTCGAGATCGTTCTTCGGATAAACGAAGGGCTGGCCGATATGGTACTTGTAGGCCATGGCGGCGAGCGTCGGCATTTTGGCGATCATGCGCAGGCTTGCGACCATGCGCTGATGCGGATCGGTGATATCGGTCGAGTCATGGTAGAAGGCCGACAGAGCGCCAACGCAGCCGCACATGACGGCCATCGGATGCGCATCGCGGCGGAAACCGGTGAAGAAACGCGACATCTGCTCATGCACCATGGTGTGGTGCACGACCCGATAGTCGAAGTCCTTTTTCTGAGCTGCCGTCGGCAGTTCGCCGTAAAGGAGCAGGTAGCAGACTTCGAGAAAATCGCCGTGTTCGGCCAGCTGGTCGATCGGATAGCCGCGGTGCAGGAGAACGCCTTCGTCGCCATCAATATAGGTGATGCTGGACTCGCACGACGCCGTCGAGGTGAAGCCAGGATCATAGGTGAAAGTGGAGGTGTTCTTATAAAGGGCACCAATATCAATGACACTTGGGCCGATGGTTCCGGTTTTGACCGGCAAGTCCACCGTCTTTTCGCCCCAAGTTAGTTTCGCGCTTTGTTCCGTCATGCTGATCCTCCAAGATTTGGCGGGATTGACGCCATAAAAAGCGCCAAAAGGTTAAGCGACTACCGACTAGCTATATGATCCAGAGCCTAATGCCAAGTTATCCCAATGCCGAATTGTGCATTGCAGTATCAACTTTTGGGCACTGCACTAGGGCCATGGGTTATTCTGCTAAGCGCATTCAGCTCCGTTTAGCCACGATCGCGATGATTTTGGTTGAATTCACCGAACGGTGACGGCAAAAATCGCGCGAAAGCTGTAGTTTTGCGTGGGGCAGGCGGCGAATGCCTAATTTGGAGGCACCGGAGCAGCAGGAGGATGGCCAGGATCTTGTTCTGCCATCGCGGCATCGCCGTGCCATCGCCACAGTCGTCTTTCGTGCCAAAGCTGAGCAACGGGAGCGGACGCAGGACCATGCTCCCCTGTCAGGGCGGCTCTACCTGGCGCTCAATCACATACGAGTCGTTATTGGACGCCTTATCGAAGAGGAGGCAGCGCACGGCCGCGCCATCCTGTTCGCGCCGATCTATATGGGCCTGGGTGCGATCTTCTGGTTCACGCTCGCCAGCGATCCGCCCCCGCAGACTATCCTGGTCGGGTTTCTGCTGCTGACGGGTGGCTTTCTTTTCAGGCGGGAATCCGGCCGGCTGGTTCGGCATCTGCTGTTCGCCGGCATGCTGATAAGTCTCGGTATGGCCTTGGCGCAGCTGGAGAGTTGGCGGGCATCGACCGTCATGCTCGATTCGGCGGTGACGACGACCGTGACCGGCCGGGTCGAAAGACGCGAAACCTACGACAACGGTCGATGGAGATACGTCGTCAAAGTCGAGGCGACGGAGAAGCCGTCCGTTCACAGGCCGCCGGAACGCGTGACGATCTTCGTGCGCAAGCAGGCGGAACCGTTCAATCTCGGCGATCGTATTCAGGGCAGGGCGCGCCTGACGCCGCCGGCAGGCCCTGCGCTGCCTCGCCTCAACGATTTCGCATTCAGCTCCTACTTTAACGGCATCGGTGCGAATGGCTTTGCCTACGGAACCCTGACATTGTTGTCTCCGAACGGTGATGCTGCGGAAAACTCGCTGCTGGATAAGGCGGATATCTGGCTTGCCGGCCTTCGCAACAGCATAGGCGACAGGATCAGACGGACCTTGCCTGGTGATGCCGGCGCCTTTGCAGCGGCACTTGTCACCGATGAGAGACGAGCGATTTCGGATGATACGACCGAGGCGCTGCGAGTTGCCGGGCTGACCCACATCATTGCCATTTCCGGCCTGAACATGGCGCTTTCGGCCGGCATCTTCTATGTCGGCCTGCGATACCTGTTCAGCCTGTTCCCAGGTCTGGTTCAGGCGTGGCCAACCAAGAAGATCGCCGCGTTCGGCGCGCTGGTTACAGTGACCGCCTATTACCTAATTTCCGGCTTCGGCGTGTCGGCCGAGCGGGCTTTCATCATGATGGCGATCATGCTGGTTGCGGTCCTGCTCGACCGGCCGTCGATCAGTCTCCGCAATGTGGCGCTCTCTGCGATTGTCATTCTCGTTCTCTCACCATCGCAGGTGCTCGGGCCGAGCTTTCAGATGTCCTATGCCGCAACGCTGGCGCTGGTGTCGGGCTACACGCTCTGGAAACGAAGGCGGCATCGTGAAAACATCCTTTCACGGTCGAAGTTCCTGAGTCCGCTGCTGTTCGTTTCGCGTTTCTTCGGCGGCATATTATCGACCTCGTTCATCGGTGGCGCTTCGACCGCGATCTTCTCGATAGAGTATTTTCACCGACTGGCGACATACGGCCTTGCCGCCAATCTTGCCGCCATGCCTATTGTCTCCTTTATCGTCATGCCATTCGGCATGGTCGCCATGCTGCTCATGCCTTTCGGCCTCGACGGGCCATTCTGGAAAGTCACCGGCGAGGGACTGGAGCTCGTCATCCTTGTTGCCAAGACACCTGCCGGCTGGGGCGGCGATATCACGTTCGGACGCCAGCCGGCATGGTTGATGCCGACGTTCATCGCCGGCTTTCTGATCATGAGTGTGCTGCGAACCAGGCTGCGCCATCTGGGCTTCGTCTTGCTGCTTGCGACGATTGGCGCGGCGGCATTCGGCTCCGGCGTGCAGAAGCCTGATCTGATGATCTCCGAGGACGGTGCCCTGGTTGCTCTCAGGCAGGACGGGATATTGGCGACTAATCGTGAAAGACCACAGACCTTTATTTTCGAGCAATGGCAGAAGGCACTGGTTGCAGCTGAGCACCAGCCTCCAACGATCCTTCCTGCCGATAGCCGGCTTCCTCAGGTCAGCAAGAAGGAGCGCCGTCGCCGATTAAGCGCGGACGAACAGAAGGCGGTACGCAAGGCAATGGGAGAGGCCCTCGATCAGACGATGCAGGGGAGCTTCGCCTGCCAGAAAGGCGCATGGTGCGTTGCAATGCTTGAGAATGGGACCATTCTGGTCACCATCGAAAACGCAGCCTATCTGCCACCGGCCTGCGATACGGCCAATATCGTCGTGACAGCGATACGCCTGCGTCTCGACCGCTGCCGCTCAGGCGCGATGCTCTTTACCGGCGCGACGTTGCGGCGAAGCGGATCAGTCGAAATGGACCTGCGCGGCGACATCCCTATCGTCTCCACAGCATTCGAAAATCCTCAGCGCCCATGGACCCGGCATCGGACCTACGATTGGCGCACCGGAACGTTCGGTGCTCCCATCGGATCGCGGCCATCACCGGCTAGTGATAACGGCGAATAAGGCCGACCAGCTTTCCCTGAACCTTGACCCGGTCAGGCCCGAAGATACGGGTCTCGTAGGCCGGATTGGCGGCTTCGAGAGCGATCGAGGCGCCTTTGCGGCGGAAGCGCTTCAGCGTTGCCTCTTCATCGTCGACGAGAGCGACGACGATATCGCCCGGATTGGCAGTCGTCGAATTGCGGATAATGACCGTATCGCCATCGAAAATGCCGGCATCGATCATCGAATCGCCCCGTACTTCCAAGGCATAGTGATCGCCTGCACCAAGCATGTCGGCGGGAACGGTTATATCATGCGTATTGTTCTGAATGGCCGAGATCGGAACGCCTGCCGCGATGCGGCCCATGACCGGCACGGATACCGCACTATTGTGATCGTCATTTGCCACTTTCGGTGGAGCCGGCGGGGCAACGGGCTGGGGCTTGCCAAGGCTGCCTTCGATGACGCTCGGCGAAAAGCCGCGTCGCTGCTGCAAACTCGAATTATAGGCATCCGGCAGCTTGATGACTTCAAGCGCCCTGGCGCGATTCGGCAGTCGGCGGATGAAGCCGCGCTCCTCGAGCGCCGTGATCAGCCGGTGAATTCCGGACTTCGATGCAAGATCCAGCGCATCCTTCATCTCGTCGAAAGATGGTGGAACACCGGACTCCTTCATGCGTTCGTGAATGAAGAGAAGCAGTTCCTGCTGCTTGCGCGTCAACATCGTCTTGGAACCCCAGATCAAGAAAAAGTCGTGAAACAAATCCAGAACGGACACTATATGTTCCATATGTGTTCCGCAAGTGCTTAAATTTCGGTAAAGCCTTGTTCGGGCAATTAAATAATTATCACTGTCGAATGTATCGCCTGAAGACACTTGCACGTCACGTCTGCGCTAACCTGCGGATAAATATAGGAAATGCCGTCCGTACCGCCACGAAGACTTTCCTGGTTCAGCGGGTGCGTCTGATGCCTCTACGCGTACGACACTTCGTCGGATAAGCCCGCTATGGAAGAGAATCAGTAATCACGTTTCCGAGATTGCGTTTCGTTCACGCCGCCTGCTTTGTGCTCGTTGCTTCCATCTTGAATTAGGCGACGGATAGGCGCAAATCTGCACCTGCAGGGAAACAGGAGAAACCATGATTTCATCGCCGCACCCGCTGGATCATCTCGTGCTGCCGACCGTCAACATCGCTCTGGCGCGTGAACGTCTCGGTAAGCTCGGCTTTACCGTGGCTCCGGATGCGCGTCATCCTTTCGGCACCGAGAATGCCTGCGTCTTCTTTGCCGACAAGACCTATCTCGAACCTCTGGGCGTGGCGTCGCAAGAGCAATGCGAGACGAGCATTGCCGATGGCAATGTCTTCGTCGCGCGCGATCAGGCCTATCGCTTCCGTGTCAGCGAGGATGGTTTCTCGGCAGTGGTTTTCGGTACCGATGATGCTGCTGTGGATGACAAACGTTTCAGGGCTGCCACGATCTCGGCGGGGCGGATGCTGGATTTCTCCCGGCCCCTGAGGATGCCGGATGGAACGCAAACCACGGCCGGTTTTCGCCTGGCCTTTGCCGCCGACCTGCGTGCGCCGGATTTTCTGGCCTTCTGCTGCCAACGCATCAATCCGCTGCCGGCGGACCGCGGCGCGCTCGAGCGCCATGAGAACGCCGTGACCGGCATTGCGCGGGTGGCGATGTCGGCAACCAAGCCGGCCGCGTTCCGCAGCTTCTTCGAGCACGTCGTCGGCAACCCTCGAATTTTTGAGCACTCCTTCGGGCTGACGATCAAGGCGGCCAACGCCGATATCGAGCTTCTGACGCCGCAAGGTATAGAAGCATTTTACGATTTGCGGGTCGGCGATCATGATCCGGGCTTGCGGGCGCGAGCAATCCTTTTCAAAACGCGCGATCTTTCCGTGACATCGTCGCATTTCGCTGCTAACGGCGTCACATATACGCGTAAGAACAATCGTATTTTGGCACGGCTGGCGCCCGAACAGGGCGCGTTGTTCGCCTTCGAGGAGATAGCATGAGCACGAATTCCGAAGTGATCGTCGGCGAAGGAGCTTCTAAGGTTCTGTTTTCCAACACCGCCAAGCTCTCCCTGATTGCCGGTCCCTGCCAGATGGAAAGCCGCGAGCATGCGTTCATGGTTGCCGGCGTCCTGAAGGAACTCTGCGAGAAGCTCGGCATCGGCCTTGTCTACAAGTCGTCCTATGACAAGGCGAACCGCACGTCGCTCTCTGGCAAGCGCGGCATTGGCCTTGAAACATCCATGGAAGTCTTTGCCGATCTGAAAAAGGAGTACGGCTTTCCTGTTCTGACCGACATCCACACGGAAGAGCAATGCGCTGTCGTCGCCAAGACGGTCGACATCCTGCAGATCCCAGCCTTCCTGTCGCGCCAGACCGATCTTCTTGTCGCCGCCGCCAAGACCGGCCGCGTCGTCAACGTCAAGAAGGGGCAGTTCCTTGCCCCCTGGGACATGAAGAACGTGCTTGCCAAGCTGAACGACAGCGGCAACCCGAACATTCTTCTGTGCGAGCGCGGCGCTTCCTTCGGCTACAACACACTCGTCTCCGACATGCGCTCGCTGCCGATCATGGCATCGATGGGCGCACCGGTGATCTTCGATGCGACCCATTCGGTGCAGCAGCCCGGCGGGCAGGGTGGCTCGACCGGGGGGGATCGCCGATTCGTCGAGACGCTAGCGCGTGCCGCCGTTGCCGTTGGCGTTGCGGGCGTCTTCGTCGAAACCCATGAGGACCCGGACAACGCGCCCTCGGACGGTCCGAACATGGTCTATTTGAAGGATATGCCGCGGCTTCTGGAGAAGTTGCTGGCCTTTGACGCCATCGCCAAGGCTTGAGAAATACGGGTGTTCAACAGGCTGACATGAATTTGCGCTACGCGGCCTGTAAGGGTGCCAAATCAACGGTGTGGATCGACATTGTAATTTCCACACCTTCGATTAAAACGATTTAAATCGATTTATAAACCAGCGAGCAGGAAGCTATCATGACCGCAATCACCGACATTATCGCCCGCGAGATTCTCGACAGCCGTGGCAATCCGACTGTCGAAGTCGATGTCTACCTTGAAGATGGCAGCATGGGCCGCGCGGCGGTTCCGTCGGGCGCCTCGACCGGCGCACATGAAGCTGTCGAGCTGCGCGATGGCGGCAAGCGCTATCACGGCAAGGGCGTCGAAAAGGCTGTCGAAGCCGTTAACTCGGAAATCTTCGACGCGATCGGCGGCATGGATGCTGAAAACCAGATCCAGCTCGACAACATCATGATCGAGCTCGACGGCACGCCGAACAAGTCGCGCCTCGGCGCCAACGCTATCCTCGGCGTCTCGCTCGCTGTTGCCAAGGCTGCTGCCCAGAGCGCCAACCTGCCGCTCTATCGTTACGTCGGCGGCGCTCACGCCCGCCTGCTGCCGGTTCCGATGATGAACATCATCAACGGCGGCGCTCACGCCGACAACCCGATCGACTTCCAGGAATTCATGATCCTGCCGGTTGGCGCTGAATCCATTCGCGACGCCGTTCGCATGGGTTCGGAAATCTTCCACGTTCTGAAGAAGGAACTGGCGTCGCAGGGCCACAACACCAACGTCGGCGACGAAGGCGGATTTGCTCCGGGTCTTTCCAGCGCCCCGGCAGCCCTCGACTTCATCATGAAGTCGATCGAAAAGGCTGGTTATAAGCCAGGCGAAGAAATCGCTCTCGGCCTCGATTGCGCTTCGACCGAATTCTTCAAGGACGGCAAGTACGTGCTCGAAGGTGAAGGCCGCACGCTGGAATCCGGCGCAATGGCCGAATACCTGGCGGAACTCGCCGCCAAGTACCCGATCGTCTCGATCGAAGACGGCATGGCTGAAGACGACTGGGAAGGCTGGAAGACGCTGACCGACCTGATCGGCAAGAAGACGCAGCTCGTCGGCGACGACCTGTTCGTCACCAACTCCGCTCGTCTGCGCGACGGTATCCGCATGGGCGTTGCCAATTCGATCCTCGTCAAGGTCAACCAGATCGGCTCGCTGACCGAGACCCTCGACGCCGTCGAAACCGCGCACAAGGCCAACTACACGGCCGTCATGTCGCACCGCTCGGGCGAAACGGAAGACTCCACGATCGCCGATCTTGCGGTTGCCACCAACTGCGGCCAGATCAAGACCGGCTCGCTGTCGCGCTCCGACCGTCTTGCCAAGTACAACCAGCTCATCCGCATCGAGGAAGCGCTCGGCCCGCAGGCAAAATATGCCGGCCGCTCCATCTTGCGCGGCTGATGCCAGATCCGCTGGATTCCATTGGATCCGCGGCTGCATTATATCCGTTGAAATCGAACCGCGCCCCAGGGCGCGGTTTTTTGTTGACCCGCGCAGTTAGAGTCAACGGACGGTTAATCTCTGCCAGTTAAATTAGCTCTAGGTGTTTGATTTGATGTGATCTTGTCTCTGGCTGCAATGCTTGCAGCGTGGGTCGTGATGGGATCGCCTAACGGCAGAGCGTTTCGAGCGAGTATGTGGACAAAGTATCATAAGAAGAGAAAGTTCGGTCGTTTCGTTCTTCCCGCCATCACGATCGCTTTTGTGAGTTACTTCGGTTATCATTGCGTTCACGGCGACTACGGCCTGAAGGCGACGGAGGTTTTCGAACAGCGCCGCATCGACCGTGGCAAGGAATTGGCGGATCTGGTTGCCAGGCGCGAGCACCTTGAAAAGGAGGTCGCTCTGCTCAGTGACGGCTCCCTGGATAAGGATATGCTCGACCAGCATGCGCGCTACCAATTGACCTACTCCAAGGCGAACGAAATCGTCATTTTCAATAAATAGCCACAATTAACCGAATTCCGGTTAATTGTGTTTTTGCGATTTATATCAATAGTTTGCAGAGAATATGAGCCATGCAATTATAGCATTGCTGTGGCGAACAATCTTGCCTATGTTAGCTTCACCACAAACGAGGCTACTCACACAGGGAGGGTTGAATGGCGCCGCGAAAGAACGCGTCCGTTTCCAGCCGTAAGACAGCATCAAGACCTGCCAAAGAAACCAATGGCGGTCCGATCGCAGATTTCGATCGTGATGCGGAGCTCAAGGCTTATCGTGAGATGCTCTTGATCCGCCGCTTCGAGGAGAAAGCCGGCCAGCTTTACGGCATGGGCTTCATCGGCGGCTTCTGTCACCTTTACATCGGCCAGGAAGCTGTCGTCGTCGGCATGCAGATGGCGCTGAAGGATGGCGACCAGATCATTACCGGCTATCGCGACCACGGCCATATGCTCGCAACCGGCATGAGCGCGCGCGGCGTCATGGCCGAGCTGACCGGACGTAAGGGCGGCTATTCCCGAGGGAAGGGCGGCTCCATGCACATGTTCTCCAAGGAAAAGAACTTCTATGGCGGCCATGGCATCGTCGGCGCGCAGGTCTCGCTCGGCACCGGTCTCGGCTTTGCCAACTGGTATCGCGGCAATGACAATGTCAGTGTCGCCTATTTCGGCGACGGCGCTGCCAACCAGGGCCAGGTCTACGAAAGCTTCAACATGGCGCAGCTGTGGAAGCTGCCGGTGATTTTCGTGATCGAAAACAACCGATACGCCATGGGCACTTCGACCGCCCGCGCTACCGCGCAGGCCGATTTCTCCAAGCGCGGCGCTTCCTTCGGCATTCCTGGCATCCAGGTCGACGGCATGGACGTTCGTGCGGTCAGGGCCGCGGCTGACGAAGCCGTTGCGCATTGCCGCTCCGGCAATGGTCCGATCATCCTCGAAATGATGACCTATCGTTATCGCGGTCACTCCATGTCCGACCCGGCGAAGTATCGTTCCAAGGATGAAGTGCAGAAGATGCGCTCCGAACATGACCCGATCGAGCAGGTTCGCGCTCGCCTGCTCGAAAAGGGCTGGGCAAGCGAAGACGATCTGAAGGATATCGACAAGGATGTCCGCGAGATCGTTGCCGACAGCGCCGATTTCGCCCAGAACGATCCTGAGCCGGATGCATCCGAGCTCTACACCGACATTCTGCTCTAAATCGGGGAGGGACACTATGCCCATCGACATTCTCATGCCCGCCCTTTCTCCGACGATGGAAGAGGGTACCCTTTCGAAATGGCTCAAGAAGGAAGGCGACAAGGTCGTTTCCGGTGACGTCATTGCCGAAATCGAAACCGACAAGGCCACCATGGAAGTGGAAGCTGTCGACGAAGGCACGATCGGCAAGCTGCTGATCGACGCCGGCACCGAAGGCGTCAAGGTCAACACCAAGATCGCCATCCTCTTGCAGGACGGTGAATCTGCCGACGCTATTTCGTCTGCCAAGGCAGCACCTGCCGCCCAGCCGGTAAAGACCGAAGCTGCCGCCGCCGCTCCGGCGCCTGCAGCGGCACCGGTTCCGGCTCAGCCGAAGGTTGCCGCAGCCGCCGATCCGGAAATTCCGGCCGGCACTGAAATGGTGTCTATGACGGTGCGTGAAGCACTGCGCGACGCGATGGCCGAAGAAATGCGCGCCAATCCCGACGTTTTCGTCATGGGTGAGGAAGTGGCCGAGTATCAGGGCGCCTACAAGGTGACCCAGGGCCTGCTGCAGGAATTCGGCGCACGCCGCGTCATCGACACCCCGATCACCGAGCACGGTTTTGCCGGTATCGGCGTCGGTGCCGCTATGGCCGGCCTTCGCCCGATCGTCGAGTTCATGACGTTCAACTTCGCCATGCAGGCGATCGACCAGATCATCAACTCCGCTGCCAAGACGCTCTATATGTCCGGCGGCCAGATGGGCGCTCCGATCGTCTTCCGCGGCCCAAACGGCGCAGCAGCCCGCGTCGGCGCTCAGCACAGCCAGGACTATGCTGCCTGGTACAGCCAAATTCCAGGCCTGAAGGTCGTCATGCCGTACACGGCAGCCGACGCCAAAGGCCTGCTGAAGGCTGCCATCCGCGATCCGAACCCGGTCATCTTCCTCGAGAACGAAATTCTATACGGTCAGCACTTCGACGTGCCGAAGCTCGATAACTTCGTTCTGCCGATCGGCAAGGCCCGCATCCACCGTCCGGGCAAGGACGTCACGGTCGTCTCCTTCGGCATCGGCATGACCTATGCCACGAAGGCCGTCGCCGAGCTGGAAGCCCAGGGCATCGATGTCGAACTCATCGACCTGCGCACCATCCGTCCGATGGATCTTCCGACGGTCATCGAGTCGGTCAAGAAGACCGGCCGTCTGGTCACCGTCGAGGAAGGCTATCCGCAGTCCTCCGTCGGCACGGAAATCGCCACCCGCGTCATGCAGCAGGCCTTCGACTATCTCGATGCGCCGATCCTGACGATTGCTGGCAAGGACGTACCCATGCCATATGCCGCCAACCTCGAAAAGCTGGCGCTCCCGAGCGTCGCCGAAGTGGTCGATGCGGTAAAGGCCGTTTGCTACAAGTAAGGGGAGGGCTCATCGATGCCTATCAACATCACCATGCCTGCCCTCTCGCCGACCATGGAAGAGGGTAACCTCGCCAAGTGGCTGGTCAAGGAAGGCGACAAGATCAAGTCCGGCGACGTGATCGCCGAGATCGAGACTGACAAGGCAACGATGGAAGTCGAGGCCGTCGATGAAGGCACCGTCGCCAAGATCGTCGTTCCTGCCGGCACCGAAGGCGTGAAGGTCAATGCCCTGATCGCCGTGCTCGCTGCCGATGGCGAAGATGTCGCGGCTGCGGCTTCCGGTGCTGGCGCTGCTGCGGCTCCTGCTCCGAAGGCGGAAACAGCCCCGGCGGCCGCACCCGCTCCGGCAATCGTTGCGGCTCCGGCTGCATCCACTCCGGCACCCGCTATATCGGCTCCGGCCGCAAACGACGGTCATCGCACCTTCGCGTCTCCGCTCGCCCGCCGTCTTGCAAAGGACGCCGGCATTGATGTTGCGGCACTCGACGGCTCCGGCCCGCATGGTCGTGTCATCAAGAAGGATATCGAGGCTGCGATTTCCGGCGGTACCGCAAAGGCTGCTCCCGCAGCAGCACCGGTTGCACAGCCGGCTGCCGCTGCTGCTCCGGCAGCACCGAAGGGCATGTCGGACGATGCCGTCCTCAAGCTGTTCGAGCCCGGTTCCTACGAGCTCGTGCCGCATGACGGTATGCGCAAGACGATCGCCAAGCGCCTGCAGGAATCCAAGCAGACGATCCCGCACTTCTACGTCTCGGTCGATTGCGAACTCGATGCGCTTCTGGCGCTCCGCACGCAGCTCAACGATTCCGCTCCGAAGTCGAAGGACGGTGTGCCGGCCTATAAGCTCTCGGTCAACGACATGGTCATCAAGGCCCTGGCGCTGGCACTGCGTGACGTTCCGGATGCCAACGTATCCTGGACCGACAGCAACATGGTCAAGCACAAGCATGCGGATGTCGGCGTTGCCGTTTCCATTCCGGGCGGCCTGATCACGCCGATCATCCGCAGCGCCGACCAGAAGACGCTCTCGACCATCTCCAACGAGATGAAGGATTACGGCAAGCGCGCCAAGGAGCGCAAGCTGAAGCCTGAGGAGTATCAGGGTGGCACCACGGCCGTGTCGAACATGGGCATGATGGGCGTCAAGAACTTCGCTGCCGTCGTCAACCCGCCGCATGCGACCATTCTGGCGGTCGGCGCGGGCGAGCAGCGCGTCATCGTCAAGAAGGGCGAAATGGCGATTGCCACCGTGATGACCGTCACGCTGTCGACCGACCATCGTGCCGTCGACGGTGCGCTTGGCGCCGAGCTCCTGGCAGCCTTCAAGGGCTACATCGAAAATCCGATGGGGATGCTCGTCTGAGCCTTGCTGCGATACGGAGGCATGAATGACCAAGACTGTTCTGTGTTACGGCGACTCGCTGACATGGGGCTACAGTGCCGAAACGGTCGGCCGTCATGCCTATGAAGATCGGTGGCCGAGCGTGCTGCAAAAGGCGCTCGGCAACCAGGTTCGCGTGATCCCGGAAGGATTGAACGGCCGCACGACGGCGTTCGACGATCATCTTGCCGATTGCGACCGCAACGGCGCGAGGATCCTGCCGACGATCTTGCAGAGCCACAACCCGCTCGATCTCGTGATTATCCTGCTGGGGACCAACGATATGAAGCCGGTCGTCGCCGGCTCGGCTTTCGCCGCTCTGCAGGGCATCAGCCGCTTGGTCCAGCTCGTGCGCAATCATGCTTGGGGGTTCGACTACGAGGTGCCCGATATCCTCATCGTCGCCCCGCCGACAATCTCCGAGACCGCCAATGCCGCTTTTGCGGCCAGCTATCTCGGCGCAGTCAAGGAATCGAGCAAGCTGCCGACGCTCTATAGCGATCTGGCCGACGAGCTGGGCTGCGGCTTCTTCGATGCCAATACGGTCGCCGTCACCACGCCGCTCGATGGCGTACATCTCGATGCTGAAAATACCCGGGCGCTCGGTCGCGGCCTCGAGCCGATCGTGCGGATGATGCTCGGTCTCTGACACAGTCAAGGCGCCGGTTTAGATCCGCCGCCACCAATAAGGCAGGAAACACATGGCTGAGAATTACGACGTCATTATCATCGGCTCCGGTCCCGGCGGTTATGTCGCCGCCGTGCGCGCCGCCCAGCTTGGCCTGAAGACCGCGATCGTCGAGCGCGAGCACCTGGGCGGCATCTGCCTCAACTGGGGCTGCATACCCACAAAGGCGCTGCTCCGCTCCGCTGAAATCCTCGATCATTCCAACCATCTGAAGGATTACGGCCTCGTTCTCGAAGGCAAGGTAAGCGCGGATGTGAAGGCGGTCGTTGCCCGCTCGCGCGGCGTTTCCGCCCGTCTGAACAACGGCGTCGGCTTCCTGATGAAGAAGAACAAGGTCGACGTCATCTGGGGCGAAGCCAAGATCACGAAGCCGGGCGAGATCGTCGTCAGCAAGTCGACCAAGCCGGTCGTCGAGCCGCAGCATCCGGTGCCGAAGAACGTCAAGGGCGAGGGCACCTATACCGCCAAGCACATCATCGTCGCCACGGGCGCCCGTCCGCGCGCTCTGCCCGGCATCGAGCCGGATGGCAAGTTGATCTGGACCTATTTCGAGGCGCTGAAGCCTGACTTCCTGCCGAAATCGCTGCTCGTCATGGGCTCGGGCGCCATCGGCATCGAGTTTGCCAGCTTCTATCGCTCGATGGGCGTCGACGTTACCGTCGTCGAAGTCATGCCGACGGTCATGCCGGTCGAAGACGCCGAAATCTCCGGCATCGCCCGCAAGCAGCTTGAAAAGCGCGGCCTGAAGATCTTCACCAATGCGAAGGTCACGAAGGTCGACAAGGCTGCCAACAGCATCACCGCCCATGTCGAAACCGAAGACGGCAAGGTTCAGCAGATCGTCGCCGACCGCATGATTTCGGCCGTCGGCGTGCAGGGCAACATCGAAAACCTCGGCCTCGAGGCGCTTGGTGTGAAGACCGACCGCGGCTGCGTCGTCATCGACGGTTACGGCAAGACCAACGTACCGGGCATCTACGCGATCGGCGACGTTGCCGGTCCGCCGATGCTGGCGCACAAGGCCGAGCATGAGGGCGTCGTCTGCATCGAGAAGATCGCCGGCCTGCCGAATGTTCACCCGACGGATAAGAGCAAGGTTCCGGGCTGTACCTATTGCCACCCGCAGGTTGCCTCCGTCGGCCTGACCGAAGCCAAGGCCAAGGAACTCGGCCGCGATATCCGCGTCGGCCGCTTCTCCTTCGTTGCCAACGGCAAGGCGATTGCGCTTGGCGAAGACCAGGGCCTCTGCAAGGTCATCTTCGACAAGAAGACCGGCGAGCTTCTGGGTGCCCATATGGTGGGTGCAGAAGTGACGGAACTCATCCAGGGTTTCGTCGTCGCGATGAACCTGGAGACGACGGAAGAAGAGCTGATGCACACGATCTTCCCGCATCCGACCGTTTCGGAAACGATGAAGGAAGCCGTGCTGGACGCCTACGGCCGCGTGCTGAACGCTTGATAATTTCCTGCCACGCCCTTTATCCGAGGGGTGGAAAACAGGAAAGGAAATCAACATGTCTATCGCAGCGCAAGGTTGGGTCGTCTTTCTTCTTATCGGTCTGGTGGCGGGTTTTCTCGCAAGCCTGATCGTCGGTGGCGGCGGCCTCATCAGTTGCCTGGTGAGCGGCGTGATCGGCGCCTTCGTGGGTGGCTTCCTGTTCCACTGGTTCGGGATTTCGCTCGGCATAGAAAATGCGCTGGTGGTGGAGATCATCCATGCCACCGTCGGCGCGATCGTCGTGGTGCTGCTGGCGAGATTGATCGTCTAGCGCATCATCGGTAAGACGCAACGCGGCGTTCGGCGGGATTATCCTCACGGCGCTTGAAACGAGGGTTTGATGGAAAGCGTGGGTTGGCTGGGTCTGATCATCATTGGCGGTCTCGCGGGCTGGCTCGCAGGTAAGCTGATGGATGCGCGCTATGGGATCATTCTCAACATCATCCTCGGTATTGCCGGCTCGGTTGTCGCGGCAGGGCTTTTGGTGGCCATGCATGTCGGCGTACCTGGCGGCCGGCTTGGCTTTTTCATCACCGGTTTCATCGGTGCGTGCATTCTGATATTCCTCGCCAAAGTCGCACGGCGATGAGGGGCCGCATTTGAGCGGCGGAAAGTAGACGTTTCATGGTCACCATTCTCGACACGATCAACCCGGAAGCCAAGCGCGTTCGACACCCGGAGAAGGCGCATCGGCCAGATACCGAAGTCCTGCGCAAGCCGGACTGGATCCGCGTGAAGGCGCCGACGTCGAAGGGCTATGCCGAGACGCGCTCCATCGTGAAGGAGCACAAGCTCGTCACGGTCTGCGAAGAGGCCGGCTGCCCGAACATCGGCGAGTGCTGGGACAAGAAGCACGCCACCTTCATGATCATGGGCGAGATCTGTACGCGTGCCTGCGCCTTCTGCAACGTCGCGACCGGCAAGCCGAATGCTCTCGATATGGCGGAGCCGGAAAACGTCGCCAAGGCCGTCAAGGAGATGGGCCTCAGCCACGTCGTCATCACCTCGGTCGACCGTGACGATCTGGAAGACGGTGGCGCCGAGCATTTCGAAAAGGTGATCTGGGCGATCCGCGCCGCTTCGCCTGCAACCACGATCGAGATCCTGACGCCTGACTTCCTGAAGAAGCCGGGTGCATTGGAGCGCGTCGTTGCCGCCAAGCCTGATGTCTTCAATCACAATATGGAAACCGTGCCGGGCAACTATCTGACGGTTCGCCCCGGTGCGCGCTATTTCCATTCGGTCCGCCTGTTGCAACGGGTCAAGGAACTGGATCCGACCATGTTCACCAAGTCGGGGATCATGGTAGGGCTCGGAGAAGAGCGTAACGAAGTCCTGCAGCTGATGGACGATTTGCGCACGGCCGATGTCGACTTCCTGACCATCGGTCAGTACCTGCAACCGACGCGCAAGCATCACCAAGTAATGAGCTTCGTCACGCCGGAGGAATTCAAGTCCTACGAGACCGTGGCCTACACCAAGGGCTTCCTCATGGTGGCGTCTAGCCCGCTAACGCGCTCCTCGCATCATGCCGGCGACGATTTCGAGCGGCTGCGGGCTGCTCGCGCCAAGAAGCTGTTGCTCGCTGCCGAGTAAGCCCGACAACATCCAGTCTTGCCTTTTGAACGAACCGCGGCGATTGTGCCGCGGTTTTTGTTCGCGCGGTCATCTGTTCGTCATGTGGGCGGCTTAGGGAACACGCCGCCGTTTGTGACCGGTGTCGGCACTTTAGATTCGACTATGGAGCTGGACCGTGGAGCAGATCGTCGCGCCGCAGGCGCTTTCCGATGCCGTCGATCTCGAAGAGGCGGCTACCCTCATCAGGAAGGCGAACCGCATTCTCGTTATGGGCTGTTCCGGCGGCGGCAAGTCGACTCTATCGCAGAAGATCGCCGCGCGCTTCGGCTTGGCCTATGTTTCGATCGATCGCGATATTCTCTGGCTGCCGGGCTGGGTTCAGCGCGACAGGGATGAGCAGCGCGCCATCATTGTCGCCAAGGTGCAAGGCGAGCGGTGGATCATGGATGGCACCAATCCCTCGACATTCGATGTGCGCTTGCCGCGCACGGATTTCGTCATCTGGGTGCGAATGCCGCGCCTGCTGTGCATCTGGGGCGTGGTCTCCCGCTGGATCAAATGGATGGGCCGCACGCGCCCGGAAATGGCACCCGGCTGCATCGAGAAGGTCGATTGGGAATTCCTGCGCTTCATCTGGACGTTCGAGGAGAAATTCACGCCACGCGTTCTTGGCGGACTTGCACAGCACGGCCCGGATGTCCCTGTTTTGCAGCTGAAATCCCGCGGCGAAATGCGTCAGCTTCTTGATCTTCTCTGCCGTCCTGCTTAATTGCGGCTCATGCCTCACTTCGAAACTCATCGCCCCGTTCCGCATTCACCCGATCAGATGTTCGACCTCGTCGCCGACGTGGAGCGTTATCCGGAGTTCCTGCCGCTCTGCGAAGCGCTCGTTGTCCGTAGCCGCAAGGAGCGCGACGGCAAGATCCTGCTGATTGCCGATATGACTGTCGGCTACAAGGCGATCCGCGAGACCTTCACTACGCAAGTACTGTTGAACAAGGCGGAACGTGCCATCGATGTGAAATATATCGACGGCCCCTTCAAGTATCTTGACAATCGCTGGCGCTTCACGCCGTCGGAGAATGGCGGCAGCGTCATCGATTTCTTCATCGATTATGAGTTCAAGAGCCGCATTCTCGGCGCCCTGATGGGTTCGATGTTCGACCGAGCCTTCCGCATGTTCACGGATGCCTTCGAGACGCGCGCGAGCAAGATATATGCGTAAAGCTGCTCCCGGTCATTGACCGAGAGCGACGAGCATCTCCAATGCCGTCTTCAAGGTGGCGATCCGAACCCGATCGCGCCCGATATCGCCATAACGCATTTCGTGATGGATGAGGGCACCGCTGCGCGACTTAGCGGCGAGATGGACGAGCCCCACGGGCTTTTCCGCAGAGCCGCCACCGGGGCCGGCAACGCCGGTTACCGCCACTGCAAAATCGGCCCGGGAGCGGAAGAGGGCGCCGTGCACCATTTGCAGTGCCGTTTCCTTCGACACTGCGCCGAACTGCGCTAGCGTCTGCTCCTGCACGCCGAGCATCTCCATCTTGGCGGTGTTCGTATAGGTCACGAAGCCGCGATCGACGACGGCGGACGAGCCTGGAATTTCCGTCAGCGCGCCGGCGATCAGCCCGCCGGTACAGGATTCGGCTGTTGCGACCATCCAGCCCTTCGCCGTGAAGTCCGTGACGATCTTCTGTGCGAGCGCGAGAATCTCATTCGGGAAATGCATTATGCTTTGCCTCCGCGATAGACGACGGTCGCCGTGGCGATAGCCGCGATGCCTTCGCGGCGCCCGACGAAGCCGATTTTCTCGTTGGTCGTTGCCTTGACCGAACAGCGATCGATGCTGATGCCGAGAAACTCCGAGAGCTTGGCGCGCATGACGTCGCGATGCGGCCCGACCTTTGGCGCTTCGGCAATCAGAGAGACGTCCGCATTCATGATGGTGCCGCCGCGCTCGCGCACGATCTTTGCCGCATGCTCGATGAAGATGCGGGAGGGGGCGCCCTTCCATTGCGGATCGGACGGCGGAAAATGGTCGCCGATATCGCCGGCGCCGCATGTGGCGAGCAGCGCATCCGTGAGGGCATGCAAGGCAACATCCGCGTCCGAATGCCCCTTCAGCCTCTGGTCGTGCGGAATGAAGACGCCGCAAAGGGTCACGCCGTCGCCGGGCTCCAGCTGGTGCACGTCATAGCCGTTGCCGGTGCGCACATCGGGCAGCAGACCGGCGCTGAGCTTTTCATCGGCCATGGCAATATCCCTCTTGATCGTCAGTTTCACATTGTCGGCACTACCGGTCACCAATGTCACCGGCAGGTTACACCATTCCGCAATCGCCGCATCGTCTGTGAAATCGCTTTTGCCCTCAGCTGCTGCTTTCTCATGCGCAGCAAGGATATCACTGAATAGGAAGGATTGCGGCGTCTGCGCAGCGTGAAGCCCGGTGCGGGGAACCGTCTCGACCACCAGCCCGCTTGTGTCACCGCGCTTCAGCGTGTCGGTGACGGGCATGGCGGGCAAAACGGCAGGCGCTCCCGCGGCAAGGGCTGCGGCGACGCGATCCAGCAGATCATGGTCGAAGAAGGGACGTACCGCGTCATGGATCATGACATGCGTTACGCCGCTGTTCTTCAGTTGCCTTAGCCCGGCAAGCACGGATTGCTGGCGGGTCGTGCCGCCGAAGGCGATCTCGATCTCAGGCAGATCCGCAACTTGCTCCAACGCCGCCCGAAGCAGGTTTTCATCGTGACGGTGGATGACGACGACGATCTTCGACGCCTGCGGCCATGTCACGAATCTTTCAAGCGTATGCGCAATAACCGCTCTGCCGCCGATCGGACGATATTGCTTGGGGCCTTCTTCGGGAGAACCCGCCCGTTCGCCGCGCCCGGCGGCAACGATCACTATTCCTACCGACAGCGGTTGCGTTGAATGCATTTGCGTCATAAACCCCCGAAAGATGAAAGGCTCGGTCTCTTGCATGGCTTTGAAAAGAGCGGAGCTTTCCTTTGAATAAGCGCATTCTAGATAGATCGCCAAGGCGGGATCCTGCTTCAGCAGGGTCTATCGTCTCAATTGAGTATTTTCCAGCATTTGCCCCAAAAATATCGGGATTTTCCGAAACCCCTTGGCAAACATTTAAACCGTGTCTAAAAATAGTGCAGATGTATGGTGTGCCCGAAAGATAATCATTTGTTTTCCTCCAAGCTTGCAGCCCCATTTTCCATCGGTTCCGTATCAATCCGAAATCGCGTCATCCTGGCGCCGATGTCGGGTGTGACCGATCTGCCGTTCCGGCAGCTCGCTTTGCGTTACGGTGCCGGCCTAGTCGTCACGGAAATGGTCGCAAGCCGCGAGCTGGTGCAGGATACGGCTGAATCCTTGGCGCGTCTGAAGAGTGCGGGATTGAGGCCGCATATGGTGCAGCTTGCCGGCCGCGAAGCGCATTGGATGGCCGAGGCAGCAAAGATCGCCGCTGATAATGGTGCCGATATCATCGATATCAACATGGGATGCCCGGCCAAGAAGGTCATTGGTGGCTATTCCGGCTCGGCGCTGATGCGCGACCCGGATCATGCGCTGGCATTGATCGAAGCGACGGTTGGCGCGGTGAACATTCCCGTGACCTTGAAGATGCGGCTTGGCTGGGATGAGAACTCCATCAATGCGCCTGATATCGCACGCCGTGCCGAAGAGGCTGGTATCCAGCTCGTCACCATTCATGGCCGCACGCGCATGCAGTTCTATGAGGGCAGGGCGGATTGGGATGCGATCCGCGCGGTGCGCGATGTCGTTTCCATCCCGCTGGTCGCCAATGGCGATGTCGAGACGGTGGAAGATGCCGAGGAAATCCTGCGGCGCTCCGGTGCTGATGTCGTCATGATCGGCCGCGGTTGTCAGGGCCGTCCGTGGCATGCGGGCATTCTGGCTGGTCATCGCGGGCCGGGCCGTCAGGAGATTGTCGAGGTCGCGCTCGAACACTACCGGATGATGCTGGAGTTTTACGGCGAGGCGGTTGGCATCCGCCATGCGCGCAAGCATCTGGCCTGGTATCTCGATCGCTATGCGCCGGAGACGACAGGTGCCGAGAAGGCGAAAATCATGACGTCGAAAGACAGCGGCGAAGTGGCTGCATTGTTCCATGCCTCACTCTGGGCCGGCGCCGATCTCGCTCAATGCGTCCAGGAGGCTGCATGACTTCGAAACTCAGCTCCGGGGCCGGTGACAACGCGGCCAATTCCGTGGCGATGGCCGTTCTCAACGCGATCCAGAACCCTGTCGTCATGGTCGACGAGGCGGGTCTCATTGCCTTTGCCAACTGGGAGGCCGAAGCTTTCTTCGGCGCCAGCGCCTCGCATCTGTCGCGCTACAAGATTTCGACCTTCATCCCCTTCGGCAGCCCGTTGCTGGCGCTGATCGACCAGGTGCGCGAGCGCCGCGGACCTGTCAACGAGTATCGTGTCGACCTCAGTTCGCCGCGTCTCGGACAGGATAAGCTGGTGGATCTCTACGTAGCGCCGGTTTCCAGCGAGCCCGGCTCCGTAGTGGTGGTGTTCCAGGAACGCTCGATGGCGGACAAGATCGATCGGCAACTGACCCATCGCGCTGCTGCTCGCTCGGTCACCGGCCTTGCCTCCATGCTGGCGCACGAGATCAAGAATCCGCTGTCGGGCATTCGCGGCGCCGCACAGTTGCTCGAACAGTCCGTCGAGGACGACGATCGCGCGCTGACGCGCCTCATCTGCGACGAGACCGACCGTATCGTGTCGCTGGTCGATCGCATGGAGGTCTTCTCCGATGAGCGGCCCGTCGATCGCGTGCCCGTCAATATCCATTCCGTCCTCGATCATGTGAAGGCAGTCGCCAAGGCCGGTTTTGCCCGCAACATCAAACTGTCGGAGAATTACGACCCGTCGCTGCCGGCAGTTTTTGCCAACAGGGACCAGCTCGTACAGGTCTTCCTCAATCTGGTGAAGAATGCCGCCGAAGCGGTTGGCGACCGGCAGGATGGCGAGATCATGCTGACGACGGCCTACCGTCCGGGCATTCGCCTTTCGGTCGCCGGCACGCGCGAGAAGATCTCGCTGCCGCTGGAATTCTGCGTGATCGACAATGGTCCCGGCGTACCGGCCGATCTCGTGCCGCATCTTTTCGATCCGTTCATCACGACGAAGACGAACGGTACTGGCCTCGGCCTAGCGCTGGTCGCCAAGATCATCGGCGATCATGGCGGCATCGTCGAATGCGACAGCCAGAACCATCGCACTACTTTCCGCGTTTTGATGCCGGCTTCCAAAGGCATCACGCTTGAAGACGCCCCCTTTCCGAACTCTACAGGGACTACTCGATGACAGCCACGATCCTTGTCGCCGATGACGATGCGGCCATTCGTACCGTGCTCAATCAGGCTTTGAGCCGTGCAGGTTATGATGTGCGCATCACCTCCAACGCCGCCACGCTCTGGCGTTGGGTTTCCGCCGGCGAAGGCGACCTTGTCGTAACCGACGTCGTCATGCCGGACGAAAATGCATTCGATCTGCTGCCCCGCATCAAGAAGGCGAGACCGGATCTGCCTGTCCTGGTCATGAGCGCGCAGAATACCTTCATGACGGCGATCAAGGCATCCGAGAAGGGCGCCTATGACTATTTGCCGAAACCGTTCGACCTGACGGAACTGATCGCGATCGTCGGCCGGGCATTGTCCGAGCCGAAGCGCAAGCCGACGAAGATCGACGATGACATACAGGACGGCATGCCGCTTGTCGGTCGTTCCGCCGCAATGCAGGAAATCTACCGCGTGCTCGCGCGCCTGATGCAGACCGATCTCACGCTGATGATCACCGGTGAATCCGGTACGGGCAAGGAACTTGTCGCACGCGCCCTGCATGACTACGGCAAGCGCCGCAATGGTCCTTTCGTGGCCATCAACATGGCTGCGATCCCGCGCGACCTGATCGAATCCGAGCTCTTCGGCCATGAAAAGGGGGCCTTCACCGGCGCACAGGCGCGCTCCACCGGTCGCTTCGAGCAGGCCGAAGGCGGCACTCTGTTTCTCGATGAAATCGGCGATATGCCGATGGATGCGCAGACGCGCCTGCTGCGCGTGCTGCAGCAGGGCGAGTATACGACGGTCGGCGGTCGCACGCCGATCCGCACCGACGTTCGTATCGTTGCGGCCACCAACAAGGATCTGAAACAGGCGATCAATCAGGGCCTGTTCCGCGAGGACTTGTACTACCGCCTCAACGTCGTGCCGTTGCGCCTGCCGCCGCTGCGCGATCGCGCCGAGGATATTCCCGATCTCGTGCGTCATTTCGTGCAGCAGGCGGAAAAGGAAGGCTTGGGTTCCAAGCGCTTCGACCAGGAAGCGCTCGAATTGATGAAAGCCTATCCCTGGCCCGGCAACGTCCGCGAGCTGGAAAACCTTATCCGCCGGCTGATGGCGCTCTATCCGCAGGATATCATCACCAAGGAGATCATCGATGCGGAACTGCGCGCTGACGTGCCCGACAGCCCGATCGAAAAGGGGCCGGTTCGCACCGGTACGATGACCATCGCCCAGGCGGTGGAAGAGAATATGCGGACCTATTTTGCCGGATTCGGCGAGAATCTCCCGCCGCCTGGTCTCTACGACCGCGTTCTGACGGAAATGGAATATCCGCTGATCCTTGCCGCATTGACCGCCACGCGCGGCAACCAGATCAAGGCTGCCGATCTTCTGGGTCTGAACCGCAATACGCTGCGCAAAAAGATAAGAGAACTGGGAGTTTCGGTTTACAGAAGCTCGCGCACGGCTTGACAAGGCAATCCGAAGCGTTGCATTTTCGCCACAATGCGTTGCTTAAAGGTCACGCAGCAGATTCGTCGTTTTGCGATGGCGATTCGTCTGACGCTTTTCCATTTTAAATGGAATTCGTCTGATTTTTCAGCCTATTGCAATGATGATTTGAAGTAATTGTTTCGCTTTCAAACGAGATCGAACGAGAGTTTCCGCCTCGCGTTGCCGCCCCAGCTGGCGTCAAAATCGCGGCTGCGCGGATTGAACGGGGCGCCGATTGTCGTTCGAGCGTGGAGATGATTGGAATGACCAAGGACGCGGTGTCGCCGGCGGCGAGCGACGAAGCGGCTGTCAAGGTGACTGACCGTCGTGCCTCCTTCGCCCTCCCTGGCCTCGTCTTGGCCGGCGGCGCGTTGCTGTGCGCGATTGCCACGCTGCTGATGCTTCTCGGGCTGACGCCTGTAGGTCCTACATCCTCGGTGGTCTTCACCTCGGTCGTCATCAACGGCTTGTTCGTATTCGGGCTGATCGCGCTGATCGTGCGCGAGGTCGCGCGGCTGATGAAGGCGCGCAGCCGAGGCCGCGCGGCAGCACGTCTGCATATCCGCATCGTCGCCCTCTTTTCGATTGTAGCGATCACGCCGGCAATTCTGGTCGCCATCGTCGCGAGCTTGACGCTGAATGTGGGCCTAGACCGCTGGTTCGGCGTGCGCACCCAGCAGATCATCAGCTCCTCGCAGAATGTCGCGCAAGCCTATCTGATGGAAAATGCGAGCTATCTGCAGGGCCAGACAGTTTCGATGGCGAACGATCTGGAGCGCAATCGTTCGCTTTACAGTCTGGATCGCACAGGCTTTGCCGATTTGATGACCCGCCAGGCCCGGGGCCGCGGGTTGCTCGGTGCCTTCCTTGTCCGCCGCGACGGCAGCGCCATCGTCCAGGCCGAAATCAAGACCGAGCGGCCACTGCCGGCTATTCCGAAGGACGCGCTCGACTCGTCGGCCAATGGTCAGCCGACGCTCATCCCGCCCGGTGTGACCAACCTCGTCGGCGCGGTCATCAAGCTCGATGAAATCCCCGGCTCGTTTCTCTATACGGTGCGTGCCGTCGACCCGCGGGTCATGAACGCCATGCGGATGGTCGAGGACAACACCGTCGAATACAAGGCGATGGAAGAAGGGCGAATGTCGCTCCAGATCGCCTTCGCCGTTCTCTACATCGGCTTTGCACTCATCGTGCTGCTGGCTGCGATCTGGACCGCCATCGCTATTGCCGACCGTATCGTACGGCCGATCCGTCTCCTCATCAGCGCGGCCGACAACGTCGCCTCGGGCAATATGAATGTGCTTGTGCCGGTGCGCTCGGCTGACGGCGATGTCGGCAGCCTGTCGCGCACCTTCAACAAGATGATCTCGGAAATCCGTACCCAGCGGGATGAAATTCTGGAAGCGAAAGACGAGGTTGACGACCGCCGCCGCTTCATCGAGGCCGTGTTGTCGGGCGTGACGGCGGCCGTGATCGGCGTCGAACATGATCGGCGCATCACCATCGTCAACACTTCGGCCGAAGATCTGCTGTCGCTGAAAAGCGACGAGCTGATCGGCAAGAATCTGGTTGAGATCGCGCCCGAAGTCGAGCAAGTCGTGACGGAAGCCACGACGCGCCATCGCAACGATTTCCGCAAGCAGATCAGCCTCGTTCGCGGTGGAACCGTGCGCACGCTCAGCGTCCAGGTGACGCGGGAGGAAGCGCGCGATGCCAATGAATCCTACGTTATCACCCTCGACGACATCACCGATCTGGTCATTGCGCAGCGCTCGACCGCCTGGGCCGACGTCGCGCGCCGCATCGCGCATGAAATCAAGAACCCGCTAACGCCGATCCAGCTGTCCGCCGAGCGTATCCGCCGCCGTTTCGGCAAGAACATTGCCGAGGCCGACCGTCCGGTCTTCGACCAGTGCACGGACACCATCATCCGGCAGGTGGGCGATATCGGCCGCATGGTCGACGAATTCTCCTCCTTTGCCCGCATGCCGAAGCCGACCATGGAGCCGAGCGACCTGCGGGATATTCTGCGCGACTCGGTGTTCCTGCGTGAAATGGGCAACAACCACGTCAAGTTTGAACGAGACCTGGGCGATGAGCGGCTGGAAGGCATGTTCGATGCGCGAATGCTGGGCCAGGCTTTCGGCAATCTCATCAAGAACGCCGTCGAAGCGATCGAAGGCGTGCCAAGCGATCAGGCGCGCGAGCAGCCGAAAATCCTCGTGCGAGCATCGCTGGATCCGGAACGCGATCGCTTCACCGTCGATGTCATCGACAACGGCCGCGGTCTGCCGGTGGAGAACCGGCACAGCATTCTCGAACCTTACACGACGATGCGCGAGAAGGGCACCGGCCTTGGCCTCGCCATCGTCAAGAAGATCATTGAAGACCATGGCGGACAGCTCGAACTTCACGACGCTCCCGCAGAATTCGACCAGGGCAGGGGGGCCATGATCCGCGTGCATTTGCCGCGCCGTGAGCAAGCCGCCGTCGCCCAGCCAGCAAGTGATAAGGAAAGCGTCTATGGCATCTGATATTCTCGTAGTCGACGACGAGGAAGACATTCGCGAAATCGTTTCGGGAATTCTCTCGGATGAGGGGCACGAAACCCGCACGGCGCATGATAGCGACAGTGCGCTTGCCGCAATTTCTGATCGAGCGCCGCGTCTGATCTTCCTCGATATCTGGATGCAGGGCAGCAAGCTCGACGGCCTCGCATTGCTCGACGAAATCAAGGCACGCCATCCGGAGCTGCCTGTAGTCATGATTTCCGGTCACGGCAATATCGAGACGGCCGTTTCCGCCATCAAGCGCGGCGCTTTCGACTTCATCGAGAAGCCGTTCAAGGCCGATCGTCTGATCCTGATTGCCGAGCGCGCGCTGGAGAATTCCAAGCTGAAGCGCGAGGTCTCCGAGCTGAAGCGCCGCACCGGCGATGCCGTGGAGCTGATCGGTACCTCGGTTGCCGTTTCGCAGATGCGCCAGACGATCGACAAGGTCTCGCCGACCAACAGCCGCGTCATGATCTTCGGCCCGTCCGGTTCCGGCAAGGAACTCGTGGCCCGGATGATGCACAAGAAGTCGACCCGAGCCAATGGTCCGTTCGTGGCGCTGAATGCGGCGACGATCACGCCCGAACGCATGGAAGTCGCGCTGTTCGGCACCGAGGGCTCGCCGGGACAGGCGCGCAAGATCGGCGCTCTGGAAGAGGCTCATCGCGGCATCCTCTATCTCGACGAGGTCGGCGAAATGCCGCGCGAGACGCAGAACAAGATCCTGCGCGTGCTGGTCGACCAGCAGTTCGAGCGCGTCGGCGGTTCGAAGCGGGTAAAGGTGGATGTGCGCATCATCTCGTCCACGGCCTATAATCTCGAAAGTCACATCGCCGAAGGCCTGTTCCGCGAAGATCTCTATCATCGCCTCGCCGTCGTTCCGGTTCGTGTTCCGGCGCTTGCCGAGCGGCGGGAGGACATTCCTTTCCTCGTTGATCAGCTCATGCGGCAGATTTCCGAACAGGCCGGAATCCGCCCACGCCGGATCGGCGATGACGCAATGGCGGTGCTGCAGGCGCATGACTGGCCGGGCAACATCCGCCAGCTGCGCAACAATATCGAGCGCCTGATGATCCTGGCGCGTTCGGACGGCGCGGATACTCCGATCACGGCTGAAATGCTGCCGACCGATCTCGGCGACATGCTGCCGAAGGTATCCGCCAAGAATGACTATCACATCATGACCTTGCCGCTACGCGAAGCACGCGAAATGTTCGAGCGCGATTATCTCATCGCCCAGATCAATCGCTTCGGCGGCAATATCTCGCGCACGGCGGAATTTGTCGGCATGGAGCGTTCGGCGCTGCATCGCAAGCTGAAGTCACTGGGCGTCTGAGCGGCAATCCGGCACTTCAAATTATAGAATTCTGATCAGGGGCTTCCATGCCGAGAATAGCTTATGTGAATGGTCGCTACGTGAACCACAGCGATGCCGCGGTGCATATCGAGGATCGCGGCTATCAGTTCGCCGATGGCGTCTATGAGGTTTGCGAGGTTCGTCATGGCGTGATCGTCGACCTGACGCGCCATCTCGATCGCCTCAACCGCTCGCTGAGCGAACTGCGTATCGCCTGGCCGATGACGCGCTCGGCGCTGATCCTTGTGATTCGCGAGACGCTACGACGCAATCATGTCCGCAACGGCCTGTTCTACCTGCAGGTGACGCGCGGCGTTGCCCGGCGCGATCATGTCTTCCCGCCGGCGGGTACGCCATCGTCGATCGTCGTCACCGCCAAGAGCACCGATCAGTCTGTCATCGCCAAGAAGAACGCCAGTGGCATCAAGGCGATCACCGTCCGCGACAATCGCTGGGACCGGGTGGATATCAAGTCCGTCGGTCTGCTTCCGAATGCCATGGCTCGCCAGCAGGCAAAGGAAGCCGGTGCGCAGGAAGCGATCTATATCGACCACCACGGCATGGTGAAGGAAGGCGCAGCCACCAATGTCTGGATCGTCGATCATGACGGAAATCTCGTCACCCGTCCGGCCGAACATGGCATCCTGCGCGGCATCACCCGAACGACCCTGATGGATGTGGCAGCCAAGCTCGGAGTGACGATTGTCGAGCGATTCTTCTCGGTCGAGGAGATGATGGAAGCGCGCGAAGTGTTCATCACGGCCGCGACAAGCATATGTTTCCCGGTCGTTTCCATCGACGGCGAAACCATTGCCAACGGTCATCCGGGCAGCATGTCACAGAAAATTCGCGAAGCCTTTTTCGACGTTGCGGAAAAGACTGCGATTTGATACCAACATGCGCTGGGTGGGAGAGAATGAGGGCATCTCCTATTCGGGACCTCTGTATATTATGATATTTCACCGGCTTAGGTCGGCAAAAAAGAAAGAAGCGGCGCGATGGCGGAACGTTCTCAGAACTTGCAGGACTTGTTTCTCAATACTGTTCGCAAGCAAAAGATTTCACTGACAATTTTCTTGATTAACGGCGTGAAGCTCACAGGTGTCGTAACCTCGTTCGACAATTTCTGCGTTCTGCTCCGCCGCGACGGCCATTCGCAGCTCGTTTACAAGCACGCGATCTCGACGATCATGCCGGGTCAGCCGATGCAGATGTTCGAGAGCGAAGAAGCCGCATCCTAACTGGGACTTGCTACTATCACGACACGCGATACCAAAAATGATTCCCTCATCCCGGAGTCCGTAAAACACCGGGATGACATGCGCGCTGTCGTGGTCGTGCCTGTGCTGAAGCAGGCGCGATCTGCGCGCGCCGCTCAGGCCGATAGCGCCATTTCCGTCTCGCGCCCGCCCGAAAGCCGGCTGGAAGAGGCCAAGGGCCTTGCGCTCGCCATCGACCTCGATGTCGTCAATGGCTCCATCGTCCCGATCAACGATCCGCGGCCGGCGACTCTGCTCGGAACCGGCAAGATCGAGGAAATCCTCGCACTGCTCGATGAATTCAATGCCGGGCTCGTCATCGTCGATCATCCGTTGACGCCCGTGCAGCAGCGCAATCTCGAAAAGGCATGGAACGCCAAGGTCATCGACAGAACCGGCCTCATTCTCGAAATTTTCGGCCGCCGCGCCTCCACCAAGGAAGGCACGCTGCAGGTCGAGCTTGCCCATCTGAACTATCAGAAGGGTCGGCTGGTTCGAAGCTGGACCCACCTTGAACGCCAGCGCGGCGGTGCCGGCTTCATGGGTGGCCCGGGTGAAACGCAGATCGAAGCCGACCGGCGCATGCTGCAGGAGCGGATCATCCGGCTGGAGCGCGAGCTGGAGCAGGTGGTTCGGACTCGCCAGCTCCATCGCGCCAAGCGCCGGAAGGTGCCGCACCCGATTGTCGCGCTTGTAGGTTATACCAATGCCGGCAAATCGACGCTGTTCAACCGCATCACCGGCGCCGGCGTTCTGGCCGAGGACATGCTGTTTGCGACGCTCGACCCGACGCTGCGCCGCATGAAGCTGCCGCACGGCCGCACCGTCATCCTCTCCGATACGGTCGGCTTCATCTCGGATCTGCCGACTCACCTGGTGGCAGCGTTCCGCGCGACGCTCGAAGAGGTTTTGGAAGCCGATTTGATCCTGCATGTGCGCGATCTTTCGGATGACGACAATCAGGTCCAGAGCGCCGATGTGATGCGTATTCTCGGCGATCTCGGCATCGGCGAAGCCGAAGGCGCCGAGCGCATCCTTGAGGTCTGGAATAAGATCGACCGCCTGGAGCCGGACGCGCATGATGCCATCGTGCAGAAGGCATCGACGTCAGAAAACGTCATTGCCGTTTCGGCGAAAAGCGGCGAGGGCGTTGATCGTCTGATGGACGAAATCAGCCTGCGCCTTTCCGGCGTGCTGACGGAAACGACGATCACGCTACCGGTGGAAAAGCTGGCGCTGCTGCCATGGCTCTACAATCACGCCATCGTCGATAACCGCGAGGACAATGAGGACGGCACCGTGACGCTCGATGTTCGTCTGACGGAGACCGAGGCGGAGGAACTGGAACGGCGCGTGGGCAACGGCCCTAAGCCGCAGCGCGAAGACTGGGAATAGGTGGTTTCGAGGCATGTCGCGCTAAAGTGCGCAGCCGTTTTGCGGCAATGACATGCTAGAGCGGCTCAGTTCTTCACGGAATCTGAGAGCTGCTCTAACTTATTGTTTTTACGCAATTCCGGACGGAAAACTGCTGCGCACTTTTCCTGAAATTGCTCTAGAGACCAAAGAGCTGAAGCGCGAGGAACGGGACACGCCGCGCTTTAGGCCGTTTTCACGCCTGCAAGCTGCCGCTCGATGGCTTTTGCCGCCTGCCAGATCTCTTCCATCTGCTCCAGCGAGGCGCCCTCCAGCGTCTCGCCTTCAGCTTCAAGCGTCGTTTCGATGTGATGGAAGCGGCGGCGGAACTTCGTGTTCGTGCCGCGCAGGGCCTGTTCCGGGTCGCTGTTCACATGCCGGCCGATATTGACGACGGCGAAGATCAGGTCGCCGAGTTCGTCGCTGACTTTCGCTTTATCACTGCTCGCCAGCGCTGCCCGCAATTCGCCGATCTCTTCTTCGATCTTGTCGAGAATAGGCTCCGGCGCAGACCAATCGAAGCCGACTTTGGCGGCACGCTCCTGAAGTTTCAAAGCTTCCGTCAGGGCAGGGAAGGTCCGCTGCACCGAACCCAGGAAGCCAACCTTGAAATCTTCAGTGACGCCGCTCCTGGCACGGCGCTCGGCCCGCTCGCGCTTCTCCTCAGCCTTGATCCGATCCCATTGCAGCGTCACAGCATCCTCGGTCTTCGCATCGGAGACGGCAAAGACATGCGGATGGCGGCGGATCATCTTGCGGGTGATGGCATGTACGACGTCGCCGAAGGAAAAGGCGCCGGCCTCCTCGGCGATCCGCGCATGGAAGACGACCTGCAGCAGGAGATCACCAAGCTCGTCGCAAAGATCGTCGTTATCCTTGCGTTCGATCGCATCCGCGACCTCATAGGCCTCTTCAATCGTGTAGGGCTTGATGGTCTCGAAGGTCTGGACGATGTCCCAAGGGCAGCCGCTCTCGGGATCTCGCAGCGCCGCCATGATTTCGATCAGGCCGTTTATGTCTCGCGATGCTTCCATCGTCGCCTCGGGTCTTGCTGAACTCAATTCAGGGGGATGTCGTTGTCGCTCTTCGACGCCTGGTAGCTGTCGGACAATCCGGCATAGGCTGCCTTGATGCGTGCGGTCTGTTCTTTCAACGCGCCTTTGCGCGCATCGGCTTCCGTCTCCACAAGATCGGAGATGGCAAAGCTGTTCCAGAATGCATTCTGCCTGTTATAGCCGCCCGGCTCCAGGCCGAAGACTTCCTTCAGGATTTTGAGATCGTGGGGAATTGCGAAGGCATCCCGGGAATCTTCGTGGCTGAAGAAATAGTAGAAATTGTCAAAACCAGCCCAGGTGATGGCCGACATGCACATGGTGCAGGGTTCGTGGGTCGACAGGAAGATCAGGTCTTTGCTCGCCGGCTTCTCGCCCAGTTCGTAGAAGCGCTTTAGCGCATGCACTTCGCCATGCCAGAGCGGGTTCTCCAGCTCGTTGTTCGTTTCGGCGATCACAAGCGAGAGGTCGGATTTGCGCAGGATGGCAGCTCCGAAAACCTTATTGCCTGCCGCCACGCCCTTGCGCGTCAGCGGCAGGATGTCGTGTTCCACGACGTCGAGAAGGCGGGCTGCGATGGTAGTGTCCGACAAGGAAATGCTCCAAAAATTTTCGTCCAATCTAGCGGGATTACCGGTCCGGCGGAATGCGCAAATGGTGGGCGGGCGGTGTTTGTCACAGGCAATAAAACCGATATGAGCATCGGTCAATGATAAAAGTCTATAGATTTCCTGTATTTATCGCAATTTGCTCGTCTGGTGAGTTTTGCTCAAATCCCCCTCATGTCGAGCAAAAGAATACGCTCATGCACGGGCATTAGAATTTCTGTTTCTTCAATCCCTTGGCCTCTGGGGCGATATTCGGCAGACCTTGAATTGGAATGACGATGCTTCCCAGGACTGAACAGCTTTCGGTGTTTCCCGCCTTCTTCCGCGTAGAAGGAAGGGTAGCGGCCGTCTTTGGCAATGGCGATGAAGCCTTTGCCAAGGTGCGGCTGCTGATGAACACGCAGGCCAAGATCGTTGCCTATGTGCAGACGCCGGAAGCCGACTATCACGCCTTCCTCATCGCCAATCGCATCGCGACCGTGCGCGCCGAGTTTTCCGCGGATCAGGTCAAGGGTGCGACCCTTGTCTTTGCCGCTACCGACGATGCCGAGGCTGATCGTGCGATCGTCGACGCCGCCCGCGCCGAGAGAATTCCTGCAAACGCCGTCGATCAGCCCGATTATTGCGATTTCTATACGCCGGCTCTCGTCAATCGCGCGCCCGTCGCCGTCGCCATCGGCACGGAAGGTGCGGGGCCGGTGCTGGCGCAGATGATCCGGGCGCAGATCGACCAGATACTATCTCCCTCGCTCGGGAAGCTGGCGGAATTGGCGACGCGTTACCGTAAGCCGGTCGAACGCCTCGTCACGCGTGGCGTCGCTCGCCGCGTTTTCTGGCGGCGGTTCTTCTCCGGACCTGTTGCCGATGCCGTCAATGCCGGCCATCTCCTGCGGGCGGAGCAGGCGGCCGATGAGCTGTTGCGGTCGTCGCGCAAAGTCGAGGGCAGGGTATGGCTGGTGGGCGCAGGCCCCGGCGCGGAGGATCTTTTGACGCTGCGGGCGCAGCGCGTGATGATGGAAGCCGATGTCATCGTCTATGACGCCCTGGTGCCGCAGGCGATCGTCGATATGGGTCGCCGCGATGCCGAGCGCCTGTCCGTCGGCAAGCGCAAGGGATGCCACAGCAAGTCGCAGGAAGAGATCAACGATTTGCTCGTTCAATTCGGCCGCGAAGGCAAGCGCGTGGTACGGCTTAAATCCGGCGACCCGCTGGTTTACGGTCGTGCTGGCGAGGAGATGGCGGTCCTGCGCGCGGCTGGCATCGCTTACGAGATCGTTCCCGGCATTACCTCGGCCTTCGCCGCTGCTGCCGATTTTGAGCTGCCGCTGACGCTGCGCGGCGTCGCTTCTTCGCTGGTCTTCACGACGGGGCATGATCTGACCGGCGATGTGCTGCCGGATTGGGCAAGCCTGGCCGTATCCGGTGCGACGATCGCCGTCTATATGGGGCGCACCGTTGCCGCTTCCGTCGCCGGTCGCCTGATGCAAGCCGGTCTGCCGCCTGAGACGACCGTTGCCATCATCGAGAACGCGAGCCGCCGCGATCGCCGCCTGATGCACGGAATATTGAGGGATCTGCCTGATCTTGAGCACCGTGACGAGTTGAGCGGGCCGGTCATGGTCATTATCGGCGATGCCGTCGCCGGTGCGAATTTTGAACAATCCGAGCCGCTGGTCAGCCGTAAGGCCGTTGCTCAAGACTATGCAAGGAGCTGATGGATGGTCGACAAGGTTCTGACCGCAAACCGCCTCACCGATGGCGTCGCCGTTTGGCTGAACGCAAATGGCGAGTGGACGATATCGCTGCAGGAAGCTCTGGTTGCTCGCCATGCAGAAGCGGAAGCTGCGCTGGAAGCGATCGGCAAGAAGGCCTATGCTGATAACAAGGTCGTCGACGTCAATCTGATCGACGTTCAGGAAACCGGCGGCAAGCTTTGGCCGCTGCGCCTGCGCGAGCGCATCCGCGCCGAAGGTCCCACCATGGAATACGCGGCGGGCTATGCCGCGGCCGATCCCGAATTCATTGCAGCCTGAGAAGCTCTGAGGAAATCATGTATCGTTACGACGAATTCGACCACGCCTTTGTCGCGGAACGGGTTGCCCAGTTCCGCGATCAGGTGGAGCGGCGCCTCTCGGGTGAGCTTTCGGAAGATGCCTTCAAGCCGCTGCGCCTGATGAACGGTGTCTATCTGCAGCTGCATGCCTACATGCTGCGCATCGCCATTCCCTATGGCACGCTGAGCTCGCGCCAGATGCGCATGCTCGCGCACGTCGCACGCACCTATGATCGCGGCTATGGTCATTTCACCACGCGCCAGAACCTGCAGTTCAACTGGCCGAAGCTGTCCGAGATGCCCGATGCGCTATCCGATCTGGCCTCCGTCGAGATGCATGCCATCCAGACCTCGGGCAACTGCATTCGCAATGTGACGGCAGACCATTTCGCCGGCGCTGCGGCCGACGAAGTCGCCGATCCCAGGCCCTATGCCGAAATCCTGCGGCAATGGTCATCGGTCCATCCGGAATTCTCGTTCCTGCCGCGCAAGTTCAAGATCGCCGTCACCGGCGCCGAGCGCGACCGCGCCGCGATCCAGGTGCATGATATCGGCCTGCATGTGAAGAAGAACGACAAGGGCGAGATCGGCTTTGCCGTTTACGTCGGGGGCGGGCAGGGCCGCACGCCGCTGGTTGCCAAGCTGATCCGCGACTTCCTGCCGGAAGCGGACCTTCTGTCTTACATCACCGCCATCATTCGCGTTTACAACCTGCATGGCCGCCGCGACAACAAGTACAAGGCGCGTATCAAGATCCTCGTGCATGAAACGGGCACCGAAGAACTGACGCGTCAGGTCGAGGCTGAGTTCGACAAGCTGAGGGATACCGAACTGAAGCTGCCGGAAGCCGACGTTCAGGCGATATCGACCTATTTCGCATTACCGGCACTGCCGCAGCGCGCCGAAGGCTGGGAAAGCCTGGCGCGCTGGAAGAAGGCTGATCCGGATTTCGCGCGCTGGGTGCAGCAGAACGTGCAGCCGCACAAGAACCCCGATTACGGCATGGTCACGATCTCTCTGAAGCCGATCGGCGGCATTCCCGGCGACGCCTCGGATGCGCAGATGGAAGCGGTGGCTGATATTGCCGAGGAATACGCTTTCGACGAAATTCGCGTCAGCCACGAGCAGAACCTCATCCTGCCGCATGTCGCGCTGGCCGATCTCGAAGCCGTCTATCGCGGCCTCGTTGCCGCCGGTTTGGAAACGGCGAATGCCGGCTTGATCACCGATATCATCGCCTGCCCCGGTCTCGACTATTGCGCGCTTGCCAATGCACGCTCCATCCCGGTCGCGCAGGAGATTTCCAGGCGTTTCGGCTCGGCCGAACGCCAGGCAGAGATCGGCGAGCTGAAGATCAAGATTTCCGGCTGCATCAATGCGTGCGGCCATCACCATGTCGGTCATATCGGCCTGCTGGGCGTGGAAAAGAAGGGCGCGGAACTCTACCAGATCACGCTCGGCGGCTCCGGCGACGAGAACACCTCCATCGGCGAGATCATCGGCCGCGGCTTCGAGCCCGACAAGGTGACCGATGCCATCGAGACCATTGTCGATACCTATCTCGGCCTTCGCCTGGATCCTTCCGAAACCTTCCTCGTCGCCTATCGTCGCGTCGGGCCGCAGCCGTTCAAGACTGCGCTCTACGGCGCGTCCTCGTCGGCAGCCGAAGCGGCCTAAGGAGATTGAATATGACCAAGATCTGGCGTGAAACCGGCTTCGTCGAAAACGATCCCTGGGTCATCGAGACCGACGAGGTCAAGGCGACCGAGACGCAGAAGCCTTTGCTCGGCCTCGATGCCCTGATCGCAAAGGCCGAAGAAAGCAACGACGTCGGCCTTGGCGTCGTCATCAAGCCGGCGGACGACGTGATGCGGCTGCAGCCCTATCTCGATCGTCTCGACATTGTCGCCGTTGCCTTTCCGGCGTTCAGCGACGGCCGCGCCTTCAGCCATGCCTCGCTGCTGCGGCAGCGTCTCGGCTATGCCAAGGAGCTGCGTGCTGTCGGCGATGTGCTGATCGATCAGGTGCCGTTGATGCTGCGTGTCGGCATCGATAGTTTCGCCGTGACCAACGAGACGGCGTTGAAGAGGCTGTCGGAAAATCGCCTGCCGGGCATTCAGCGCTATTATCAGCCGACCGCACGCCATGCCGAAGGCGGGCAGACCTATAGCTGGCGGCGGTTGCCGGCAAAGTCGGCCTAGGGCCCACAGGCTTGCCATTGCGGCAATTTGACAATGTCGAATTGCCGTATTCCAGGCCCAAAATATAGGTAATGTCGGCGAGCTGAAATCTTGACCGGAATACGCATATTTCAGTCCTGCGCTGCCGGATGGAATGGAATGCCTTTCAATTCGGTCTATATTATAATATTAGCCTCGCGCAATGAGCCTGCCAGGAATGACGTGTAAGACGAATACGGGATCAGAGACAGAATGAACGCCCCCGCCAAGACAGATGAATTTGCTTCCGCAGTCCCAGCCGGCGTTTTCGCCGAGAAGGTGCTGAGCGTCACGCATTATACCGACCGGCTCTTTCGCTTTACGATGACCAGGCCGCAAGGCTTCCGCTTCCGCTCCGGCGAGTTCGCGATGATCGGTCTGATGGTTGACGGTAAGCCGCTCTATCGTGCCTATTCGATTGCAAGCCCGGCCTGGGCCGACGAGCTTGAGTTCTTTTCGATCAAGGTGCCGGACGGCCCGCTGACATCGCACCTGCAGAACATCAAGCCGGGCGACGAAGTGCTGATGCGCAAGAAGCCGACGGGCACGCTGGTTCTCGATGCGCTGACGCCGGGCAGGCGCCTCTATATGTTCTCGACCGGTACCGGCATCGCGCCTTTCGCGAGCCTGATCCGCGATCCCGAGACCTATGAAAAGTTCGAGGAAGTCATCCTCACGCATACGACACGGGATGTTGCAGAGCTGAAATATGGCTTCGACCTGGTCGAGGAAATCCGTAATGACGAACTCTTAAGCGAAGTCGTCGGGGACAAGCTGCGCCATTATGCGACCGTCACCCGCGAGGATTTCCCCTTCAAGGGCCGCATTACCGATCTTATCGAGAATGGCAAGCTCTTCAGCGATCTCGGCGTACCCGCCCTCGACATCACCATCGACCGCGGCATGATCTGCGGTTCATCGGCAATGCTGAAGGATACCAAGGACCTGCTTGAGAAGGCTGGCCTTACCGAAGGTGCGAACAGCAAGCCGGCCGAATTCGTTATCGAACGCGCTTTTGTTGGCTAGACGGATCGGCATCTGCGAAAAGACAAGGCGGTCTCGGCAACGAGGCCGCCTTTTTCATAACCCGCTCAGGTGGTCGATCAGCGACGCCATGGCGTCGCGCGCATTGTCCGCATCACCGCCGCAAATGGCTGCGATAGCCTGAAGGTGCATCGCTATCGCGCGATCCATACGATCAGCCGCTCCCGTGGAATACCACAGCCGGCGCGCATGCGTTTGCACCGGTCCGAGAGCCGAGGTGATGAAATTGTTGGGGCAGGCGTCTTCCAGTATCTCGTCGAATGTCTTGTCGGCGGCAAAAAATCCGGACAGGTCGCCTGTCACGGCGCAGCCGGCCATCAGGCGCGCGCATTGCTGCAGCTGGTCACGTTGCTGCTCGTCGGCATGAACGGCAGCGAGCGCCGCCGCAATCGGTTCCAGTTCCCGCCTGACCTGCATGACATGCCGATGATCGTCGGGGCGAATCTCCGCGATCTGCAGACCCACTCGCGGCCGCACATGGATCAATCCTTGCCACGCAAGCTTCTGGATCGCCTCGCGCACGGGAGTACGCCCTTGACCTGCCATCTCGATCAACTGCTTTTCGGTAACGAGCGCACCAGGCTGGAGAGCGAGCGTCACGATCTGATGCTCTAGCGCCAGATAGGCGAGATGGCTAAGCGAATTCTGCATGCAATATGTCCGGCCCGGCTGATATGGCGCACAGTGTCACCTCGCGCTGTCGAAGGCAACCGCTTGTGATATATCACGATGAATGCCTGACGCTGAAAGTGGCCTCGGCTTGGCGATCCCGCGTGGAGCGATGGTGAAGGCGGCCCCCACCTGCGGTTTCCCTTGCTTGGACAGGCAGTCGCGGACTTAGAGCTCGATGCTCGAAGACTGGTACGGCGGCTTGCGCTTGGCGGCCATCAACAGATCCAGCTCCGTGGCCGACGGACCGAATTTATAGAACAGTCGTTTCGCTTCCTCGTCGTCGAGGCGATATTTTCGTGCAAATTCGGCGATGCTATAGGGGCGACCGCGAACGACTTTGCGCGTTGGCATCCGATTGGTGTTTTCCATCATGCTTCCAACCTCCTCTTCGGTTCCATATCTTTCTAGATAGGGTCGGAGATGAAGTCGGAAAGGTCTTTGGCGTGCGTTGCGGTAAACAATACAACAAAAAAGGGAAGACATTCCGTCTTCCCTTCAGACTGCTGACAAACCTCTGGCTTTGGCCGGAGGTTTTTGATTCAATGGGACATGTTGAAGAAACCTGCTGCCGAACAGACGGCTCTCGAGATGGTGACGCTCGACAGCCTGGTGCCGAGAGATCATCTGCTTCGCAAGATCGATGCGGTGATCGACTTTACTTTCATCCATGATCGCGTTGCGGGATTGTATTGCGCCGACAACGGCCGGCCGCCGCTCGATCCGACATTGATGTTCAAGGCGCTGTTCATCGGTTATCTTTTCGGCATCCGCTCGGAACGTCAGCTGGTGCGCGAGATCGAGGTC
>NZ_FMAH01000016.1 GCF_900094545.1 Martinezella miluonensis
CACCATAAACATAACATCAAAACCCGCATAGACCCAGAAACCAAAAGAGGCCCCGGTCAAACCGGAGCCTCCAAACGTTTCCACACAGGCTGCAACGGGCCGCCCTTCGTCATTCATGCCTTTAGGCAGATCAGTTCCACTCGCGGATATCGACGAAGTGACCGGCGATCGCGGCGGCTGCGGCCATGGCCGGGGAAACCAGATGCGTGCGGCCCTTGAAGCCCTGGCGGCCTTCGAAGTTGCGGTTCGAGGTCGAAGCGCAGCGTTCGCCCGGCTTCAGGCGGTCGTCGTTCATGGCGAGGCACATGGAACAGCCAGGCTCGCGCCAATCGAACCCGGCAGCCTTGAAGATCTTGTCGAGGCCTTCGGCTTCCGCCTGTTCCTTCACGAGGCCGGAGCCCGGAACGATCATGGCGTCGACCGTGGAAGCCACGGTCTTGCCTTCGACGACCTTGGCGACGGCCCGCAGGTCTTCGATGCGGCCGTTGGTGCAGGAGCCGATGAAGACGCGATCGATGCTGATCTCGGTCATCGGCGTGCCCGGCTTCAGGCCCATATAGTCAAGGGCGCGCCACTTGGAGGTACGCTTGGTCTCGTCCTGGATTTCATCCGGATTAGGAACGATGCCCTGGATGGAGATGACGTCTTCCGGCGAGGAGCCCCAGGAAACGATCGGCGGCAGGCTTGCGGCATCGAGCTTGACGATGCGGTCGTAATGCGCGCCTTCGTCCGACTGCAGCGTCTTCCAGTAGGCGATCGCCTGTTCCAGCGCTTCGCCCTTCGGCGCACGAGGCTTGCCCTTGATGTATTCGAAGGTGATCTCATCCGGAGCGATCAGGCCGGCGCGGGCGCCGCCTTCGATCGACATGTTGCAGATGGTCATGCGGCCTTCCATCGACAGCGAGCGAATGGCTTCGCCGGCATATTCGATGACGTAGCCGGTGCCGCCGGCGGTGCCGATTTCACCGATGATCGCGAGGATGATGTCCTTGGCGGTGACGCCCGGCGGCAGCTGGCCGTCGACCTGCACCAGCATGTTCTTCGCCTTCTTCTGGATCAGCGTCTGCGTGGCGAGCACATGCTCGACCTCGGAGGTGCCGATACCATGGGCCAGCGAGCCGAAGGCGCCGTGGGTAGACGTGTGGCTATCACCGCAGACGATGGTCATGCCGGGCAGGGTGAAGCCCTGCTCGGGGCCGATGATGTGGACGATGCCCTGACGCTTGTCGTTTTCGGAGTAGTACTCCACGCCGAATTCGGCAGCGTTCTTGGCGAGCTGCTCGACCTGGATACGGCTTTCCTCGTTCTTGATGCCGAGGTGGCGATCGGCCGAGGTCGGAACGTTATGGTCGACGACAGCCAGCGTCTTCTGCGGCGCGTGAACCTTGCGACCGGTCATCCGCAGGCCTTCGAATGCCTGCGGCGACGTCACTTCGTGAACGAGGTGGCGGTCGATATAGAGAAGACAGGTGCCGTCGTCTTGCGCGTCGACCAGATGGTCATCCCAGATTTTATCGTAAAGTGTGCGTGGAGCGCTCATGGCTACAGATCCATATTGGCATTGTCGAAAGTGGGGGTGACGGATCAGGACCGCCGGCCTCGGGTGTGATCAGCGAAGTCGGCTGTTGAGCGCGCCCGAAATCATGGCAAAGAAACGTGCCGGCAGGCGCTTGTGGTCCTGCAGCACGAAAGCCGTGACGTATTGTCCGTCTTTGCTCATGATCTTACTCATGGGCATGCTCATATCAATTTTCAAAACCTTCGGCAATGGCGACGATAGGGCGTGTCGGTACGCCCGACATTTGGCCGCACCGATCACACTTGCGCGCCCGGCGGCTGGGCCGCTGCCATGCGGGGGAAGGCGGAGCGGTCGCTGCCGGAGCGGCGGCGCATCAAGGCTTCGAGCTGCCGCAGCAACAGTGACAGGCCGATCGTCAGCAGCAGGTAGATGAAGGCGAGGATCGATAGTGTTTCGAAGTAGCGGAAATTGGCCGAGTAGTAGAGCTTGGCGAGCTGGCTGATATCGGCGACGCCGAGCACGGAAACCAGCGAGCTGTCCTTGACCATCGCGATAAAGTCGTTGGACAGCGGCGGCAGGATCACGCGGATCGCCTGCGGAAAGACGACAAGCCGGAAGCGCTGGAAGCGGCTGAGCCCTAATGCCTTTGCTGCTTCGATCTGGCCCTGGTCGACCGCCTGGATGCCGGCGCGGAAAATTTCGGCGATGAAGGACGAGTAGCCGATCGTCAGCGCGATGATCGTGCGCCAGACGAACGGCACGTCGCGGACGACGAGCGGGCTTGTCCAGCCGGTGGAGGCCAGCGGGGAAGTGACGAAGTTATAGGCCGCTACGAAGGCCGGCGTGCCGACGAAGGCGACGTAGGAAAGCAGCACGAGCATCGGAATGCCGCGCACGATCTCGATATAGAAGCGCGCGACCTGCCGCAGCACGAGGAAGTCCGACAGGCCGAGCAGTGCGAGCCCAAGGCCAAGCAGCATGGCAAGCGTAAAAGCCACCAGCGTCACGAAGATCGTGACGCCGATGCCGTTAAGCAGAAGAGAGAAGATCTGAGCGTAGAGGCCATTCGCCGCGATTGCGAGCGAGGCGACGACGCCGAAAATAGCAAGGGCGACCAACCACCAGGGAAAGTCATCCTTGCCGCGGTGCCCGCCCGGGCCTGCCAGGAGTGCCATCAGAGCGGGCTTCCAGTATGTCGATCTGCAGGGCTCATTGGCCCATCTTATAGTCGAGGAACCACTTCTTGTTCAGTGCTTCGAGCGTGCCGTCGGCCTTGAGGCTGGCAATCGCCGCATTGACCGGGGCGACAAGATCGGAGCCCTTCTGGAAGATGAAGCCGAAATCTTCGGAGCCGAGCGGACCGCCGATCAGCTTCAGGCCGCCATTGGAGGCGTCGACATAGCCCTTGCCGGCCGTACCGTCCGTCAGCACCATGTCGACGTCGCCGGTCTTCAGCGCCTGCACGGTGGCGCCGAAGGTTTCGAAGGTCTTGATGCGCGGATTCTGCTCGTTGCCGTCGAGTACGGAGTACACGGCAGTGTAGAAGGGCGTCGTGCCGGGCTGCGCGCCGATCAGGCCTTCCTTGAGGGCTGCGAAGCTCTTGGCATCGGTGAAGCGCTTCTCGTCGCCGCGCACGAGCATGAACTGCTCGGAGCGCATGTAGGGATCGGAAAAGTCGACCTTCTGCTTGCGCTCATCCTTGATGGTGATGCCGGTCATGCCGATGTTGTACTGGCCTTCCGAGACGGCCTGGATCATCGCATCCCAGCTGGTGTTCTGGTACTCGACCTTGAAGTTCAGGCGCTTGGCGATCTCGTTCATCGCGTCATATTCCCAGCCGATCGCCTTGCTCGTCTTCGGGTCGATGAACTGCAGCGGCGGATAGGCATTCTCGGTGACGACGACGACGGTCTTGCCGCTGAGGTTCGGAAGATCGGCGGCGAAGGAGGCGAAGGGTGCAAGCACGAGGGCGCTGAGGCCCAAAAGGAACGAACGACGGAATGCCATGGAAATCTCCCCGATTAGCGCGGCGGAAAAGTGTCATATTTGTGAAGGGGATGGCAAGGCTATTGCCACGGCCGCGATCATAAAAATGGAAAAGCAACTCTAAAGTGGGCAGCGAATTGAGAAATATTCTTTTCGCCCAATGCCTGCGGCAGGCAGCAAAAAGGCGACCCAAGGGCCGCCTTCAAGCTTCGCGATCCGTGTGGATCGAAAATTATTCCGCTGCCGGCTCCGCTGCAGCGACTGCAGCAGCAGCTTCGGCCGCTGCCTTTGCTTCTGCGGCTTCGGCTGCTGCCTTTTCAGCTGCGAGCGCCTGAGCAGCTGCAACCTTCTCGGCTTCGATGCGTGCCTTCTCTTCGGCCAGAGCCTGACGCTCGGCGTCGTTGAGCTTGCGGGCGCGGGTGCCGGTGTTTTCGACGATACGGGCAGCCTTACCGCGCAGGTCGCGCAGGTAGTAGAGCTTAGCGCGACGGACCTTACCGCGGCGAACGACTTCGACGCTTTCGATCATCGGCGAGTAAACCGGGAATACGCGCTCGACGCCTTCGCCGTAGGAGATCTTGCGGACCGTGAAGTTTTCCTGCAGACCGCCGCCGGAGCGAGCGATGCAAACGCCTTCATAGGCCTGAACGCGGGTACGGTTGCCTTCCGTGACCTTCACGTTGACGCGAACGGTGTCGCCAGCGGAGAATTCGGGAAGCGTGCGCTTGGCTTCGATCTTGGCAGCCTGTTCGGCTTCCAACTGCTGAATGATGTTCATAGTATCAACCTCGTTGTTGCTTCAACAGCCAGAGCGCCCGAACGATCTATCCTTGGTCGGACCCGAAGGTCTCGCCGCGCGATATATGCCTGTTACGGCAGGGGCGGATACGTCTGCTCTTCTTTGGTGGTTGATGGGAAATTTCCCATGCCGGGCGCGCACATACCCTATTGTCGCGTCTTTGTCACCCCTTGCGGCCGAATTAAGTGGTCTTTATTGGCCCGCAAGCGGCCTGGAACGGCAATTTATCATGAATCCCATCGCCTGGATGCCGTTCAGACTTTCTTCGGCTTTTTTCGTGTCGAGGCGTTCAAGGCCGCGGCTGCACGAATAAGCGCCTTCAGCGCCTCTTCATCGATATCCTCCTTCTCGTGGATATCGATGGCACGCCGCGTGTTGCCCTCAAGGCTCGAATTGAAGAGATGAGCGGGATCCTCCAGCGCGGCGCCCTTCGCAAAGGTCAGCTTCACGACGCTCTTGTAGGTCTCGCCGGTGCAGATGATGCCGTCATGCGACCACACCGGCACCCCACGCCATTTTAGTTCCTCGACCACATCCGGGTCGGCCTGCTTGATGAGAGCCCGGACCTTGGCCAACGTCTCACCGCGCCAGTCGCCCAGTTCCCGGATTCCGTCGTCGATCAGCCGAGAAGCGGAACCCGCCTGTTCGGCTTCCGTTGCGTTGTCCTTTGCCATCCTCCGGAGCCTCCTCGCTCTTCCATACCCGCCTTGCCTCTTTAGCGCTTGAGAGTGTTGGGCGCCATACCGCTTCGGCGGCCTGGAAATCCATTTGGCTGAAACAGGTGGTTCTCACGCAATCTTGCCGATCAAGTGCCGCCGCGCTGGCCGGCGCAGCTATTTTTCAGCCTTTTTGTCGAGCAGATCCGGCCGGCGCGCTCGCGTCAGCTGTTCGGCCTGCTCCCTCTGCCATTTGGCGATCGCCGCGTGGTTGCCCGAGGTGAGTATGGCCGGGATCTCGCGGCCTTCCCATAGCTGCGGGCGGGTATAGTGTGGATGCTCCAGCATGCCGCCTTCGAAGCTTTCGTGCAGGCCCGAGAGGTCATTGCCCATGACGCCTGGCAGGATGCGCACGATGGCATCGAGCAGGATCAGAGCGGCCGGCTCGCCGCCCGAAAGGATGTAGTCGCCGATCGAGACTTCCTCGAGGTCGCGGCCGTCGATGACGCGCTGGTCTACGCCTTCGAAGCGGCCGCAGACGATGATGACGCCGTCGCCATCAGCGAGTTCGCGCACGCGCTTCTGCGTCAGCGGCTTGCCGCGCGGGCTCATCAGCAGGCGCGGGCGGTTGTCGTTTTCGCTGGCATGGTCGATGGCGCGGGCAAGCACGTCAGGCTTCAGCACCATGCCAGCCCCGCCGCCGGCCGGCGTGTCGTCGACGGTGCGGTGCTTGTCGGTGGTAAAATCGCGGATCTGCAGGGTATCGAGCGCCCATTGCCCGCGCTCCATCGCCTTGCCGGCAAGGGACGTGCTGAGATGGCCGGGAAACATCTCGGGGTAAAGCGTCAGAATGGTCGCCCGGAAACTCATGGCGCGGTCACTTCCAAACGAGGATCACTTTTTCGGCTTGCCCTGCGGCTTCTCCGGCTTGCCGATGAGGTCGTCGGGGTTGTCGACCAGACCGGCGGCCAGCGGATCGATCAGGATCTTGCCGCCCTCGAGATCGATTTCGAGTACGGCGGCTTCAGAGAAGGGGATCAGCACGGGGCGCTTGCCCGGCCCCTTTAACTCGAGGAGGTCGCCGGCGCCGAAGTCATAGACGCCGCTGACCGTGCCGTAGCCAGTGCCCTCGTCGTCGACGGCTTCCAGCCCTTCGAGATCGGTGTAGAAGAATTCGTCGTCGTCGAGTTCGTCATCCGGCAGGTTGTCGCGCTCGATATAGAGCTCCAGCCCGTTCAGCGCCTCGGCGGCATTGCGGTCGTTGACGCCGCGAAAGCGCACCACGACCACGTTCTTGGCTTCGCGGATTTCGAGAACTTCAAAGCTGCGGCCGTCCGTGCTGTGCAGGTGACCATAGTCGCCGAGTGCGGCCGGGTCCGATGTGTAGGCGCGCGCGCGCACCTCGCCTCTCAGGCCCTGTGCTGCGCCGATGGTGGCCATCAATACCGGGTTTTGCAGTTTCGTCATGGTCTCTTCGCCGATTGCCGGGATCACTGCATAATTCCTTAAATCGGAATCGATTTAAGGAATTATGCAGCAGATCTAAAGTGCTACAGCGACCTTTGCGCGTCACATGTGACGCGCGGCGCTGTAGTTGCGTTCTCTCATAGGCTGAACGTCTGCCGATGGGAAATGAAAAACGGGCGGCATGTCGCCATGCCACCCGTTTTCAATGAATGCGAGGTCCGATTACTCGGCAGCAGCAGCTGCGTCAGCGGCCTTCTGTGCCTTTTCAGCAGCGCGTTCCTGAGCGCGCTTGCCCGGCTTTGCCTTTTCCGGGTTGTTCTTGGCTTCGCGCGTTGTGATGCCGGCTTCGGCGAGGAAGCGCAGAACGCGGTCGGTCGGCTGCGCGCCGTGGTCGAGCCAATGCTTGATGCGCTCGGCCTTGAGTTCAACGCGCTTGGCGTCGTCCTTGGCGAGCATCGGGTTCCAGGAGCCGAGGGTCTCCAGGAAGCGGCCGTCGCGCGGCGAGCGTGCGTCGGCAACAACAACGTGGTAGTACGGGCGCTTCTTGGAGCCACCGCGGGCGAGACGAATTTTCAGTGCCATGTTAAATCTCCTTAGGCTTTTCTTGACCGCTTCGTTTGGGCGGTATGTTCGTTTCTATCGTACGTGTCGCAGGCGCTCTCTCGATAAGCCGCTGCACGCATTTCGGGATCACGCCTTCAGATCGGCAGCGATCTGTTCGTGATGCCGGATGACTTCCTTGATGACGAAGTTCAGGAACTTCTCGGCGAAATCCGGGTCCAGATTGGCGTCCTTTGCCAGACGGCGCAGGCGTTCGATCTGGTATTCTTCGCGCGCCGGATCAGCCGGCGGCAGGTCGTACTTGGCCTTCAGCACACCGACTTCCTTGGTGCAGCGGAAGCGTTCGGCCAGCATGTGCACCAGTGCGGCATCGATATTGTCGATCGACTGGCGATAGTTGCCCAATTGGGCTTTGACGTCTGGATCTATCATGGGGGTCAACGATCCCTTCTCACTTCTTCTTCGGCAAACCGGGAAGCCCCGGGAAACCACCGCCGAGGCCTGGCAGCTTGGCGCCACCGAGACCTGGCAATCCACCGCCGCCGCTCAGGCCCGGCAGGCCACCGGGACGGCCGAGGCCGGCGGCTTCGGCCTGCTTCTGCAGGGCTTCGAGCTGCTTGGGGTCCATGTTCGACAGGTCGGGCATGCCGCCCATCCCACCGCCGAGGCCCATCTTGCCGGCGAGGCCGCCCATCAGCTGCTTCATCATGCCGCCTTTGCCCTTGCCGCCCATCATCTTCATCATGTCCGCCATCTGACGGTGCATCTTCAGAAGCTTGTTGATGTCGGAGGCGTCGGTGCCGGAGCCGGCGGCGATGCGCTTCTTGCGGGAATGTTTGAGAAGATCCGGGTTGGCGCGCTCTGCCTTGGTCATCGAGGAGATGATGGCGATCTGGCGGCCGAAAAGCTTGTCGTTGAGGCCGGCGGCGGCCATCTTGTCCTTCATGCCGGACATACCGGGCATCATGCCCATGATGCCGCCCATGCCGCCCATCTTCTGCATCTGGCCGAGCTGGTCGGCGAGATCGTTGAGGTCGAACTTGCCCTTGGCCATCTTGGCGGCCATGGCAGCCGCCTTTTCGGCGTCGATATTCTCGGCGGCCCTCTCGACCAGCGAAACGATGTCGCCCATGCCGAGGATGCGGTCGGCGATGCGGCGGGGATGGAATTCCTCCAGCTCGCCCATCTTTTCGCCGACACCGATCAGCTTGATCGGCTTGCCTGTGACGGCGCGCATCGAAAGGGCGGCACCGCCGCGGCCGTCGCCGTCCATGCGGGTCAGCACGAGGCCGGTGATCCCGACGCGCTCGTCGAAATTGCGGGCGAGATTGACGGCGTCCTGACCGGTCAAGCTATCGGCGACCAGCAGGATTTCGTGCGGATTGGACTTCTTCTTGATATCCGCCATCTCGACCATGAGCGGCTCATCGATATGCGTGCGGCCGGCGGTGTCGAGAATGACGATGTCGTGGCCGCCGAGCTTGGCGGCCTGCACGGCGCGGGCGGCAATATCGGTCGGCGACTGGCCGGCGATAACAGGCAGCGTGTCGACGCCCGTCTGCACGCCGAGCTGGCGCAGCTGCTCCTGTGCGGCCGGGCGGCGCGTGTCGAGCGAGGCCATCAGGACCTTCTTGCGGTCGCGGCTCGTCAGGCGGTTGGCGATCTTGGCCGTCGTGGTAGTCTTACCGGAGCCCTGCAGACCGACCATCATGACGACGACCGGGGCCGGAGCGTTGAGGTCGATGCCCACGCCTTCGCCGCCGAGCATCTCGATCAGCTCGTCATGGACGATCTTGACGACCATCTGGCCGGGCTTGATCGACTTCAGGATCTCGGCGCCGACGGCCTTTTCGCGAACGCGGTCAGTAAAGGAGCGAACGACATCCAGCGCCACGTCGGCTTCGAGGAGCGCGCGGCGAACCTCGCGAAGTGCTGCGGAAACATCGGCTTCCGAAAGCGCGCCGCGGCCTGTCAGTCCATTCAGAATGGAACCAAGACGGTCCTGGAGGTTTTCAAACATCAATTCTTCCTTATCGATCGCTCGGGGATTTGGATTTGCGCATATGCGCAGGTCATTGCCCAAAAACGTCGTGCTTTTCCATGACGAAAACAAGACGCAAAGCCGAAAAGCACCCGAGGGCGCATCGCGCTGTCGGGTGTTGACCTCCGGGATCTCTTTATACCTTTACGGGTCCCGGTCGGTGGCTCGGAGGCTTGTGCTCGTCGCAGATTGCGGGCGATAAACAGGAAAAGCCCGGCAAAGTCAACCCAACGCGGCGGAAATGCCTGGGATGTGCAGTTTAGATCGCTATATGAATGTCGTTTTAGCGGCAATGCCGCCCTGCAACTGTTGTATCGATCCTCACCACGACGCGATTCCCCGAGATAGTTCCGAATGAATGACGCAGCCCTGACCGATCTTCTTGCCGCCTGCCGCGCTTACGTCGGCGGCCGCGTCGACCCAAGTTTCAATGCGGCGGCGCAAGCCTTCTATGCGAGCGCCAAGGCACAGCCCAAGATCGCAGCGCGGGCGGCGCGCGAGCTTAGCCGCCTGCCGCCACCGGGTGCTGCGATCCTTGCCAACATGCTCGGCACCATCGTCGAAAAGGGCGGGGCGGTGGAGCGCAGCGGTGTAGCCGTGTGGGAGCTCTATCTGGCGTGGTTGCCGCAGATCCATCGCGGTTTTGCCGGCCGCAAGGAGCTGAGCCCGCGGCAAAGGCAGTTGCTCGATGTTTTTCAGCTGCTCGGCCAGTCGGCCGTTTCGCATCTTTCCGCCATGCCGCAGGAACGCAAGCTCGCAGCCGGCAACAAGGAGCTGATGGCGCAGCTTGCCGAGCTGCAGGATTATACGCCGGGTGCGGCCTGGGTTCGCCAGGTGCTCTTGAGCCGCAGCGACGCTCTTCTCCTGCTGCATCTGCCGAGCAGGCAGGGTTTTCGTCTGCGCTACGACAATATCGTCAACTGCTTCCATCTGTTCACGCTGATTCAGGCGGCATTCGGCGAGACATTGCCCGGCGGCCGTGCGCCCAACCGGTTCATCGTCGACATGGCGCGCTGCGTGACGATGGCCGAAGAGGGCAATGACGAGCCCTGGTGGCGCTACGAGACGGTGCAGCCGGAAGCACCGGGCCTCGTCGAGATTTCCGGCGAGGCGCCCGTCGAGACGATTGCCCGCATCGATGGCCGGCAGGTCATCCTGCTTTCGGCTCCGGTCGAAGGGGCGGCGCTTTGGGATACGAGCTTCTTCACGCCGCAACTTTTCGCCATGCCGGCGAATGTAGTGCTTGAGGAGATGCTGACGGCGCAAGAAGCGGAGGAATGGCTCGCGAAAGTCGGCGTGCCGACGGGATCGCAGGAAGCCAATACGCCATGACGGGCTCCGGCAAGAAGAACCCGTACTATCAAGGCCCGGTTTCGGACCATTTCGACGGCCGGCGATTTTTCAATCCCGGCGGCGTCGCGCCGGGCAATGCGTTCGATCTGCTGAGATGGCAGCTCAGTGGCGGCCGGGTGCGCTGGCCCAATCCTGTCATCAGCGCCTTTCCTCCTGCAAGGCCCGACCGACATGTCTTTGGCGAGCAAATGCGGGTGACTATGGTCGGGCATGCCTCGATGCTGGTGCAGATTGCCGGGCTGAGCATTTTGACAGATCCGGTCTGGTCGGAACGGGTCAGCCCCTTCCGTTCCGTCGGGCCGAAGCGCGTGGTGCCGCCCGGCATCCGTTTCGAGGACCTGCCGCATATCGACCTCGTGCTGGTGACGCATAATCACTATGACCATCTCGATCTCGAAACGCTTGCGCGCCTGCATCAGGCGCATCGGCCGAAAATCGTGACGCCGCTCGGCAACGACACGATCATCCGTCGCACCGTTCCCGACGCCGAGATCACCGTTGTCGACTGGGGCGATCACATCGCCTTCAAGGCGGGAGTGACCATCGATGTCGAGCCCTGCCACCACTGGTCGGCGCGGGGCATGGGCGACCGGCGCATGGCGCTATGGGCGGCATTCGTGCTCACCACGCCATCGGGCAAGATCTATCATGTCGGCGACACCGGCTTTCACGATGGCATCAATTATGAGGCGGCGGCCCGCAAGCACGGCGGCTTCCGCCTCGCGATCCTGCCGTTCGGCGCCTACGAGCCGCGCTGGTTCATGAAGGGGCAGCACCAGAATCCGGAAGAGGCGGTCAAGGGCATGAAGCTCTGCAACGCCGCCTATGTCGCCGGGCATCACTTTGCGACCTTCCAGCTGACGGACGAGGGGATCGATGCGCCCGTTCATGCCCTGGATGCGGCGTTGAAGGCGGAGGGCGTGGAGGCCGGCCGGTTTCGTCCGCTCCGGGCAGGCGAGGTCTTCGACGTGCCTGTCGTTTGAACGAGGATGCGTGAGGGGCGAAAACCGCCCTGCAAGACAGGGCGGCTGTCAATCAAATGCGAATTTGAGTGGGTCGTGGTGGCTTACTGATTGATCTCGGGCTCGACGAGCTTTGCCAGGTTGCGCAGCGATTCCTGCCAGCCGAGATAGCAGGCTTCCGGCGGAATGACGTCGGGCACGCCCGCCTGGGTGATGTTCACTTCGGTCCCGACCATGACCTTCTTCAACGTCACGGTCACTTCCATTTCGCCCGGCAGGTTCGGGTCATCGAACTTGTCGGTGTAGCGCACCAGCTCGCCCGGGATAAGCTCGCGGAAATCGCCGCCGAAGGAGTGGCTTTCGTTGGTCGTGAAATTGCGGAAGGACATTTTGAACGTGCCGCCGACGCTCGGCTCGAGGTGATGCACTGTGCAGGCGAAGCCGTTCGGCGGGAGCCACTTGGCGAGCGCGTCCGCCTCGATGAATGCGCGATAGACCTTCTGCGGGCTGGTGGCCAGGACGCGGTGCAGACGTATGGTATTCGGCATGGCTATGTTCCTTCTGAATGGACGGAGTGGACGAGCCTAGGACGAGCGTGCATTCGGCAATCCGACACGGGAATGATTATTTTTTCGAAAAATATTCTGCCCGCGCCATGCATGCATTGGCATGACATATGTCGGAAGCCGGCAGTTGCCATGCCTCGACGATCATCAATCTCCCGAAAAGGCGATCCTAACCTTGGCGTACCTATAATCGAGCGGCGCGCGCCTCCAGTATTCCATGCTTGTTTCCGTTTGCGACGAAATGTTCCCGCAGCCATTTTGCTGCCGGGCCGGCCGGCCGCTGTTTGTGCCAGACAAGTTCAAGCGCGACTGGATGCGTGCCGCTATCGAATTGAAGCGAGGGCGTCGCCAGCTCTGATGCCAGTGGGGAGTTTGCCAGGATATGGGCGGGAATGAGCGCCCAGCCGATGCCTTGTCGCAATATCTGAAGAATAACCCAATGGCTTTCGACCCACCAGACTTCGGCGGCAACTCTCACCTGGTGCCTTCTGGCAACATCGCGCCGCTTGGTGACCATGATCTGGCGATAGCGCTTCAGGTCGTCCCAGCTCACCGGGCTTTCCGCCAGAGGGTGATCTCGACCGCAGACCATGACGAGCGGAACCCAGCCAATCGTGACGAAATCCAGTTCGGGCGGGAGCTGTTCTTCCCGCCACATCACGCCAATATCGGCTTCTCCTTCGAGGACCATTCCGGTGATGGCTTGTGAATGCGGCGATAGCAGTTCCAGCTCGACATGCGGAAATCGGTCTGCAAAGGCGGCAAACAGGTTTCCGATCGCAGGCTCCGGATAGAGCTCGTCGATCGCGACGACGAGCCGGGTCTCGATGTGTTCGTCAAAGCTTCTGGCAACGCCGATCAGATGTTCGCGGCGATCCAGCAGCAGCTTGGCTTCGGGCAGCAGCCTTGTTCCTGCTTCGGTGAGGGTCGGGTTTCGTGTCATCCGGCTGAACAGCTTGATCCCCAGATCGTCTTCCAGCGAAGAGATCAAGAGGCTGACCGCGGACTGCGCTTTGCGAAGGCGGCGTGCGGCGGCCGAGAAGGATCCGTTTTCGGCTGCCGACACGAAGGCTTCCAACTGCTCAAGGGAAACACCCATCTATCGTAATTCCAGATAGTTTCTAACTTTGTTACCTCAATCTATCTGATAGAAGGACGGCCGACAACAAATGTAGGAACTTGAAAAATGCGCAGTTTCGGAGATCGTGTTCGGCACGCCGTCCTGTTTGAACTTATCGGCCTGGCCACATTCACGCCGCTTGCGGCAATCGTCTTCAATCAGCCCATCGCCCATATGGGCGTCATCGGCGTGGTCGGGGCGACCGTGGCGACACTATGGAACTTCATCTACAATCTCGGCTTCGACCGTGCGCTGATGCGCTTGCGCGGCAGGGTCCAGAAAACCATCGGTATCCGGATCGTCCATGCGGTGCTTTTCGAAGCGGGCCTTGTCGTGATCCTGATCCCGTTCATCGCCTGGTATCTCGAGATAACGCTCGTCGCGGCGCTTCTGATGGATATTGCCGTGGTCACCTTCTATCTGGTCTACGCCTTCGTCTTCAACATCGCCTATGACTGGGTGTTTCCGATCAAGGCAACGTCTCAAGACGAGCGCGCCATAGCGGCCGCTGCCCGGTAACTGGGTCCAACAACTAAGATCCCGGTGCTGTCGTGTTCAAGTGCTCGACAGCGCCGTGTACCGTGTCGGGCAATGATCGCGCTCGGGCGGATACGCCGATGACGATCCCTCCGCTATCGCTTACTGTCTCTTGTCGCGTGACGTCGAGAGACGATCATCCCACTGGTAATTCCCCCGCGTTTCCGCCATATACAGCTCGACAATAGGAATGATCCCATGAGCAATACGGTCGAATTCGCGAGGATGAACGGGCTTGGAAACAAGATCCTGGTTGTCGACATGCGCGGCCGCAAGGATGTGGTGACGGCGGCGGCGGCGATTGCGCTCAATGCCGATCCGGCCACCCAGTTCGATCAGATCATGGCGATCCACGATCCGAAGGCAGAGGGCACCGATGCCTGGATCGATATTCTGAACTGCGATGGCACGAAGGCGCAGGCTTGCGGCAACGGCACGCGCTGCGTTGTGCAGGCGCTGGCGGCCGAAACCGGCAAGAAGGTTTTCACCTTCCAGACCGTCGCCGGCATTCTGAATGCGAGAGAGCACGAAGACGGCACGATATCGGTCGATATGGGCAAGCCGGTCTTTGCATGGGACAAGATCCCGCTTGCCGAGGAATTTGCCGATACCAGCCGCATCGAGCTGCAGATCGGGCCGATCGACAATCCGATCCTGCATTCGCCTTCGGTCGCCTCGATGGGCAATCCGCATGCGATCTTCTGGGTAGACAAGGACCCGATGTCCTTCGATCTTGATCGTTTCGGCCCGCTGCTGGAAAACCATCCGATGTTTCCCGAACGCGCCAATATCACGCTGGCGCAGGTGCTTTCTCCGACGTTTGTCCGCACCCGCACCTGGGAGCGCGGCGCCGGCTTGACGCTTGCCTGCGGTTCGGCGGCTTGCGCGACGGCCGTCAGTGCCGCCCGCACCGGCCGTACCGGCCGCAAGGTGACTATCGACGTCGCCTCCGCGCCTGCTCCTGGCAAGCTCACCATCGAATGGCTTGAGAGCAACGACCACGTGGTCATGACTGGACCAGCCGAGTGGGAATGGTCTGGCATGGTCGACCCAGTCACGGGGCTTTGGACGCGCGATGCAGAGCAGGGGGCTCAGGCGCGGTGAGCGGGGTCGAGGTCATTACCTTCGGCTGTCGCCTCAATACCTATGAATCCGAAGTGATGAGGGCCGAGGCAGAGAAAGCCGGGCTCAACAATGCCATCCTGGTCAATACCTGCGCCGTGACGGGCGAGGCCGTGCGCCAGGCGCGGCAGGCAATCCGCCGGGCGCGACGCGACAATCCGCATGCACGCATCATCGTCACAGGCTGCGCCGCGCAGACGGAGAAGCAGACCTTTGCCGAGATGGCCGAAGTGGACGCCGTGCTCGGCAACGAGGAAAAGCTGAAGAGTTCCTCCTACCGGGCGCTGCCGGATTTCGGCGTTTCGGCGGAAGAGAAGCTGCGCGTCAACGACATCATGAGCGTGCGGGCGACGGCGCCGCAGATGATCCGCCATATTGACGGCCATGTGCGCGCCTTCATCCAGGTGCAGAACGGCTGCGACCATCGCTGCACCTTTTGCATCATTCCCTATGGTCGCGGCAATTCCCGCTCGGTGCCGATGGGCGCAGTGGTCGATCAGGCGCGTAACTTGGTCGAAAGCGGCTATTGCGAGATCGTGCTGACCGGCGTCGATGCTACGAGCTACGGTGCCGACCTGCCGGGAACGCCGACGCTCGGCTTGCTTGCCAAGACGCTGCTGAACCAGATCCCGGAGATCCGCCGGCTGCGGCTTTCCTCGATCGACAGTATCGAGGCCGACCGGCATCTGATGGATCTCATCGCCGACGAGCCGCGCTTCATGCCGCATCTGCATCTGTCGCTGCAGCATGGCGACGACATGATCCTGAAGCGGATGAAGCGGCGGCACTCGCGCGCCGATGCCATCGGCTTCATCGAGGATGTGCGCCGCTTGCGGCCCGAGACGAGCTTCGGCGCCGACATGATCGCTGGCTTTCCCACGGAGACGGAAGAGATGTTCGCCAATGCCGTCGGGCTGGCCGAGGAGGCTGGTATCGCGCATCTGCACGTCTTTCCCTACAGCCCGCGCCCCGGCACGCCGGCCGCCCGGATGCCGCAGCTCGATCGCGGCCTGATCAAAGACCGTGCTGCCCGCCTGCGCGCGGCTGGACAACGATTGCACCAGGCCCATCTGGACAAGATGGTCGGCACGCGGCAATGGCTGCTTGTGGAGAATAACGGGCTGGCCCATACGGAAAACTTCACGCTTGTCGCTACACCCGGCCTTCGCCCCCGCGACCTTGTGCAGGTCGCAATCACCGGCCACAATGGCAAGCACCTCGACATGCAACTTCTGGCCGCCGACGCGGCTTAATGCTTCAACGGATACTTCATGGCGCTCGGTTTCATCAAAAAAGTCTTCACCTTCGGCCGCGAAAAGCAGGCCGAGGAGCAGGCGCCTGCAGAGGTTTCGCAGCAGGTTGAGGTAATTGCCCCGGAGCAGGAAGCGCCTGTCGCGGATGTTTCTCCGGCTTCCGAACCTGGCGAGCATGCGTCACCCCCCTCTGTCCCTTTGGGACATCTCCCCCACAAGGGGGGAGATCAGTTTGAGGATGCCGCGCCGGCTGAGCAAGAACGGTTGGCTGAAGAGGCAGTAGAGGTGGCTGCGTCGCACGAGTCGGTTGCTCTGGAGCGGACCGACGAGAGTGAAATTGTTGAGCCGGAGCAAGCCAAAGACGCTGAAGCCGATGTCGTTTCGGAAGAGTCAGCCCCTGAACCGATCTCCCCCCTTGTGGGGGAGATGTCCGAGAGGACAGAGGGGGGTGGCGAAGGTGCGGCAGATACGGACGTAGCGTCGAAAGATGCCGATACCGCCCCCATCCTCCCCAAGGGCTTCTCCACCGCCGCCTCCGCTCCGGCGCCGGCTCCGGAAGCGCCCAAGCAGAAACTCTCCTGGTTCCAGCGCCTGCGCGCCGGCCTTGCGCGGACCTCGTCGCAGCTGACCGGGCAGATCGCCGCGCTCTTCACCAAGCGCAAGCTTGATGATCAGACGCTACAGGATCTGGAGGATCTGCTGATCCAGGCCGATCTTGGCGTCGAGACGGCGATGCGGGTCACCGATACGCTGGCCTCGGAGCGCTATGGCAAGGATGTGACGAGCGAAGACGTCGGCCGCATCATGGCGCAGGAAATCGCCAAGGTGCTGAAGCCGGTCGCCAAGCCCTTGCAGCTCGATCTCAGCCACAAGCCGCATGTCATTCTCGTCGTCGGCGTCAACGGCACCGGCAAGACGACGACGATCGGCAAGCTGGCGGCGAAACTGTCGGGCGCCGGTCTGAAGGTCATGGTTGCCGCCGGCGATACCTTCCGCGCCGCCGCCATCGAACAATTGAAGATCTGGGCCGACCGCACCAAGTCGGAATTCATCGGCACCAAGATCGGCGCCGATGCCGCCGGTCTTGCCTTCGATGCCTTCCAGCAGGCCAAGGCCAGCAAGAGTGACGTGCTGATCATCGACACCGCCGGCCGCCTGCAGAACAAGGCGGAGTTGATGGCCGAGCTCGAGAAGATCGTGCGTGTGCTTGGCAAGCTCGATCCGGACGCGCCGCATACCGTGCTACAGACGCTCGATGCGACCACAGGCCAGAACGCCTTGAACCAGGTCGAGATCTTCCGCAACGTCGCCGGCGTCAACGGGCTGATCATGACCAAGCTCGACGGTACGGCGCGCGGCGGCATCCTTGTGGCCATCTCGGCCAAGCATAAGCTGCCGGTCTATTTCATCGGCGTCGGCGAAGGTGTAGACGATCTTGAGCCTTTCGAGGCTGAGGATTTCGCCAACGCCATCGCAGGCACTGGCGCCGGAAGCAGCCAATGAACGACAAGAACAAACTCGACGATAGTGAAAGTGCCGCGATGACGACCAGCGACAATGAACTCACCCCAAGTGCAGCAGACAAGCATCATCCCATGCTAAAGCTGGTGCTGGAACTTGGGCCGCTGCTGGTGTTCTTCTTCGGCAATTTGCGCGGCGAGTGGCTGGTGCAGCATTTTCCGCAGCTGGCGGCGCTCGGCGGCCCGCTTTTCGTCGCCACCGGCCTGTTCATGGCCGCAACGGTGATCTCGCTCATCGTTTCGAAAGTCATGCTCGGCCACCTGCCGCTGATGCCCTTCGTTTCCGGTATCGTTGTGCTGGTCTTCGGTGCTATCGGCATCTATCTGCAGAACGAAACCTTCATTAAGATGAAGCCGACCATCATCAACGCCCTCCTTGGCGTCGTGCTGCTCGGCGGCCTTGCCTTCGGCAAGTCGCTGCTCGGCTATGTCTTCAATGCCGCCTTTCAGCTCGATGCCGAAGGTTGGCGTAAGCTGACGCTACGTTGGGGTATCTTTTTTCTGGTCCTTGCCGTGCTCAATGAGGTCGTCTGGCGCCTGTCGAACTGGTACTACCTGCCTGACGTCAAGGCTGCCGACAATCTCTGGGTGAACTTCAAGGTCTGGGGAACGATGCCGATCACCTTCCTCTTCACCCTGTCGCAGTTGCCGCTGATCATGAAGCACACGATCGAGCAGCCGGCGGAAAACGGCAAATGATCGAAGCAGTCGATAGCCGAAGCCGCTACCAGCAGCAGAGCTTCTGGTTCATCGCTTGCGCCCTCGTTCTGCTCGTGCAGATCGTTACCGAATATATGATGGGCCGCGTGCCGATCTGCACATGCGGCTACGTGAAGCTGTTCGAGCCCGTCGTGAAATCCAGCGGCAATTCGCAGCATATCGCCGATTGGTACACGCCGTCGCACATAATCCACGGCTTCCTGTTCTTCGGGCTGACGCATCTGATCATGCGCCGCAAGCCGCTGTCGATGCGCCTGTTCGTTGCCATGCTGATCGAATCCGGCTGGGAACTCTTGGAAAACTCGCCCATTATCATCAACCGCTACCGCGCCGCGACGATCTCGCTCGACTATGTCGGCGACAGTATTCTCAACTCGGCGATGGACGCCGTGTTCATGGTGGTCGGCTTCCTGTTTGCCTGGCGCGCGCCGGTGGCCGTCACGATTGCCATTGCCATTTTCTTCGAGCTGCTCACCGGCTGGCTGATCCGTGACAATCTCACGCTGAATGTTCTGATGCTGGTCTGGCCGGTCGAGGCGATCAAGACCTGGCAGAGTGGGATTTAACGGGTCTCTGAATTTAGTGGCGCCGGTTCTGGTCGCTGCCAAAAATCGCCATAAAATTGCATCTACACTCGTCAGTATTGCGTCGGCGCGGAATTACTCTGACGCCTATGATCTTGCGAGGCATATGTCGAGCATTGCAGTTGCGACTCTATTGGCTGTCATCGCATCCAAATCGCCGGCAGGTTTTTCAGATGCCGGTCGGCTACTTGCCGATTGCGGCGGTTCTCGGCAATTTGTCTCCGGTTACGTTATCGGCTGGCTGGATAAGTGGAATCGCGATGACCTTGTTGCTCGTCGCGGGATAGCCGAGTCAATTCCCAACGCCAGAGCGATGACGAATTGGGCATATTTCGGCGACTCCGTCGGCGTCGATATGTGTATTCCGACCCAGGTCGATGCCGCAAAGATCAGCGACATGCTCTGTAGTTTTCTGAATCGCAACCCAACACTTAAGGATGTTCCGGCAGAGGAAGTTATGAGCACGTTCGCCGGATTGAATTTCCCGTGCGATCCAAAATAGCTTCTTCATCACCCAGAAGGAGCGAGGAGAGAGACTCGGTCTAGGATACGGGCTTTCCCTGAGCTTTCGCTATGGCCGGATAGAGCCCTTCCTTCAGGCTGGTGGGCGTGAAGGGGCCGACCTGCTTGTAGAGGATCGTGCCGTCCGGGGAGACGAGATAGGATTCCGGAATGCCGTAGACACCCCAGTCGATGGCGGCAGAGCCGTTCGGGTCGATGCCGATCGCATTGTAGGGGTTGCCGAGCTCGCCGAGGAAGCGCAAGGCGTTTTCGCTCGTGTCCTTATAATTGATGGCCACGATGTTGAGCTGGCCGCTCTTTGCGAGTTCCTTCAGCACCGGATGTTCGTCGCGGCAGGGAATGCACCAGGAGGCAAAGACATTGACGAGCGTCAGCTTGCCCTTGATGGCGTCATCAGTCAACGCTGGCAGGTTGGAACCTTCGAGCGGCGCCATTGCAAGCTTGGGCGCCTTCGTGCCGATCAGGGCCGAGGGAATGGCCGATATGTCGGTGCCGTGGACTTCCTGGTCGTACATGACCTTGCCAACGGCAAGGGCGATACAGCCAAAGACGATCAGCGGGATCAGCGCCAGCAGATAGCGTGCGGTGCCGCCCGATTTCGGCTGGTCCTTATTGTCGGCATCGGCAGTCACTTCGTTTCGCCTTCGGGCGCGCGCTGGGAGCGGCGGCGGATGCCAGAGGCTTCCAATGCGGCGAGTTCGCGACGGCGCAGGCGTCCGTCGATCCATACCCAGGCGATGACGGCGAGGATGATAAACGCAGCAAAGCCGTAGGAGCCGAAGACGTAAAAGGGATGGCTCATCTTACTCCTCCCGGGCTGCCATGCGTGCGGCGATGCGGCGCTGTGCGGCAATTCGGCGTCGCCAGATCTCGTTGCGGATCGCCATCAGGTGCAGCGTAAAGAACAGCAGCGTGAAGGCCAGCGCCATAATGAAGAGCGGCCGGAGGAATTCCGCGTCGATGGCAGGGCCATCCATGCGCATGATGCTTTCCGACTGATGCAGCGTGTTCCACCAGTCCACGGAGAACTTGATGATCGGAATATTGATGAAGCCGACCAGCGTCAGGATGGAGGCGACGCGGGCCGCTTTGGACGGATCGTCCATGGCGCGGTTCAGCGCGATCAGGCCGAGATACATAAGGAACAGGATGAAGACCGAGGTCAGGCGCGCATCCCAGACCCAATAGGTGCCCCACATCGGCTTGCCCCAAAGCGAGCCGGTGACCAGTGCGATCAGCGTGAAGGCGGCGCCGAGCGGAGCGGCGGTCTTGCCGGCGACATCGGCCAGCGGATGGCGCCAGACAAGCGTGCCGATCGCCGACATGCTCATGATCGTGTAGCACATCATCGAAAGCCAGGCGGCGGGCACATGAATATACATGATGCGGACGGTATCGCCCTGCTGGTAGTCGCCCTGGGTCGTAAACGATAGATAAAGGCCGATCGCGAAAAGCACAGCCGAGATAACAGCCAGCCAGGGAATGAGACGCGACGAAAACGCCAAGAACCGCGTGGGGTTGGCGAGGTCGGAAAATCGGCTGATCGCAGGGCTGATATCGCTCATGCGGCTTGTTTAACCCGATATGGCTTTTCCGGCAATCGACCGCATTGTCTCAGATCGACGAAACAGTATCTCATCGCGATCAATCAGTCGTGTTTCGCAAGGCGAGGGCGGCGGTAGCCGGGCCGAGGACGGCGAAGAACAAGGTGAGCGCGATCAGGATCAGGAACGGCGGCAGGAAGGGCTGCGGCCCGGCGACGGCGGCATAGGTGGCGCTGACGCCGAAGATCAGCACCGGGATGGTCAGCGGCAGCACCAGAATGGAGACGAGCAGGCCGCCGCGCGGCAGCGCTACGGCCACGGCCGCGCCGACTGCGCCGATGAAAGTGATCGCCGGCGAACCGACGAGCAGGGTGAGCGCCGTCGCGCCGATCGCGGTCTCGTTCATATTCATAAAGAGGCCGAGAAGCGGTGAGGCGATGACGAGGGGCAGGCCGGTCGCCACCCAATGTGCCGCACATTTGATGAAGACCGTCAGCACCAATGGCGTTTCTTGCATGACCAGCAGATCGAGCGAGCCATCGTCACGCTCGGCTTGAAATAGCCGGTCGAGGCCGAGGAGGCTCGCAAGCAGCGCGCCGATCCAGACGATGGCCGGGCCGATGCGCGAGAGAAGCTTGAGGTCGGGACCGACGCCGAAGGGAATGATGGCGACGACGGTGAGGAAGAAGAGGATACCGATCAACGCCCCGCCGCCGGCGCGGACCGAGAGTTTCAGGTCGCGGAGGAAGAGGGCGGTCATAGGTGATGACTTTCAAACTGCGGGGAGAGATTGCCTTTCGCTTGGCTCAGGGCGCGAGAAGCCTTTGCTTCTCGCCACCCCCCTCTGCCCCTTCGGGGCATCTCCCCCACAAGGGGGGAGATCGGTAACTTGTCGCTCACTAGAGACCAAGTAACGGCTTCCGGCATTTGCAGATCATATCGAAGTCGCTTGAGGCAGGGTGCCGCCACCCACGATCTCCCCCCTTGCGGGGGAGATGTCACGATAGTGACAGAGGGGGGTAACTCATCGCCTAGCGATGAGCTTTTTCGGAGGGACATGTCATGAAGGCGTGCAGCGCGAGGGGGGTATCGCAGGCTCGGCAAACTCCGCATTGTCGGCCTCATCCCCAAACCCCTTCGCTCACCCCGGCAAACCCTGTCATCCGCATTTCCTGCACATTCTCCAACCCCAACGGCTGGTGTGTTGCAGCAAGGACAATGCCGCCACTCTTCTGATGCGCCGTGATCAGTTGTGCGAAGAGTTGGTCTGCCGAGCTGTCCAGCGCTGCCGTCGGTTCGTCGAGGATCCAGATCGGGCGGTAGGCGACGAGAAGTTTCGCGAAAGCGATTCGCCGCTGCTGGCCGGCGGAAAGGTAGCCGAAGGGCAGATGGATGATGCCGGCGAGCCCGACGGCGTCAGCGGCTTCATCGACATCCAAGCCGAAGCCGCCCGCCATGTCGCCGAAGAAGGTTTTCCAGAAGGTCAGATTTTCTGTCACGGTCAGCTCGGATTTCATCGCGTTGCGATGGCCGAGATAATGGCTGGCTTCGCCTGGCGGACGGTTCGATTCGTCGTCCTTACCCCTCAATGTGACGCGGCCTTTTTCCTGTCTGAGAAGGCCTGCTATGACGCGCAGAAGTGTTGACTTTCCCGACCCGTTGCGACCGGTCAAAACGAGGGCGTCACCATCCCGCAAGTCAAAGGAAACATTCGAGAAAATCAGGTCTTCGCCCCGCCTTGCCGCCAGATTTTCAGCGCATAGATGCATTCGCTTAGGCTTTCCCCGTTTTCGTTGCCGCAGTGCGCAAAAAATTGTCCAATTTTGCGCTTTCTCACTCTGGCAAGTCTTTACGAAATTATCTATAAGACCTGCAACCACGCCAGCGGTCGGCGTGAATTTCATCCTTGCGCCGAACTTAAGGTTTTCTGCCTTACGTGCGGACAGCGGAAATGGCCGCACCCGCATCCTGATGTGCATAAAGTGCATAGGCGTTCGCACGACTGTGTTGGCTATCAGAAACGGGGTATCTCGTGTCTAAATCTCTTGACAGTTTTAATTGTCGTTCCACGCTGACCGTGGGCGGGAAAGATTATGTCTATTTCAGCCTGCCGAAGGCTGAAGCGAATGGTCTGCCCGGCGTTTCCAAGCTGCCTTATTCCATGAAGGTGCTTCTGGAAAACCTGCTGCGTTTTGAAGACGGGCAGTCGGTGACCAAGGAACACATCCTCGCCGTCGCCGAATGGCTGACCAACAAGGGTACCGTCGAGAACGAAATCGCCTATCGCCCGGCGCGCGTGCTGATGCAGGACTTCACCGGCGTTCCGGCCGTGGTTGACCTTGCTGCCATGCGCGACGCGATGGTGTCCCTCGGCGGCGATCCGGAAAAGATCAACCCGCTCGTTCCCGTCGACCTCGTCATCGACCATTCCGTCATCGTCGACGAATTCGGTACGCCGCAGGCTTTTGCCCGCAACGTCGAGCTGGAGTACCAGCGCAACGGCGAGCGTTACCGCTTCCTGAAGTGGGGCCAGCAGGCGTTCAAGAACTTCCGCGTCGTTCCCCCCGGCACCGGCATCTGTCATCAGGTGAATCTCGAATATCTCGGCCAGACCGTCTGGACGAAGGAAGAGGACGGCGAAACGATCGCCTATCCAGACACCTGCGTCGGCACCGATTCGCACACGACCATGATCAACGGTCTCGGCGTTCTCGGCTGGGGCGTGGGAGGTATCGAAGCTGAAGCTGCAATGCTCGGCCAGCCGGTTTCCATGCTGCTGCCGGAAGTCATCGGCTTCAAGCTGACCGGCAAGCTCAAGGAAGGCGTCACCGCGACCGACCTTGTGCTGACCGTCGTGCAGATGCTGCGCAAGAAAGGCGTCGTCTCGAAGTTCGTCGAATTCTTCGGCCCTGGCCTCGACGCGCTGCCGCTCGCTGACCGTGCCACCATCGGCAACATGGGTCCGGAATACGGCGCGACCTGCGGCTTCTTCCCGGTCGACAAGGAAACGCTGAACTATCTCAACATGTCCGGCCGCGCGAAGGATCGTATCGCGCTCGTCGAAGCCTATTCCAGGGCACAGGGCATGTGGCGTGACAATGACGGTTCCGACCTCGTCTTCACCGATACGCTCGAACTCGACCTTGGCGACGTAGTACCGGCCATGGCAGGCCCGAAGCGTCCGGAAGGCCGTATTCCTCTGGAAAACATCGCCTCCGGTTTCGCCACCTCGCTGGAAACCGAATACAAGAAGCCGGGCCAGCTTTCCAACCGCTATGCGGTCGAAGGCACGGACTTCGATCTCGGCCATGGCGACGTTGCAATCGCCGCCATCACGTCCTGCACCAACACCTCGAACCCCTCGGTGCTGATCGCCGCCGGCCTGCTGGCCCGCAACGCTGTTGCCAAGGGACTGAAGAGCAAGCCTTGGGTCAAGACGTCTCTGGCTCCCGGATCGCAGGTCGTCGGCGAATACCTCGCCAAGTCCGGTCTGCAGGCCGATCTCGATAAGCTCGGCTTCAATCTGGTCGGCTTCGGCTGCACCACCTGCATCGGCAATTCCGGCCCGCTGCCGGCGCCGATCTCGAAGACGATCAACGACAAGGGCCTGATCGTATCAGGCGTTCTTTCGGGCAACCGCAACTTCGAAGGCCGTATTTCTCCTGACGTCCAGGCAAACTACCTGGCCTCGCCGCCGCTCGTCGTCGCCTATGCGTTGGCCGGCTCGGTGCAGATGGACCTGACCAAGGAGCCGATCGGCGAAGACCAGAACGGCAAGCCGGTCTATCTGAAGGATATCTGGCCGACCTCGCACGAGATCCAGGAATTCATCCTGAAATACGTCACCCGCGAGCTCTACGAATCCAAGTACGCCGACGTCTTCAAGGGCGATGCCAACTGGCAGGCTGTGCAGGTTCCTCCGGGCCAGACCTATGCCTGGGACGACAACTCGACCTACGTGCAGAACCCGCCTTACTTCGTGGGCATGGGCAAGACCGGCGCCGGTATTTCCGACATCAAGGGCGCCCGCGTTCTCGGCCTCTTCGGCGACAAGATCACCACCGACCACATTTCCCCGGCCGGTTCGATCAAGGCTGCCTCGCCGGCCGGCTCCTACCTCATCGGCCATGGTGTCGGCGTTGCCGACTTCAACCAGTACGGCACGCGCCGCGGCAATCATGAAGTCATGATGCGCGGCACCTTCGCCAACATCCGCATCCGCAATCACATGCTCGGCCCGAACGGCAAGGAAGGTGGCTACACCATCCACTATCCGTCCAAGGAAGAGACGTCGATCTACGATGCGGCCATGCAGTACAAGGCCGAGGGCGTTCCGCTCGTCATCTTCGCAGGCGTCGAATACGGCAACGGCTCGTCGCGTGACTGGGCTGCCAAGGGCACGAACCTGCTCGGCGTGCGCGCCGTGATCGCCCAGTCCTTCGAGCGTATCCACCGCTCGAACCTTGTGGGAATGGGCGTCATCCCCTTCGTTTTCGAGGAAGGCACCACCTGGGCGAGCCTCGGCCTGAAGGGCGACGAACTCGTCTCGATCGAAGGCCTGGAACACATCAAGCCGCGCGAGCGCAAGATCGCCAAGATCACTTATGGCGATGGCACGGTTAAGGATGTTCCGATCATCTGCCGTATCGATACGCTGGATGAGGTCGTCTACGTCAATAATGGTGGCATCCTGCAGACCGTTCTGCGCGATCTCGCTGCCTAACGGACGTCTGAGCTAATTTTGTGCGCCGCCGGGGGAAAGTCTCCCGGCGGCCTCTTCTTTTTCACGGTGATGTGTACTGCGCGCCCGGTACCGGACCTTGGCCTCACCCCATCGTGACTTTGCGTCATCGCACTAAACTATTATCTCTTGTTTCAGATTTTTCCGGCTTGATGTGGATATGATCATCCAAGGCGTGAGCGTTTGGAGTCTGTGGGGCAGGCGGCTCTTAGGATTTGATGCAAAGGTAAGATAGAAATGTGCCTTCGATTTTCGGTTCCACTTCTGGCAGGCATCGCGCTCGCAAGTTCGCTGCATGCGCAGGAGGCTGCGAAGATCAAGGGCGTGGTCGAGCTTTTCACCGCGCAGGGCTGCGCCTCCTGTCCGCCGGCCGATGCGGCTTTCCGCAAGCTGATTCGCCAGGGCGATGTCGTCGCACTTGCCTATCATGTCGACTATTGGAACTATCTCGGCTGGAACGACACTATGGCGACCAAGGAAAATACGGCGCGCCAATATGCCTATGCCCGCACATTCGGCCGCAGCGGGGTCTATACGCCGCAGGCCATCGTCAACGGCCGGGTTCACATGAATGGCTCGGACCTCAACGCGATCAACGTCAAGCTCGATTCCTTCCAGCACGATGGCGAAGGACTGACGGTTCAGGTAAATGCCGCCATGAAGGATGACGAGCTTTCGATCAAGATCGGCGCCGGTCAGGGCAAGGCCAATGTGGTCGTCGTCTATTTCGACAAGGAGCAGATGGTGGCTCCGAAGGGCGGCGAAAACAACGGCCAGCAGATCGCCTACATGCATGCGGTTTCCGATGTCGAAACCGTCGGGATGTGGGATGGCAAGGCGATGAATATCGTGTTGCCTGCCAATGTGTTAAGCAAGGCCGGGCGGCGGGGGCTTGCAGTCCTTCTGCAGTCGTCGTCGACATCAGGCGATCCTGCCGCGATCATCGGCGCGACGGTTCTGACGGTCGGTTCTGACGGCTGAGCGGCTTGTCCAGCTGGCCGGAAAGCTCACTGTTTCAATTAATGCTGAAAAGATTCCTTATTTTGGCGTAAGCCAAAAATATCTCTATTTTGGCTAACGCCAAAAAGAGAGGGTGCCCGGCGAGGACGCATTCGGGGCTGGGGTTTAGTCGATGCGCCCCGGCCGGGCCGTTTGGCGCGGCGGCGCCAAACGGCCCCCTATACTTCCTGTAAATTGGGCGTCGTTTTGACTGAAATGCGGCGCTGCCGAGATGCTTTCAGGCATGGGAAAAAAATTGTGAGCCGTCAGCCGTCTTGCAATTTGGTGTGGCTGAGGCAAACTGTCATTCTCCTGTCATGAGATAACCCCTGGGGGATTGATGACTGATCAGCCGGATTTGCGACACGGCGAAAGCCGTTCCGTCGATACGAATTCTTCCGTTGTCGTCGATCTCAGGGAGTACAAGCAGAGCAAGGACCCGCTACCGGTCACTTTCCATCGCCGCGAACTGGATGCGATTCTCTGGATCTACGGCCGCATGGTGGGCGAGGGCGAGTGGCGCGACTACGCCATCGACCATCTCAAGGACAAGGCGGTTTTCTCCGTCTTCAAGCGCTCCGGCGAGATGCCGCTCTTTCGCATCGAAAAGAACCCGAAACTTTCAGTCAAGCAGGGCGCCTTCTCCGTCATCAATACCAACGGGATGACCTTGAAGCGCGGACATGACCTGCAGCAAGTGCTGAAGGTCTTCGACAAGCAGCTGAAGCTGGTGGAGAAGTAGTTCTCTTCATTGATGGTGGGGGATGAGGATAGAGGGGGGTATCAGAGGCTCAACACGAGCGCAGATCTACCTCTCAAACAACGTCCCCGGATAGACCGACGGATCCGGATCGGTTTCAGCGCCCTCGCCCAGCGCCTTCTGCATCAGCATGGTATCCAGCCATCGGCCATGCTTGTAGCCGGTGCCTTTCAGCAGGCCGGCTTCGGTAAAGCCTGCGGCGCGGTGTACGGCGACGGAGGCCGGATGGGCGCCGCCGATAACGGCGATCATCTGGCGAAAGCCGAGCGTCTCGCAGCTTTCGACCAAGGCATCGAGCAGCAGCCTGCCGACGCCGCGCCCCCGTGCCTCCGGCGCAAGATAGATCGAATCCTCCACCATCCAGCGATAGGCCGGCCGCGTGCGAAATGCCGAGGCATAGGCATAGCCGAGAAACGTTCCGTCCCGGTCCTCGGCGACGATATAGGGATAGGCTTTTTCCTGGATCGCCTGGAAGCGGCCAGCCATCTCCTCCTCGTTCGGAGGCGTGATCTCGTAGCTTGCCGTGCCGTTCAGCACGGAATCGCGGTAGATGGCGGTGATGTGGGGAAGGTCGTTTAGAGTAGCGCTGCGAAGGCTGACGGACATTGTTTTCATTGCCTGATATGCGGTTTGCGAACGTCGCTATCAAATAGCAGGGTTGGCCACCAGGCAAACGAAAAAGGCGGCCGAAGCCGCCTTCCGATATCTCGTTCAAACCGTGCTGTTAACGGCGATCGCCGAGGAATTGCAGCAGGAACATGAACATGTTGATGAAGTCCAGGTAGAGCGACAGGGCGCCCATGATCGCCTTGCGGCCGGCTACAGTCACGTCGTCAGCATCAAAGTACATTTCCTTGATCCGCTGCGTATCGTAGGCGGTGAGGCCTGCGAAGATCAGGACGCCGATCACGGAGATCGCGAACTGCACGGCGGACGAAGCCAGGAAGATGTTGACCAGCGACGCGATGATCAAACCGAAGAGACCCATCATCATAAACGAGCCCATCGCGGAGAGATCACGCTTCGTGACGTAGCCGTAAAGCGACAGCGCGCCGAACGAAGCGGCGGTCACGAAGAAGGTCTGCACGACGCTCTGGCCGGTGTAGATGATGAAGACCGACGACAGCGACAGCCCCACCAGCGCAGCGTAGACCCAGAAGGTCGTCGTCGCGGCAGCCACGCTCATGCGGTTGATCCTGAAGCTCAGGAAGAAGACCATTGCGAGCGGAGCGAAGATGACCACCCACTTCAGCGGGCTCAGATAGATCGCCTGGCCGAAGGCCGTCAGATGTCCGTTAGCGAAAGCGAGCGAGAAGGAGAGATAGGCGGCAACACCCGTGATCGCCAGACCCAGCGCCATCAGGTTATAGACCTTGAGCATGTAGGCTCGAAGGCCCTCGTCTATTATCGCACCGGATTGCGCGCCGCTCTGCGCCCGGTTTTGGTAGTTGCGAAAGTCAGCCATGTTTTCCTCTTTTAAGCTCCGATGTGAATACGGTGTCGGGCCGTTCAGGCCCAGGCGCCGCTGCGGAGCTCCAGCATGCCTGCAGAGAATATGAGGCTTTCGAGCCTTGTACACAAGGGTCCAGCGGGCGGACCCATGTTAAATCGATGTAATATCGGGTCGTTTTCGCGGCGTTCGGTTAATGCGCCTAAGGGCTCACAGCTCGCGCAGAACGGGAGCCGCCTTCTGGCCGAGAATGCGCCAGGTGCCGATGAGGCCTATCCCGACCGTCAGTACCAGGGCGATGATGAGGGTGGAGATGGCGACGTCGGGCAGGAAGGCCGATGGCAGGTGCATGATGCGGCTGACGATGTACCAGGCGGAGGCGGAGCCGGCGATCAGCGCGAAGACGGCGGTTGCCGCCCCCAGGATCAGATATTCGTAGCTGAAGGCGCGAATCAACGTCGCCCGCGTCGCGCCGAGCGTCTTGAGGATGACGGCATCATGCGTGCGGGCTCGATTGCCGGCCGCCAATGCCCCCGCCAGCACCAGCACCGAGGCGATGAGCGCGACCGAGGCTGCCGCGCGGATAGCGGCGGCGAGCTGTCCCACAAGCGTGTTGACGACATCGAGCGCATCCTTGACGCGGACGCTGGTGATGGTCGGGTAGGCATTGCTGACCTTCCGCAGGATCGCGGCCTCCTGCTCCGAGGAGGCGGAAGCATCCGTCAGGGTCGCGAGCCAGGCATGCGGCGCGCCCTTGAAGGTATTGGGCGAGAAAATCATTACGAAATTGATCGACAGCGATTGCCATTGCACCTTGCGGAAGCTGGCGATCTTGGCGGTGACGTTGCGGCCAAGCACATTGACGGTGACCTTGTCGCCGAGCTTCAGACCGAGCGCCTTGCCTTCCTCATCCGAAAAGGACACCAGCGGCTCGCCGCTATAATCCTTGTCCCACCATTGGCCTTCGGTGAGCGCGGCATTCTCGGGCAGGGTTTCGGCATAGGTGATGCCGCGGTCGCCGCGCAGGACCCATTGTCCGGCGGCAGGCACCTTCATCTTGGTGACATCCTCGCCGTTGAAGGCGACGATACGGCCCCGCAGCATCGGCGCTTCGACGAGCTTGCCCTTCGGGTCTTCGGCAAGCACGATCTTGCGGAAGCCTTCCAGCTCCGGTCCCTGAATGTCGACGAAGAAGAAGTTTGGTGCCTGCTCGCTCATGCGCCCCATCAGTTCGCGGCGCATATTGCCGTCGATCAGCGTCAGGGTGACCAGCAGCGCGAGACCGAGGCCAAGCGACAGCACGACGGACGAGGTGAGCGCACCCGGCCGGTGGATATTGCCGATCGCCAGCCTTAGCGCCGGCGAGCGTACCCGCGGGCTGCGGCGGGCCAGCCAGGAGAGCAAAGCGGCAACGGCGCGCAGCACGACGAAAGCTCCGGCGATCGAGACGACGAAGACGATGGCGATGAAGCGATCATAAGCGGTGACGATCGCCAGAGCCGCAAGTGCCATCATCAGCAAGCCGGCGGCAAGCAGATAGGGCCAGCCGGGCAGGCGGCGTGCTTCGAAGCCCTGTTCCCGGAACAATGCCGTCGCCGGCACCTCGCGGGCATGGCCGAGCGGCGGAATGGCAAAGGCAAGCGTCGTCAGCAGGCCGAAGAGCGCAGCCAGTGTCAGCGCGCCGGGATAGAGCCGCGGCGCGGTCGAAATCGGCAGGAATTCGGCCATGAATTGTGAAGCGATGATCGGCGCAATGGCGCCGAGACCAAGGCCGATCACAATGCCTGCCAGCGCGATGACGGCGATCTGAATGAGATAGATCAGCACCACGACGAAGGCTGGCGCGCCCAGGCATTTGAAGGTGGCGATGGTGGTGCGTTTCGAATCGAGGAAGGCCCGCACAGCATTGGCGACGCCGACGCCGCCGACGATGAGTGCCGCAAGGCCGACGAGCGTCAGGAACTGCGAGAAGCGGGTAACGTTGTCGGCGAGTTCGGGGGCGGCACGCGCGCTGGTGCGGATCGACCAACCCGCCTGCGGGAAAGCTGCATTGGCCCGATCACCGATGTTGCGCAGGCCGATTGCGGGATCATCCATGCGGAGCCGATAGGCCTGTTCGACGAGGCTGCCTGTTGCAATCAGGCCCGAGGCGGAGAGTGCATCGCGGCTGGTAAACAGGCGGGGCGCAAAACCGAAGCCTTCGGAGACGGCATCCGGCTCGCTCTGTATGGTGCCGGTGATGCGCAGCTTCGTATTGCCCAGCAGCAACTCGCCGCCGACCTTGAGGTTGAGGCGTTCGAGCAGCAGCGGCGCGACAACGGCGCCAAAGCTGCCATCCTTGGCGGCCAGCAGAGTCGACAGCGGCTGATTGGGCTCGGCTTCGAAGGCGCCGTAGAGCGGGTAGGCGCCATCGACCGCCTTGACCTCGACCAGCGCCTGGTCGGAGCCGTCGGGCAGGCGGGCCATGGAGCGCAGGCTCGTCGAGCGGGAGAGTTTGCCGAGGCCCTGGAGATAGGCCAGCTCCTCGGGAGTGGCCTCGCGATTGCGCAACACGAAACGGGCGTCGCTGGCAAGCAGCGACTGGCCCTGTGTCGAGATGGCGTCGGTGATCGAGCGGGAAACGGAATTGACGGCGGCGATCGCGCCGGTGCCGAGCGCAATACAGGCGAGAAAGATGTAGAAGCCGCCAAGGCCGCCGCGCAGCTCGCGCAGGGCAAGGCGGAAGGCGAGCGTCAGGCGCGTTCGCACCGCGCCTGTCATGCTATTGCCGCCTGATTGACGCGCGTCCGGGCACTGTCGTTCTCGATCTCGCCGGAGCGAACGCGGATCTGCCGCGAGCAACGGGCGGCAAGCGCCGGATCATGGGTCACGAGCAGCATGGTGGTGCCACGCTCGGCCTGCTGGGTAAAGAGCAGGTCGGCGATCTGCCGTCCAGTATCCGTATCCAGATTGCCGGTGGGCTCGTCGGCGATCAGCACCGCCGGGGAGGGCGCCAGCGCGCGGGCGATCGCCACGCGCTGCTGTTCGCCGCCGGAAAGCTGGCCGGGATAATGATTGAGCCTCTCGCCCAGCCCCACTGCTTCCAGCTCCCGTCGGGCGATATCGAAGGCGTCACGCACATTGGCGAGTTCCAGCGGCACTGCGACATTCTCGAGCGCCGTCATATTGGCGATTAGATGGAAGGATTGAAAGACGATACCGATATTGCGGCCGCGGAAATCGGCGATGCGATCCTCGCTCAGGTTATGCAGCGGCGTGTCGCGGATCAGAAGCTCGCCGCTGTCGAGCTTTTCGAGGCCGGCCAAGACCATCAGCAGGGTGGACTTGCCGGAGCCGGACGGGCCGACGATGCCGACGGCCTCACCCTCGATGACGGTGAGGTCGATGCTCTTCAGCACATGGACTGAGGCGGCAGCGTTGCCGAGGGTCAAATCCGCCTTCTTCAGCTCGATGATGGTTTTTGCCAATGCGAACGCCCTATATATCAGAGAACATTAGAGACAATGGCGGGCGCGATGAGCCCGAACAGCGAATTTAGGGAATGGATCATGGGTTTTAAAGTTGCTGCGCTTCAATTCGCTGTCATCACTTTCGGTCTTTTGTTTGGCGCGGCGGGTGCTGCGAATGCGCGGGCGATCCAGCTGGTCGGCCTCGGCGACAGCCTGATGGCGGGCTATCAACTCCCTCCCGGCGACGGCTTTCCTGCCAAGCTGGAAGCGGCGTTGAAGGCCAAGGGGCTGGATGCCGCCGTCGCCGATGCCGGCGTTTCCGGGGATACGACCTCCGGCGGGCTCTCGCGCATAGACTGGTCGGTGCCCGACGGCACCGACGGCGTGATCCTGGAACTGGGCGCCAACGACGCGCTTCGCGGTATTCCGCCGGAGCAGACGGAAAAGAACCTCGAGACGATGATCGAGCGGTTGAAGGGCAGAAAGATCCCGATCTTCTTTGTCGGCATGCTGGCGCCACCGAACATGGGTTCGGACTATGCCGAGAAGTTCAACCCGATCTACAAGCGCCTGGCCGACAAATACCAGCTTGCGCTCTATCCGTTCTTCCTCGATGGCGTCGCCACGCATGCGGATTTGCAACTCTCGGACGGCATGCATCCGAACCCCAAGGGGGTCGATGTGGTGGTCGAGCGCATCTTACCGGCCGTTATAAGTTTTGTAGGGATGATTGACGCAGGTGCGAAATAGGTGCTTGCACCGACTGCAAATGCGTGATTCCCTACTTATACCTGCAAGAGATTCGGGGAGTGCTCGTGATGCCGAGACTTTTTACCGCCCTCGAAATTCCGCGCAACGCGGCGATGAGCCTGTCATTGTTGCGCGGTGGTCTCCCGGGAGCCAGGTGGATCGACGTTGAAAACTATCACATCACTTTGCGCTTCATCGGCGATGTCGATGGCCGCACGGCGGATGAGATCGTCGACCGGCTGGACCGGATAGATCGCCCTGAGTTCCAGCTTCGGCTGGAGGGCATCGGTTCCTTCGGCTCCAAGAAACCGCATTCGGTTTGGGCCGGAGTCTCGCAGACGCCGGAAATGCACGCGCTGCAAGGCGAGATTGAGCGCATCTGCCAGCGCATCGGTCTGCAGCCCGATCCCCGCAAGTTCACGCCGCATGTCACGCTCGCCAGGCTGAAATCCTCGCGGGTCGACGATGTCGTGCACTATCTCTCCGGCCGCGGCAACTTCTATACGTCACCGTTTACGGTGGGGCGTTTCGTGCTTCTGTCCTCGCGCGAATCGGTCGGCGGCGGTCCCTATCTCACCGAAGAGATATTCCCGCTTCACGAAGCCCGCAGCGCCTTCCCGGCCTTGGGCAAAAGCGCGATGCAGCCAGCCAAGAGCATGGTGTAGACAGCCTCGAAATCCTCGCGGTCGCCATAATAGGGGTCGGGAATGTCCCTGTTGCTGCCGAGCGCAAGGGCATTGAAGAGGTGCAGCCTGCCGAGAGCATCGGCAGGCGCGGCCTTGCGCAAGTTCTTCAAATTGTCTTGATCCATCGCCAGGATCAGATCGAACCGGCCGAAATCGGCTGGTTCGATGCGGCGGGCTCGCTGGCCTGAAATGTCGATTTCATGTCCGGCCGCGGCGGCGATCGAGCGGCGATCCGGCTGCTCGCCCTGATGCCAGCCGCCGGTGCCGGCCGAATCGATTTCAAACTCTGAAGTGCGACCGGCCTGCGCAACCAGGTGCCTGAAGATGCCTTCGGCAAGGGGCGACCGGCAGATATTGCCGGCGCAGACGAAAAGAACCCTGTGACGATCCATGCTATCGTTCAACCGCTAGAGAGGAGTGACGTGTCATGAAATACGAGAAGCTGGACCGCGCGGCAATCGATCAAAACCTGTCGGAACTCGGCGGTTGGGCACTCGCGTCCGACGGACTTTCGATTTCGAAGACTTTCAAGTTCCGCAATTTCGTCGAGGCCTTCGGCTTCATGACGGAAGCAGCACTTGCCGCCGAAAAATTCAACCATCACCCGGAGTGGTTCAATGTCTATTCCCGCGTCGAGGTGAAGCTGACGACGCACGACGCCGGCGGCCTGACCGATTACGACGTCAAGCTGGCAAAAGCGATGGAAAAGGCGGCCGCGCGCCGGCTCGATTGAATCGCGTCAGGCGATCACCATATGTTTACACGGTCCGGGCGACGGGCGCGAATAGAGGTGAACGGAATGGATGACATCAAGTACGGGGAAATCCTGATGCCTGGTGATGAAGAGACCCAAAAAGAGCAGGAGAAATCGGTGCGCCGGAAATTCTGGCCGACTTTACGGAAAGCGGCTCGTCATATTCCGTTTTCGCGCGATGTCGTAGCCGCTTTCTATTGTGCGCTCGATCCGCAAACGCCGACCCGCGTTCGCGGCATCCTGCTGGCGGCGCTCGGCTATTTCGTCATGCCTGTCGACATCATCCCCGATTTCTTTGCCGTCATCGGCTATACGGACGACATCGCCGTGCTGACGCTCGCCTTCAGCATGATCAGGGGCCATATCCGCCAGGAACATTACGATGCTGCCGATCGGGCTTTGGAGAGCGAACCCGAGGCCATGAAGACGGCCTGATGCCCGCTTTATGGGGCTGGTCCGAATCCTCTCGGGTTTCCAGAGCTTTATGAGGCTCCCCTGATTTTAGCGAGGTCAAATTCTTGCCTGAATCTTTCTGTCTTAAATCGAATCCGTAGGGTGGTATTTCACCATCCGGGTTTTCCAACTCCTTCTGACGCGTTTCAAGCTCCGTTCGATACCTTGATTGAAATGGAACGGAGCCAAGAGTGGTCAGCGCTCCGTTGACGGTTTGGTAACCTGAATAAAGTCAAAATAGGGCAGCTCACGAGCATAGGCGTGCGTTAATCGAATCGCCATGAGCTCTGGACCGCAAGAAATCGGCAGGAAACCATGTTTGTAAAAAGCTTCGCAATCGCCCTCTCGCTCGTTCTGGCCGGAACCGGCATCGCGTCCGCGCAGACCAAAAAGCAGAAGCAGCCGCAGGCACCTGTAGCGGCGGCGCCGGCCTCTCCTTCGCGCATCCAGCAGTTTGACGCCTGGGGCGCCTACTCCTACCAGTCCGCCGGTGGCAAGGTCTGCTACGTTCTCTCGGTGCCGACGGCCAAGGCGCCGCCATCGGGTATCGACCATGGCGAGAACTTCTTCATCGTGTCCCAGCGTCCGGGCCAGAACATTTCCTATGAACCGCAGGCGATGATGGGCTATCCGCTCAAGGAGAGCTCCAAGGTCAACGTCGTCATCGACAACAAGACCTTCGTGATGTTCACCAAGGACAAGGCCGCCTGGGTTGAGAATGCCGCGCAGGAGCCTGCGCTGGTTGCCGCCCTGAAGTCCGGTCACTCGCTGAAGGTTACGGCGACTTCGAAGAAGGGTACGGCGACGTCCTATACCTATTCGCTGAAGGGCGTCAGCGCTGCGCTGAAGCAGATCGAGAACTGCAAGTAAGATCGAGGGGCCGAGGGATCACGCTAATGTGATCCTCCCGTTGCCGCGACCGCAATGAACAAGGCCGGTCAAGACGACCGGCCTTTTGCTTTTGAAGGCCCAGCCTTTGCTTTTGAGGGAAAGGGATGACGCGGGCGGAAATTAATGCTAAAGGCCGCGCCAACAGCAGGTGTCCGGCAGACCGTGTGTCCCGCCACCGCGCGAATCTTCAGATTTCCGTGCCTTGCCCGCATCCGCAGCTTTCGTCAGCTTTTGCGGCATTGCCGATGTGAACCGTTGGAATGATCCTATGTCTGCCACCGATGTCATGACCCCCTCCAAGCTCAAGCCGATGCCCGTATCGCAGCCGGTCGAGCTTTCGCCGAAACCGTCGCTGATCGGCCTGACGCGCGAGGAAATGGGTGCCGCTCTCAAGGAAAAGGGCGTCGCCGACAAGCAGATCAAGATGCGCGTCAGCCAGCTCTGGAACTGGATCTATGTGCGCGGCGTCTCCGATTTCGATGCCATGGTGAATGTCTCAAAAGACATGCGAGAGATGCTGAAGACGCATTTCACTATCGCTCGTCCTGAGATCGTCGAGGAGCAGGTCTCCAATGACGGCACCCGCAAGTGGCTGCTCCGCTTCCCGCCGCGCGGCGCCGGCCGCCCGGTCGAGATCGAGGCCGTCTATATTCCGGAAGAGGGCCGCGGCACGCTTTGCATTTCCAGCCAGGTCGGCTGCTCGCTGACCTGTTCCTTCTGTCATACCGGCACGCAGCGGCTGGTGCGCAACCTGACGGCGGAAGAGATCCTGTCGCAGCTGCTGCTGGCGCGCGACCGGCTTGGCGATTTTCCGGATCGTGAAGCGCCGCAGGGCACGATCATGCCGGCGGAAGGCCGCAAGGTCAGCAACATCGTCATGATGGGCATGGGCGAGCCGCTTTATAATTTCGACAGCGTCAAGACGGCGCTGTTGATTGCCTCCGACGGCGACGGCCTGTCCCTCTCGAAGCGGCGCATCACGCTTTCGACCTCTGGCGTCGTACCGGAAATCTACCGCACCGGCGACGAGATCGGCGTCATGCTGGCGATCTCGCTGCATGCCGTGCGCGACGATCTGCGTGACATGCTGGTGCCGATCAACAAGAAATATCCGCTGAAGGAGCTGATGGACGCCTGCCGCGCCTATCCGGGCCTGTCGAATGCGCGTCGCATCACCTTCGAATATGTGATGCTGAAGGGCGTCAACGACAGCCTCGAGGACGCGAAGGGGCTGATCCAGCTCTTGAAGGGCGTTCCGGCCAAGATCAACCTGATCCCCTTCAACCGCTGGCCCGGCACGAACTATCAGTGTTCGGACTGGGAGCAGATCGAGAAGTTCGCCGATTTCATCAATTCGGCCGGTTATGCCTCGCCGATCCGTACGCCGCGCGGGCGTGACATTCTCGCCGCCTGCGGCCAGTTGAAGTCGGAGTCGGAACGCATGCGCAAGACGGAGAGATTGGCTTTCGAAGCAATGATGATCGCCAATCACGGCGAGGATTGAGCTCTATGCTCGTCGGACTGCGCAAGCCGATACGCCTCTTATGGGGCTATGTCGCTGCTTGCGCTATGATGGGCTTCGTGCTTGCCTGCGTTGCCGCATGGACGATGCCGGATACGGCGGCGCCCGAGCTTTTCGCACTGACGATCGCGCTGACCAAGCTCGCCATGATCGTCAGCATCCTGCCATCCATCGTGATCATCCTGATCCTGGAATGGCTCGGTATGCGCCGCTGGTACGGTTACGCGATCTACGGCGCCGTCCTGTCGGCCGTCGCCTCCATTTTGATTTCAGGCAGCGTGGAGCGGCCGCAGACCCTCAATCTAATCACTATCGTAGTCTGCTTCGCCTTCCTGGGTGCCGTCAGTGCCACCGTCTACTGGTGGATCGCCGGTCGGTTTGCCGGGCGTCGCGCTGTTCTCAGCGAGCCTGAGTGAAGAAGATCTTCACCGCGAAGATCGAGAAAACGCTGGCAAAGGTGTAATCCAGGCCGCGCATCACGCCGCGGTTTCTCTGCAGCCAGGACGACAGGCCATCGGCGGCAAGAACGACAAGCATGTTCACCGGCATGCCGATCACGATAAAGAAGAAGCCGAGGAAGAGCAGCTTATGCGTGACGGCCGGATCGCCCGCCGTGACGAACTGCGGCAGGAAGGTCATGAAGAAGATGATGACCTTCGGGTTCAGCAGATTGACCCAGAAGCCGTTGGAGATGTTGGCGAGTGGCGTTCCGCCGACCGCATCGACCTTCTTGACCGACAGGCTGGAGCCGAAGCGGATCGCCTGGATCGCCAGACACAGCAGATAGGCAGCGCCACCGGTCTTCAGGACGGTAAAGGCAATGGGCGAGGCCGTAATCAGCGCGGAAATGCCAAAGGCCACAAGGCAGGTGTGAACGACAACGCCGAGCGTGGTGCCGAGCACGACGAAAAGCGCCGCCTTTTTGCCCTGCGCCAGCGCGCGGCTGATCGACAGCGTCATGTCGGGGCCAGGCGTCATCGCCAGCAGCAGGCTTGCTGCGGAAAAGGCAAGAAGGGTCGGCAGGCTAGGTATGAAGTCCACGGGGCTGCTCCGAAAACCGGATAGGGGATGCGTGTTTCTATCCGGCTTTGGAGGGATTGCAAATCAATCCTTCTTTTCGAGGAATGCCTTGAATTGATCAGCATAGTCGGGGTGCCAGCGCGACAGCGGCGGGCGGTTCTCGACGATATCGCCGGCTGCCCACAACATGCGGCGTTCATCGACAGGTCGGGCGACGTCGTTGTCCGGGCAGAGAATGTAGAAATCGCCGCGCTTAAGGCTTTCCACCATGAAATCGACCGTCTGCTCCGGCGTCCAGGCGCCGGCGGGTTTTTCCTTGCGTTCGCCCTTAGTCAGGCCGGTGAAGACGAAGCCGGGGATCAGCAGGTGCGCGGATATCTTTGCGCCTTCCGTATTGCGCAGCTCGTGCTGCAGCGCTTCGGTGAACACCTTCACGCCGGCCTTCGAGACATTGTAGGCGGGATTGCCGGGAGGCGTGGTGATGCCCTGCTTCGAGCCGGTGTTGATGATCAGGCCCGGTTCGCCATGCGCGAGCATGCCCGGTCCAAAGACGCGGGTGCCGTTGATGACGCCGAGCAGATTGACACCGAGGATGGCGTCCCAGCCGGCCTGGGCGCTGAAGATCGAGGTTTCCGGGCCGATGCCCGCATTGTTCATCAGCACATGCACGCGGCCGAAACGCTGCAGGACCGTGCGCTCCAACGCTTCCAGCGCTTCCCTGCTCGCAACGTCGGTCTCGATGGCCAGGACGTGCTCTTCCCCCGTGATCGCCTTGAGTTCGGCGGCCGCTTGTGCCAGCCGATCGCCGCCGAGGTCGGCAATGGCGACGCTCATGCCGAGCGAGGCGAAATATTTCGCTGCGGCAAAGCCGATGCCGGATGCGCCGCCGGTGACGACGGCAACATTGGATTTCTTGAAAATGTCTTGAATATCGGTCAAAGGCGTGCCCTCCAGGCAATGCTTGCTCGCCGCCGAATATGGAGCTTTCCGAAGGCGTGTCAAACCCGCCGGAGGCGGCGATGCAGCGCTTCCCCTTGCGCCTCACGATAATCTCGCTAAAAGTTCCGCGATACAGGTTTGCGGGCCTCTCCCCTGGCTCGCCTTGAAACGGAACTCACCATGGCATCACATAAAGACGTGAAGAAAGTCGTTCTCGCCTATTCCGGCGGCCTCGACACCTCGATTATCCTGAAGTGGCTCCAGACGGAGCTGGGCGCCGAAGTCGTGACCTTCACCGCCGATCTCGGTCAGGGCGAAGAGCTGGAGCCGGCGCGCAAGAAGGCCGAACTGCTCGGCATCAAGGAAATCTACATCGAGGACGTGCGCGAAGAATTCGTGCGCGATTTCGTCTTCCCGATGTTCCGCGCCAATGCCGTCTATGAAGGCGTCTACCTGCTCGGCACGTCGATCGCCCGTCCGCTGATCTCCAAGCACCTCATCGAGATTGCCAAGAAGACCGGCGCCGATGCCATCGCGCATGGCGCCACCGGCAAGGGCAACGACCAGGTCCGCTTCGAGCTTTCGGCCTACGCGCTGAACCCGGACATCAAGATCATCGCTCCCTGGCGCGACTGGTCGTTCAAGAGCCGTACCGACCTGCTCGAATTCGCCGAGAAGCACCAGATTCCAGTTGCCAAGGACAAGAAGGGCGAAGCGCCGTTCTCCGTCGACGCCAATCTGCTGCACTCCTCCTCTGAAGGCAAGGTTCTGGAAGATCCCGCCCAGGAAGCCCCGGAATATGTGCACATGCGCACCATTTCCCCGGAAGCTGCGCCCGACAAGGCAACGATCATCAAGGTCGGCTTCGAAAAGGGTGATGCCGTTTCGATCAACGGTCAGCGCCTGAGCCCGGCAACGCTGCTTGCGAAGCTGAACGAATACGGACGCGACAACGGTATCGGCCGCCTCGACCTTGTCGAGAACCGTTTCGTCGGCATGAAGTCGCGTGGCGTCTACGAGACCCCCGGCGGCACGATCCTGCTCGCAGCGCACCGCGCCATCGAATCCATCACGCTCGACCGCGGTGCCGCGCACCTCAAGGACGAGCTGATGCCGCGCTATGCCGAGCTGATCTATTACGGCTTCTGGTTCTCGCCGGAGCGCGAAATGCTGCAGGCGCTGATCGACAAGAGCCAGGAGCATGTCGAAGGCGAAGTGACGCTGAAGCTCTACAAGGGCAATGTCATGACCATCGGCCGCGAGAGCCCGAAGTCGCTCTATTCCGACAAGCTGGTCACCTTCGAGGACGACCAGGGCGCCTACGACCAGAAGGACGCAGCCGGCTTCATCAAGCTCAACGCACTGCGCCTGCGCACGCTCGCCAAGCGCAACCTGTCGAAGTAACTGATATCCAGATGCAGAAAAGCCCGCTTCCGGTCGTCGGAAGCGGGCTTTTCTTTTGTAGAAGGCGCTGCTGCTGGAATTAGTCCACCGGCCTCAATTCGCGTTCGACCTCTGCAGGCGCTTCGGCCTTCTGAAGATTGCTGCGAAAGGCGCAGAGCGCGTCGTGCAACTGAATTTGCAGATCCTTGCCGAAGCCCTGCGTCGCATTTCGCTCGACTTCGCAGACTTCTCTGTCGATCTGCGTCAGCTTGGCTTCCGCCGATTCCGAAAGCACGATCCGCTTGGCACGGCGGTCGAGCGGATCCGGTTGACGTTCGATCAGACCTCGTGCTTGCAACTTGTCCAAAAAGGCGCTGACTGTCATCGGCTCCAACCCCATCCTGGAGGCGATGTCAAGCTGGCGACTTCCGTTGATGGCGGCAACCTGCATCAGAGTTCTCGCTTCGCCCGCCGTCAGGCCGAGCCCTGCGACAAGAATGCGTCGCTCAAAGGCCGTTCTGATCAAGCGGGCGCAGTCGCTCACAAGAAAAGCGAGCGAATCCGTATTAATCCTGCTGTTCATAAGCGTTTCCCTACCTACGCTTTTCAGTTTTAGGCCCCACCCACGTTCTTATTGGTTTAGACCTATGAACACAACGCCTTCTTGGGCCATAAATGAGCGGCGGCTTGACCGGATTCAGGATATTGCTACTCTCGCGCGATCAGCAGTAGGGACCCCCAATCATGACGCAATCGCTTGTTGTCGGCGCTTTTCTGGCGGCGCTGTTCTATGTGCTGATTCCCGGCCCTGCCTTCCTGGCGCTGCTCGGCATCGGCGCCGGGCAGGGGCGCAAGGCGGGTGCGTTTTTCGTCAGCGGCCACCTTCTGGGCGATCTCGTCTGGTCGACGCTTGCCCTGGTCGCCATCGTCGGCGCCAAAACCATCGGAACCTTCGTTTTCGATCTCCTTGGATTGCTGTGTGGCTTCTATCTTGCCTGGATCGGCTGGAGCGCAGTAACAGCCAAGCCGAAGGGCGATGGCAAGTCGCTCGTCACCGTCGACCGCCCTTTCCGCCGCGGCCTGATCTTCGGCGTGACCAATCCCAAGGGATACCCTGTCGCGTTGGCAACGTTTACCGCCTTGGTGGCGGGCTCCGCCAGTGCGCTCACTTTCAGCGCCTTGCCGCTGCTGCTCATCGTTTCTTTCATTGGTTTCATAACTGCCGATCTCATCCTGATCAGCATCATCGGAGCGAGTGCCGTGCGGCGCTTCTACCGCGCCCATGAGCGGCTGATCGTGCGTTGCTCGGGCGTGCTCTTCATGGGTTTTGCGGTGCAGGCTCTTTGGCACGCCACTCCGGGCCTGCTCGGCTGGCGCAGGGCTTGATCGCTCCTCTTTGAATTTGTTCGGCTTGCGCCATACCAATTCGGCGGGGGTCGTCTTATATCGTGCTTCGATCAGATGTCTGTCGAAAGGATGCCCTGAATGTCTTCACTTGCCGCCGTCAATCCCGCTCTTATCGAATGGACCGGACATCAGGGGCTGCCGCGTTTCGATGCGGTGAAGGATACGGATTTTGCCGCGGCCTTCGATGCGGCGCTCGCGGCGCATGAAGCAGAGATCGATGCCATCGCCGGTGACAGCGCGGCGCCGACCTTCGCCAATACCGTGATCGCGCTCGAACTCGCGGGCGACGAGCTGTCGCGCATTTCGGCGCTCTTCTGGAACAAGGCCGGCGCTCATACCAACGAGACCATCCAGGCGCTGGAGCGCGAGATCGCGCCGAAGATGGCGCGGCACTATTCGAAGATCGGCACGAATGCGGCGCTCTTTGCGCGCATCGACACCCTTTGGGACGGCCGTGACAAACTTGCCTTGACGCTGGAAGAGACCCGCGTGCTGGAGCGGCACTGGAAGGGCTTCGTCAAGGCAGGCGCCAAGCTGCCGAAAGCTGAGCAGGAGCGGCTTTCCGCGATCAACGAGACGCTCGCCGGCCTCGGTGCGCAATTTGGTCAGAACGTGCTTGCCGATGAAAAGAGCTGGGCACTTCTGCTGTCGGAGGAAGCGGATCTCGCCGGTCTCCCAGACTATTTGCGCGATGCGATGGCGGCAGCTGCGCGTGAACGCGGCGAAGAGGGCAAATATGCCGTTACGCTGTCGCGCTCGATCATCGAGCCGTTCCTGACATCATCAGAGCGCCGTGATCTGCGCGAGCAGGCCTTCAACGCCTGGGTTGCGCGCGGTGCCAATGGCGGCAAGACCGACAATCGCGAGATTATCCGCGAGACGCTGGCGCTGCGGGCGGAGAAGGCCAAGCTGCTCGGCTATGCCAACTTCGCGGAGCTGAAGCTCGACAACACCATGGCGAAGACGCCGACGGCGGTGAACGATCTGCTGGTGGCCGTATGGTCCAAGGCGGCGGCTCGTGCCGGTGAGGAAGAAAGGGATATTGCCGCCCTGATCGCCGAAGAGGGTCGCAATCACGAGGTCATGCCCTGGGACTGGCGGCACTATGCCGAGAAGATCCGCACACGGAAATTCGATTTCTCCGAAACTGAGCTGAAGCCCTATCTGCAGCTCGAGAAGATCATCGTCGCCTGCTTCGACGTCGCCGGCCGGCTGTTCGGCATCAAGGCCGTCGAGCAGAAGGGCATTCCCGCCTATCATCCCGACGTGCGCGTCTTCGAGATCCGCGATCGCTCAGGCAAGCTCGTCGCTTTGTTCCTCGGCGATTACTTTGCCCGCGGCTCCAAGCGCTCCGGCGCCTGGATGAGTTCGTTCCAGTCGCAGCATAAGCTGCCGCTGAAGAACGGTCATGTCGGCGAGCTGCCGATCATCTACAATGTCTGCAATTTCGCCAAGCCGGCCGAAGGCAAGCCAGCGCTGCTGTCGCTCGATGATGCGCGTACGCTATTCCATGAATTCGGCCATGCGCTGCACGGCATGCTTTCCAACGTTACCTATCCTTCGGTTTCCGGAACCGGCGTTTCCCGCGACTTCGTCGAACTGCCGTCGCAGCTCTATGAACATTGGCTGACGGTGCCCGCCATCCTCAAGGAATATGCCGTCCACTATGAGACCGGCGCGCCGATCCCGCAGGCGCTGCTCGACAAGGTTCTGGCGGCCCGCACCTTCAATGCCGGCTTCAATACCGTCGAGTTCACCTCTTCGGCTCTGGTCGACATGGCCTTCCATACCCGCGGCGCGGTCGAGGATCCGATGGCGGTGCAAGGGCAGGTGCTTTCGGAGATCGGTATGCCGAAGTCGATCGTCATGCGCCATGCGACGCCGCACTTCCAGCATGTGTTTTCCGGCGACGGCTATTCGGCGGGCTATTATTCCTACATGTGGTCGGAAGTGCTTGACGCTGATGCCTTCGCCGCCTTCGAGGATACCGGCGATGCCTTCAATCCGGATATGGCCGAAAAGCTGAAGGCCAATATCTATTCCGTCGGCGGCTCGATCGACCCGGAAGAAACCTACAAGGCCTTCCGCGGCAAGCTGCCGAGCCCGGATGCGATGCTGAAGAAGAAGGGGCTGGCGGCCTGATCTTCGCCCCTGGAGTTTGGGGTTTCGGCATTGCCTTGCGTCATGTAAAGAGGCTTGCGAACGAGCTTTCGCGCCTCCCCCCTTTCGCATTCGCGAAAAAAAGGGTATGAGCGCGCCAAATGCAATTGGCGTGTTTACTACACACTGCGCCCCAGCCTCAGAGATAAAGACATATGGCACTTCGCAACATCGCGATCATCGCGCACGTTGACCATGGGAAAACCACCCTCGTCGACGAGCTCCTGAAGCAGTCCGGCTCCTTCCGCGAGAACCAGCGCGTTGCCGAACGCGTCATGGATTCGAACGACCTCGAAAAGGAACGCGGCATCACCATTCTCGCCAAGGCGACCTCGGTCGTCTGGAAGGATACCCGCATCAACATCGTCGACACACCCGGCCACGCCGACTTCGGCGGTGAAGTCGAGCGTATTCTCTCGATGGTGGATGGCGCGATCGTTCTCGTCGACGCCGCTGAAGGCCCGATGCCGCAGACAAAGTTCGTCGTCGGCAAGGCTCTGAAGGTTGGCCTGCGCCCGATCGTTGCGATCAACAAGATCGACCGTCCGGATGCCCGCGCCGACGAAGTCATCAACGAAGTCTTCGACCTCTTCGCCAATCTCGACGCCACCGACGAGCAGCTGGACTTCCCGATCCTCTACGGTTCCGGCCGTAACGGCTGGATGAACTATTCGCCCGAGGGTCCGAAGGAAGAAGGCCTCGGCCCGCTTCTCGATCTTGTCGTCAAGCACGTTCCGCAGCCGACCGTCGGCGAAGGTCCGTTCCGCATGATCGGCACCATCCTCGAAGCCAACCCCTTCCTCGGCCGCATCATCACCGGCCGCATCCATTCCGGCTCGATCAAGCCGAACCAGGCCGTCAAGGTTCTGGGTGCCGACGGCAACCTCATCGAAACCGGCCGTATCTCGAAGATCCTCGCCTTCCGTGGTATCGAGCGTCAGCCGATCGAAGAAGCGCAGGCAGGCGACATCGTCGCCATCGCCGGCCTTTCCAAGGGCACCGTCGCCGACACCTTCTGCGATCCGCAGGTCACCGAGCCACTGATCGCGCAGCCGATCGACCCGCCGACCGTCACCATGTCGTTCATCGTCAACGACAGCCCCTATGCCGGCACCGAGGGTGACAAGGTTACCTCGCGCGTCATCCGCGACCGTTTGTTCAAGGAAGCCGAAGGCAACGTCGCGCTGAAGATCGAAGAAGCCGAAGGCAAGGATTCGTTCTACGTCTCCGGCCGCGGCGAATTGCAGCTCGCAGTTCTGATCGAAACCATGCGCCGCGAAGGCTTCGAGCTTGCCGTGTCGCGTCCGCGCGTCGTCATGCACAAGGACGAGAGCGGCCAGCTTCTTGAGCCGATCGAAGAAGTCGTCATCGACGTCGATGAAGAGCATTCGGGTATCGTCGTGCAGAAGATGTCGGAGCGTAAGGCCGAAATGGCCGAGCTGCGTCCGTCCGGCGGCAATCGCGTCCGTCTCGTGTTCTGGGCGCCGACCCGTGGTCTCATCGGCTACCAGTCGGAACTTCTGACCGACACGCGCGGCACCGCCGTCATGAACCGCCTGTTCCACGACTACCAGCCCTACAAGGGTGATATCGTCGGCCGCGTCAACGGCGTTCTGCTCGCCAACGAGTCCGGCGAAGCCGTGGCCTATGCCCTGTTCAACCTGGAAGACCGCGGCCCGATGATCATCGACGCCGGCGAGAAGGTCTATGCCGGCATGATCATCGGCATCCACACCCGCGACAACGACCTCGAAGTCAACGTGCTGAAGGGCAAGAAGCTCACCAACATCCGCGCCGCCGGCAAGGATGAAGCCGTGAAGCTGACGCCGCCCATCCGCATGACGCTCGACCGCGCTCTCTCCTGGATTCAGGACGACGAACTGGTCGAAGTCACGCCGAAGTCGATCCGCCTGCGCAAGATGTATCTCGATCCGAACGAGCGTAAGCGCTTCGAGAAGGCCCGTCTGGCCTGATAGCCAAACTGCCTGGAATCGTACGACCCCGGCCATTGTGCCGGGGTTTTTATTTTGTGTGTTCGGTTTTTGAGCCCTTGTCCTAAAGGTTAAAAAGTCGTTAATTTTTAGGGACGATCCACGGATAAAGCCTGTGGGCAAGTTTGCCATCTTTATGAATGAGGATGGTTAATTCGCGTTCGCGAGACCAGAGTAGACGTTATGAAGACGTTGTCGATTGATGTTCGGCGGGCAGAACCCCATGATGCCCGAGCCATTTCGGAGGTGCACCGCCAGTCGTGGCAGTACACCTATGCCGGCATCATTCCGCATCGCGCTCTTGGCCAGATGATCGAGCGCCGCGGCGAAGGCTGGTGGCGCAAGGCGACCAGCGGGCCGGCTACGCTGCTGGTTCTGGACGTTGCCGGCGAAATTGCCGGTTATGCCACGCTCGGGCTCAACCGTGCCCGCGCCCTTCCGCAGGAAGGCGAGATCTACGAGCTTTATCTGCGTCCGCAATATCAGGGTCTGGGCATGGGGCGCATGCTTTTCGGCGAGGCCCGCCGGCTGTTGAAGTCGCTCGGCTGCAAGGGGCTGGTGGTCTGGTGCCTAGAAGAAAATGAAAATGCCGATCGCTTCTATCGCGGCCAGGGCGGTGTCGATTTCTGCGAAGGCATCGAGACCTTCGATCACAGACGGCTTAAGAAGATCGGTTTCGTCTGGCCGTAAGCGCCAACTAAATCCGCCGCTTTTCCGATGCGTTGTTGCGTTGCGGCATGAATCCTATTATTTGGCGGGCGGCAACCATCCTTATTAGGGGACATGTATGCGTATCGACGCGATTTCCATTGGCAAGAACCCGCCCGAAGACGTCAACGTCATCGTTGAAGTGCCGGTCGGCGGTCATCCGATCAAGTACGAAATGGACAAGGAGGCCGGCACGCTGGTCGTTGACCGTTTCCTCTATACGCCGATGACCTACCCGGGCAATTACGGCTTCGTTCCTCACACCCTCTCCGAAGATGGCGACCCGATCGACGTGCTGATCGCCAGCACCCGTCCGCTGGTTCCCGGCTGCGTCATCAATGTTCGCCCGATCGGCGTGCTGAAGATGGAAGACAATTCCGGCAAGGACGAGAAGATCATCGCCGTTCCGTCGCCGAAGCTGACGCTGCGCTACGAGAAGGTCAAGGAATATACCGATCTTCCGGAAATCACGGTGAAGCAGATCGAGCACTTCTTCGAGCACTACAAGGATCTGGAACCCGGCAAGTGGGTCAAGATCTTCGGCTGGGGCGGTTCCAAGGAAGCTGGCGAACTCATCATCGAAGCTATCGAGCGCGCCAAGAAGGCAAAGGCCTGATCAGCCCTTCGCGATAGCGTTTAATCTTTCTGCCAAATCCTCCGGGTCGCCATCGATCCGGAGGATTTTTTTACGAGCGGTATCGCCGCTGAGCAGCTCGAGCGAGGATTTGGGGATGCCGAGGCTCTTGGCAAGCAGCGCGATCAGCGCCTTGTTGGCCTTGCCCTTCTCCGGCGCGACCGAGACGCGCGCCTTCAGATAGCATTCGCCATCGCTGCCGGTCTCAACGCCATCAATCGCGTCGCGCCCGCCATTGGGCGTGAGACGCACGGATAGTCGCAGGTGATCCGAGGACGCCTGCCAGGGCCTGTTCACCGCAGGAACAGCGGAACCAGCGAGTTCCACATCAGCGACCTAATGAAGAAGATGATGAGCAGCAGGATGACCGGCGAGATGTCGATGCCGCCGAGATCGGGCAGGATGCGGCGGATCGGGCGCAATGCCGGCTCGGTGACCGCATAAAGGAAGCTGCCGATGGAGCTGACGAACTGATTGCTCGAATTGATGACGTTGAAAGCATAGAGCCAGGAAAAGATAGCGCTGCCGATCAGCACCCAGGTGTAAAGATTCAAAGCCAGATCAATGGTTTGAAATAAAGCGAGCATGTCCGTCTCCATTTCGCGGTTGACAGACATGTAGACATTGACGACTAAACGGGCAAGTCCCATGCTCCGAAGCATGTTGAATCATGTTTAAAAGGCCGGTGTCTGCATTTGCGCCGGCTGTCGCGCCGGAAAGTCTCGTCCCATGTCGTTCGCTGCCAGCGGAGACCGGTTTGCCGCCTTCAGGCACATTGCCTATACCTATTTCTTCTTCGCTCGGTTTTTGACAGCTTTTGCCACCCAGATCGTCAGCGTCTCGGTCGGCTGGCAGATGTATGACCACACCGGAAATCCCGCCTATCTTGGCTTGATCGGCCTTGTGCAGTTCCTCCCCTCCCTGTTGCTGATCCTGGTCACCGGTACGGTGGCCGACCGCTATAACAGGCGCAGGGTTGCGGCGATCTGCATCTTCGTCGGCATGCTGTGCACGGCGGCACTTCTCTTCCTCACCGTCAGCGGCACATTTGCGCCCCTGCCGGTTTTCATGATCCTCGCCGTTTTCGGCGTCGAGCGTGCCTTCATGACACCGTCGATGCAGTCGCTGGCGCCCAACCTCATTCCGCCGCAGGATCTGTCCAATGCGGTGACGTGGAACTCGATGTCCTGGGATGCCGCCGCCGTTCTCGGCCCTGTCGCCGGTGGTTTGCTCTATGGCGTCAGTGCCAGCGCATCCTACACGGTGGCCGTGATGTTCCTGGCCGCCGGCTCTATCCTGACTTTCCTGATCCCGAAGCCGCATCAGCGTGCCGCGCAGCAATCGAAAAGCATGAACGAGATCCTCGCAGGCTTCCGCTTCATCTGGTCGGAGAAAGTGGTGCTTGGCGCTGTTTCGCTCGATCTCTTCGCCGTGCTGCTCGGTGGTGCGGTGGCGCTGATGCCGGTCTATGCGCGCGATGTCCTGACGCTTGGGCCTTGGGGGCTCGGCCTCCTGCGCGCTGCCCCCAGCTTCGGCGCGATCGCCATGGGCCTGTTTCTGGCGACCTATCCCATCCGGCACCGTGCCGGCCTCTATATGTTCGTCGGTGTCGCCCTGTTCGGTGTGGGCACGCTGGTCTTCGGCATCTCGCATACGCCGTGGCTGTCGATAGCAGCTCTTGCAGTCATGGGGGCATCCGACCTGATCTCGGTCTATGTCCGCGAAACCCTAATCACGCTCTGGACGCCGGATCACGTCCGCGGCCGCGTCAATGCCGTCAACATGGTCTTCGTCGGGGCGTCGAATGAGCTTGGCGAGTTTCGAGCCGGCATCATGGCGCATTATTTCGGCGCGATCCCCGCCGTCGTCATCGGAGGTCTCGGCACGCTGACGGTCGCTATTCTCTGGGCGGCCGGGTTCCCGCAGCTTCGCCAGATCGACAGCTTGAACGCGCCGGATCGCAAGGGCGAGCCGCAACCGGCTTGAGGCTGCCGGAAGCGGCCCTTTCGATTTAAGGTTTTCGTCGCCTCAGGCAGCCATCGCCTGCTTGCCCTCGAAGACGAGATCGAGGAATTCCGACAGCCAGGCCCTGAGCGCGGCGTCGAAGATCATCCGACCTTCCAGATGCTCGCGGCCCTGCTGGGCGTTCGGCATGCAGAAGCGATGTTCGCCATGCACGACCCAGCGCTGCATCATGGCGCGCGTGAGTTCGGCGTGAAACTGCAGGCCCCAGGCGTTGGCACCATAGCGATAGGCCTGGTTCGGGTAGGTCTCGGCCGTGGCAAGCAGATCTGCGCCGTGCGGCAGCTCGAAGCCCTCGCGATGGAAATGATAGACCATCTGCGGCCAGCGCATCAGCAGCCGGCCCTTTTCCGTCGGCTGAAGCGCATACCAGCCGATCTCGGTCTTGCCGTCATCGCGCGCCTTCACCTTGGCGCCGAGATGGCGGGCGAGCAACTGCGCCCCGAGGCAGATGCCGAGATAGGGCCGGTTCTCCTTGAGGGGAACCTTCAGCCAGTCGGTCTCCCTCTTGATGAACTCCTCCGGGTCGTTGGCGCTCATCGGGCCACCGAAGATGACGGCGCCGGCATGAGCCGAAAGCGTCGAAGGCAGGTGATCGCCGAGAACCGGGCGGCGGATATCGAGATCGTAGCCCTTCTCCAGCAGCATTTGGCCCACACGGCCGGGGCTGGAGCGCTCCTGGTGCAGGACGATCAATATCGGTCGGCCGGCGCTCCTCGGTGCTTCAATCATCATTGCCTGTCTCCACCCTGGAACCGGGCACGCGTGCGGCTGCTTCCTGGCGCTTCATGATGCGCTCGCGATCGGAAATGCCCATGAGGTCGGCAATGCGCCAGATCGCATGGTCTTCCATCTCGCTACGCTCGCCGTCGGCATAGACGATATCCCAGAGTATGCCGAGCAGCTCGAGCCGCTGAGCACTGTCGAGATGGCGCTTCAGATCCGATGTGAAACGATAGTAATCGACGGCTTCGCTTTCGGCTTCTTGGCCGGCGGCGATCAGTGCATCGAGCTGGCGGCCTTCGAGGCCATATTGGCTCTTCAGCAGCTTGCGCAGCCTCTTCTTCTCGCTGTTCTCGATCTTGCCGTCCGCCTCCATGACCTGGATACAGAGCGCTGCCACTGCGACGCGCGGGTCGTCGGGTGCAAAGCCGGATTTGGGGTGGTCCTGGGTCAGGTTATGAAGGAATTCCTGAAAGCGTTCGAACATCCGTATCCATTCTCAAAGCAAGCCGAGTAGGGTTCTTGGGGTACCGCACTCTAGAACAACTTGAGCCGCGTCTTGGGTTCCGGTTCAAGTTTTCGATCTTTCACGCCCGGGTCGTCGGGAGCACCGCCGAAAAAGGGCCGTGGTTCCGGCTCCCTTTGTATCTGCTGCCGCGACGCAGCGGACGCGCTCGGCGCGGACTTCGCCGCCGTCGGTTCCAATTCCATGACATAGGTATTAGTTGCTGGCGATGCAACTTTCGGTGAAGCCGCCGTCTCGGCCACGGTTGCGGTCTCGCGTACCGGCGGCAGCGATTTCAGCGCCGCATCGACGGATACGGCCGAACCTTCTTCCACCGGGCCCTCGATCTGGTCGAAAGGCGCCTTCCATTCGAAGGCGTCGAGGCGGCCCGTGACCGGCGACAGCGGCAGCCATTTTTCGGAGACGAAGCCATCGGCGACCCAGGCCGGATCGCGCGGAGCTCGCAGCGCCTGCGCCATCCAGTGGCGCATACGCCCCTGATCGCCGGTTTCGGCCTCTTCGATATCGGCCAGAAGCAGGAAGGCGCCCTCGCGGGCATCGATCCTGGCTGCTGCTTCGGCCTTGGCGCGGGCCTTGCTGAAGTCGCGAGCATCCAGCGCCGCCTTTCCGGTCAGCAGCAGCGCCTCGACATTGTTCGGGCGGATGGCTTCCAGCCGCTCGGCACGCTTCAGGCGGTCGGTGACGGAATCGCCGCTGCGGGCACGCACATAGGCCTTGCCGATCTCGGGATTTGGATCCGCCTTCCAGACCTGTTCGAGCATGGACGCCGCCTTGCGCACCTTGTCCTCGCGAAACAAGGCCCTGGCCGCGATCAGCGCCGCAGGCACGAAATCGGTCACAAGCTTCAGTGCAGCCAGCGCATCGTCGCGCGCGCCGGCCGGATCGCTCTCCAGTCTGTCGTTGGCGCGTGCCGTCAAAAGCACGGCGCGTTGGCGATTGGCCGTGGTCTTGTCGACGACGTGGGCAACCTTCTGCTGGTCGAGAAGCTTGATGGCATCATCCCAGCGACCGGACTGGCTGCGATATTCCAGCGTCGCTTGTGCCGCCCAGGGCAGGTAGGGGGCCTGGTCGGCCGCCTTCTCGGCATATTGCCGCGCGGCTTCATGCGCGCCGAGACGCCTGGCTTCGAGGTAGAGGCCGCGCAGACCGAGCTCGCGCGTTTCGGGATCGTTCGCCATCAGCTCGAACTTCTGACGAGCCTCGTCATGTTTGCCTTCGATCAATGCCGCCTGGGCCTCAAGCAGATTGATGAGCGGCTCCTGATCGGCGCGGATCAGGCCGCGCGTGCGCGCCGCCATTTTTCGGGCGAGCAGGGCATTGCCGGCGCCGGCGGCAATTAGCCCCGTGGACAGCGCCTGGTAGCCGCGATCGCGCGTGCGGGCGCGGAAATAGCGGGTGACGGAATGTGGCGAAGTCCAGATCAGCCGCACGAACCACCAGAGGATCATGACGGCCGCGACCAATGCGATCAAGATCGCTGCGGCAACGATCAATCTGGTCCGGTAAAGCTGGCCTTCCCAAACCAGCGAGAGGTCGCCGGGCCGATCCGCCAGCCAGGAAAAACCATAGCCGAGAGCGAGGACGAGAATGGCGAAGATAAGCAGTCTGATCATTGCTGCGCTCCGTCCCTAGTTCTGCTTTCCGGTATTGGCGATTGCCTTCGACAGCGCATCGCTTACCAGATCCTCAACTCGGATGCGGGCTTCCAGCGACTGCTTGAAGGCGGCGGAGGCCGACTTGGCGGCATCGGGCAGGCTGTTCCACTCGTTGACCGCGCCCGGCAGATCGCCATTCTTCACCTTGTCTTCGAAACGCGCGGCGATCGCATCGACGCTGTCGCCCGGGAAGTTGCCGACAGGGCGCACCTGCACCAGGGACTTGGCGCTCGACATCAGCCGATCGCTCCAGCTCTGGTTCGGATTGTCGTTCTGCGCGGTGGCGACGATGGCGGTCGCGACATCGGTGACCTGGCGGATCAAATCGGCGCGCGAGGGAACGCCGGTCTGGGCGAAATTCTTGAGATCGGCGACGGCAGGGTCGTCAGACGCGACATTGGCGAAGGTATCGAGTTCTGGCCGGAAGGGGCCGCCGCGATCGATCGCAGCCTTCAGGGCGGCCGCCGCGATAGCGCGGGCAACGGCGCTTTCCTGGCTTGGCCCGCTCAGCTTCTTTTCGGCGTTGTCGAGACGCTTGCTGACTTCGGCATCGGAGGTGGCCTGGCTCTGGGTGGCCTTGCTGAGATCGGCTTTCAGCTGCTCAACTTCGCCGCTCAGCGAAGCGATCTTCTGATCGGAAGCCGGATTTGCGGCTCCGCTTGATCCGCCTGCCGAAGAGGCGCCGGCAGCACGCGTCTCGAGCGCCGATACGCGGGCGACAAGCGCCTCGTCCGGCTTTGCTGCAGGTGCTGCGGCGAGATTGGCGATGCTGTGTTTGAGACCGTCGATTTCTGCATTCAATGCCGTGATATCGGCAGATGCGTCCTTGCCGGCGCGGCCGCCGGGCAGGAAACCGGCATATTGCAGGGCTCCGGCGCCGACGAGTGCGATCAGGCCGCCGACGATACCGGCGGCGATCAGGCCGGAGGTTGAACCTTCACGCCGTAGCTGCTGCTGTGGCCGCTCGGCAACGGAAGGCGCAGGCTCCGCCTGCTTTGCTTGCTGTGCCGTCGTTTGCTGTTCTTCCGGGGCGGAGGCGAAGATCGACCCCCGAGCTTCCTCGCGAAGCGGCTCCTTGTCCGTTTCGAGCGGCATTTCCACTTCATTGGCGGAGGATGAGCCGAATTCGCCGTGGCTGCGCTCCGTGATATCCTCGGAGGCTGCGCTCTGCGCAGTTTTTTCGGCTTCCAGATCGATCGTGACCGGCTCGTTGTTGGGCTTCGAATGGTTAGGCGGTTTTCCCGGTACCATGAGGTCCTCTTTTCATGCGCTGCAACGAAGTTAGACAGACAACGCGATTATGGAAAGAGCTTAGATCAAAATTGCGGCCTTACCCTGCGACAAGCAGCGCCAGAAGTCGGTCTTCATCCGGCGTGTCGGCGATGGCGATGTGTGGACGCATGCCGGCCGGAACCGCTTCGGCAATGGCTTCGCTCAGGCAGAGGAAACGTGTCCCCGCGAAGATCGCTGGGTTTTCCTGCACGAAGGGCAAGCTGAAAAAGCGCTGCGCCGTCTGCTGGGAATAAAACAATACCGCGTCTGCCTGCGGGTCGACGAAAAGTCGGCGAAGGGCACCATCCTCGGGGATGACATCGCGCATCCTATAGCATTCCACCGTGCGGAAAGGTCGCTTCAGCTTAGTCAATCCGGCTTCGAAACCGGCAGCGCGGGGGTGGCCCGCGAGATAGAGGAGGGGGCTTTCGGCAGGGTTGGCCGCATGACCGGAAATCAGAGCCGCCAGCTCGGTGCCGCCGCCTTCCGATGCGGCAATATCGATGAAGCCGAGGGCGGCTGCCTCCTTGGCCGTTACCTTGCCGACGGCAAAGACCGGGCGGCCGAGGTGCTGTGCGACATCGGCCCCCAACGCGGCCAGAACCCGAACCGCTTCGGCGCTGGTGACGGCGATGGCGCCCCGGGTTTCCAGGAGTGCGCGTCTCGCATCGTCGACATGATGGATCGGCTCTGCCAATGGCAGCAACAATGCTTCGTGGCCCATCCGCGCCAGTCGTCCGATGGTGCGTTCACCCGAAAGTAGCGGGCGGGTGACGACGACGCGCATTGGATGTCAGACCCAGTCTTCGAAGAAGGTGCTGCCCGCTTCGGTACGAATCGCCTGGCCGGCATTGACGCCGAGCGCCTCGGCATCGCGGCGATGGCCCTCGATAGTGGTGGTGTGCACCTGCTTGCCATCCGGCGTCAGGATCATGCCAAAGAACCGCAGATGATCCCCCTCGCAGATCGCGTAGCCGGCAATCGGCGTGCGACAGGAACCGTCGAGTGCCGCCAGGAAGGCGCGCTCGCAGGATACAGCATCGAAGGTCTGTGCATCATTGATGGCGACCAGCAGGTCGCTCGTCCTCTTGTCGTCGATGCGGCTTTCGATGGTGATCGCGCCTTGTGCCGGCGCCGGCGGGAATTCGTCTGGATCGAGGATTTCGGTGATGACCTCGACATTGCCGAGCCGCTTCAGGCCGGCAACGGCGAGCAGCGTCGCATCCGCCTGTCCCTCTTCCAGCTTGCGAAGGCGGGTCTGGACCGAGCCGCGGAAGGTGATGACGTTGATATCCGGGCGCAGGCGGCGGACCAGCGCCTGGCGGCGCAGCGAGGCCGAGCCGACGGTTGCGCCGTGCGGCAGGTCGATCAATTTCGGTGCTGTGCGGCCAATGACGGAATCGCGAATGTCTTCGCGGGGTAGGTAGGCGTTAAGCGCCAGCCCGTCGGGCAGCTTCGTCGCCATGTCCTTGGCCGAGTGCACGGCAAAGTCGAGTTCGCCGGAGGTCAGCTTTTCTTCGAGCTCCTCCGTGAACAGGCCCTTGCCACCGATTGCCGCCAGCGACCGGTCGGTGATGCGGTCGCCCTTGGTGGTGAGAACGACGATTTCGAACATCTCCTCCGGAAGGCCATGCGCTGCCATCAGGCGGTCACGCGCCTCGTGCGCCTGGGCGAGCGCCAGCGGGCTGCCCCGCGTGCCGATCCGGAAAGGTTTTGTTTGCATCCGCTTTGATCCGTTGTTACCGACAGTTCCCGTAACCATATTTCCGCTTTATCGCAATCGACCTGTAGGCAACGAACTTTCTCCATGGCGTCCATTCTTCGTATTCTCGGCATCGAAACAAGCTGTGACGAAACCGCTGCAGCCATTGTCGAACGCCGGGATGACGGCACGCCCACGGTTTGTTCCGATGTCGTCCTCAGCCAGCTGGACGAACATAGCGCCTATGGCGGCGTCGTGCCGGAAATCGCTGCGCGGGCGCATGTCGAGGCGCTGGATACGCTGATCGACGAAGCATTGAAACGCGCCAATGTGTCGCTCTCGGACGTCGATGCCATTGCCGCCACCTCCGGTCCCGGTCTCATCGGTGGGCTGCTCGTCGGCTTGATGACCGGCAAGGCGATCTCGCGTGCGACAGGCAAACCATTATACGCCATCAACCATCTGGAAGGCCATGCCTTGACGGCGCGGCTGACGGACGGGCTAGCCTTTCCCTATCTCATGCTGCTCGTTTCCGGCGGCCATACCCAGCTTATCCTCGTGCGCGGCGTCGGCCAATATGAGCGTTGGGGCACGACCATCGACGACGCCCTTGGTGAAGCCTTCGACAAGACGGCCAAGCTTCTGGGATTGCCCTATCCTGGTGGCCCGGCGGTCGAGGCAGCCGCCAAGAACGGCAATCCGGACCGCTTCGATCTGCCGCGACCGCTGGTCGGCGAAACGCGCCTCGATTTTTCCTTTTCCGGCCTGAAGACGGCCGTGCGACAGGCGGCTACGGCAATCGCGCCGGTGACGGAGCAGGACATCGCCGATATCTGCGCCTCCTTCCAGAAGGCGATCTCGCGCACGTTGAAGGACCGGATCGGCCGCGGCTTGCAGCGCTTCAAGACGGAGTTTCCCAAGACGGCGGAAAAGCCGTCGCTTGTCGTGGCCGGCGGCGTTGCCGCCAATCTCGAACTGCGCCGCACGCTGCAGGAGCTTTGCGATGCTAATGGCTTTCGTTTCATCGCGCCGCCATTGAGATTGTGTACTGACAATGCCGTCATGATCGCCTGGGCGGGGCTCGAGCGCATGGCGACGGGTGTTGCTCCTGACGATCTCGATGTGCAGCCGCGCTCGCGCTGGCCGCTGGATCAGAAGGCTGAAACCCTACTGGGCCACGGCAAACGAGGAGCGAAGGCATGAGCGGCAATGAGAGGATCGCAGTCATCGGTGCAGGTGCCTTCGGCACGGCGCTCGCGGCCGTCATCGCGCTGACCGGCCGCAGCGACGTGACGCTCGTCGGGCGCAATGCGGGGCTGATGACGGATCTTGCCGCCGATCGCATGCATGATGCCGTTCTGCCCGGGATCGAGCTTCCGGATTCGCTGCAGTTCTCGGCCGATGCGGATGCCGTTTCCAATGCCGGTATCGTCCTTTTCGCCATGCCCTCGCAGGCGCAGGCCGATGCTGCCCGGCATTATGGACCTTATCTCGCCAAGGATGCCATCGTCGTTACCTGCGCCAAGGGTATCGACAAGCTTTCCGGCGATCTTCTGACTGACATGCTGGAGCGCGAGCTGCCGCAGCATGCGATCGCCGTGCTCTCCGGGCCGGGCTTTGCCGCCGATATCGCCAAGGGCCTGCCGACGGCCATGGCGATCGCCGCTGCCGACATGGCCGTGGCCGAAAGGCTTGCCCAGGCAATTTCCGGCCCGACCTTCCGTCTCTATGCATCGGATGACCGTATCGGCGTGCAGCTCGGCGGCGCGCTGAAGAATGTGCTGGCCATTGCCTGCGGCATCGTCGAGGGGCGGGGCATCGGCGATTCTGCGCGCGCCGCACTGATCAGCCGCGGGCTTGCCGAAATGTCGCGCTTCGTCGCGGCCAAGGGCGGCAAGGCGGAAACGGTGCGCGGGCTTTCGGGCCTCGGAGACCTCGTGCTGACGGCGACCAGCCATCAATCCCGCAATCTCAGATTCGGTATCGCGCTTGGCCAGGGAGACACCGTCGATCCGGCGCATGGCACCTTGGTCGAGGGCGCTTATGCTGCTTCCATCGCCGCGCGGCTCGCCGGCGAACTCGGCGTCGACATGCCGATTACCGACGCAGTTTCGGCCATCATCGATGGCAAGCTCGACATAACAGCCGCCATCGGGCAATTGATGACGCGGCCGATTACCACGGAATAGCTTGAATGTCGGCGTCGCCCTGGATATATTACTGGATATACAGGGAGCGGCTATGAGTAACTCGCAAAAGCGCGCAATTCAGAACTACCGTTCTCGTCTCGGAGAGCGCGGTCTCGCTCGCTTCGAGGTGCTCGGGCTTGATGCCGACCGTACTCTTATTAGAGAGATGGCACGGCGATTGGCAGAAGGCGGAACTGAATCGGCCCGACTTCGCGATGTACTGACCAAGACCGTTTCAGGAGACCCGCCGAAAAAAGGCGGCGTTTACGCCTGGCTACGCAGCTCGCCCCTTGTCGGGACCGATATCGATCTTGAAAGGGTTAAGGGCAAGGTGCGCGAGATCGATCTTTGACCCGCTATTTGCTCGATACCAATATCATCAGCAACACGATCAAACCCGAACCGTCGCCTAACCTCGTGCGATGGTTCGAGGCTCAACTGGATGACGATCTTTTCATCGCAGCGTCCACGATCGCTGAAATTCAGCGTGGCATCCTGATCATGCCGGTGGGACGCAAGCGTGATGATCTTGAGGCATGGTTTCTCGGCGGTCAGGGACCTCAAGCGTATTTTGCAGGCCGCATTCTTCCCTTTGATGAGAATGCCGCTTTGATTTGGGCGCAGCTTATGGCCGAAGGCAGGGCGGTGGGAAGGCAGCGTGACCCGATGGACATGTTGATCGCTTCTGCCGCAATCGCGAACGAATGCACTATCGCCACGGGTAATGAAGCCGACTTCTGGGGCCTCGATATCATCAATCCCCTTCGCGCAGAAATGTGATGACCTGGGGCGATTGAACCTTTATCCGTCATCGTCGATAGATTTCGATTTCCTTGGGAGAATTAAGTCATGCTGTTCGCCTTTGTCTGCAAGGACAAGCCCGGTTACCTGAACGTCCGCATGGAGACGCGCCCGGCGCATCTGGAGTATCTGAACAAGCTCAATGCCGAAGGCACGCTGAAGATGGCAGGTCCGTTCCTCGATGCCGAAGGCAAGCCGAACGGCAGTCTGGTGGTCGTCAAGGTCGATAGCGTCGAAGCGGCGGTCGCGATCGCGGATGCCGACCCTTATACCAAGGCCGGCTTGTTCGAGAGCGTCGAAATCAAGCCGTTCAACTGGGTCTTCAACAATCCGGAGGCATGAGGAATGGCGCACTGGCTTTATAAATCCGAACCGGCCTCCTGGTCCTGGCAGCAGCAAAAGGATGCCGGCGACAAGGGGACCGAGTGGACCGGCGTGCGCAACTATCTCGCCCGCAACAACATGCGGGCCATGCAGATCGGCGACAAGGGCTTCTTCTATCATTCCAATGATGGGCTCGAGGTCGTCGGCATCGTCGAAGTCTGCGCGCTGGCGCATCCGGATTCGACCGCCAAGGACGATCTTCGCTGGGAATGCGTCGACATCCGCGCCGTCCGCGACATGCCCAAGCCCGTGTCCCTGAAGGACGTCAAAGCCAATCCGAAGCTTTCGCAAATGGCGCTGGTCACCTCCATGCGGCTTTCGGTGCAGCCGGTGACGGATGAGGAATGGCTCGAAGTCTGCCGCATGGGCGGTCTGGACAACCCGCCGGTCTAACCCGGCTGAAGGACGTTGTGAAAACCGATCCGGAAAGCTTTATCCGTGCTAACACCAGCCTGATGGCGCCGCCGCATGTGCCGGAAATCCGGTTGCATCTCGCGAGCGAAGCCCATGAACTCTGGCTGAAGACCGAGGAGGAGCTGGAAGAGATCGGTCTGCCGCCGCCCTTCTGGGCCTTTGCCTGGGCGGGTGGCCAGGGTTTGGCGCGCTACATCCTCGATCATCCGGAGACCGTGACGGGCAAAACCGTTCTGGATTTTGCCAGCGGCTCCGGGCTTGTCGCCATCGCGGCCAGGCGTGCAGGGGCAAGCCATGTGCTTGCCGTCGATATCGATCCGTGGGCGGGCACGGCAATCCAGCTCAATGCCGTTGAAAATGGCGTCGATCTGGAGTTTTCCGGCGACGATATTATCGGCCGTGCTGTGGAGACGGATGTCATTCTCGCCGGTGACGTCTTCTACGATCGCGATTTTGCTGCAAGCCTCGTTCCCTGGCTGCGCCGGTTGGCGGGCGAAGGGAGGACCGCTCTGGTCGGCGATCCCGGCCGGGCCTATCTTCCCAAGGATCGCCTCGAGGCAAAGGCGACCTATCAGGTGCCGGTCACGCGGGCACTGGAGGATAGCGAGGTCAAGAAGACGACCGTCTGGCGATTTCTCGCCGGGTAGAGCGGTCAAGCGTCGTGCAATCGCTTTCGCAGCATTCTGGGCGGAAAACCGCGACGCAACTTTCCTGGCTTGGATCGGACGGCGTTAGGGCCGAATCACGCAGACGCCGGCTTCATGCGAGCAGGGATCGGCGGCGTAGCGGACATTGATGACCTTGGCGCGCGGCCTTGGCTGTACTGCGACAGGACGCGCATAGGGATTGTAGCCACCGTAGCCGACAATATAGGTGCCGCCATTGGCCTGATAGACGTCCGCAGTGCCGGCATAGGTGCCGGCGCTTGCGGCCTCATGCCGCTCCATAAGGATGATTCTGGCCGGTTGCTGTTGCCCGAAGCCCTGCGGAGACGATATCTGCGCCAGGCGCACGAGGCCTGAACGATCGTGGTGACGCCAGTGGCGAAATTCGCCTGCGAGCGCCGATGTCGAGGAAAAAGCGGCGGCTGCCGTCAAAACGAGCGCTGCTGCCTTGAAAAGATGCGGCCTCATGATTCGTCCCGTTTCCATCCGTTAATGAAATCTTAACGGCAGATTGCCCCAAGAACGGCTCGAAGTCCACGTCAGGGTTGATGAAATGGTAAATAGCCCGGAATGAGGAGTCCGTCGCTGCATGCTCGCTAAAGTGCAGCGCGATCCGAATCGATTAAATTCGATGCAGGCATCAATAGTGCTTGTCGATAGGCATTTCGGCGATTAATGGTCGCAATGATGCAACGCACACTGCACGTCCCTGTGCGCGCGTTGCCCCGGAGATCCGGGTTCTCAGCGTATCGTAACGCCGCGAGGTTCTGATGGCGAACGTCACACAAAACCGGCCCCTGTCGCCGCACCTGCAAATCTACAAACCCATTCCCACCATGGTCATGTCGATCGTCCACCGTATTACCGGCGGCGCGCTCTACTTCGGCACGGTGCTGGTTGCCTGGTGGCTGATTGCCGCTGCGACCGGTCAGGGCTATTTCGACCTGGTCAACTGGATCATGGGCACGATCGTCGGCCGGATCATCCTGTTTGGCTATACTTGGGCGCTGCTGCATCACATGCTCGGCGGGATGCGCCATTTCGTCTGGGATCTCGGCTATGGTTTCGACCCTGCCGTTTCGACGAAGATGGCCAAGATCACGATCATCGCCTCGATCTGTCTGACCGTACTGGTCTGGGTCATCGGCATCGCCATCCGGCTGGGTTGAACTGGCATGATCGTTTCCGAAAGCGCAGGGATGCCTTTCGGGATTATGCTTTAGAGGATATTTCTCATGGATATGCGCACCCCTTTGGGCAAAGTCCGCGGTCTCGGTTCCGCCAAGGAAGGCACCGATCATTTCTGGCGCCAGCGCCTGACCGCCGTCGCCAACGTTCCGCTCTTCATTTTCTTCGTCATCTTCCTGTTGATCTATGCCGGCGCGCCCTACGCGGAAGTCGTGCACGCGCTGTCGAACCCGATCGTCGCGGTCATCATGGGCCTGATGGTGATCTCCGGCATCATTCACATGAAGCTCGGTATGCAGGTCATCATCGAGGACTATGTGCACGGCGAATTCGGCAAGATCGTCCTTCTCATGCTCAACACGTTTTTCTCGGTCATTCTGGCGGGGCTCTGTCTTTTCGCCATTCTGAAGATCGCGTTCGTAGGATAAATGCATCATGGCACCGAACTCATCCGCTCAGAATGGGCCTGCTCAAAATGGGAAAGCCTATAAGTACGTCGATCACTCCTATGACGTGATCGTCGTCGGCGCCGGCGGCGCCGGCCTGCGCGCCACGCTCGGCATGGCCGAACAGGGCTTCCGCACCGCCTGCATCACCAAGGTCTTCCCGACCCGTTCGCATACCGTCGCCGCCCAGGGCGGCATTGCCGCCTCGCTGCGCAACATGACGCCCGACAGCTGGCAGTGGCACCTCTACGACACCGTCAAGGGCTCCGACTGGCTCGGCGACGTCGACGCCATGCAGTACATGGTCATGGAAGCGCCGAAGGCCGTCTACGAACTCGAGCACTACGGCGTGCCCTTCTCGCGCAACGAAGAAGGCAAGATCTATCAGCGCCCGTTCGGCGGCCACATGCAGAACTACGGCGAAGGACCGCCGGTGCAACGCACCTGCGCGGCGGCCGACCGTACCGGCCACGCCATCCTGCATACGCTTTATGGCCAGTCGCTGCGCAACAACGCTGAATTCTTCATCGAATATTTCGCGCTCGACCTTATCATGTCCGACGATGGCAGCCGCTGCACCGGCGTCGTCGCCTGGTGCCTCGATGACGGCACGATCCATCGCTTCGCCGCCAAGATGGTGGTGCTGGCGACCGGCGGCTACGGCCGCGCCTATTTCTCGGCGACCTCGGCCCATACCTGCACCGGCGACGGCGGCGGCATGGTGGCCCGCGCCGGCCTGCCGCTGCAGGACATGGAATTCGTGCAGTTCCATCCGACCGGCATCTACGGTTCGGGCTGCCTGATTACCGAAGGTGCACGCGGCGAAGGCGGTTATCTCGTCAATTCGGAAGGCGAGCGCTTCATGGAGCGCTATGCTCCTTCGGCCAAGGACCTTGCCTCGCGTGACGTCGTTTCGCGCTGCATGACGCTGGAAATCCGCGAGGGCCGTGGCGTCGGCAAGAACAAGGACCACATCTTCCTGCATCTGGACCATCTCGATCCGGCCGTGCTGCACGAGCGCCTGCCGGGTATTTCCGAGAGCGCCCGCATCTTCGCCGGCGTCGACGTGACCCGCGAGCCGATCCCGGTGCTGCCGACCGTTCACTACAACATGGGCGGCATTCCGACGAACTACTGGGGCGAAGTGCTGAACGCCGACAGCAACAATCCCGAGCGCATCCTGCCAGGCCTGATGGCCGTCGGCGAAGCCGGCTGCGCCTCGGTGCACGGTGCCAACCGCCTTGGCTCCAACTCGCTGATCGACCTTGTCGTCTTCGGCCGCGCCGCTGCCATCCGCGCCGGTCAGGTCATCGACCGCGATGGTCCGGTGCCGGCGGTTAACGTTGCAGCCTGCGACAAGATCATGGATCGCTTCGATCGCCTGCGTCACGCCAGCGGCTCGACGCCGACAGCGGCGCTGCGTGAGAAGATGCAGCGCGCCATGCAGGAAGACGCCGCCGTGTTCCGCACCCAGGAATCGCTGGAGTCCGGCTGCCGCCGCCTTTCGGAAATCTGGAAGGACCTGCCCGACATCAAGGTCACCGACCGTTCGCTGATCTGGAACTCCGACCTCGTCGAGACGCTCGAACTGCACAATCTGATGGCCAACGCCATCACGACGATCTACGGCGCCGAGGCCCGCAAGGAAAGCCGCGGCTCGCATGCCCGCGAGGATTACACCGAGGGCAAGTTCGCCGGTCGCGACGACGACAACTGGCGCAAGCATACGCTTGCCTGGGTCAACGACGCCGGCGACGTGAAGCTCGACTATCGTCCCGTTCACACCGACCTGATCGCCGAAGGCATCGATCCGCACAAGATCGAGCCGAAGGCACGCGTGTACTGATCTGAGAGGAACTGACCATGGTTGAACTCGCTCTCCCCAAGAACTCTCAGATGCGCGAAGGCAAGGTCTGGCCGAAGCCGGTTGGCGCCAAGAATACGCGCGAATTCCGCGTCTATCGCTGGAGCCCGGATGACGGCCAGAATCCGAGCATCGATACCTATTATATCGATATCGACGATTGCGGCCCGATGGTGCTCGACGGTCTGCTCTACATCAAGAACAAGATCGATCCGACGCTGACGCTGCGCCGCTCCTGTCGCGAAGGCATTTGCGGCTCCTGCGCGATGAACATCGACGGCACGAACACGCTCGCCTGCACCAAGGGTCTGGACGAGATCAAGGGCACGGTGAAGATTTATCCGCTGCCACACATGCCCGTCGTCAAGGACCTCGTGCCGGATCTGACGAACTTCTACGCGCAGCATCGCTCGATCGAGCCCTGGCTGAAGACGGTATCGCCGCCGCCGGCCAAGGAATGGAAGCAGAGCCATGAAGACCGCCTGAAGCTCGACGGTCTCTACGAGTGCATCCTGTGCGCCTGCTGCTCGACCTCCTGTCCGAGCTATTGGTGGAACGGCGACCGCTATCTCGGTCCGGCCGTCCTGCTGCAGGCCTATCGCTGGCTCATCGACTCCAGAGACGAAGCCAAGGGCGAGCGCCTCGACAACCTCGAGGATCCCTTCCGCCTCTATCGCTGCCACACGATCATGAACTGCGCCCAGACTTGCCCGAAGGGTCTGAACCCGGCAAAGGCAATTGCCGAAATCAAGAAGATGATGGTCGAGCGGCGGATCTAACCCGCCGTTTGGGTTTGCCTCGCATTCGGATCCGTCTGCGAGGCGAGGCCGGATCGCAGTCCTGCTAGATTGGCTGGGATGACCATAAGATGCTGAATTCGTCTTCCGATTTTGTTTGCGTAAGGTTTGCCAGATCAAGCCTTGAAACCACCCGATTCTTGTCCAGCTATGGCCTTGTGGCAATTTATGGCGGTATCGACTTGATTAACCAAAGTGAAATACGATAATTCCCACGTCATTGAGCATCACTTTGCAAGTGTCAGCGGTGGACAAATAATTAGGAGTGTGATGATGCAGTTCAGATATGCAGTGACGGCTGCGGCGATAGGTTTGTCGCTTGCCGGTTGCCAGCGCACGGCATACAACGACAGTTATTCAGCCCCGCCACTGCAGGCCCAGCCTGTTAATCCCGTACAATCCAGCCAGCTTCCTCCCGCAGGCGGTGCGAACGGTTCGCAATTCCCGGCCGCACCGACGGGCGCCCCGAATGCAGGCAATCCGCAGCAGCAGCAGGCGATGGCCGCTTCCGCCATGGACGTTACCAAGGAATCGATGGTCGGCAGCTGGAAGGTGAGCAACGGCGGATCGAGCTGCGACATGTTCCTGACGCTCACCAATCTCGGTAGCGGCTCGCGCGGTGGTACGCGCGGTTGCTCGGGCGAACTCACCGCGATGGGTTCGTGGGAAGTTTCCGGCAAGCAGGTTCTCCTGAAAAATCGCGACGGCTCCACGATCGGCACGATCTACAAGACGGCCGATTCGCGCTTTGATGGCTCGACCGCGTCCGGTCAGCCGCTCAGCCTCAGCCGATAAGCTTATCTTAAGGGGCTGCACCGCTTGCGTGCGCCCCCATTTGCACAGGCGGATATTTCCCCATGCAGCCCATGCCAGACTACTCGATCAGCGTCTGCGAACATCTGAAGGCGCTGACGGCATCCGGATCCTTGCAGGTGGATTCGGCGCAGATGGATGTGGCGAAAATGCTCGATCGCGTGCTTGCCGATCTCAAGCGGAAGCGGCCTGCCGCCAAGTCCAGCGCGCTCGGCTGGATGTTTGCCGCCCGCAGAAAGTCGGTCGAGGCGACCAAAGGTCTCTATATTCACGGCAGCGTCGGACGCGGCAAGACCATGTTGATGGACATGTTCTTCTCTATGGCGCCCTGCCAGAAGAAGCGCCGGGCGCATTTTCACGAGTTCATGACCGATGTGCATAATCGCATCGCGGCTCAGCGGCGGAAATTCAAGAACGGCGAGACCAAGCAGACCGATCCTCTGCCGCCCGTTGCCGCTGACCTCTACGCCGAAGCCGAGCTGCTTTGTTTCGACGAGTTCACCGTCACCGACATTGCCGATGCGATGATCCTGTCGCGGCTGTTTGCCGAGCTGTTCTCGCTGGGCTGCGTGCTGGTCGCGACCTCGAATGTCGAGCCGGACAATCTCTATCGCGACGGGCTCAATCGCAGCCTGTTTTTGCCCTTCATCGATCTGCTGAAGCGCCATGTCGATGTGGTGACGCTGGATTCGCCGACCGACTACCGCATGGAGAAACTGAACAGCCAGCCCGTCTATCTGACGCCGCTCGACCAGCGCACCGATATGGCGATGGATGCGTCCTGGGTGCAGGCGCTGCATGGGCGCAAGGCACAGCCGATGGAGATTCCGATGAAGGGGCGCTCCATCCATGTGCCGCTCGCGGTCGACCGCATGGCGCGGTTCTCCTTCGCCGATCTCTGCGAGGCACCGCTGGGGCCTGCCGATTTCCTCGCCATCGCCGAACGCTTCGACACGATCTTCCTCGATCGAGTGCCGATGTTAGGGCCGGAAAAGCGCAACCAGACGAAGCGTTTCATCATCCTCATCGACACGCTCTACGATCACTGCATCCGCCTTTATGTGTCTGCGGCCGCCATGCCGGAGCATCTCTTGGAGGTGCGGCGAGGGACGGAAGGTTTCGAATTCGACCGCACGGCGTCGCGGCTTTTCGAGATGCGCAGCGCCGAGTATCTTGCACAGACTCCGGCAAGACGGGCCGCCGAATAACATTTCGGTGACATGATGACTTACGTTTACGTAAGAATTTTTCGATCTAACCGATTGAAATCGCTGCTCTCAAAATAATCAATTGCCAATTTCCGCCTTTGGGTCTATGCGATTGGCGGCTATTGTGGATGCCTTGCTCGGCGTCCCGCCACGGATTTTGATCGCAAAGGATACACCGAAATGGCGCGCAACAAGATCGCACTTATTGGTTCTGGCATGATTGGTGGCACGCTGGCGCATCTCGCCGGCCTGAAGGAACTGGGCGACATCGTCCTGTTCGACATCGCGGACGGCATCCCCCAGGGCAAGGGTCTCGACATCGCCCAGTCTTCTCCGGTCGAAGGCTTCGACGCCAACCTCACCGGTGCCAGCGACTATTCCGCGATCGAAGGCGCCGACGTCTGCATCGTCACCGCCGGCGTTCCCCGCAAGCCGGGCATGAGCCGCGACGATCTTCTCGGTATCAACCTCAAGGTCATGGAGCAGGTCGGCGCCGGCATCAAGAAGTATGCCCCGAATGCTTTCGTGATTTGCATCACCAACCCGCTCGACGCCATGGTCTGGGCGCTGCAGAAGTTCTCGGGCCTCCCGGCCAACAAGGTCGTCGGCATGGCCGGCGTGCTCGACTCGTCGCGCTTCCGTCTCTTCCTCGCCAAGGAATTCAACGTTTCCGTCGAAGACGTCACCGCTTTCGTTCTCGGTGGCCATGGCGACTCGATGGTTCCGCTTGCTCGCTACTCCACCGTTGCCGGCATCCCGCTGACGGATCTCGTCACCATGGGCTGGCTCACCAGCGAGCGCCTCGAAGAAATCATCCAGCGCACCCGTGACGGCGGCGCCGAAATCGTCGGCCTGCTCAAGACCGGTTCCGCTTATTACGCTCCGGCCGCTTCGGCCATCGCGATGGCCGAATCCTACCTCAAAGACAAGAAGCGCGTTCTGCCTTGCGCCGCTCACCTCGACGGCCAGTACGGCGTCAAGGACATGTATGTCGGCGTTCCCACCGTCATCGGTGCCGGCGGTATCGAGCGTGTCATCGAGATCGACCTGAACAAGGCCGAGAAGGAAGCCTTCGACAAGTCGGTCGCGGCCGTCGCCGGCCTCTGCGAAGCTTGCGCCACGATCGCGCCGTCGCTGAAGTAATTTCCGCGTTCCAACAGGGATAAGTCCATGAACATTCATGAATACCAGGCCAAGGCGCTGTTGAAGAGCTATGGCGCACCCGTCGCGGACGGCGTTGCCATCTTCTCCGCCGACGAGGCCGCCGCCGCTGCCAAGCAGCTTCCAGGCCCGCTTTACGTCGTCAAGAGCCAGATCCATGCTGGCGGCCGCGGCAAGGGCAAGTTCAAGGAACTCGGCCCGGACGCCAAGGGCGGCGTTCGTCTCGCCAAGTCGGTTGACGACGTCGTCGCCAACGCCAAGGACATGCTCGGCAACACGCTGGTGACAAAGCAGACCGGCCCGGCCGGCAAGCAGGTCAACCGCCTCTACATCGAAGACGGCGCCGATATCGACCGCGAACTGTATCTCTCGATCCTGGTTGACCGTTCCGTCGGCCAGGTTGCTTTCGTCGTTTCGACCGAAGGCGGCATGGACATCGAGACCGTCGCACACGATACGCCGGAAAAGATCATCACCGTTGCCATCGATCCGGCGACGGGTGTTACGGCTGCGAACACTGCCGCCCTTTCCGACGCGCTGAAGCTCGAAGGGGCTGCTCGCGAAGACGCCGCAAAGCTCTTCCCGATTCTCTACAAGGCCTTCGTCGAGAAGGACATGGCGCTGCTCGAAGTCAACCCGCTGATCGTCATGACCAACGGCCACCTGCGCGTCCTCGACGCCAAGGTTTCCTTCGACGGCAACGCCCTCTTCCGTCATGAAGACGTCCGCGCGCTCCGCGACACGTCGGAAGAAGACGAAAAGGAAATCCAGGCGCACGAATATGACCTCGCCTATGTCGCCCTCGACGGCAATATCGGCTGCATGGTCAACGGCGCCGGTCTTGCCATGGCGACTATGGACATCATCAAGCTCTACGGTGCTGAGCCGGCGAACTTCCTCGATGTCGGCGGTGGCGCTACCAAGGAAAAGGTCACGGCCGCCTTCAAGATCATCACTGCCGATCCGGCTGTCCAGGGCATTCTGGTCAACATCTTCGGCGGTATCATGAAGTGCGACGTCATTGCCGAAGGCGTGCTTGCAGCCGTCAAGGAAGTCGGTCTGAAGGTTCCGCTCGTCGTTCGCCTTGAAGGCACCAATGTCGAGCTTGGCAAGAAGATCATCAACGAATCCGGTCTCAACGTCATCTCCGCAGATGACCTGGACGATGCCGCCCAGAAGATCGTGAAGGCAGTCAAGGGCTGATCGGGATGGCTTCTTCCTTCGCTCCAACGACTGCTCATCTTCGCCTCGGTGCCTTTGCAGGCGCCTGGGAAGGGGAAGAGCGTGTCGCGGCTTCGGCCTGGACGAAGGAAGGAACGGCAACCGCGCAGCTCACGGCCGAGTGTCTGTTCGGCGGATTTTTCGTCGAACAGCGCTACGTGCAGACGCGGGACGGCAGCACATCGTTCGAAGCCCGGAACATTCTCGGCTTCGATGCGGCGGACCAGGCTTACAAGCTCTATCAGTTCGATACCGTGGGCTTCGTGCCCGCCTCGCCGGCTTCCGGCGAGTGGATCGACGACGAGCTTGTCCTGACCAAGGTCTCGCCGCGCGGTGTGCAGCGCACTCTCTTCCAGTTCGAAAATGAAGACTGCTACCGCATGGGCGTCACTTTCTCGCCCACCGGCAGCGATACATGGCAGGAGGTCGTCAGCGGCGTCTATCGTCGCGTTGCCTCCGCGTCTTCCAACCTCTCGTAACAAAGGCCTCGCATGTCTATTCTCATCAACAAAGACACCAAGGTTCTGGTTCAGGGCCTGACCGGCAAGACCGGCACTTTCCACACTGAACAGGCGCTTGCCTATCACGACACGAAGATGGTCGGCGGTATCCACCCCTCCAAGGGCGGTGAAACCTGGACCGGTTCCAAGGGCGAAAAGCTGCCGATCTTCAAGTCGGTCGCCGAAGGCAAGGAAGCAACCGGCGCCAACGCTTCGGTCATCTACGTACCGCCGGCAGGCGCTGCGGCTGCGATCCTCGAAGCGATCGAAGCCGAGATCCCGCTGATCGTCTGCATCACGGAAGGCATTCCGGTCGCCGACATGGTCAAGGTCAAGGACCGTCTCATCAAGTCCAAGTCGCGCCTGATCGGACCGAACTGCCCGGGCGTTCTGACGCCGAACGAATGCAAGATCGGCATCATGCCGGGCTCCATCTTCAAGAAGGGCTCGGTCGGCGTTCTCTCGCGTTCCGGCACGCTGACCTACGAAGCCGTGTTCCAGACCACCAATGAAGGTCTCGGCCAGACGACGGCTGTCGGCATCGGCGGCGACCCGGTCAAGGGCACTGAATTCATCGACGTCCTGGAAATGTTCCTCGCCGACGACGAAACCAAGTCGATCATCATGATCGGCGAAATCGGCGGTTCGGCAGAAGAAGATGCCGCACAGTTCCTCAAGGACGAAGCCAAGAAGGGCCGCAAGAAGCCGATGGTCGGCTTCATCGCTGGCCGTACGGCACCTCCCGGCCGCACGATGGGCCATGCCGGCGCCGTCATCTCCGGCGGCAAGGGCGGCGCGGAAGACAAGATCGCAGCGATGGAATCGGCAGGCATCCGCGTGTCGCCGTCGCCGGCGCGTCTCGGCAAGACGCTGGTGGAAGTCCTGAAGGGCTGAGCCTACCTATAGCAAGGCCGGACGGGACGGCATTCGCTTCTCCCGTCCGGCTTCGACATTCGCAAGTGCAGACCTGCGGCTTGACGGCCGCGAACGAAATACGGTCGCTGGGGATCCGAAAACCGGCAATGCAAACAAGTTGGGAGACGGGCGAAAGCGTCCGCAGATTCACCATGGCAAGGCAAGAAGCCAACGAGCAATTTCAGATCACCTCGTTCCTGGATGGCGCCAACGCTGCCTATATCGAGCAGCTTTATGCGCGTTATGAGGGCGATCCTTCATCGGTTTCCGACGAGTGGCGGTCTTTCTTCAAGGCGCTCGAGGATAACCCCGACGATGTGAAGAAGGCAGCCAAGGGCGCCTCCTGGCAGCGCAAGAACTGGCCGATCCCCGCAAAGGGCGATCTGGTTTCCGCGCTCGACGGCGACTGGGGCATTGTCGAAAAGGTCATCGAGACCAAGCTGAAGGCGAAGGCCGAGGTCTCCGGCGCCCCGGCCGACACGACCGACGTCCTGCGGGCGACACGCGATTCCGTCCGCGCTATCATGATGATCCGCGCCTATCGCATGCGCGGCCACCTGCACGCCAAGCTCGACCCGCTCGGCATCGCCGTACCGGTCGAAGACTACAAGGAGCTGTCGCCGGAAGCCTATGGCTTCACCGAGGCGGACCTCGACCGAAAGATCTTCATCGACAACGTGCTCGGCCTCGAATTCGCAACCATTCGCGAGATGATCGAGATCCTCGAGCGTACCTATTGCTCCACGCTCGGCGTCGAATTCATGCATATCTCCAATCCCGAGGAGAAGGCCTGGATCCAGGAGCGCATCGAGGGCGTCGACAAGGGGATTGCTTTCAATCCCGAGCGCAAGAAGGCCATTCTGCAGAAGGTCATCGAAGCCGAAGGCTACGAGCAGTTCCTCGATGTCAAGTTCAAGGGCACCAAGCGCTTCGGCCTCGATGGCGGTGAATCGCTGATCCCGGCGCTTGAGCAGATCCTGAAGAGCGGCAGCCAGCTTGGCCTGAGAGAAGCCGTCTTCGGCATGGCCCATCGCGGCCGCCTGAACGTGCTGTCCCAGGTCATGGGCAAGCCGCATCGCGCCATCTTCCACGAGTTCAAGGGCGGCTCGTATGCGCCGGACGAAGTCGAAGGTTCGGGCGACGTGAAGTACCATCTCGGTGCCTCCTCGGACCGCGATTTCGATGGCGCCAAGGTGCACGTGTCGCTGACGGCAAACCCGTCGCATCTCGAAATCGTCAACCCGGTGGTCATGGGCAAGGCCCGCGCCAAGCAGGACATGGGTGCCACCGTCTGGGATGGCGACATCATTCCGCTGTCCGAGCGCTCCAAGGTCGTGCCGCTGCTGATCCATGGCGACGCGGCCTTCGCAGGCCAGGGCGTCGTTGCCGAAATTCTCGGCCTCTCCGGTCTGCGCGGCCACCGCGTTGCCGGTACGATGCACGTCATCATCAACAACCAGATCGGTTTCACCACCAATCCGGCCTTCTCGCGTTCGTCGCCCTATCCGTCCGACGTCGCCAAGATGATCGAAGCGCCGATCTTCCACGTTAACGGCGACGATCCGGAAGCGGTCGTCTATGCCGCGAAGATCGCGACCGAATTCCGCATGAAGTTCCACAAGCCCGTTGTGGTCGACCTGTTTTGCTATCGCCGCTACGGCCACAATGAAGGCGACGAGCCGTCCTTCACGCAGCCGAACATGTACAAGGTCATCCGCGCTCACAAGACGGTGCTGCAGCTCTATTCGCAGCGGCTGATCAACGAAGGCGTGCTGACCGAAGGCGAAGTCGAAAAGATGAAGGCCGACTGGCGTGCGCATCTCGAGCAGGAGTTCGAGGCCGGCCAGTCCTATAAGCCGAACAAGGCCGACTGGCTTGACGGCGAGTGGTCCGGTCTGCACACGGCAGATAATGCCGACGAGCAGCGCCGCGGCAAGACCGCCATGCCGATGAAGTCGCTGAAGGAAATCGGCCGCAAGCTGTCTGAAATCCCGGCCGGCTTCCATGCGCACCGCACCATCCAGCGCTTCATGGAAAATCGCGCCAACATGGTGCAGACGGGCGAGGGCATCGACTGGGCCATGGCGGAAGCTCTGGCATTCGGTTCGCTCGTCGTCGAAGGCCACAAGATCCGCCTGTCCGGCCAGGATTGCGAACGCGGCACCTTCTCGCAGCGTCATTCGGTTCTCTACGATCAGGAAACCGAAGAGCGCTACATCCCGCTCGCCAACCTGTCGCCGACCCAGGCCCGCTACGAAGTCATCAACTCGATGCTGTCGGAAGAAGCGGTTCTTGGCTTCGAATACGGCTACTCGCTGGCCCGTCCGAATGCGCTGACGCTCTGGGAAGCCCAGTTCGGCGACTTTGCCAACGGTGCGCAGGTCGTGTTCGACCAGTTCATCTCGTCGGGCGAACGCAAGTGGCTGCGCATGTCCGGCCTCGTCTGCCTGCTGCCGCATGGCTATGAAGGCCAGGGTCCGGAACACTCTTCCGCCCGCCTCGAACGCTATCTGCAGCTCTGCGCCGAGGACAACATGCAGGTCGCCAACGTCACGACGCCGGCGAACTACTTCCACATCCTGCGCCGTCAGCTGAAGCGCGACTTCCGCAAGCCGCTGATCCTGATGACCCCGAAGTCGCTGCTGCGCCACAAGCGCGCCGTGTCGACCCTTGCGGAGATGGCTGGCGAGAGCTCGTTCCATCGACTGCTGTGGGACGATGCGGAAGTGATCAAGGACGGCCCGATCAAGCTGCAGAAGGACAACAAGATCCGTCGCGTCGTCATCTGCTCGGGCAAGGTCTACTACGATCTGCTGGAAGAACGCGAGAAGCGCGGCGTCGACGATGTCTACCTGCTGCGTATCGAACAGCTCTATCCGTTCCCGGCCAAGGCGCTCATCAACGAGCTCAGCCGCTTCCGCAATGCGGAGATGGTCTGGTGCCAGGAAGAGCCGAAGAACATGGGCGCATGGTCCTTCATCGATCCTTATCTGGAATGGGTGCTCGCCCATATCGATGCCAAGTACCAGCGCGTTCGCTACACCGGCCGTCCGGCTGCCGCCTCTCCGGCGACAGGCCTGATGTCCAAGCATCTGTCGCAGCTTGCGGCGTTCCTCGAGGACGCGCTCGGCGGTTGAGGGGTTGCGCGATGACCGGTTTTCGTTTGAAGATCGCGTCGTCGCGCCCCAGCCTTCCGCATGATGCGACGGGGGAGAAGATTGGCCGCCATGCAGCACGCAGCCTATCGCCAAGATCAAGCAAATGCCCGGTCGACCGCTGTCGTCGTCCGGGCACTCGCGTCGAGGCGTATCACCCGTTCCCCGGCCGTCTGTCGCCGGAATTCCATCCAACTCATAATGACGAAAATCAGGATTTGAACAATGGCCACTGAAATCCGCGTTCCTACCCTCGGCGAATCCGTCAGCGAAGCGACTGTCGGCACCTGGTTCAAGAAGGTCGGCGATGCCATCAAGGCCGATGAGCCGCTTCTCGAACTTGAAACCGACAAAGTGACGATCGAAGTCCCCGCACCGTCGGCCGGCACCTTGTCCGAAATCGTTGCCCAGGCCGGCGAAACCGTAGGCCTCGGCGCGCTGCTCGGCCAGATCTCCGCCGGCAACGGCGCTGTGGCTGCTCCGGCACAGGTTGCTGCACCCGCCGCTCCGGCCCCGGCCGCTGCTGCTCCGGTTGCAGCTCCCGCCGTCTCTGCGCCGGCTTCTTCCATGCCGCCGGCGCCGGCTGCTGGAAAGCTGCTTGCTGAAAACAATCTCTCCGCCGATCAGGTCGACGGCAGCGGCAAGCGCGGCCAGGTCCTGAAGGGCGATGTCATCGCCGCTGTCGCCAAGGCTGCTTCGGCGCCTGCCGCCGCACCGGCTGCACCCGTTGCCGCCCGTGCCCCGACCGCCGTCGAGGATGTCAGCCGCGAAGAGCGCGTGAAGATGACGCGCCTGCGCCAGACGATTGCTCGCCGCCTCAAGGATGCGCAGAACACCGCCGCCATGCTCACCACCTATAACGAGGTGGACATGAAGGCTGTCATGGACCTGCGCAACAAGTACAAGGACGTCTTCGAGAAGAAGCACGGCGTGAAGCTCGGCTTCATGGGCTTCTTCACCAAGGCCGTTACCCACGCGCTGAAGGAACTGCCGGCTGTCAACGCCGAGATCGACGGCACCGACATCATCTACAAGAACTACTGCCACATCGGCATGGCTGTCGGCACCGACAAGGGCCTCGTTGTTCCTGTTATCCGCAATGCAGACCAGATGTCGATTGCCGAAGTCGAGAAGGAGCTCGGCCGTCTGGCGAAGGCTGCTCGCGACGGCACGCTGTCGATGGCCGACATGCAGGGCGGCACCTTCACCATCACCAATGGTGGCGTTTACGGTTCGCTGATGTCCTCGCCGATCCTGAATGCACCGCAGTCGGGCATTCTCGGTATGCACAAGATCCAGGAGCGTCCGGTCGCCATCGGCGGCCAGGTCGTCATCCGTCCGATGATGTATCTGGCGCTCTCCTACGACCACCGTATGGTGGACGGCAAGGAAGCGGTTACCTTCCTCGTGCGCGTCAAGGAAAGCCTGGAAGATCCGGAACGTCTCGTTCTCGATCTCTAAGGGGAGCGTTGGATCATGTCGACATGGCCCATGCGGACGCTGCGCGGATTGTTGTGCGCCGTCACCGCATGGGTGCCATCCTCCGCCAATGCGGGTGAGTTCGACATTTCCAAGCTCAGCAGCAATCTCGATCTGGCGTCGCTCAGCGACGCCGATCTTACCGCTCGCTCGATCAAGGTCCTTCGCATCGGCGAGGTGGAATTGACCTCCGGGCGTATCGTCGCCAGCGATCCGCTTGTCGGGCCTGACCGGGCAGCGCTCGTCCGCACCGTTGCCCCCGGCGACTATCCCGTGACGCTTTATGAAGCCTTCGGCCGCATCGCTGCGGCCGGCCTGCGCTTTGCCGAAGGCAAGCCGGTGCGTTGGGAACTGGCCCTGATCCCGGGCCAGGATATCAATTCGCTGAAGGGCGACGAGTTCTTCGGCTATCCCGTCGATGCCGGTCTCGGCTGCTATATGGATGCTGACACTTACGCACTGATCCAGGAGCGCGAAAAGCAGGTTCAGGCGGAGAAGGCGTCGTTCGATATCAATTATTATGACGATGTTCTGGCGTCGGAGTTGCAGATAAACAGCGACAAATATGCCATGCACCGGCCGGTAGCAGGCAAGCGCGGCAATGTCGCGATTTTCTGGAGTGGCTGGGGCGATGGTTTCTATCCGGTTTTCTGGGGACTCGACGCTAGCGGCCGGCCCCTGGTTCTGTTTACTGATTTCGGCGTAACCGAGAATGCCGATGGCCGACGCGAGCCGGGAGGCGAATGATCATGCCGGCGATATCGACGATCATAAGACAGACGTCTCTGTGCGGGGCGATATCCGTTTTCGCGGTCAATCCGCTGCCTGCTTTTGCGGCTGAATGTGCGCAGGAAAAGGCCGTCTATGTCGACATGGACAATGCCTATGAGTTGCGCTTCGAGCCCATGGGGTCGGAATCATCCGTCAGCAACAGATTCAAGCTGGCCGTGCGCAATACCGCCGTCGTAGCCGAGGGCGTCGTCATGCGCACCGACGATCAGTTGCGCGCCGATGGCCGGATCATGTTCGAGTGCCCCGAGGGTGATGTGACCGGGGCGGATCTCAGGGCCTGCACCGTCTGGCAGGGCATGGTTTACGCCTCCGATCTGAAGGGCCATATTCGCGCGCTGCCAGGCGAAGGCGAAAGCGCGGCGGATCGACTCTTTCTGCCGGCGCTCGGCCCCTCCATTAAGAAGTCGTCCCTCTGGGGCAAAGGCAAGGCGACTGTCGCGCCCTGGGATGTTCTCAGTTTGAAAGGATGCAATCAATGACCGACGATGCGCCTGTTCTCCTTGTAACTGGCGGCGGCCGCGGCATCGGTGCTGCGATTTGCCTGGCCGCCGCCCAGCATGGCTGGGCCGTGGCGGTCAATTACGCGTCCAGCAAGGAAGCCGCCGAGGCTGTGGTGGGGACGATCCACGATGCCGGCGGCAAGGCGATTGCGATCGCAGGCGATGTCGGCAAGCCCAAGGATATCAAATCCATTTTCGCCAAAATCGACGCGCATTTCGGCCGCATCGACGGGCTCGTCAACAATGCCGGCATCGTCGACGCCATACAACGCCTGGATGAGATGACGCCGGAGCGGATCGACCGCATGTTCCGCATCAATATCACCGGCTCGATGCTGGCGGCGGCGGAAGCCGTGCGCCGCATGTCGACCCGGCATGGCGGCAGGGGCGGGGTGATCATCAATGTCTCGTCCATGGCTGCCACGCTCGGCGGCGGCGGGCAATATGTCGATTATGCCGCCTCCAAGGGGGCGATCGATACCTTCACTGTCGGCTTGGCGCGCGAGGTGGCGGCCGAAAGCATCCGCGTCAATGCCGTTCGACCCGGCATCATCGATACGGATATCCATGCCGCCGCCGGCTTGCCGGACCGGGCTCGGGACATCGCGCCGCAATTGCCGATGAAGCGTGCGGGAACCTCCGACGAGGTGGCCGATGCGGTCCTCTACCTGCTCAGCCCTCATGCATCCTATATAACGGGTGCCCTGCTCGATGTGAGCGGCGGCCGTTGATCAGAATGGGTAGGTGACATGCAGTATATTTTCGAATTCCTCGGCCTGATGGCGGTGTTCTCGATTTTCATCGTCGTTCCCGGCGCTGATTTCGCCGTCATTCTGCGCCAAAGCATCGTGCATGGCCGCCGCGCCGCTGTCATGACCGGGCTCGGCATGGGCTTCTCGCTGCTGTTTCACATCAGCTACACCATCCTCGGTCTCGGCCTGATCGTGTCGCAGTCGCTCATGCTGTTCAGCATGATCAAGTGGGCCGGTGTGCTCTATCTCGTCTATCTCGGCATCAAGTCCTTCCGCGAGCCGGGCTTCAAGGTCAATGAAATCGAGATCACCGATGCGGATCGCAAGCCGGTCTCCGTCTGGCGCTGCCTGGCGACGGGTTTCATCACCAATGCGCTCAATCCGAAGCCGGTACTGTTCTTCCTGTCGCTGTTCTCGACACTCGTTCATCACGACACGCCGGGGCTGATCCAGTTCAGCTACGGCATCGGCATGGCGACAGCGCTCGTCGCCTGGTTTGCAGGCGTCTCCACCTTCTTCACCGTCAAGCCTGTTCGCGATCGCTTTATCGCGTCAGGCAAATGGTTCAACCGCATCACCGGAGCGGCGCTCGTCGGCTTCGGCATCCGCCTCGCCCTGGCGCGGGCGGCCGACTAACAGAGATACAAAACAAGGAAATTAAGACATGTCCTACGATGTGATCATTATCGGAACCGGCCCCGGCGGCTATGTTTGCGCAGTCAAGGCAGCACAGCTCGGCCTGAAGGTCGCGGTCGTCGAAAAGCGGGCGACCTATGGCGGCACCTGCCTCAATATAGGCTGCATTCCGTCCAAGGCGCTGCTGCACGCTTCCGAAATGTTCCATCATGCCGGCCATGGCATGGATGCGCTCGGCGTCGAGGTTGCTACACCGAAGCTGAACCTCGGCAAGATGCTGGCGCATAAGGATGCGACCGTGAAGTCGAATGTCGACGGCGTCGCCTTCCTGTTCAAGAAGAACAAGATCGATGCCTTCCAGGGCACCGGCAAGATAGTTTCCGCCGGTAAGGTTGCCGTGACGGCTGACGATGGCAAGGTGACCGAGATCGAGGGCAAGAACATCGTCATCGCCACCGGCTCCGACGTTGCCGGTATTCCGGGCGTTCCTCTCGAAATCGACGAGAAAGTCATCATCTCGTCGACCGGCGGCATCGCGCTCGACAAGGTGCCGGGCAAGATGATCGTGGTCGGCGGCGGCGTCATCGGCCTCGAGCTCGGCTCGGTCTGGTCGCGCCTCGGCGCCAAGGTCACCGTGGTCGAATATCTCGACACGATCCTCGGCGGCATGGACGGCGAAGTTTCCAAGCAGTTCCAGCGCATGCTGGCCAAGCAGGGCATCGAATTCCATCTCGGCGCCAAGGTTGTCGGCGTCGAGAAGTCCGGCAATGGCGCGAAGGTTACCTTCGAGCCGGTCAAGGGCGGCGACAAGGTCGTGCTTGATGCGGATGTCGTTCTCGTTGCCACCGGCCGCAAGCCCTACACGGCAGGCCTTGGGCTGGAAGAAGCCGGCGTTGTGCTCGACAATCGCGGCCGCGTCGAGATCGACGGTCACTTCAAGACCAATGTTGCCGGCATCTATGCCATCGGCGATGTCGTGAAGGGCCCGATGCTGGCGCACAAGGCGGAAGACGAGGGCGTTGCCCTTGCCGAAATCCTCGCCGGCCAGGCCGGCCATGTGAATTACGACGTCATCCCGAGCGTCGTCTACACGCAGCCGGAAGTCGCTTCCGTCGGCAAGACCGAGGAAGAGCTGAAGGCCGCAGGCATCGCCTACAAGGTCGGCAAGTTTCCGTTCACCGCCAACGGCCGCGCCCGCGCCATGCTGGCAACGGACGGTTTCGTCAAGATCCTCGCCGACAAGGAAACGGATCGCGTTCTCGGCGGCCATATCGTCGGGTTCGGCGCCGGCGAAATGATTCACGAGATTACCGTTCTGATGGAATTCGGCGGTTCGTCGGAAGATCTCGGCCGCACCTGCCATGCGCATCCCACCATGTCGGAAGCCGTCAAGGAGGCCGCGCTCGCGACCTTCTTCAAGCCGATCCACATGTAAGAACCGGGATCCCAGCCGAGCCGGGTGCTGGGATTGCAATGCAAGCTTGATGATGCGATGAACAGGGGCTCTTGTGCATCGCATCATCGAAGCTCTCCCACTCACCGAAGTCAGCATGTCACGCCAAATCCCAGCTATTTCCGCATTCCTACAACTTTTCATTGTCGCGGCCTTCACAATCCTGCTGAATGGTGTGTTTCCGGCTCATGCCGAAACACCCTTCGTCGGCTGGCCGCAGGCCGCCAGCGATCTGCCCGCGGAATCCGGTGTCCGCTTCGGCATGCTGCCCAACGGCATGCGCTTTGCGATCATGCACAATGCGACGCCGGCAGGTCAGGTGGCGATCCGCTTCCGCATTGGCGCCGGCTCGCTGCAGGAACGCGATGACCAGCAGGGCCTGGCGCATTTCCTCGAGCATATGGCGTTCAAGGGCTCGACGCACGTTCCCGAAGGCGAGATGATCCGCACGCTCCAGCGCCTCGGTCTGGCCTTTGGTGCGGATACCAATGCTTCGACGAGCTATGGCGAAACCGTATATTCGCTGGATCTGCCCGAAGCCAATGTCGGAACGGTGTCCACCGGCCTGATGCTGATGCGCGAGACGGCGAGCGAACTGACGCTCGATGCCGGTGCCTTCGACCGCGAGCGTGGCGTCATCCTTTCCGAAGAGAAGCTGCGCGACACGCCACAATATCGCGGCGGGATCGGCTTCCTCAATCAGCTGCTGCCGGGCCAGTTGGTGACGCAGCGGCCGCCTATCGGCAAGACCGATATCATCAGCAATGCCCCCATCGATCTGGTTCGGGACTATTATCGCACCAACTATCGGCCGGAGCGCGCCACGCTGATCGTGGTTGGCGATATCGATGCCGCGGCTATCGAAGCCGATATCCGCAACCGTTTCGGCAATTGGACATCGAATACACCAGCACCGGCCGCAACCGATCTGGGCGTTCTCGAAAAACACGGTGAGCGCGTCGGAACCGTCGTCGTGCCCGGCAGCGCCACCCGTGTGCAGATCGCCTGGACTCGACCATACGATGCGTCCCAGGATACGGTTGCCAAGCGCCGCCAGCAAGTGATCGAGGGGATCGGTCTTGCGGTCCTCAACAGACGTATCTCCGTTTTGGCACAGCAGCCCGATGCGCCCTTCGTCACCGCGCAGGCCGGCGCTCAGGATGTCCTGAAATCCGCTCGCGTCACGATGATTGCCGCTGATACCAATCCGGACAAATGGCAGGCGGCCCTTGCCGCCATCGATCGGGAGCAGCGACGGATTGCAGAGTTCGGTGCCGCGCAAAGCGAGATCGACCGCGAAATTGCCGAATACCGGTCGATGCTGCAGGCTGCTGCCGGCGGTGCGGCAACGCGTACAAGTCCCGACATCGCGGGATCCCTGGTCTGGAGTGTCGGCGAGAGTGTCGTCTTTACGTCGCCGGCGGACGACCTTTCGCTGTTCGATGCGGCAGCCAAGGGGCTGACTGCGACCGAGGTCAACGAAAGTCTCCAGCGTGCCTTTGCAGGCAATGGTCCGCAACTGGTGCTGCAGATTTCGCAAATGCCCGAAGGCGGCCTCGCTGCCGTGGAAAAGGCCTATGCCGACTCCCGCGCTACGCCGGTTACGGCTCCATCGCAAACGGCAGCCGTCGAATGGCCCTACACCGATTTTGGAAAGGCGGGAGCTGTCGTCGAGCGGCGCGTGGTCGATGACCTCGGCGCCACGATGGTGCGTTTTGCCAATGGCGTGCGCTTGACCGTCAAGCCGACCAAGCTTCGCGCTGACGAGATACTGGTCCGCGCCAATATCGGCGGTGGTCGGCTCGATCTGCCGCATGACCGGCCGCTGCCGATCTGGGCGTCGTCGACGGTTCCGCTCTCCGGTCTGAAGGCCATCGGCTACGAGGAGATGCAGAAGGCTTTGGCCGGAAAGGTCGTCGGCAGTGATTTCTCCATCCGGGATAACGCCTTCAGGTTCGAAGGGGCCACGCGACCGAGCGACCTGGCGACGCAATTGCAGCTTCTGACGGCCTATGTGTCCGATCCTGTCTATCGCCCCGACGTCTTCAAGCGGGTGCAGCAGGCCTATCTGAACAGTCTTCCGCAGCTTCAGGCAACGCCGGGCAGCGTGGTTGGCCGTGATCTTCCCGGCCTTCTGCATTCCGGCGATCCGCGTTGGACCTTCCCGGAGCGGGCGCAACTGCTCGATGCCAAGCCGGAGGATTTCGAGGTGTTCTTGCGGCCCTATCTTTCCAAGGGGCAGATCGAAGTCGTCATCGCCGGCGATGTTGAAGTGGATGACGCCATCCGCATGACGGCCGAGACCTTTGGCGCGCTGCCGGCCCGGCCCGATGCGCAGGGACAGGCCGGTAATGGCGACAGGCTCTTTCCGGCGCCGACCGCAGAACCGGTCGTGCGGCTTCAGGACGGGCGAAGCGACAATGCCGGCGCGCTGGTCGCCATGCCGATCGGCGATTTTCTCTCCGACCTGCCGCGCGCTGCTGCGGCCAACATCGCCGGAGCGATCTTCCGCAATCGTCTGATCGATCAGTTCCGCGTTGCCGAGGGCGCGACCTATAGTCCCCAGGGCGATGTCGATCTGTCCAGAGCGATACCGGGCTATGGTTTTACCTATTATTATGTCGAGACGACTCCGGCCAAGGTCGACCATTTCTTCGATCTTGTGGACAGGATTGCCGCCGATTTGCGGGACAAGGATGTTTCGCCGGACGAACTCACGCGGGCAAGGGCTCCAATCGTTGAGGAGATCAAGCGCTCGCAACAGACCAATAATTATTGGCTGGAGAGTCTCAGCAATGCCCAGACCGACCCACGGCGTCTGGAACGGATTCGCGGCAGCATTGACAACTACCAGTCCCTGACCGCGCAGGACGTCCGCACGATCGCGACGAAATACCTGAAGCCGGAGACGGCATGGCGCCTGAAGATTTTGCCGGCGAATGGAGCGGCGGTTCGCTAGCCGGCCGCACCTCTGGTAAATTGTCGCAGCTGGCATTTGCGCGTTCTGGTAGATTTGCCGATGTGGTAGCTTGCAGACATCGAAGCGACAGGTGAGATGATGTCTGCAAGACCCTTGATGGTGAAACCGCTTATGCCACACCCGGCGTTGCCGGGCGCGGACTGGGCGGATTGTTACGAGTTGCAGGTTCCGAAATCGGATTTTACGGCAATTGCCGCGGCGCGCGCGATGCTCGTTCGCTTTCCGCTCTGGGTGCGGTTATTGCTGAAGTTGCGCGATTCGGTGACGTCCATGTTCGGATTGAAGTCGTCCGGCAGCGCGGCTGGGGATGGCGTGGAAACGATCGGCTTTTTTCCCGTCGTCAGCAAATCGGACAATCAGGTCGTGCTCGGATTTGACGATCGTCATCTCGATTTCCGCGTCGTCATCGACGTGCGGGATGATGCCCAGGGCCACCGGCTGGTCGATGCGACGACGCTCGTGAGACGCAAGATACTGCTCGGGCGGATCTATATCGCGGTGATTGCGCCGTTCCACCGGCTGATCGTTGCAAACATGCTCGCCAGCTTCGGCAAGCGTATGAGCACGGTCAGTTTACGGACGTCACTGTAAAGCCCTGCTTGCGCAGCAGCGCGACCAGGCCCTGGTCGCCGACAAGATGAAGCGCGCCGACGGCCATGAAGGCGTTGCCCTTGTCGAGGATCGGGGCGGAGCGATCAGCCATCACTTTGTTGCGGTCGAGGATGATGCGCTGCTCGAAGGCGGCGCTGTCGCCGTCCGTGATTTTCTGGTTCGGCTCGATGACCTTCAGCATCGGCACCATCGCGCCGATATTGCCGGCGAGATAAAGGTCGGTCATCGTTTCATTGACGTCGTTGATCTTGTTGCCGAGCTCGAGCGTCTGGATCAGCGACTTCAGATGCAGTTCGGTCGGCAGGTCGCTCATGGCTTTGGCTTGTTCGGCCAGTGTCTCGAGGCCCTTGACTTGCTTGCCTTCGGCTGCGGCGTCGCTTGCCAGCTTCTGATCGAGGAATTTCGCGCCGGCGGTCTTGCGGCGAATTTCGCAGCCAGTCATTTCGAAAGAGCTCGCGATCAGCCAGGGCTGCATGCGGGAAACGGCGGCAAGGACAATGCCGCGTTCCTTCAACCCTGCTTCGAGACGCGCATTGTCTTCGGGCGACAGATGCTGGCTGATGATCGAGCCATCGGTGAGCATGGTCAGGGACGGATTGGCGAAAAGGGTGGCAGCCGCCTTCTTGTCATCAAGAATCTCATCGGATTCGACGACGATCGTATCGGCTGAGGCCACAGCCTCCGCCGCGCCCTTCGGCATGGTGAGCACCCGCGAATCGGAGACGTGCATGGTGCCGAGCAGCCATGAGGGCTTCAGGCCGGGCTTTTCGATCTTCCAGAAGATGCCCTTGCCGTTTTCCACCTTGTCACCGGCGGCGATGATGGAGGCATACTTGGCGGGATCGCTCTTCTGCAGCTCCGCCATCAGATCCTTGCCGCCGCAACTGTCGGAAGCTGTCTCACTAGCAAGTAAGGTTGCGATTTTGGCTATGTCGTCTTTCTTGAGACTTGCCAACGGATTTTTGTCGCTGCGGCTATCGGATGTCGTCTGGTCGGCTTGGGCCGGCTGCAGTGTCAGCATGGTCGCAATCAGCAGGATCGCAAGCGCGAACGGAAAGGCTGTGGCAAGCCAGAGCAGGATGTCGCCGAGCGTCGGCTTTGTCGACCGCATCGCCTTGGATCCGAGGGCAGAAATCATCAAAACCTTCCGTTCGCAGAGGGCATGATCCTTAGCGCTCGAAAGCGGCTTTCGGGAGGCATGCCGGGACTGGCTTCTGCTTTATGCGCACCAGACGGAGATTCCCTTAACGCAAGGGGTTAATCTTTCCTTACGCGCGGGGATGGGCGCGGTCGTAGACTTCGAGAAGCCGCGAGGAATCGACGCCGGTATAGACTTGGGTCGTCGACAGGCTGGCATGGCCGAGCAGTTCCTGAATGGTGCGCAGGTCGCCGCCGCCTGCCAGCAAATGGGTCGCGAAGGAATGGCGAAGCGCATGCGGCGTCGCGGTATCCGGCAGGCCGAAGGCGCCTCGCAGTTTCTGCATGCCGTGCTGGATGATGCCCGGCTGTAGCTTGCCGCCGCGCGCGCCACGGAAAAGCGGGCCGTCGGCATCGAGATGATAGGGGCAAATCGCCCGGTAATGATCGACCGCCTCGACGACGATCGGCAGCAGCGGCACCAGCCGCGTCTTGTTGCCCTTGCCGGTGATGCGCAGGGAGGTTGCGTCTTGCGGCATGTCCTGCGGCTTCAGATCCAGCGCTTCGGAAATGCGCAAGCCGCAGCCGTAGAGCAGGGTCAGCACGGCCGCGTCGCGTGCGGCGATCCAGGGCTCCTCATGCAGCTGCGCCTCGTCGCTGACGACCGTGATCGCCTGGGTGTCCGAGAGCGGCTTGGGCAGCGATTTCGGCTGTTTCGGCGAACGCACCGCGGCTGCACCGGCTGCATTCACCAGGCCTTTCTTTTCGAGGTAACGCAACAGTGAACGAAGGCCGGCAAGATTGCGGCCAAGCGAACGCGCGCCCGCGCCATCCTTGCGACGCGCTGCGAGAAAGGCGCGAAAGTCCGCGGGGCGCAGAGCCTGGATGTCCTTGATGGTCGCCGGACCACCGAGATGGCCGGTCAGGAACATCAGAAACTGCCTGGTATCGCGCTCATAGGCATTCAGAGTGTGAGCAGCGAGCCGCCGTTCCTGGCCAAGCGCTTCGAGCCAGCGGTTGCGTTCCGCCATCAACCCTGAGTCGGCGATGATCAACAAATCGTTCAGTGGAAACCCCCTTGAAATTCGGATTCCTTCTGCCACTTTGAGCGAAGGAAGGTTATGGAATCACTAACTTTCCCGCTGCTTCCGGCGCGTTTCCCCCTCGTGCTGCGAGTACTGCTACATTTAAAAACGGCATATGGGCCGATCCGGGATCTTCAGCGGTTCGGTTGTCATGTGCGAGGCGTTCGTCATGCTTCGATCATATTCGATTGCGATAGAATATATCCCAACCATTCAGGACACTTCATGGCGCGTCGCGGCTCGATAACTGCACTGGGACAGTTGGCAGAGGCGATCGCTTTGGTGTCCCAGGGGCAACCGGGACATATAGTCGATACTTTGATCGCCGAGCGCGGTCAGAAGATCGTTCGCAATCCGCTCTGGCCGTTGATGCGCCCGTTTCTCTACACGCTGCTGCGCTATAACAAGGCGATCGAATTTGCCGATGACGTCGCCAAGCTTTCGGGCTTCCAGTGCTTCGAATATATGAGCGATCTGCTGCGGCTCGACATCGGCGTTACCCATGCCGACCGCATACCGGCTGCTGGCGGCTTCATTCTCGTCAGCAATCATCCCACCGGCATTGCCGATGGCGTCGCCGTCTTCGATCTCTTGAAGTCGCGCCGGCCCGATATGATGATCTTTGCCAACCGGGATGCGGTGCGGGTCAATCCGCGTTTCGCCGAGATGATCATTCCGGTGGAGTGGCGCGAGGAGCACAAGAGCAAGCCGAAGACGCGCGAGACGCTGCAGCTGACCAATCGCGCTGTTGCCGACGGTAAGGTCACGGTGTTGTTTCCGTCCGGCCGCATCGCCTATTGGGCGAACGGCAAGTTGAACGAGCGTCCCTGGAAGACATCGGCCGTTGGGCTGGCGCGAAAATACAATCTGCCGATCCTGCCCGTGCATCTGACGGCGCGCAATTCCGGCCTGTTCTACTGGTTCGCAAAATGGTCGACCGAGCTGCGCGACATGACCGTCTTTCACGAGCTGCTCAACAAGCGCGGCGACCAGTTCGATTTCCTTGTCGGCAACCTCATTCCCGTCGAGCATCTGGACGGCGATGTCAACGAAGTGACGAAAGCGCTGGAGAAGCATACGGTCTTCGATCTTGCAGCCGACAGCAATGCAACCTTTTCGCCGCTTGTTCTACCCAGGCGGGACGAAACCCTGGTTTCGCATTCTCTTTGATACGGGAATCGGCTAAACCGCGTGGCATGCAGCTACGCTCCATGTTTGCCCGGAATTATCGTTCCCTGCGCTCGATCCGCATGGATCTCGCCGGCGTCAATCTGTTCATCGGCGAGAACGGTGTCGGCAAGTCCAACCTCTATCGCTCGCTGCAGCTCGTGCAGGCTGCCGTTCGCGGCAGGCTGGCGCATGAGATTTCCAGCGAGGGCGGCATGTTCTCAGCCATGTGGTCGGGCAAGCGGCGCTCGCATGAGTCGGCGCGCATCCGCTTCGACGTCGAGCTGCTCGACATGGAGCGGGCGGCGACCTTCCGTTATTCGATCGAGGCGGGCATGCGGCCGCCGCCTCCTGCAGCGGGCTTTCCGCTGGAGCCGCAGATCAAGACCGAGGAGCTTTCCGTTGAGGCTGGCGGTCGGCCGGTGACGATGATGAAGCGCGACGGCTCCGGTATTTCGGTGCGGGGAGAGAGCGGCCGCATGGAGCAGCACCGCGAGCAGGCTTTGACGTCTGAAACGGCGATCGCTCTGCTGGGCGATGCCGGGTATTATCCCGAGGTCGGCGCCTTCCGGCGCGCCGTCGATGCCTGGCGCTTCTATCATGGCTTCCGTACCGATCGCGGCTCACCGTTGCGCGCGCCGTGCCTTGCGGTGACTTCTCCCATGCTGGACGAAGACGGCGCCAATATCGCCGCTGTCTTTGCCACTCTGGCGCATACGCGGGAAGATACCGTCGAGCTTGATCGGGTTCTTGCCGCAGCGCTCGGCGGGGCGCGGCTTGTCGTGCCGGAGCCGCAGGAAACGGCGGATTTCGGTCTGATGCTGCCGGAATTTCCCAACCGCGTCTTCCAGCCGCGCGAGCTGTCCGATGGCCAGATTCGCTTTCTTGGTCTTGCCGCAGCGCTGATGTCCTATCGCCTGCCGCCGCTGATCGCGCTTAACGAGCCGGAGGCGAGCCTGCATCCGGACATGTTGCCGCCGCTTGCCGATATGATCGCGCAGGCGGCAAAGACCAGCCAGATCTGGATCGTCACCCATTCGGAGGTTCTGGCGCAGGCCGTGCGTGAACGTTGCGGCGCAAAGCCACGCCGCGTGATCCGCGAAGACGGCTCCACCTGGATCGACGGCATGCGGCTGACCGGCGCGATCGACGATGACGATGAATAGCGGCAATCCGGCAATGCGGGTTTTCTTTTGCGCTCGTCCGAGGCATGGTTTGGCGCAATGAACAAAGATTCTTCCGATCTGTTTGGTGCGCTTTTCGAGGCGGCGCCCGCAAAACCTGTGATGAGCCGTACGGTTCCCGTTCTCGTGCCGATGCCGGCGCCGAGGGCCTATTCCTATGCCGTGCCTGAAGGCATGGCGTTGGAGCCGGGGTCGGTCGTGCAGGTACCGCTTGGGCCAAGGCAGGTCATCGGCGTCGTCTGGGATGGCGACGATGATGGCGGTGTCGATCCGAAGAAGCTTCGGCCGATCAGCCATGTCTTCGATTGCCCGCCGCTCGGCAAGCATATGCGCGATTTCATCGACTGGGTTGCCGGCTATACGCTGTCGCCGCCAGGGCTGGTGGCGCGCATGGCGCTCAGGGCGCCGGCTGCTTTCGATCCCGAACCGATGATCGAGGGATTGCGCTTCGTCGGCGGTCAGCCGGAGCGGCTGACGCCGGCGCGCGCCAAGGTGATGGAGATTGCCGCAGACGGGCTTTCGTGGACGCGCATCGGCTTGGCGCATGCAGCCGGTGTGTCCACCAGCGTCGTCGACGGGCTGATCTCGCAAGGCATTTTCGAAACCATCTTTCTACCGCCGCCGCCCGTCGTCGCCCTGCCTGATCCGGACTACATAGGCTCACGGCTGGAAGGCCCGCAAAAGGATGCGGCCGACGAGATATTGGTGGACGTGCGCAAGGGCGAGTTCGCGGTTTCCCTGATTGATGGCGTCACCGGCTCCGGCAAGACGGAAGTCTATTTCGAGGCCATCGCCGAAACTTTGCGGCGCGGCAAGCAGGTGCTGATCCTCCTACCGGAGATCGCGCTGACGGCAAGCTTCCTCGAACGCTTTCAGGATCGTTTCGGTGCCAAACCGGCCGAATGGCATTCGGATCTCCCGCCGCGCATGCGCGAGAAGGTTTGGCGTCAGGCCGTGACGGGCGAGGTGCGAGTCGTCGCCGGCGCGCGCTCTGCTCTCTTCCTGCCTTTCGAGGATCTCGGCCTGATCATTGTCGATGAAGAGCATGACCCCGCTTATAAGCAGGAGGATCGCGTCTATTATAATGCGCGCGATATGGCCGTGGTGCGCGGTCGCATCGGCGATTTCCCCGTCGTGCTGGTGTCAGCCACACCTTCGGTCGAAAGCCAGGTCAACGGCCAAAGCGGGCGCTACACCACCATCCACCTGCCGACGCGCTACGGCGATGCGGCGCTTCCCGACCTGCATCTGATCGACATGCGACGGCACGCGCCGGAGCGCGGCGGCTTTCTCTCGCCGGTGCTGATCCGCGCGATCGGCAAGACGGTTGCCAAGGGCGAGCAGGCGCTGCTGTTTCTCAACAGGCGCGGCTATGCGCCGCTAACGCTTTGCCGGGTTTGCGGCCACCGGTTCCAGTGCCCGCAATGTTCGAGCTGGCTGGTGGAGCACCGGTTTCGCGGCCAGATCCAGTGCCATCAATGCGGTTATGCCGAGCGCACGCCAGAAGCCTGCCCGGAATGCGGCACGCTCGATCATCTCGTTGCCTGCGGACCGGGCGTCGAGCGCATCGCCGAGGAGGTGGAGCGTCATTTCCCCGAAGCGCGGACCATCATGCTGTCTTCCGACATCATGGGCGGCGTCAAGCGGCTGAGGCTGGAGCTCGATGCCATCGCCAAGGGCGAGGCGGATATCGTCATCGGCACACAGCTCGTCGCCAAGGGGCATAACTTTCCGCTGATGACGCTGGTCGGCATCGTCGACGCCGATCTCGGCCTTGCCAATGGCGATCCGCGTGCCGCCGAGCGGACGTTCCAGCTTCTTTCGCAGGTGACGGGACGCGCCGGGCGAACCGGATTGAAGAGCCACGGATTGCTGCAGACGTACCAGCCGCAGCATCCCGTCATGCAGGCGATCGTCTCAGGCGATGCCGGCGCCTTTTACGAACGCGAGATTTTGGAGCGTGAAAGAGCCATATTGCCGCCCTTCGGCCGGCTCGCCTCGATCATCGTCTCAGCCGATAGCAGGCAGGATGCGGAGACCCACGCGCGCGGCTTGCGCAATGCCGCGCCGCAAGTTTCGGGCATATCGGTACTCGGCCCGGCAGAAGCACCGATCGCGCTTGTACGCGGGCGGCATCGTTTCCGCTTGCTCGTGCACGGCCGGCGCAATTCCGACATGCAGGGCTTCCTTCGAGCCATGCTGGCGCAGTCACCGAAGGAGCGCGGCTCCGTGCAGGTGCAGCTCGATATAGATCCGCAAAGCTTTCTGTGATTGATGCGGCAGATATCTTGACTGCGCCTTTCCCTGTTTGACCGGATCATGCCATAAGTCGGCCGTCTTACTTACGTGATTTGCGCGCGGCTGATATTGGGGGCGACCGATGGAGCTTTATTTTCCGACAGATCTCGGCGAGCGGCTTGCCTACTGTTCAGCCGCCGTCGCGGCACTGATCGGCCTCTTCCTGATGTTCGCTCCGGGCTATACCTATCGCATCCTCAAGCTTCAGGTGCGCGAAGGCCAAACCGAGGCCTACGGCGAGGCTCGCTCAGCGGGCGGTTTTATGCTCGGTTTCGGGTTGATGGCGATCCTTTTGGCGCAGCCGATGATCTACCTTGCCCTCGGCGCCTCCTTCGGCGTCGCGGGTTTCGGCCGCATCCTGTCGCTTATGTCTGATCGTGGCAGTATATTTTTGAGCCTTCTCCTTCTGGTTGTACAGGCGATTCTCGCCGCGCTACCTTTTCTCTATGGGCTCGGCTATATTTGAGCTGAAAACAGCTTTGGCGAGCCTTATTTTCCCGCGCTATCCCCATGCTTTTGAATTTTTGCCATCATAAATTCGCCCGAATGGCGCATTCGGCGAATACGCGTGTTGCGAGTCTCAATATCCTATGTTAGACGAACCCCGAATTTCGGATGAAGCGGGAGCACACTCCTGCTGATTTCTGGGGGAAATCAAAACGAATTCAAGGGCATATGGCTTCCGTTATCCGGGAGTCGAGTTCTTGGGTTGAAATCAGGGAATTTTGTGCCCGTGGCAGACACATCCCAGCATGTTTCTGGCGTTGCAGAACGATATGCCTCGTCGCTGTTCGAGTTGGCCCTTGAAGAAGGTGTCGTGCCGGCAGTGACCGCCGATCTCGATCGGTTTCAAGCCATGCTCGACGAGAGCGACGATCTGAAGCGTTTCGTTCACAGCCCGGTCTTTTCGGCCGATGAGCAGGTCGGCGCGATCCAGGCGCTGGCAACGAAGGCAGGCTTCGGCGCCTACGTCACCAATTTCTTGAAGCTTGTAGCCAGCAATCGGCGCCTCTTTGCGCTGCCGGGCATGATCAAGGCTTTCCGTATCATCGCCGCTAAGCATCGCGGCGAGATTTCCGCCGAGGTCACCTCGGCGCATGCGCTCACTCAGGCGCAGGAAGATGAATTGAAGGCGGCGCTGAAGGGCGTCACCGGCAAGGACGTGGCAATTGCCGTCACGGTCGATCCGTCGATCCTCGGTGGTTTGATCGTCAAGGTCGGTTCGCGTCAGATCGATACGTCCCTTCGCACCAAACTCTCCACCCTTAAGCTTGCATTGAAAGAGGTCGGCTGATGGATATCCGCGCCGCGGAAATTTCCGCAATTCTGAAAGATCAGATCAAAAACTTCGGCAAGGAAGCTGAAGTCTCCGAAGTCGGCCAGGTTCTCTCCGTCGGTGACGGTATCGCCCGCGTCTACGGTCTGGACAACGTCCAGGCCGGCGAAATGGTCGAATTCCCTGGCGGCATTCGCGGCATGGCCCTGAACCTCGAAGCCGACAACGTCGGTGTGGTTATCTTCGGCTCGGACCGTGACATCAAGGAAGGCGACACCGTCAAGCGCACCGGCGCGATCGTCGACGTTCCGGTTGGTCCGGAACTGCTCGGCCGCGTTGTCGACGCGCTCGGCAATCCGATCGATGGCAAGGGCCCGATCAACGCGACCCGTCGTTCGCGCGTCGACGTCAAGGCTCCGGGCATCATCCCGCGCAAGTCGGTTCATGAGCCGATGTCGACCGGCCTCAAGGCCATCGACGCTCTGATCCCGGTCGGCCGCGGTCAGCGCGAGCTCGTCATCGGCGACCGCCAGACCGGCAAGACCGCCATCATTCTCGACACGATCCTGAACCAGAAGGCCATCCACGATGCCGGTCCGGACAGCGAAAAGCTGTACTGCGTCTACGTCGCCGTCGGCCAGAAGCGTTCGACCGTTGCCCAGTTCGTCAAGGTGCTCGAAGAGCGCGGCGCATTGAAATATTCGATCATCGTTGCCGCGACCGCTTCCGATCCGGCTCCGATGCAGTTCCTGGCTCCGTTCGCCGGCTGCGCCATGGGCGAATACTTCCGTGACAACGCCATGCACGCCCTGATCGGTTACGACGACCTTTCCAAGCAGGCCGTTTCCTACCGCCAGATGTCGCTTCTGCTGCGCCGCCCGCCGGGCCGCGAAGCTTACCCGGGCGACGTTTTCTACCTGCACTCGCGTCTCCTCGAGCGCGCTGCCAAGATGAACGACGATAAGGGCGCCGGTTCGCTGACCGCTCTTCCGGTCATCGAAACGCAGGGCAACGACGTTTCGGCCTTCATTCCGACCAACGTGATCTCGATCACCGACGGCCAGATCTTCCTCGAAACCGACCTGTTCTACCAGGGCATCCGTCCGGCTGTTAACGTCGGTCTGTCGGTTTCGCGCGTCGGTTCGTCCGCGCAGATCAAGGCGATGAAGCAGGTTGCCGGTTCGATCAAGGGCGAGCTCGCCCAGTATCGCGAAATGGCCGCCTTCGCCCAGTTCGGTTCCGACCTCGATGCCGCAACGCAGCGCCTGCTAAACCGCGGTTCGCGCCTGACGGAACTCCTGAAGCAGCCGCAGTTCTCGCCGCTGAAGACGGAAGAGCAGGTTGCTGTGATCTTCGCTGGCGTCAATGGCTACCTCGACAAGCTGCCCGTCAACCAGGTCGGTAAGTTCGAGCAAGGCTTCCTGTCGTACCTCCGCTCGGAAGGTAAGGAAATCCTCGACACCATCCGCACCGAAAAGGCTATCAGCGACGCGACGAAGAGCAAGCTCACCGCTGCTCTCGACAGCTTCGTCAAGTCTTTCACGTAATCGGGCTAAGCTCTAGGACGGACCAAGGATGCCTTCACTAAAGGATCTGAAAAACCGGATCGCCTCCGTCAAGGCGACGCAGAAGATCACCAAGGCGATGAAAATGGTCGCCGCGGCGAAGCTTCGGCGTGCGCAGGAGGCGGCCGAGGCCGCCCGGCCTTACTCGCAGCGCATGGCCGCTGTTCTGGCCAACATCTCGGCTGCGGTCAGCGATGCTGACGGTGCGCCGTTGCTGATGACCGGAAGCGGCAAGAGCGATGTGCATCTGCTCGTCGTCTGCACGGCCGAACGCGGCCTTTGCGGCGGCTTCAATTCGCAGATCTCGCGTTTCGCTCGTGATCATGCCCGCAAGCTTCTGGCCGAAGGCAAGACGGTGAAGATCTTCACCGTCGGCAAGAAGGGCTATGACGTGCTTCGCCGCGAATACGCATCGCTGATCGTCGAGCGCAAGGAACTGCGCGACGTCAAGCGTATCGGCTTCGACAATGCCGACGCCATCGGTAAGCGCGTCATCGAAATGTTCGAAGCTGGCGAATTCGACGTCTGCACGCTGTTCTATTCCGAATTCAAGTCGGTGATCAGCCAGGTGCCGACGGCGCAGCAGCTTATTCCGGCTTCGGCTCCCGCCGTCGTCGAAGAAGATGCGGCCCACAAGGGCGCCGTCTACGAATACGAGCCGGATGCGGCTTCGATCCTCGCGGACCTGATCCCGCGCAACATCTCCGTCCAGATCTTCCGCGCGTTGCTCGAAAACGTCGCCGGCGAGATGGGTGCCAAGATGAGCGCGATGGACAATGCGACGCGCAACGCTGGTGAGATGATCAACAAGCTGACGTTGAGCTACAACCGTCAGCGTCAGGCACAGATCACCAAGGAATTGATTGAAATCATTTCGGGCGCGGAAGCGCTCTGAGGTTAGGGAAAGAGGGTAAGAATATGGCTGACGCAGCTACCCCCGCAGGTTCTGTCGGTAAGGTTACGCAGGTTATCGGCGCCGTTGTGGACGTTGCTTTCGACGGCGAACTCCCGGCGATCCTGAACGCGCTTGAAACTGACAACAACGGCAATCGTCTGGTTCTCGAAGTCGCACAGCACCTCGGCGAAAACTCCGTTCGCACGATCGCCATGGACTCGACCGAAGGTCTGGTTCGCGGACAGCACGTCAAGGACACGGGCGCGCCGATCTCGGTTCCGGTCGGACATGAGACGCTGGGTCGTATCATGAACGTCATCGGCGAGCCGGTTGACGAAGCAGGTCCGCTGAACACCGCAAAGAAGCGCGCGATCCACCAGGATGCTCCGTCCTACGTCGAGCAATCCACGGAAGCGCAGATCCTCGTCACCGGCATCAAGGTCGTCGACCTTCTCGCTCCTTACGCAAAGGGCGGCAAGATCGGCCTGTTCGGCGGCGCCGGCGTCGGCAAGACCGTTCTCATCATGGAACTGATCAACAACGTCGCCAAGGCGCACGGTGGTTACTCGGTCTTCGCAGGCGTGGGTGAACGTACCCGCGAAGGCAACGACCTTTACCACGAAATGATCGAATCGGGCGTCAACAAGCATGGCGGCGGCGAAGGCTCCAAGGCCGCGCTCGTTTACGGCCAGATGAACGAACCGCCGGGTGCTCGCGCTCGTGTCGCTCTGACCGGTCTGACCGTTGCTGAAAACTTCCGCGATGAAGGCCAGGACGTTCTGTTCTTCGTCGACAACATCTTCCGCTTCACCCAGGCAGGTTCGGAAGTGTCGGCTCTGCTCGGCCGTATTCCTTCGGCCGTGGGCTATCAGCCGACGCTCGCCACCGACATGGGCCAGATGCAGGAACGCATCACCACGACGACGACGGGCTCGATCACTTCGGTTCAGGCCATTTACGTTCCTGCCGACGACTTGACCGACCCGGCGCCGGCTACCTCGTTCGCCCACTTGGACGCAACGACGGTTCTGTCGCGCTCGATCGCTGAAAAGGGCATCTACCCGGCCGTCGACCCGCTCGACTCCACCTCGCGCATGCTCGACCCGCTGGTCGTTGGCGAAGAGCACTACGAAATTGCTCGTAAGGTTCAGTCGACGCTGCAGCGCTACAAGGCCTTGCAGGACATCATCGCCATCCTGGGCATGGACGAACTTTCCGAAGACGACAAGCTGGCTGTTGCCCGCGCCCGCAAGATCGAGCGCTTCCTGTCGCAGCCGTTCTTCGTCGCCGAAGTCTTCACCGGCTCGCCGGGCAAGCTCGTTGCGCTCGAAGACACGATCAAGGGCTTCAAGGGCCTCGTCAACGGCGAATACGATCACCTGCCGGAAGCTGCCTTCTACATGGTTGGCTCGATCGACGAAGCGATCGAAAAGGCCAAGAAGCTGGCTGCCTAATCAGGCCAATCCATCGGCGCGCGGCATTGCCCGCGCGCCCTTGCCTTGCGAATAAGACAATCGAGAAGTGACGGGCCATGGCTGACAATTTCAATTTCGAACTGGTTTCCCCGGAGCGTCTGTTGCTGTCGGAACAGGTCATCGATGTCGTCATCCCCGCGACCGAAGGCGAGATGACCATCATGGCACATCATGCGCCGACCATGACCACCATCAAGCCGGGCCTCGTCAAGGTGCATTCGGCTTCGGGCAGCAAACAGGATTACGTCGTTTTCGGCGGCTTTGCCGATATCCTGCCGACCGGCTGCACTCTGCTTGCCGAATCAGCCGTTCCGGTTGAGGACATGAGCCGCGACGAGCTGGATCGTCGCATCAATGCTGCCAAGGCCGAACTCGAAGATGCGCTGCATCACGAGCACAAGTCGCGCCTGGAGCATTTCATCATGGAACTCTCACATCTGCGCGGCTCGATCCCGCAGGATTGATGCGATCCAAAATCACCGAATGAAATAGAAGCGGTCCTATGGGCCGCTTTTTTGTTAGAAGACCCGGGCCATCCCCGTCCTTCGACAGGCTCAGGACGAGGATGGAGCGGATCCTGTCCTCAACACGGCTTGCCGCTCTTTGGCGGCAGTGTGAGAAGAGCAGCCCTCAAGGTGAGGTGGCGCGCAAGCGCCCTCGAACCACAAGAGCGGGTTGGCGAGCGGCCGCACCTCGTTCGAATCGCCGACTCTCACGGCGGAGGCAGCAAGGATATTCCTCCCCAATTCGTATCAGACCTGTTGGCCCCGCAGCAGGAACCGGTGCAACTGGACTGCTTCGGGAGACAACGAGCGGAAGCGCGGTGCGCCGAGATAGTATCCGAAGCCGCTTTCCACGCGGTCGTTGCCGATCGTGACGAGCGCACCAGACTGCAGATATTCCTCAATGAGGCCAAGGCTGCCGAGCGCTATGCCTTCGCTCCTGAGTGCGGCTTCCACCGCCATGATGTAGGTCGAAAAGGAAAGCCGCGGTCTCGGCAGCTTGCCCTTCAAAGGATCGCCGATGCGGCCGAACCATTGGCGGAAGCTGATCCAGTGGGCGTTAGCGCGTTCGTAATCAATGAGATCGAGCGCGGCGATATCGACTGCCGTCAGTGCCTGCGGGTCGAGGCCGCGGACCGCCAGGTAGTCCGGCGAGGCGATCGGCACCAGCACCTCTTTCATCAGCGGCGTCAGGCTCCAGCGCGGATGTTCGCCTGTGGAATAGATGATGATGAGATCGTTGTTCTCCGAGGCAAGTTCGGAATGGACGTCCGTCGTCAGCAGGCGCACGGAGATGCCCGGGCTCTCCTTGCCGAAATCCCTGAGCCTTTGCCCAAGCCAGAGATGCGAGATCGAACCGCTCGCCGCGATCGAGATGATTTCGCCCGTGCCTGTGCGAAAAGGCTCCAGGCTCTCCTCGAGATATTCGAGCGTAGCGCGCACGCGCTGGAACAGCCGCTCGCCATCCGGCGTCAGCGCCAGATTTCGGCCGCGCCGGGTGAAGAGGGTTGCGCCGAGATGATCCTCAAGCCCCTTGATGCGGCGGCTGACGGCAGCCTGGGTGATATTCAGCTCCCGGCCGGCACGGGAGAAGTTCATTGCGCGCGCGGCCGCGTCGAAAACGCGAAAGGCCTCCAGCGGTATTTTCTCTAGCATCGGCTCTCCATAACTTCAGATTATCAATATTCCTGATAATTGCCCGGATTTGAAGATCTGAAATTGTGATGCAGGATTGTGACATCATTTTCAGCCGCTTTTCCAAGGGGATCCCTCGTGTCCTTTTCCATTTCCGCCATTCCTGACATTCGCTTCGGTGAGAATGCGCTCTCCGGCCTTCCCGCGGCCGTCAAATCCTTCGATGGCGTTGGCACGGTTCTGCTCGTGATCGATGCCTTCCTGGCACAGTCGGGCCTTGCGGCCAGGATCAGTGGCGAGCTTGCCGAAGCGGGCGTGAAGACGCAGGTTTTTTCCGATTTTGCCGGTGAGCCGAAGCTTGCGCATCTGCATGCGGCGATAGCCGCGGGGCAGGGTGCCGATATGGTGATCGGCGTTGGCGGCGGCTCGGCGCTCGACATCGGCAAGATCGTCGCCTGCTGCATCGCTTCCGGCGAGGATCCGATGCATTACGCACTGGCGGCCAATCCGCTGCCGAAGAATCCGCTGAAGAAGATCATGATACCCACCACGGCCGGCACGGGTTCGGAGACATCGGCAACGAATATCTTCGCCGGGCCCGAAGGTAAGAAGCTCTGGATCTGGGGACCGGAGACGAAGGCCGATCTCGTCATTCTCGATCCGGCTCTGACGAAAACCTTGCCTGCCAACCTGACGGCATGGTGCGGCCTCGATGCCTTCATCCATGCCTTCGAGGCGGCAACGAACCGCAACACGCATCGCGGCGCGCAATTCTATGCGCATCAGGCGTTGCGGTTGATTACCGACGCCCTGGAGACGGCCGTCAAGCAGCCCGAGAATATGGCAGCGCGCGGCGACGTATTGCTCGGCTCCTGCTTTGCCGGCATTGCCATCGACAATTGCGGCACAGCGATCGCGCACAATGTCAGCCACGCATTGGCAGGCCTTGGTCCAGTCCATCATGGCCTCGCGACCGCGCTCGGCTTTGAAGCGACACTTGCCTGGCTGGTTGAGGCGGATACCGTCGACCTCAATGCGGCCGCGAAGGCATGCGGTGTCGAGAGTGCCGCTGAACTCCCCGCGTTCGTCTCCGGCTGGATGGATCGCTGCGGTATCACGCGCTCGCTTCCTGCTGCTTTCAAGCCCTTCGATGACACCGATCTTGCCCGCGAGATGCGCGCAACTGAAAACCAGCCCATGCGGCGCTCGACGATCCGCGATGTGACGGATGCCGACATCGACCGCTTTGCCGCCGCCATCATGGCGCTGCCGAAAGGAATCTGAGATGACCAAGAACTATACGCGCGACTATTGGGAAAGCGTTCTCTCCGGCCTGAAGCCCGAAGGGCGTCACTTCATAAACGGTGCCCATCGCGGCGCCACTTCGGGCGAGACCTTCACCCGGATCCGCCCGATGGACGGCAAGCCCGGTGCACAGCTCGCTCGCGGTAATGCCGCCGATATCGACGCTGCGGTCGCTTCTGGCCGCGCCGCCTTCGAAAGCGGCGTCTGGCGCAAGAAGGAGCCGCTGGAAAAGAAGAAGATCATGCTGAAATGGGCCGAGCTTATTCGCGCCCACGGCGATGAGCTGGCCATGCTGGAGACCATTGATGTCGGCAAGCCGGTCATGGCGTCGCTTGGTGTCGACGTGCGCCTCTGCGCCGACGGCATCCAGTTTTATGGCGAAATGATCGATAAGATGTATGACGAGATTGCGCCGACCGGCCCGAACGCTCGGGCGCTGGTGCGCAAGGTGCCGCTCGGTGTAATCGGGGCAATCACGCCGTGGAACTATCCGATGATCATCGATGCCTGGAAGCTGGGACCGGCAATCGCCGCGGGCAATTCCGTGGTGCTGAAGCCGGCCGAGCAATCCTCGCTTTCGGCGATCCGCCTTGCCGAACTTGCAGTCGAAGCGGGCCTTCCGGCCGGCGTCTTCAACGTGGTGACGGGCTATGGCGAAGAGACAGGCAAGCCGCTGGCGCTGCACATGGATGTCGACATGATCGCCTTCACAGGCTCGACCGAAGTCGGCAAGCTGATCATGGGCTATGCGGCGCAATCGAACGTCAAGCGCGTGGCACTGGAGCTCGGCGGCAAGTCGCCGCTCGTCGTCTTCGAAGATGCTGATCTCGATGCCGCCGCCGTCGCTGCGGCCTGGGGCTGCTTCTATAATTCCGGCGAGACATGCCACGCTTCGACCCGTCTGATCGTGCAGCGTTCGGTGCAGGACAAGCTGATCGAGAAAATCGAGGCGGTCACCCGCTCCGATATCGCGCTCAAGCATCCTCTTGACCCCTCGGCGCAGATCGGCGCCTTGATCGAGGAAGAGCACATGAACAAGGTGCTGGCGATGATCGCAGCCGGCGAGAAGGAAGGCGCGCGCCGTGCCTTCGGTGCCGAGCGCGTCTTGAGCGAAACCGGCGGCTACTACGTCTCGCCGGGCGTCTTCGTCGACATGACCAATGATATGAGCCTGGCGCGACAGGAAATTTTCGGGCCCGTACTCGCTGCCATCCCCTTCGATACGGAGGAGGATGCGCTGAGGATCGCCAACGACACGATTTACGGGCTTGCAGGCGCCGTCTTCACCAAGGACATGGATCGCGCTCATCGCTTTTCCGAAGAGATCCATGCGGGTACGGTGTGGATCAATACCTACGACATGTCGAACTTCGCCACGCCTTTCGGCGGCTTCAAGCAGTCCGGTTTCGGCCGCGACCGCTCGGTGCATGCGGTCGACAAATATTGCGACTACAAGACGATCTGGCAGCAGTTCGGTTGATAGATTGAAATCGGCTTGATCCTGTCTGGAGGATCAAGCTTTGGGAGAGGGGAGCCACCATGAGCAAGATCGTTTCCATCGAAATCACCCATCACCGCCTGCCGCTCGATCCGGCGTTCAAGGCGAGCTGGGATGGGCGTCCGCGCAAGCATTTCGATGCGACCATCGTCCGCGTCAGGGACGACGAGGGCCGGGAAGGTATCGGCTCCGGCGATCTCATGAAGGGCTTCGAGGGCCATGAAGACCTGTTCATCGGGCACGATCCGCGGCACCTCGAGCGCCATTATGAAGTCCTGTCGCATATCAACTTCCACTATGGCCGCTGCTGGCCCATGGACCTGGCGCTGTGGGACCTCTCCGGCAAGATTACCGGCGAGCCGGTGTGGCGGATGCTCGGCGGGCGTGCCAGCCGCGTGCGGCTCTACGCGTCTTCCGGTGTGCTGCGCGAACCCTCGGCCATGGCCGATCAGGCCGAACGCTATATCGACGAAGGCTTCCCGGCCATGAAGGTGCGCTTCTCCTCGTCTTCGGGCGGCCGTGGCGGCTGGCGCGAGGACGTCAAGGCGCTGGAAGCGATTAGGGCCTGCGTCGGCGACCGGCTTGAGCTCATGGTCGACTGCAATCAGGGTTGGCGCATGCCCTGGGATACGACCTTGCCCTGGACCTTCAAGGACGCGCTGGCCGTTGCCAAGGAGTTGGAACGGCTCGGCGTCTACTGGATGGAAGAGCCGCTTTATCGCTCTGACCGCAAGGGCATGAAGGAATTGAAGCAGGCAACGTCGGTCAGGATCGCCGGCGGCGAGATGACGCGCGAACTCTACGAGTTTCGTGACATCATCGAAGAGCGTGCCTTCGATGTCATCCAGCCTGATGTCGCGCTTGTCGGCGGTATTACCGGTTGCAGGCGATTGGTCTATCAGGCCCGCGAGGCGGGCGTGCAGTTCACGCCGCATTCCTGGACGAACGGCATCGGTGTGTTGGCCAATGCGCATCTGACTGCCGGCGTCGGCGATGCCGCATGGCTCGAATACCCCTACGACAATCCGGAGTGGAGCGAGGCCCGCCGCGACTATCCGATGGCGTCCCCGCTCAAGCACGATGCCGGCTGGCTGGATCTGGGTATTGCCCCGGGGCTCGGCATCGTTCTCGATGAGGAGCGCTTGAAGGCGACGCGCATTTAAGGGAACCTGCGCCCGCGTTATCCTTTACCGGCCCGTCATGCGATGGCGGGTCGTGTCATTCTGTTTTCCCTGGTGCGAGCCCATCGCATGACGGGGCGTTCGAGCAGCACATAGCTCAGTGTGCCGATGGCAAAGATGATGGCGGTCGCGACGAGGCTCGAGGTGATCCAGCCACCCAGCACGTCATCCGAGCCGGTGCCGAAGGTCCAGGGCATGAGCTTCTGCATCATTGTCAGAACGATGTCCTGCCAGACATAGACACCGAAGGAGACGGTGGCGATATAACGGCTGAGGCTGTTGTCCAGCAGCCTTGCCAGTAGTCGCGACTGCGGGAGTGTGCAGAGGGCGGCGGCGACGGCCAGAGGCAGCAGCGGAAATTGATAGGGAATGCCGAGCCACGCATAGCCTTCTCCCGGACCGCCGATGGACTGCGGCAACTGCCATGCTCCCATGACGATCGCGAGCGCCCCAATGATGTCGTAGATCACGGAGCGGCGCGCGGGAACTATGGTCTGGACTCCGGCCGCCAATACGCCGATCGCGAAAATCGCGAAGAAGCCGATCGGGTTGTAGCGCGGCATCCATTCCTTGGCACCGCCCTGGAAGCTATATTGCCATCCCCGCCCGGCGCTGTCTGTCGGGAGATAGGTAACGACCAGCCAGTGGCCAACCAGCGATATTGCGATGATACCGATCCAGAGCAGGCGGTTGACGAAGACGGAACGTGATCTCAGTTTGGCATTGAACAGCAGCAGAAAGCCGATCGGCAAAAGGACATAGCAGGTCGTCTCGAAGGGAATCGACCATAGGGGCCCGTCGCCCTGCACCGGGAAAAAGGTGCGCCAATGCCATTGGCTCATCAGGAAGAAGCCGGCGATGTAGCGGCCGACCAGTTCTGCATCGAGCGGAAAGCCGTAGACCGTGAAGCTGATCGCGAAACCGACTGTCAGGGCGAACCAGAAGCCCGGCAGGATACGTGCCGCGCGGCGCATGGTGTAGATCCTCAGTGACGGTAACGGCTGGGCTCTATCCAGCGCCAGCCAGAAGGGGCGCGAGAGAAGAAAGCCGCTGAGAACGAAGAAAACCGAGACGCCGTGATTACCGAAGCGCGCGATTATAAAGGTCATGTCCAGAGCTGGCGGAATTTTGTAGAAATTCATTCGAAGAACGAGATGATGCACAAGCACCATCAGACATGCGACGGCGCGCATGAAATCCGCTCCTCCCAGGCGCTTGTCGTTGTCCATCCCAGCACCGCTGCAACTGCCTCTCTATTGGGTTAGGTCATCGCGGCGATTTCGGCAAGGCAGATCCTTGAAAGCATGACGCCCGAACCTTTGTGCGAGGTCCGGGCGTCAAGCCGGTTTTTCGCACCTGCCAGAAACGAAAGACCGGATTCTTATGTTGCGGAAAAGGGTCAGGCCGCGATCGAGCGATAGGGGCGCATGGCGCGGGCCGGTTTCAGCGCGGCGCTCCACCAATTCAGTCGCGCGATCAATCGAACCAGCGACTGACGCGCCTCGATCGGATTTGCAAGCGTGCCATCTTCGGCAAACCTGCCCCAGGGATTGGCGAAACTGACCGTGTCGCGCACTGTCACGGCGTGCAGCTCGGAAAAGACCAGCCGCAATTGCTCGACGGCGCGCAAGCCGCCGGAGATGCCGCCATAGGAAACGAAAGCGACCGGTTTGCCGTGCCACGGCTCATAGACGAGATCGAGCACGAATTTCAGCGAGGCCGTGAAGCTGTGATTATATTCCGGCGTGACGATGATGAAGGCATCTGCGTCCGAAAGCCGAGCGGAAAGGGCTGTGACGCCAGCGTGCTCGCGGTCATGCTGGAATGGCAGATCGAATGCGAGGGGATCGATCACGTCGATCTCGATAAGCGGATAATGCACCAGCTCTCGGGCGACCCAATTGACAACCCGATCGCATAAGCGGCCTGGGCGGGTACTGCCATAAATGATTGCCAGCCGGGTCGATTCTGTCATGCCTTGCTCCTGCTTTACGCGGTTTGGAGCTGGGTTTATAGAACCTCAAGTGAGGTTGAGGTCAATAGAGCAAATGGGAAAAATCGAGTCCGGTCAATTTTCCAAACTGCTGACGGTCGGCGAGGTGGCGGCGCGAAGCGGTATGGCCGTTTCGGCGCTGCATTTTTACGAGGCGAAAGGGCTGATCGAGAGCCAGCGCAGCCGCGGCAACCAACGGCGCTATCCCCGTGAGGTGCTGCGCCGGGTGGCGATCATCAAGGTGGCGCAAAGAGTCGGCATTCCGCTTGCGGAGGTTCAAGCGGCTCTGCAATCGCTGCCGCAGGGGCGCACGCCGTCGGCTGCTGATTGGAAAGTGCTGTCAGCCCGCTGGAAGGACGATCTTGATGCCCGGATCCGACGCCTGCAGGGGCTGCGCGATCAGCTCGACGGCTGCATCGGTTGCGGCTGCCTCTCGATGGACAGCTGCCCGTTGCGAAACCCCTGGGACAGGCTTTCCGAAGAAGGCGCAGGCCCGCGCTTGCTCGATCCCGAAGATTGAGCCGAAAGCTTCATGCGTGAACGCGGCTGCCGGCCATGTAATCGTCGAGCGCGGCGGCTTCCTCTTTCGACAGATAGAGGCCCTTCTTGGAGCGGCGCCAGAGAATGTCGGCGGCGGTGTAGGCCCATTCGTGTTCGATCAGATATCGCACCTCTGCCTCGTAGAGGTCGCTTCCGAAGCAGCGGCCGAGATCGGCAATCGCCTTCGCATCGCCAAGGATCATTGCTGCCCGTGTCCCATAGCGGCGGACGAGGCGGCGGGCATGCGAATCGGTCAGGAACGGATAGCGTGATTTCAGCTTCGAGACTTCCGCCTCATAGCCGCGTACCGGAAAGTCGCCGCCCGGCAGCGAACTCTTGGCCGTCCAGGGTGTGCCTTTCAGGCCGATGGCTTCGCCGATCTTCTCCAGCGCGTGTTCGCCCAGGCGGCGATAGGTGGTGAGCTTGCCACCGAAGACATTCAGCAGCGGCGCCTGGCCCTCTTCGCCTTCGACCTTCAAAACGTAATCGCGCGTTGCCTCCTGCGCCTTCGAGGCGCCGTCGTCATAAAGCGGGCGCACGGCCGAATAGGTCCAAACGATATCCTCCGGCCGTACCGGCTCCTTGAAATATTCGCTGGCGGCGTTGCATAGATAGGTCGCTTCCTCGTCGCTGATCTTCACATCCTTCGGATCGTCGTTGTAGTCGCGATCCGTGGTACCGATGAGGGTAAAATCCTGCTCATAGGGAATGGCGAAGATGATGCGGTTGTCCGGGTTCTGGAAGAAATAGGCGCGGGGGTCGTCGAACTTCTTGCGTACGATGATGTGGCTGCCCTGGACCAGGCGGACATTATGCACCTGGTTCTTGCCGAAGGCGTCGGAGAGAACGTGATCGACCCAGGGGCCTGCAGCGTTGACCAGCATGCGCGACCGGAACAGGCGCTTCTCGCCGCTAATGGTGTTTTCCGTTTCGATTGCCCAGACGGTGCCTTCGCGCCGAGCGGAAATCACTTTCGTTCGCGGCATGATCGTCGCGCCACGATCGGCGGCGTCGCGCGCGTTCAGCACCACCATCCGGGCGTCGTCGACCCAGCCGTCGGAGTATTCGAACGCTTTGGTGAAAAGCGCCTTCAGCGGCTTGCCGGCTGGATCCCTTTTCATGTCCAGCGTCGCCGTCGGCGGCAGCAGCTTTCGCCCGCCGAGGTGATCGTAGAGGAAGAGGCCGAGACGGATGAGCCAGGCCGGCCGGATGCCGCCCTTGTGGTAGGGCAACACAAAGCGCATCGGCCAGATGATGTGCGGCGCCATGGCCCACAGCACTTCGCGCTCCATCAGGGATTCGCGCACGAGGCGGAATTCGTAGTGTTCGAGATAGCGCAAGCCGCCATGAATGAGTTTGGTGGCGCCGGATGACGTGCCGGAGGCGAAGTCGTTCATTTCGGCAAGTGCGACCTTATAGCCGCGCCCGGTGGCGTCACGGGCGATGCCGCATCCATTGATGCCGCCGCCGATCACGAAAATGTCGTAGACCTGTTCGCTCACTCGCCCCTCCGCAAAGGCCAGCCATCTCTTGAAGATGGAAAATCGAAAGATAATCCATCTAAAACGAAACAGATACGAATGTCAAACGAAGGTTTCGTGACCGAAACCGCGCCAATCAGACCGGCCGGCGGGAGGTTTCCACGAGGCGCACACCATGTTCGGCTGCGATGGCGCGCACGGATTCGATGTTGCATTCGTCCGTGACGAAGGTGTGAACCTGCGAGAGATGGCCGATCCGCACCGGGGCGGTGCGTTCGAACTTGGTGCCGTCGGCGACGAGGATGACATGCCGGGCATTGGCGATGATGGCTTGCGCCACTTTCACTTCGCGAAAATCGAAATCGAGAAGCGCGCCATCGGTATCGATTGCCGATGCGCCGATCACGGCATAGTCGACCTTGAACTGCCGGATGAAATCGACGGCCGCTTCGCCGACGATACCGCCATCGGAGCCGCGCACGACACCGCCGGCAATGACGACTTCGATCGACGGGAAAATGCGCAACTTATTGGCGACGTTGATATTATTGGTAATCACCATCAATTCGTGGTGCCCGAGCAGCGCCTCGCCGACGGCCTCCGTCGTCGTGCCGATATTGATGAAGAGCGAGCTGTTGTTGGGGATCAAGCCGGCAGCCGCCCGGCCAATCGCCTGCTTTTCGGGTGCGGCGATCGACCGGCGCGCCTCATACTTCACATTCTCGGTGCCGCCGGGGAAAATCGCGCCGCCATGCACGCGCGACAGCACGCGGCCGTCGCAGAGGTCGTTCAGATCCTTGCGGATGGTCTGCGGCGTGACCGAAAAGCGCGCCGCCAATTCTTCAACCAGCACGCGCCCTTCCGCCTTGGCGATTTCGAGGATTTCGGTCTGGCGTCCGGACAGGAACATGGCTTTCGCTCCCCTTCTTTCGTTTTTTTGTCATCATATGGTAAAGTGAAAATTCCGCAATTACCGGCGCGCGAATAGTGCGATTGGGGAGGTTATCGTGTTTCATCCGAAGCTATTCGAAAATCGCAACGTCGTGGTCACCGGCGCCGGCCGAGGCATCGGACTGGAAGTCGCGAGGCAGTTTCTCGATTGCGGTGCCCATGTTCTCGTCCATATCGGTCGCGACTCAGATCGCGAGCTGCCGGATTATCTGATGGAAGCGGCGGCGGATCGCCGCGCCTTCCTCATCGCGGGTGATTTCTCCGCCGGCCATGGTGTACGCAATTTCGTCACTGCCGCGGGCGAACGCTTCGATCGAGTCGATGTGCTGGTCAACAATGCCGGCACCATGGTTGGCCGCTTTCCTGCCGGCGAGTTGACGGACGAGCAGTATGAGAAGATCGTTCATCTCAACCAGACGTCCGTCATGGAAGTAACACGGGGATTGTTGCCGCTGCTGCGGGCAGCGGGAGAGGCCGCGATCGTCAATACCGTGTCGATTTCCGCGCTGACCGGCGGCAGCCCCGGCTCCGCCATCTATTCCGCATCGAAGGCCTTCGTCGCAACCTATTCGAAAGCACTGGCGCGGGAGCTGGCGCCCGACGGCATTCGGGTGAATTGTGTTTCGCCCGGCACGATATCGACCGACTTCCACGAGCGCTATTCGTCCAGGGAAAAGCTGGAGCAGACGCGCAAATCCATCCCGCTTCAGCGCCTGGGAACGCCCGGAGACTGCGCTCCAGCCTACCTTTTTCTCGCCGCGCCGACGCTCTCCGGTTACATTACCGGGCAAGTGATCGAGATCAATGGCGGCCAGCTTATATGCTGAAAAGTCGGACCTTTTTTGGTTTTCGGGTCTTTTTTAAATCAACGTAGGGTTTGATGATATTATAAGCATATCTCTATGTGAGTTCTCACTAGAGGCAGTGATATGTCGTCGTCTCCACTGCAAGGTGGTGCTGCGGAGCACAATGTCGAGGAAATGACAGAGAAGGCGCGCAAGGCGAGCGCTTTGCTGAAGGCTCTCTCGCATGAAACCCGGCTGGCTATTCTTTTCATGCTGGCCAAGCGTGAAAAGACCGTGATGGAGCTCGAAGCGCTTCTCGACCTGCCGCAGGCGGTGGTTTCACAGCATCTGGCGCGTCTTCGCCTGGACAAGCTCGTCGATACGCGTCGCGAGGGGCGGCTCATTCACTATGCGGTTGCAAGCTCGGAAATCTGTTCTGTGGTCGATGCGCTGCGGGAGGCTTTCTGTCCGGCGATTGTTGAGGCTTGAAGCAGGTTTGCATGTTGCGCTCGCAAAGTTGCCGGTCTAACTCTTTCGTGTCGGGAGAGTAGCATGATCGATAAGCTGGAATTCTTCATCGCGCTTGCGAATCAGAAGCATTTTGGCCGCGCCGCCGAGGAATGTGGCGTGACGCAGCCGACATTGTCGGCCGCCATCAGGCAATTGGAAGATCAGCTCGGCGTCATGCTCGTCAGCCGCGGTTCGCGCTTCCAGGGGCTGACGCCGGAAGGGCAGCGCGTGCTGGAATGGGCCAGGCGCATCGTTGGCGACAGCCGGACGATGCGCGAGGAGATGCGGGCGGCCCGCAAGGGCCTTGCCGGCCACATCCGGATCGCTGCCATTCCGACGGCGCTTGCCATGGTGCAGAAGATCACCACGCCTTTCCAGGAACGGCATCCGGACGTCACCTTTTCCATTTTATCACGCAACTCGCTCCAGGTTCTGAGCCTGCTCGAAAATCTCGAGATCGATGCCGGCATTACCTATCTGGAAAACGAGCCGCTCGGCCGCGTCACCAGCGTACCGCTCTATGCCGAACGCTACCACCTCATCACCGCAGCAGGCAGCCCGCTCTCGGAGCGTGCGAGCGTGACCTGGAAGGAAGTCGGCGCTCTTCGGCTTTGCCTATTAACGGCGGACATGCAAAATCGCCGAATCATCAACCGGCATCTGGCCGAAGCCGAGGTCGTCGCAAAGCCGACGCTCGAATCCAATTCGATGATCGTGCTGTTTTCTCACGTCCAGACCGGCCGCTGGGCGAGCATTATGCCGAAGAATATTGCCGATTCCTTCGGTTTTCCGGCAGATATCCGCAAGATTCCCATTACGGAGCCGGATGCCGAGCATCTGGTCGGGCTGGTTGCCACGCACCGCGAGCCCTTCACGCCGCTCGTCTCCGCCCTGCTGCATGAGGCACGATTGCTTGCGGAAGGCGCTCATGCTTGATAGAAATTTTCTATCAAGCGACGGGACTGCCTTATTGATCCTTTGCCTCTCGCCTGCGACGCTTGTTCCAGGTGTGCGCCGATCGCGCACCCAGTGGAGATGCCGCATAAGCCTTTCCGGGATTGCTGCAGCGATTGCCGGATTATGCGTGGGAGGCTGTATATGAGTTTGAATCTGGGTGCGGGCGAGATTGCAGCCCGTGCCGGCACCATCATCGATAGCATGAAATCGATGGAAGGGCCGCTTTTGCCGATCCTGCACGGGATTCAGGAGGAATTCGGCTATGTGCCGCCGGACGCGCTGCCGGTGATCGCCAAGGCTCTGAACCTGTCGCGCGCCGAAGTGCATGGCGTCATGACCTTCTATCATGACTATCGCGACCACCCCGCCGGTCGCCATGTCCTGAAGCTCTGTCGCGCCGAGGCCTGTCAGTCGATGGGCGGCGATGCGATAGCAGAGCGCGTCAAGCAGCTGCTGGGCATCGATTTTCATCAGACGACGCTCGATGGCAGCGTTACGCTCGAGCCTGTCTACTGCCTCGGCCTCTGTGCTTGCTCTCCGGCCGCGATGCTGGATGGAGAGCTTCATGGCCGGCTGGATGCTGAGAGCGCCGAAGACCTCGTGAAGGAGGCGCGCCAATGACCCTGACCATCTATATCCCCCGCGATGCTGCCGCCCTTTCGCTGGGTGCGGAGAAGGTGGCGAAATCAGTCGCGCAGGAAATTGCCAAACGCGGTCTCGATGCGCGCATCGTGCGCAACGGCTCGCGCGGCATGTTCTGGCTCGAGCCCCTGGTCGAAGTCGAGATCGAAGGCAAGCGCATCGGCTATGGGCCGGTGAAGGCAAAGGATGTGTCGGCTTTGTTCGATGCCGGGCTCGCTGAAGGCGGCGGGCATCCGCTCTGTCTTGGGGAGGTCGAAAACCTCCCCTTCCTCAAGGAACAGACGCGCCTGACCTTTGCCCGCTGCGGCATTACCGATCCTCTTTCGCTGCACGATTATGAAGCGCATGGAGGCCTCAAGGGGCTGCGCCGTGCCATTGGCATAGCGGCCAGCGATATCGTCAAGGAAGTCACCGATTCCGGCCTTCGCGGCCGTGGTGGTGCGGGCTTTCCGACCGGCATCAAATGGAAGACGGTGCTCGATGCGCCGGGTGACCGCAAATACATCGTTTGCAATGCCGACGAGGGCGACAGTGGCACTTTCGCCGACCGGATGATCATGGAAGGCGATCCCTTCGTGCTGATCGAAGGCATGGTGATTGCCGGCCTTGCGACGGGGGCGACCAAGGGTTTCGTCTATACACGCTCGGAATATCCGCATGCGATCGCGGCGATGACCGAAGCGGTCGAAATCGCGCGCAAGGCCGGCATTCTCGGAGCCTCGGTGCTCGGTTCCGGCAAGGCTTTCGATATGGAGATCCGCACCGGCGCCGGCGCCTATGTCTGCGGCGAGGAAACGGCGCTCCTGAACAGCCTCGAGGGCAAGCGCGGCGTCGTGCGCGCCAAGCCGCCGCTGCCGGCGCATAAGGGCCTGTTCGACCGTCCGACCGTCATCAACAACGTGATTTCGCTCGCCTCCGTTCCCGTCATCATGGACAAGGGCGCTGCCTTCTACCGCGATTTCGGCATGGGCCGTTCGCGGGGCACGATCCCGCTGCAGATCGCCGGCAATGTCAAACATGCCGGTCTTTATGAGACGGCCTTCGGCCTGTCGCTCGGCGATATCGTCGACAAGATCGGCGGCGGCACGGCGACCGGGCGGCCGGTCAAGGCGGTGCAGGTGGGTGGGCCGCTCGGCGCCTATTTCCCACGCGCCTTGTTCGACACTCCATTCGACTATGAAGCCTTCGCGGCCAAGGACGGCCTGATCGGCCATGCCGGCCTGGTCGTCTTCGATGATACTGCCGACATGCTGAAACAAGCGCGTTTCGCGATGGAATTCTGTGCGGTCGAAAGCTGCGGCAAGTGCACGCCCTGCCGCATCGGCTCGACGCGCGGCGTCGAGACGGCCGACAAGATCGCGCGCGGCATCGAGCCGGAGAAAAACAGAGAGCTGCTAGCCGATCTCTGCAATACGATGAAGTTCGGTTCGCTCTGCGCGCTCGGCGGCTTCACGCCCTATCCCGTCATGAGCGCAATGACCCATTTCCCGGAGGACTTTTCTCCGGCTCCCTTGATTGAAGCGGCGGAGTAAGAGCCATGTTCCTCGTTCCAGAAATCGATTACGGTACGCCGGCCTCCCAGTCCGAAACAATGGTGACGCTGACCATCGACGGGCAGCAGATTACTGTGCCGGAAGGCACGTCGATTATGCGTGCCTCAATGGAAGCAGGCATTGAAGTGCCGAAGCTCTGCGCCACCGACATGATCGATGCCTTCGGCTCCTGCCGGCTCTGCCTCGTCGAAATCGAAGGCCGCAACGGCACGCCGGCCTCGTGCACGACGCCCGTCGCGCCCGGCATCGTCGTGCACACGCAGACGGGCCGGCTGAAGGACATCCGCCGCGGCGTGATGGAGCTCTATATCTCCGACCATCCGCTCGACTGTCTGACCTGCGCGGCCAATGGCGATTGCGAATTGCAGGACATGGCCGGCGCGGTCGGCCTGCGTGACGTGCGCTACGGCTATGAGGGCGACAATCACGTCAAGGCGCGCAACAACGGCGACATCAATCTGAAATGGACGCCGAAAGACGAGTCCAATCCCTATTTCACGTTTGATTCCTCGAAGTGCATCGTCTGCTCGCGCTGCGTGCGCGCCTGCGAGGAAGTGCAGGGCACCTTCGCGCTGACCATTGAAGGTCGCGGCTTCGACTCGCGCGTGTCGGCCGGCATGCACGAGAATTTCATCGATAGCGAGTGCGTCTCCTGTGGCGCTTGCGTGCAGGCTTGCCCGACCGCGACGCTGACCGAAAAATCGGTGATCTCGATCGGCCAGCCGGAACATTCGGTCGTCACCACCTGTGCCTATTGCGGCGTCGGCTGTTCCTTCAAGGCGGAGATGCGCGGCGAGGAGCTGGTACGCATGGTGCCCTGGAAGGACGGCCAGGCCAATCGCGGTCATTCCTGCGTCAAGGGTCGCTTCGCCTATGGCTATTCGACCCATAAGGACCGCATCCTCAATCCGATGATCCGCGAGAAGATCAGCGACCCCTGGCGCGAAGTGACCTGGGACGAGGCCTTTGCCCATATCGCCACCGAGTTCAAGCGGCTGCAGTACCAATATGGTCGCGATTCCGTTGGCGGCATCACCTCGTCGCGTTGCACCAATGAAGAGACCTACCTGGTGCAGAAGCTGGTGCGCGCCGGCTTCGGCAACAACAATGTCGATACCTGTGCCCGCGTCTGCCATTCGCCCACCGGCTACGGGCTCGGCCAGGCCTTTGGCACCTCGGCCGGCACGCAGAATTTCGATAGCATCGAGCATTCCGATGTCGTCATCGTGATCGGCGCCAATCCGACGGATGGACACCCGGTCTTCGGTTCGCGCCTGAAGAAGCGGTTGCGCCAGGGCGCCAAGCTCATTGTCATCGATCCGCGCCGCATCGATCTGGTGCGCACGCCGCATGTCGAGGCCAGCTATCATCTGCCGCTGAAGCCGGGCACCAACGTCGCTATGATGACGGCGCTCGCCCATGTCATCGTCACCGAAGGCCTGTTCGACGAAAAGTTCATCCGCGAGCGCTGCGACTGGTCCGAGTTCGAGGATTGGGCAGCCTTCGTCGCCGAGCCGCAGCACAGCCCGGAAGAAACCGAGAAATATACCGGTGTTTCTCCGGAGCTCGTACGGGGTGCCGCTCGTCTCTTTGCCAAGGGCGGCAATGGCGCCATCTATTACGGTCTTGGCGTTACCGAACACAGCCAGGGTTCGACCACCGTCATGGCGATCGCCAACCTCGCCATGGTCACGGGCAATATCGGCCGTCCGGGTGTCGGCGTGAACCCGCTGCGCGGCCAGAACAACGTGCAGGGCTCCTGCGACATGGGTTCCTTCCCGCACGAGCTGCCGGGCTATCGCCACATCTCCGACGATGCGACCCGCGATATCTTCGAAAAGCTCTGGGGCGTGAAGCTCAACAACGAGCCGGGTCTGCGCATCCCGAACATGCTCGATGCTGCCGTCGACGGCAGCTTCAAGGGTCTCTATATCCAGGGCGAGGATATACTCCAGTCCGACCCGGATACCAAGCATGTCGCAGCCGGCCTTGCCGCGATGGAATGCGTCGTTGTCCACGATCTCTTCCTGAACGAGACGGCCAATTACGCCCATGTCTTCCTGCCCGGCTCGACCTTCCTGGAAAAGGACGGCACCTTCACCAATGCCGAGCGCCGTATCAACCGCGTGCGCAGGGTCATGACCCCGCGCAACGGCTATGCCGACTGGGAAGTGACGCAGAAGATGGCGCAGGCCATGGGGCTCGGCTGGGACTACGCGCATCCCTCCGAGATTATGGACGAGATCGCTGCGACGACGCCGAGCTTCGCTCTGGTCTCCTACGACTATCTGGAGAAGATGGGCTCCGTGCAGTGGCCCTGCAACGAGAAGACGCCGCTCGGTTCGCCGATCATGCATGTCGACGGTTTCGTGCGCGGCAAGGGCAAGTTCATCCGTACGGAATATGTCCCGACCGACGAACGCACAGGCCCGCGCTTCCCGCTGCTGCTCACCACCGGGCGCATTCTCAGCCAGTACAATGTCGGCGCCCAGACGCGCCGTACGGAGAATGTCGTCTGGCATGCGGAGGATCGTCTCGAGATCCATCCGCACGATGCAGAGCAGCGGGGAATCCGCGACGGTGACTGGATCCGTCTCAGCAGCCGCTCCGGCGACACGACGCTCAGAGCATTGATTACCGATCGCGTCGCCCCCGGCGTCGTCTACACGACCTTCCATCATCCGGATACGCAGGCAAATGTCATCACGACGGATTACACTGACTGGGCGACGAACTGCCCGGAATACAAGGTAACGGCCGTACAGGTGTCACCGTCGAACGGTCCGTCGCAGTGGCAGGTCGATTATGATGAGCAGGCGCGGCAGTCGCGCCGTATCGTCGGGAAAATGGAGGCTGCTGAGTGAGGCTGAGCGTGGGGAAACATACCCCCCTCTGTCGCTTTCGCGACATCTCCCCCACAAAGGGGGAGATTGTTGGGAGTTTGCCGGTTGTCACTCGCAAGACAATAGGCAGCGATTTCAGCAGACTGGATGTTCGCTTGAGGCAAGAGAGTGCTGCGCGTTACCAATCTCCCCCCTTGTGGGGGAGATGTCACGAAGTGACAGAGGGGGGTATTCCACACCCCGCCGGACAATGACCAAATTCACCCCCACCACCACGGTCCCCGAAACCGCACGCCGCAACGGCCTAGTTCACTCCGGTTTCCGCATCGTCCCCGAGGAAGTGCCGATCGCCTTTTCCTATGGCGGCTCGTCGCATGCGGTCATGATGGGAACGCCAGCCGATATCGAGGACTTCGCCGTCGGCTTCAGCCTGACGGAAGGCATCATTACCGATATAGATCAGATTGCAGCGGTCGAGCCGATCGAGGACGAGCAGGGGATCGATGTGCAGATCGCCTTGGTCGACGATGCCGCGGATGCGCTGCGGCTGCGCCGCCGCCACATGGCAGGTCCTGTCGGCTGCGGCCTGTGCGGCATCGAATCGATCGAACAGGCCGTGCGCAAAGTGCCGGACGTTTCTAAGGTCACGTTCTCTCTGACGCAGAAGGATATCGTCCGCGCAATCGCTCTTCTAAACGACGCTCAGCCGCTGCATCGCGAGACACGCGCAGTTCATGGCGCGGGCTTCTATATTCCGTCCGAGGGATTGCTTGCCGTGCGCGAGGATGTCGGCCGGCATAACGCGCTGGACAAGCTCTGCGGCGCGGTCATCCGTTCCGGCCATAAGGGGGCGGAAGGCGTTGTAGCCGTCACCAGCCGGCTATCGGTCGAGATGGTCCAGAAGGCGGCGATCCTCGGCAGTTCGGTACTGGTCGCCATCTCCGCGCCGACGGCGCTTGCCATCCGCACGGCCGAAGAGGCCGGCATGACGCTGGTGGCGCTGGTGCGCGGCGACGATTTCGAGATTTTCACTCATCCTCATCGCATCATTCCGGGGAGCATCGCCGATGTCGCCTAACGAAACGCCGCATGGCAAGACCGAAACAAGGCTTATCTATATGGCGAACCAGATCGCTACCTTCTTCAAGACCCAGCCGGCCAGCGAAGCGGTGGAAGGCGTCGCCACGCATATCAACAAATTCTGGGAGCCGCGCATGCGGCGTCAGTTGTTCGCGATCATCGACCAAGGGGATAGTGGGCTGAGCCCTTTGGTGCTCGAAGCGGCTGCGCTGATCCACAAGCCGGCACCGGTCGAGGAAGTTAAGTCGGCTTAGTATTCAAAAGCGGCTGCGGCTGCGTCGCGGCTCCCTCAAGCACATGGGCGGCCGGTTGCCTATGAAAAGCATCCGCGCGGCGTTTGACTGATAGCCTCGCCTCAAAACGACAGAGCCGCCCCGAGTTTTCAGGGCGGCTTCGTGTTGAGAGGGTAAGGGCGATGGCCATCATGCCGCGCGGCGCATCATCATCTCTCTGATCATCGCATCGGCGAGGCGGAATTGCGCGAGCAGCGTGTGCAGCGCGTCCGCTTCGTTGGCGAGCCTGAGGCTGGCCGCGGTGCTCTCTTCGACCATGGCGGCATTCTGCTGGGTCGTCTGGTCCAGCGAGTTGATCGCCGCGTTGATTTCCCTGAGGCCGATCGTCTGTTCCTTCGAGGCTTTGACGATAGCGGCGACGTTGGAATTGATGTCGCCAACCTGGGTGACGATCTGCTCCAGCGCCTTGCCCGTCTGGCCGACAAGGCCGACGCCGTTTTTGACATGTTCGCTCGATGTCGTGATCAGCGCCTTGATTTCCTTGGCGGCGCTCGCCGAACGCTGCGCCAGCTCACGCACCTCCTGGGCCACGACGGCGAAGCCCTTGCCGGCTTCACCGGCGCGAGCGGCTTCGACACCGGCATTCAGAGCCAGAAGATTGGTCTGGAAGGCGATGTCGTCGATGACGCCGATGATGTTGGTGATTTCGCGCGAGGATTTTTCGATCTGATCCATGGCGGCGACAGCGCTGCGTACCACCGTGCCGGATTGTTCTGCGCCGCGCTTGGTTTCGGCGACTAGACGCCCGGCTTCCTCGGCGCGCTGGCTGGAATCGGCGACCGTTGTGGTGATCTCCTCCAGTGCGGACGCGGTCTCTTCCACGGAGGCAGCTTGCTGTTCGGTGCGTCTCGAGAAGGCTTCGGCCGAATCGCCCAGCTCGCGGGAGCCGGCGGCGATGGCGCTGGCATTGTCGCCGACGGTGGTCAGCGTCTCGGAGAGCCTGTGGATCGTGGTGTTGAAGTCGTGGCGGAGTTGTTCCATCGAAGGCACGAAAGACCGGTCGAGGGTCTTCGTCAGATCGCCTTCCGACAGACTGCGCAGGGCGCCTGCAAGCTCGCTGATGGCGCTCATGCGCGAGGTAACGTCGGTCGCGAATTTCACGACCTTGTAGACCCTGCCGTCGGCGTCGACGATGGGGTTGTAGGCCGCCTGGATCCAGATTTCCTTGCCGCCCTTGCCGTAGCGGACGAATTCATTGGCGATGAACTCACCTTGTGCGAGGCGTTGCCAGAAGTGCTTGTACTCGTCGGTACGGGTATAGGCCGGCTCGCAGAAGATGCTGTGATGCTTGCCGACGATCTCGCTCAGCTGATAGCCCAAGGCATTGCAGAAGTTTTCGTTCGCCGTCAGAATCTCGCCGGTAGGCAGGAATTCGATGACGGCCTGCGAGTGGGAGATCGCTGCTAGCTTGCCGGCATCGTCGATCGCCTTTTTCTTGGCCTCGGTGACATTGGCGGCGAATTTTACAACCTTCATCGGCTTGCCGTTGCGGAAAACCGGGTTGTAGGAGGCTTGGATCCAGATCTCGCGATTGCCTTTCGCAAGCCGCTTGTAGGTGCCGGCATCATATTCGCCGCGGCCGAGACGCGCCCAGAAATCTTGATAGGCTGGGGTTGCGGTATAGGCCGGATCGCAGAATATCCGATGATGGTTGCCGACAATCTCCTTCAGCTCATAACCCAGCGCACGGCAGAAATTTTCGTTTGCCGTCAGAACCTTACCCTGAAGATCGAATTCGATGATGGCCTGCGATTTGGAAACGGCGGACAGAATGCGGCTGGCATCCGATGATAGGCTGAACATTCCTTTTCCCTCTCACAGAGCTCACGCTTGCCGGGCGTCCACTTCATGGCATCGAAGCGGGCGGCCGTGCACGTCGGCGCACCGCATACGGCGCTCCGCACGGGAATGGTCGGAATGTTGAGATTGTATTTTCTCTCCTCGCTTCACAATCGATGATGGAGAGGGTCCCTTAATTTTGAATGAAATTAAGCTTATTAGAAATTACAATTTAAATAAAATATAACTATCTAAAATTAGTAGGGAATAAAAAAAGCCGCCACCCGGAACTGAACTGACCCCCGAAAGTTGGACATCCACTTTCGGGGGTTTTGCATGTCCAAACACAGTCTGGCTTTTAAGCTTTCTGTTGTAGAGTTTTATGAGAAGGGCGAGCGTAGTTGCCGGGAAGTCGGCGCGCATTTCGGAGTGGACCACGGGACGGTTCTCAAATGGGTAGCAAGCTACGAGGCACACGGGGCTGCGGGTCTCGCGAAGAAATTCAGCCGCTACGATGCAGCATTCAAGCTATCGGTTCTCCAACGGATGTGGGAGGATGGGCTCTCCTACCGCCAGACGGCGGCGCTGTTCGACATCCGCAATAAGAGTTGCCTGGCGGATTGGGAGCGATGCTATAAGACTGGCGGAATCGACGCCTTGACCCCAAGCTGCCGAGGAAGGCTCCGATCGATGCGCGCGCCGCCGATATCAAAACAGCCGCAAGCTTTGCAGAGTGACGAAGCAAAAAGCCGTGAAGAACTGCTGGCGGAGCTGAACTCTCTGCGCATGGAGAACGCCTACCTAAAAAAACTCGAGGCCTTAACGCGGGAGCAACCAGCGCTCAAAAAGCGCAAGTCGTCCAAGCGTTAAGGCCGTTCTATCCGTTTGATGGGTTGCTGAAGCTTTCGGGCCTTTCCCGCAGCACGTTCTACTATCGGCAAAGGATGTCGGCGCTTTGCGACAAGCATGCTGCGCTGAAGGACCGGATCAAGGCTGTCTTCCACGCTCACAAGGGGCGCTATGGCTATCGCCGGGTAACGGCGGCGATCCGCCAGTTCGGACAGACGGTCAATCATAAGACGGTCCAGCGCCTGATGGTCGAGATGGGATTGAAATCTCTGGTGCGGCCGAAGAAATACCGCTCCTACAAGGGTGACGTCGGGCGCACAGCCCCCGATCTCATCAAACGGCAGTTCACCGCACATGCGATCAATCAGAAATGGGTCACCGACGTCACTGAATTTAACGTGGCCGGCGAGAAGCTCTATCTCTCACCGGTTATGGATCTGTGCAACGGGGAGATTATCGCCTTCGAAACCGCCAGACGGCCGGCCTTCAAGCTGGTGGAAAGCATGTTGAACAAAGCCTTGAACCGGCTGGAAAAGAACGAACGGCCGATCCTGCATTCCGATCAGGGATGGCATTACCAGATGCTCCCCTATCAGCGCCTGCTCCAAAAACGCGGCATCGCCCAAAGTATGTCACGCAAAGGCAATTGCCTCGACAACGCGGCGATAGAAAGCTTCTTCGCTACCCTCAAATCCGAGTTCTTTTATCCGAACCGCTTCGAAAGCATCCAGAGCCTAAATGACGGCATCGCCGACTACATCCACTATTACAATCACCAGCGCATCAAACTGAAACTAAAGGGACTGAGCCCTGTCCAATACAGAACTCAGTCCCTATTATCATAGCCCGTCAACCGTCCAACTTTACGGGGTCAGTTCA
>NZ_FMAH01000028.1 GCF_900094545.1 Martinezella miluonensis
AAGTTTCTGACGACGACGGCGGTATTGGCGCTGGCGGTTGGTGGTTTGGGCGTATCGGCTCGGGCTGCGGATGTGAAGGAAGTGCAGATGCTGCACTGGTGGACATCGGGCGGCGAGGCAGCGGCGCTGAATGTCCTGAAGCAGGATCTGTCGAAGGAGGGCTATGCCTGGAAGGACGTTCCGGTGGCCGGCGGCGGCGGCGATGCGGCGATGACGGCGCTGAAGGCGATGGTGGCGGCCGGCAACTATCCGACCGCGTCGCAGATGCTCGGCTATACCGTGCTCGACTACGCCCAGGCCGGCGTCATGGGCGACCTGACGGAGACGGCGAAGAAGGAAGGCTGGGACAAGGCGGTGCCGCAGGCGCTGCAGAAGTTCTCGGTCTATAACGGCAAGTGGGTCGCCGTTCCGGTCAACGTCCACTCGGTCAACTGGCTGTGGATCAACAAGGCGGTCATGGACAAGATCGGCGGCAAGCAGCCGAAGACCTTTGACGATCTGATCGCGCTGCTCGACAAGGCCAAGGCGGCCGGCGTCGTGCCGCTGGCGCTTGGCGGCCAGAACTGGCAGGAAGCGACGATGTTCGATTCCATCGTCATGTCGACCGGCGGCCCGGAGTTCTACAAGAAGGCCTTCAACGATCTCGACGAAGCCTCTTTGAAGTCCGACACCATGAAGAAGTCCTTCGACAACCTGGCCAAGATCGTCAAGTATGTCGACCCGAACTTCTCCGGCCGCGACTGGAACCTGGCAACGGCGATGGTCATCAAGGGCGATGCGCTCGTCCAGGTCATGGGTGACTGGGCCAAGGGCGAGTTCGTCGCCGCCAAGAAGACCCCGGACAAGGACTATCTGTGCTACCGCTTCCCCGGCACCGAAGGCAGCGTGATCTACAACTCCGACATGTTCGGCATGTTCAACGTTCCGGCGGACCGCAAGGCGGCCCAGGGTGCGCTGGCGGCAGCGACGCTGTCGAAGAGCTTCCAGTCGGCCTTCAACGTCGTCAAGGGCTCGGTCCCGGCCCGCACCGACGTGCCGGATACCGCCTTCGACGCCTGCGGCAAGAAGGGCATGGCCGACCTCAAGGCCGCCAATGCCGACGGCAAGCTCGTCGGCTCGCTCGCCCAGGGCTATGGCGCCGCGCCGGCGATCGCCAATGCCTATAAGGACGTCGTGTCCAAGTTCGTCCACGGCCAGATCAAGACCTCCGACGAAGCCGTCAAGCAGCTCGTCCAGGCGATCGACGACGCGCGCTAAGCGCGGGCCTGTCCTCGGCCGTTCCTCCTCCCCGCCGATAAGCGGGGAGGATCATGACCAGCACCATGCCCCTTGAAGGCCCTTGAAGGGATGACCATCATGAGCACCGTCGTCACCACGGATCCCATTCTCACGCGTCCCGCCCGGCGCACCGCGATGCGCACGCGCCTGCAAAACGCGCTGCCGCAGATCGTCCTTGCCCCCAGCTTCCTGCTGACGATCATCTTCGTCTACGGCTTCATCATCTGGACCGGCTATCTGTCCTTTACCAATTCCAAAACCTTTCCCTCCTATGGGCTGACCGGCGCCCGTGCCTATCAGCGGCTTTGGAACTGGACGTTCGAGAGCGATCCGCCGTCGTCGTGGTACACCTCGATCACCAATATGGGCATCTTCGGCGTTCTCTATGTCGGCATCTGCCTGGCGCTCGGCCTGCTGCTGGCGATCCTGCTCGACCAGAAGATCCGCGGCGAGGGCGTGCTGCGGCCAATCTTCCTCTATCCGATGGCGCTGTCCTTCATCGTCACCGGCGTTGCCTGGAAGTGGTTCCTCGATCCGGGTCTCGGTCTGGAGCAGACATTGCATCAGCTTGGCTGGACCAGCTTCCACTTCGACTGGATCAAGAACAAGGATTTCGTCATCTACACCGTCGTCATCGCCGGCGTCTGGCAGGCCTCCGGCTTCGTCATGGCGATGTTCCTGGCCGGACTGCGCGGCATAGACAGCGAGATCATGAAGGCCGCCCAGATCGACGGCGCCTCGGCCGTCCAGCTCTATCGGCGGATCATCATCCCGCTTCTGCGGCCGATCTTCCTGTCGGCCTTCATCGTGCTTGCCCATATGGCCATCAAATCCTACGACCTCGTCGTGGCGCTGACCTCCGGCGGGCCCGGCGGCTCGGCATGGCTGCCGTCGAATTTCATGTACGAATACACCTTCAAGCGCAACGAGATGGCCGTCGGTTCGGCCAGCGCCATCATCATGCTGATGACCATCTCCGCCATCATCGTCCCCTACCTCTATTCCGAACTGAAGGAGAAGGCTCGATGAGCACCGCGGCCTACTCGACACCGACACGCACCCCAGGCAGCAAGACAAGCAGCCATACAAGCAGCAACAGAGGCCGCCTTATCAACCGGGCCGTCATCTACGGCCTGCTGGCGATCTTTGCGGTCATCTACCTGATGCCACTGTTCGTCATGATCGTCACCTCGCTGAAGACGATGGACGAGATCCAGAACGGCAACATGCTGGCGCTGCCGCAGGCGCCGACGCTCGAACCCTGGGCCAAGGCCTGGGGCGAAACCTGCGTCGGGCTCACCTGCAACGGCATCAAGGGATACTTCTGGAACTCGATCAAGATGGTCGTGCCGGCGGTCGTCATCTCGACCATCCTCGGCGCCCTCAACGGCTATGTGCTGACCAAGTGGCGCTTCCCCGGCCATACGCTCGTCTTCGGCATGATGCTGTTTGCCTGCTTCATTCCGTTCCAGTCGGTGCTGCTGCCGATGGCCACCATCCTTGGCAGCCTCGGCCGCTTCGGCACGCTGCTGCAGGACACGATCGGCGTCTCGCTCGGCTTCGGCAACTCGACCGTCAACCTGGTCATCGTCCACGTCATCTACGGTCTCGGCTTCACCACCCTGTTCTTCCGCAATTTCTACGAGGCGTTTCCGAACGAGCTGGTCAAGGCCGCGCAGATCGATGGCGCCAGCTTCTTCCAGATCTTCCGCCGCATCATGCTGCCGAACTCGCTGCCGATCATCGTCGTCACGGTGATCTACCAGTTCACCAACATCTGGAACGACTTCCTGTTTGCCTCCGCCTATGCCGGCACCGGCGATTCCATGCCGATGACGGTGGCGCTCAACAACGTCGTCAACACCTCGACCGGCGTGGTCGAATACAATGTCAACATGGCCGCCGCCATGATCGCCGCGCTGCCGACCCTCCTCGTCTACATCGTCGCCGGCCGCTATTTCGTCCGCGGTCTGATGGCTGGCGCAGTCAAAGGATAATCCCATGGCCTTCCTTCAAATATCCGGTCTGAGAAAGCGTTACGGCTCGCTGGAAATCCTCAAGGGCATCGACCTCGACCTCGAACAGGGCGGCTTCCTCGTGCTCGTCGGCCCATCCGGCTGCGGCAAGTCGACGCTGCTCAACACCATCGCCGGGCTGGAATCCATCACCGAGGGCGACATCCGGGTCGATGATCACTCCATCGCCGACCTGCACCCGTCGAAACGCGATATCGCCATGGTGTTCCAGAGCTATGCGCTCTATCCGAACATGACGGTTGCCGGCAACATCGCCTTCGGCATGGAAATGCGCGGCGTTCCGGCCGAGGAGCGCAAGGCGGCGATCGAGAAGGTCGCCAAGGTGCTGCAGATCGGCCATCTGCTCGACCGCAAGCCGAGCCAGCTCTCCGGCGGCCAGCGCCAGCGCGTCGCCATGGGCCGGGCCCTGGTGCGCGATCCCAAGCTGTTCCTGTTCGACGAGCCGCTGTCCAATCTCGACGCCAAGCTCAGGGTCGACATGCGCATCGAGATCAAGCGCCTGCACCAGTCGACCGGCAAGACCATCGTCTACGTCACCCACGACCAGATCGAGGCCATGACGCTGGCGACGAAGATTGCCGTCATGAAGGACGGCGTCGTGCAGCAGTTCGGCACGCCGGCCGAGATCTACAACAATCCCGCCAACATGTTCGTCGCCGACTTCATGGGCTCGCCGGCCATGAACCTGCTGTCGGGAACCATCGAGAGGGGCAGCAACGGCCTTCTCGTCTCTCTCGACCGGGCCGGCGGCGAGGCGATCAAGCTTCCCGTCGCCACGGACAAGCAGGCGCTCGAAGCCCATGCCGGCCGCCAGATCGTCTTCGGCATCCGCCCCGAGGCGCTCACCGATCCCGAAGGCGCCGACCGCAACGCCCGCACCCTGGCCGAGAACGACTGCCTGATCGAGGTCGTCGAACCGGCCGGCTCCGACACCTTCGCCGTCACCAAGCTCGGCGGCAAGGAGGTCGTCGCCCGCCTGCGCGCCGATGCCCGCATCAGCGCCGGACAGCACGCCCGCCTCGCCTTCAACCTCGACAAGGCCGTCTTCTTCGATCCACAAACACAAGCAAGGATCGCTTGAGTTCCGGAGTTGAGATGAACGACGCACCCGACATTGTCATCGTTGGTTCAGGAGTGGGCGGAGCGACGGTCGCAGCCGGCCTGGCTGCGACGGGCGCCCGGATCCTGATCTTCGAAGCCGGCGATCACATCGCCGATGATCCCGTGAACAGAGACCAGCGCGCCATCTTTCAACGCGGCCATTTTCGCCCGAAGGAGATTTGGTACGAGGCCAACGGCAAGGGCTTCAATCCCGGCAACTACTACAATGTCGGCGGAAATTCGAAATTCTATGGTGCGGTGCTCTCACGCTATCGCCGCGAGGATTTCGAAACCATCCATCACCAGGAGGGTATTTCTCCAGCCTGGCCATTTCCCTACGAAGTTCTCGAGCCGTGGTACGGCCGCGCTGAGCGCCTATACAACGTGCGCGGCACGCTGGGAGAGGATCCGACGGAGCCGCACCATTCGCTCCCGTACGAATATCCGCCCGTGCCGGATGAGCCGGCTATTGCCGAGGTGCGAGCCCGGTTGAAGAGGAGGGGACTGCATCCGTCTTCCTTGCCGCTGGGCATCGACCTCGACAAATGGCTGGCAAAAGCCCGGACGCCTTGGGATGCGCATCCAAATTCCCAGGACGGAAAGATGGATGCCGAGACAGCGGCCTTAGCTGTTGCTCTGCGGCACAGAAACGTAAGGCTCGAGACGAACGCGCGGGTGGTCAGGCTGGAAACCGGTCAAAGCGGCCGGATAGAGAAGGTCGTTTACCTGAAAGATGGGCAGACCCTCTCCGTCGCGCCCGGGATCGTCATACTTTCGGCCGGCGCAGTCCAGTCGTCGGCTCTTCTGCTGCGGTCGGCGAACGATCGCTACAAGAAGGGTCTTGCGAACTCGTCCGATCAGGTCGGCCGCAACTTCATGAACCACAATGCGTCGGCCGTCATCGGCATCTCGCCGACATTCCGCAACGACTCCGCCTACCAGAAGACGTTCGCGTTCAACGATTTCTATCTCTCGGACGGACAGGGCGGCCCGCCGCTTGGAAACGTCCAGCTTCTCGGCCGCGTCTCCGGCAAGATCCTCAAGGGTTCCTTGCCCCGCGTTCCGGAATGGCTTCTCAATCTCGTCACGGCGCACGCCATCGATTTTTACGCGATGAGCGAGGACATTCCCAACCCCGAGAGCCGCGTGACGGTCGATGGCGATCGCGTGATCCTGCAATGGCAGCGCACGAACTGGGCGGCACATCAGGCGCTGGTCGCAAAGCTGAAGGACATTCTGAAATCCATCGGCTTTCCGATTGTGCTCGCGAGAGCATTCGACAAGCGCACTCCTTCGCATCAGTGCGGAACCGTCCGCATTGGCAACGACCCCGCAGCCGCGCCGCTCGATGGCTTCTGCCGCACATATGATCATGAAAATCTGTTCGTCGTGGACGCAAGCTTCCTGCCGACATCGGCAGCGGTCAATCCAGCCCTGACGATTGCCAGCCAGGCATTGCGGGTCGCGGACCACATCGCGTCGAAGGACTTAATGCAGACGGGCCTCAATACCGCGGCCGATCCGTCAACGCATGGAATTCAATAGGATAACGACATGGTTTTCGATTACATCATAACGGGCGCCGGACCAGCGGGATGCGTACTTGCCAACCGCCTCAGCGAAGATCCGAACGTGAAGGTGCTTTTGCTCGAGGCGGGCGGCGGAGACTGGAACCCTTTGTTCCACATGCCCGCCGGCTTCGCAAAGATGACCAAGGGCGTCGCGAGTTGGGGTTGGCAGACTGTGCCGCAGAAGCACATGAAGGGAAGGGTGCTGCGTTACACGCAGGCCAAGGTCATCGGCGGCGGCTCTTCGATCAACGCCCAACTCTACACGCGTGGAAACTCTGCCGACTACGATATGTGGGCAAGCGAGGACGGATGCGAGGGCTGGGACTATCGCTCCATTCTGCCCTATTTCAAGCGGGCTGAGGACAATCAGCGCTTCGCGGACGACTATCATTCTTATGGCGGTCCGCTTGGCGTCTCAATGCCGGCCGCGCCGCTGCCAATCTGCGACGCCTATATCCGCGCCGGACAAGAGCTCGGCATTCCGTACAACCATGACTTCAACGGCCGTCAACAGGCGGGCGTCGGCTTCTACCAACTGACCCAGCGCGACCGTCGCCGCTCGTCGGCCTCGCTGGCATATCTCTCGCCCATCAAGGACCGAAAAAACCTGACGGTGCGCACCGGCGCTCGCGTCTCGCGCATCGTTCTTGAAGGCAAGCGCGCCGTCGGCGTCGAGATCGTTGGCAAGAACGGCGTCGAGATCGCTCGGGCAGAACGCGAAGTCCTGGTGACTTCTGGTGCGATCGGCTCGCCAAAGCTGCTGCTGCAATCCGGGATCGGGTCTGGCGACCATCTTCGTTCGGTGGGTGTAAACGTGCAGCATGATCTCCCCGGCGTTGGGGGAAACATGCAGGATCACCTCGACCTCTTCGTCATCGCTGAATGCACTGGTGATCATACCTATGACGGCGTTGCGAAACTCCATCGGACGCTCTGGGCCGGTATTCAATACATCCTGTTCAAGACCGGCCCGGTCGCATCATCGCTCTTCGAGACGGGGGGCTTCTGGTATGCCGATCCAAACGCGCGGTCTCCGGACATCCAATTCCATCTGGGCCTCGGATCAGGCATCGAGGCGGGTGTCGAACGGCTGAAGAACGCCGGAGTGACATTGAATTCGGCCTACTTGCATCCGCGGTCTCGTGGAACCGTGCGCCTGTCTTCGGCGGATCCCGCCACTGCTCCGCTGATCGATCCCAATTACTGGTCCGACCCCCACGATAGGGAGATGTCGCTGGAAGGGCTGAAGGTCGCGCGCGAGATCATGCAGCAGGCAGCTTTGAAGCCGTTCGTGCTTGCCGAGCGCTTGCCGGGTCCGAAGGTCATGACCGATGAGCAGCTTTTCGAATATGGGTGTGCGAACGCGAAGACGGACCATCATCCCGTCGGCACTTGCAAGATGGGTACCGGTCCCGAGGCCGTCGTCGGCCTCGATCTGAAGGTTCACGGTTTGGAGGGTCTGCGCGTCTGCGATTCCTCGGTGATGCCCCGGGTTCCGTCATGCAATACGAACGCGCCGACAATCATGGTCGGCGAGAAGGGTGCGGATCTGATCCGTGGCCTGCCGGCATTGCCGGCTGCTGTCTTCACACATGAGCGAAACGACGCCCGCCCGCGAGCGCGGGCAGAGATCCGCTGATAATATTATTTACCGGTCACACAAGGATCGGCTTGCATGGGAGTTATGGAAATGGCCGAAGTGAGGGTAGCAGTGCTGGGCGGCTCCGGCTGGATGGGCAAGGTTCACACCATGGCCTACCAGACCTTTCCGCACTTTCTTGGAGTGTCCGGCGGCACCGCGCGTGTTGTCGCGATCGTCGAGGCAAATCCGAAGGCGGCCGCGGATCTTGCCCGCAGGGCTCCGGGCGCAAAGATTCTCCAGAACTGGGAGCAAGCGGTCAACGACCCCGACATCGATCTGATCGACATCTGCCTGCCCGACAGCCTGCACTACGAGGTGGCAAAGGCCGCGCTGATCGCCGGCAAGCACGTCTATTGTGAAAAACCGCTTGCAAATACCGCGGTTGAAGCGCGCGAACTTGCTGATATCGCCCGGGAGAAGGGCGTCATCACCAGGGTCGGGCACGCATTCCCGCGCAATCCGGTTCACGACCTCGCAAAGGAGATCATCGAGGCGGGGGAGATCGGTGAAATCAAGATGTTCCGTGGCTGCCAGCATGTCGACATGTACGGCGATCCCATGGCTCCCTTCATGTGGCGGGCCGACGGCAAGCTTGCTCCGACGGGTATCGTCGGCGACACGGGCTCGCACCTCTTCAGCTTCATGGAGTTCCTGGTCGGCCGCGTCAGCTCATTGATCGCCGACAACCTGATCGTCACGACAAAACGGCCGATCGTGGAAGGGCTTGCCTATGGCGAGCAGGTCAAGCTGAAGGGAGACGAGACATGGGCGGAAATTACCAACCCCGACGCCACAAATCTTCTTTGCCGCTTCGAAAACGGTGCTGCTGGTATCGTCGATTTCAGCCGTGTCGCTACCGGTCGCAAATTCTTGCAGACCTATGAGGTTTACGGAACCAAGGGCAGCATCGCCTATACCTATGACGAGGTGAACCGGCTTCGTTTCTATACGAATGACGACCGCGCCGGGCGCGCCGGCTTTCGCGAGATCGATGTCGGCCCTGAAAACCCAACATTTCGGGCCTTCCTTCCGCTTCCAAATTTCGCGCTTGGCTACAATGAGAGCAAAATTATCGAGGCTGCGGAAGTTGTGAAATCGATCACCACGAACACCCCGATGTGGCCGACATTCGAAAACGGCCATCACATCTGCCAGATCGTCGACGCCTGCATGGAATCTTCGCGGTTGAGACGCTGGGTTGATATCCCGCTCGCCTGATCGACCCTTCCCAAGGACAAACGCCAATGACCATCGATGTTCCGCAACACATTCTTGACGCACTGACGGACGTCGACATGCCGAAACTTTCTCCGGAAGCGGCTCCCTCGGAGACGGTTCGGCTCGCGGGCCTCGACGTGCCGGTCTATCGGGCTGGCTGTGTCGTCGTCGGTTCCGGCGCAGCAGGATTGCGGGCCGCCGTCGAGATGAAGCGACGCCGCGATGACGTGGTCATCATGAGCCAGAGCGCGTGGGGAGGGACATCCGCCTGTTCGGGTTCGGACAAGCAGACGCTTCATACGGCAAACACAGCCGACCAGGGTGACAACTTCAAGGCAATGGCACGGGCGATCCGCGCCGGCGGGGCCATGGATGAGGATACGGCCTATGTTGAAGCGGTCGGTTCCGCCCGCATGATGGCGTCCCTGCAATTCCTTGGCCTGCCGCTGCCGCAGGATCCTCTGGGCGGAACGCTCCGATATCAGACCGACCATGATGAAGTCGGTCGCGCTACGAGCTGCGGGCCGCGCACGTCCCGTTTGATGGTCAAGGTCCTGGCGGAAGAGGCCATTCGCCTCGGCGTCCCCTTCTTCAATCACACCACTGCCGTGAAGATCCTGACGCAGGGTGAGGGCGAGCATCGCCGCGTCGTCGGTGTGCTCGTTATCCGCGCGAGCGATCGCAGCGATACCAACCAGTTCGGCTTGGCACTTTTCGCATGCGAAGTGCTGGTGCTTGCAGCCGGCGGACCGGGCGAGCTCTACCGTGACAGCGTCTATCCGAATGGTTGCTTCGGATCGCTTGGCCTGGCTTTGGAGGCTGGCGTCGAGCTCGTCAACCTTACGGAAAGCCAGTTCGGCATCGGCACACGCAGGGAAGGGTTTCCGTGGAACTTGTCCGGGACCTATGTGCAGGCGATCCCGCATATCTACTCGGTCGATGCCGATGGCACCGAGCATCACTTCCTGGCGCAGTACTATCGGACGACGCAGGAGATGGCCTCGAACGTCTTCCGCAAAGGCTATCAGTGGCCCTTCCACTCGACGCGGATGCTGGATTTCGGCTCGAGCCTGGTCGATCTCGCCATCTTCCGGGAGAGCGCGGCCGGCCGCCGCGTCTTCATGGACTTCAACCGCAATCCGCTGCCGGTGCCGGGCGACCTGCCGTTCGACCTTAACCGGCTTGACGATGACGTGAAGCGCTACCTCGGCAATGCCGGTGCAGGGCAGGAGATGCCGATCCAGCGATTGCGGCATATGAACCCGCTCGCGATCGAGCTCTACCGTCGCTACAAGGTCGATATTGCTGCGGAGCCGCTCGAATTTGCGGTCAACAACCAACACATGAACGGTGGCGTCATGGTCGACACATGGGGCCGCAGCAACCTCAAAGGCTGCTATGCGATCGGCGAGGCGGCAGGCACGCACGGGGTGACCCGTCCAGGCGGCGCGGCCCTCAATGCCGGCCAGGTCTTCGGCACGCGCGTCGCGGAACATATCGGCGCGAGTGGAAGGGCGAGTACCGCTCCAACTGCCGATATACTGGCTATCGCAGAGAAAGACGCCTTCGAGATCCTCGCTGTCTTGAGACCGGATAGCTCCCTGACGGTCAAGGCGATCCGGTCGCAAGTGCAGTCGCGCATGAGTGACAAGGCAGGCCTGATCTGCAACGCCGGCGGCGTCGGCGAAGCGCTTGCCGAGGCGAAGAAGCTCAACGTAGAAATACGGGAAAAGGGTATCGCTTTCGAACGTGCGGCGGAGGCGGGCAGGGCGTTGCAGTGGCAACAGATGGCGCTCGCGTCCGAGGCCGTCCTCGGTGCGCTGGACTACTTCATTCGCAACGGCGGCGGCAGCCGCGGCGCACGAGCGATTTGCGACCCCAGCGGCGAACTCCTTCCGGTCGCAAGTTCAGGCCCGCTTGAAGACTACCGTTTCCGCAAGGAGCGCGATGCGCATCGTGAGGAGCAGATCGTCGTCAGGTTGGATAACGGCGCCATGGCGATATCGACAAGGCCCAACCGGAAATTCGACGAGAGCGCCAAGTCATTTTTCGAACGCGACTGGCCTGCTTGGCTGACAGGCGGGATCTATCAGCTTGATGAGGGCTGAGGAGCTAGATGTGCATATCGATAAGATAACTTGCGGTTGAGAATTTGTACAAGTCGCCCGCGAGTTTTGCCGCGACACGAGCCAAAGCGTGACCTGCCAGCTCCTCCGCTTGCCATGTCTTAGGTCAGACCGGGGACACAAGTCATCAACCATGACGAGATCGTCGGCTAAAGCCGGCACTTTTACGCGCACCGCTGGCGCGCACAGCGCTTCAGCCTTAACTCGCTAACGATGTCGCAAGCGGCCGACACAATCGGCGATGGCGCTGCTGTCGTCCAACATGGCGTCGGTTTTGAAGCCGCTGACCGGCATTCCCCGTTGCATTCGCGCTCGACTACGCAGCCGCGACCGCAGGTAGCACGAACCCTGACGGGTGGGCGCGCTCGGAAGCCGAAAGAATCGCTATCACGTTGGAATCGCTTGGCAATTCTCTCAGCGACGTCAAGCTCGACAAGCGCGACAGGAATGTCACTTGCGCTCATGGAAACACCGCCACGAGACATGGCCGCCTCGGAAACACAAGAATGCTGCAATGCCGAAAAAGCGATCACTTTGGATCGCTGCAGCTTTTTTTGGCGGCGCGCCTTGACAAGCCACCGCGCTTACCGCTTCCTGTATGAATCCAATAAAACAGACGTATGTCCGGAATATTGGACAAAGCAAATGTTTCACAAGGGGAACGCCATGACGTCTTCTTTTCGCGTCGGCCTGATCGCTTTGGCCGCAGCTACAGTTCTTTCCAGCCCAGTTTTCGCCGCAGGAAGTAAGCTCGATGAGGTGCTTGCTCGCGGTCACCTCGTTATGGGGACGGGCAGCACAAATGCGCCTTGGCACTTCAAGAGCGCCGACGACAAACTTCAGGGTTTCGATGTCGATATGGGCCACATCATCGCCAAGGCCCTTTTTGGCGATCCTGACAAGATCGAGTATGTCAACCAATCGTCTGACGCACGTATTCCGAATATTACGACGGACAAGGTCGATATCACCTGCCAGTTCATGACCGTCACCGGTGAGCGCGCGCAACAGATTGCCTTTACAATCCCATATTATCGAGAAGGCGTTGGGCTCATGCTCAAGGCGGACGGCAAATATGCCGACTACGCGGCGCTGAAGGCCGCCGGGTCATCTGTCACGATCTCCGTCCTGCAGAACGTCTACGCTGAATCGATGGTCCATGCGGCCCTCCCGGGCGCTACCGTCGACCAGTATGACTCCGTCGATCTCATCTACCAGGCGCTGGAATCCGGTCGCGCGGATGCGGTTGCTACCGACCAGTCGTCGCTGGCTTGGTACATGACCCAGAATCCCGGGAAATATAAGGACGCCGGTTACGGCTGGAACCCGCAGACTTACGCCTGCGGCGTAAAGCGCGGTGACCAGGATTGGTTGAATTTCGTCAACACTGCTCTTCACGAGGCCATGACCGGCGTTGAATTCGATGCCTACGCCAAGTCGTTCAAGACCTGGTTTGGCAAGGATCTGACGCCTCCGCAAATCGGCTTCCCGGTCGAATATAAGTAACTGGCCCGAGGGAGCGGGGTCTTTCCCGCTCCCTCCTTTAAAGGGGCGGCCTGCCATGGGTTATACGCTGAATTTTGCTGCCGTCTGGCGCAACTTCGATTTCCTTCTTAGCGGCTTGATGTTGAGCCTCGGCCTCGCGGTGATCTCGATCTTGATCGGGACAATCCTCGGTCTGTTCGTCGCTTTTGCGCTGCTCTCCAAGAACCGTGCGGTGGTCGCGCCGGCACGAATCTACGTTACCGTAATTCGAAATCTTCCCATCCTCGTGCTCGTCTTGTTCGCGTTCTTCGCATTGCCGCAGATGGGCTTGCGGCTGGACAAGATTAAGAGCTTTGTCCTGGTGCTCTCGCTCTATTCGGGAGCCTACCTCGCCGAAGTCTTCCGCGCCGGACTTCTCTCGATACCAAAGGGGCTGACGGAAGCCGGACTGGCGATCGGCTTGACGTCGATGCAGATACGCACGTCGATCATCGCCCCCCTGATGATCCGCAACGTTCTCCCGTCGCTATCGTCGACAATCATTTCCCTGTTCAAGGATACATCCCTCGCTGCGACGATTGCCGTGCCCGAACTCACCTTTGCGGCGCGCAAGATCAACGTCGAAAGCTTCCGCGTCATCGAGACCTGGATGGTTACATCCGCCCTCTATGTCGTGACCTGTTTCCTCATTGCCGCCGTGATGCGCTTGGTCGAGCGGCGTCTGGCATTGCCGAGGTAAGCCGATGTCTCACACTTTTCTCGATCAACTTTGGATCGCCCGCTATGTCGTCCTGAATGGGATTGCGATGACGGTATCGATCTCGCTCCTCGCCATTCTTGCCGGCTCCGTCCTCGGCGTTTTCGTGGGACTTGCTCTGGTTTACGGGAACGGCGTGCTGCGTCTGATCGTCCGAGCCTACACAGACGTCATCCGTGGAACGCCGGTCTTGGTCCTCGTTCTTGCCAGCTACTATGTCTCGAGCGCGGTCGGCATCGAACTCGGTCCCTTTTCGGCAGGTGTTCTGGCGTTGGCAATCTTCTGCTCGTCGCATGTGGGCGAGATCGTGCGCGGCGCTCTACAGGCTATCCCGAAGGGGCAAACAGAGGCAGCAAAAGCCATCGGGCTGACATTCTCCCAGACGTTTACCTCCGTCCTCTGGCCCCAAGCGCTGCGCCAGTGCCTGCCAGCTTGGGTCAATACGGCGGCGGAAATGGTGAAGGCATCGACGCTGCTGTCGGTTATCGGGGTTGCCGAGCTGTTGCTTCGAACGCAGGAGATCATCTCCCGCAACTTCATGAGCCTGCAGTTCTATTTCCTGGCTGGCGCTCTCTATTTCATCGTTAACTTCGGTATCGAGCGCTTCGGCAAATTCGTCGAGCGCAAGACCACCCTACCATCTTGAGGAGGCCGCGCGATGGCCAAGACAATGCTTGAAATCAAGGGCCTGCGTAAAACCTACGGGCAGCACGAGGTTCTCAAAGGCGTGGACTGCTCAGTGGGGGAAGGCGAGGTCATTTCCATCATTGGCTCATCCGGTTCGGGCAAGACGACGATGCTTCGCTGCGTGAACATGCTGGAGGAATTCCAGGGGGGCACGATCAGCCTCGATGGCGAAGAGATTGGCTACCACGTCGAGGGATCGACGCGCAGGCGAAAGAGCGAGAAGGAGATTGCCCGTCAGCGCGCGCTGACAGGGATGGCCTTTCAGCAGTTCAATCTCTTTCCGCACATGACCGCAGCCCAGAACGTCATGCTTGGGCTGATCAAGGTCAAGAGGATGCCGAAAGCCGAAGCGCGTGGGATCGCCGAGCGATGGCTGGATCGCGTCGGTCTGTCGGCGCGCACCAATCATTATCCCGGCCAGCTTTCCGGTGGTCAGCAGCAACGTGTGGCAATTGCCCGCGCGATCGCGATGTCGCCGCGGCTCATGCTGTTCGATGAAGTGACCTCAGCTCTTGATCCCGAACTGGTTGGCGAAGTGCTGCAGGTCATCAAGGGTCTCGCGGCAGACGGCATGACCATGCTGCTGGTCACGCATGAAATGCGGTTTGCCTACGAAGTGTCTTCGCGAGTCATCTTCATGAACCAGGGCGTCATTTGCGAGCAGGGCGATCCAAAGGAGATGTTCCTGAAGCCGAAGACGGAACGGCTTGCGGAGTTCCTCAAAACATCCAGCTTCAACTAGAAGGAAAGACAACAGGATGACGATCAAGCGTTATGGGACCGGCGAAAAGGGTGCCGGCGGACAACCACTTCCTTTCGCACGGGCTGCCGAAGCCGGCGGCTGGCTGTATGTTTCCGGTCAGGTACCGATGGAAAAGGGCGAGATTGTCGGTGGTGGGATCGTTGGCCAGAGCCGCAAGGCTATCGAAAACCTGATTGCCATTCTCAAGGAGGCGGGCTACAGCCTTCAAGATGTTGTGCGCGTCGGCGTATGGCTTGACGATCCGCGCGACTTCTGGAGCTTCAACGGCGTGTATGCCGAGTATTTCGGCGCGAATCCTCCGGCACGCGCTTGTGTCCAATCACGCATGATGGTCGACTGCAAGGTCGAAGTCGACTGCGTGGCTTACCGCGCGGATCGCGCCTAATTTTGGAGAAGAGCATGGCTGAGGCTGGTGTCGACACGGTATCGCGGCGCACCCGAGGATTGGATCGTGCCTTTGAGATACTTGAATTTCTTCGGGTAAAACGTCAGCCCATGCGGCCGAACGAGATCGCTGCGGAAATCGGTGCGCCGCGATCCTCGGTCTACGAACTGGTCAATCTGCTTCTCAGCCACGGTATGCTCGACTACTACGGGGGCGATGGCAGGGTCTTTCTCGGCCGTCGGCTCTATTTCCTCGGAACAGCTTATGCCGAGCAGTTCGACTTGATGCGCGAATGCGAACGCATGCTGGGCCACCTGGCCGAGGAGACTCGGGAGACAGCCCAGATGTGCCTTCTGGAAGGCAACAAGTATACGGTCGCAATGATGCGCGAGGGCATCCGACCTTTTCGCATCTCTTCCAATGTCGGTGAACTCGTATCCATTCCGTGGACCGCTTCGGGACGGCTCCTCGTCTCGCACCTTTCCGATCAGGAAATTCTCGATTTCATCCCACCGGACGACTTCGTGCTCCCGGACGGCAGGCGTCTCGATCCATCAAATTTCATCAGCCAGGTTCGTGACGCCGCGCACGACGGATATTTCACCTTCAATAGTGAAGTGGAGAACTTTACACACTGTTTCGCCGTGCCAATCTACCAGGCCGACGGCGTGTGCATCGCAACGCTTTGCCTCGTCGCACCGCGGGAGGATGGTCTTCGCAACCGCAAAGCATATTTGGAGAGCCTTCTTTCCGCGGCAAAGGAGGTTTCCGAGAAGCTTGGATACCATCCGCTCGACAGAAAAGTCGCCTCCCACATCTAAGCCTGATTACCGCCAACCCATTCTTATCCTTCGCAAGTTGCGCCTTGCGGTAGCAAAGTTGGGAAGTCCGCTTTGCCGAGCTCTCGCGGGTAGGGGGCTCGATAGCCTATCAGTTGACCCATGATCAGCTTCGACCGTATCCTGGCGTCCGTCATCCATTGCCGCAACGTCACCGGGCTGACGGACTTCTATGAAACTTGTTTCCCCACGGCGCTCGTGGTGTCCCAGTGGGATCACCGCCGAACAGTGAAACCGCAATGGGCTGGGATATATGGCCCTAGTTGTGGTATCCTCCAAAATCGAGGGGCCACTGGTGACCGCAACCGGTCTGGTGCCTATCAACAACCTTGGAAACATTTTTGACGCATTAGGGCAAGCTGGGAGGAAACCGGGATGACCCATGATGCGCGCCTTACGCGCGAGCGCGACTTTCACAATGAACGCTTTGGTGCCTTAGAAGAACGCAAGCAGGACTCGTTCTATTTCGCCGTCAAGCCCGCTGTAGACGCCTATTGGCGGCTGGTGAAGGCGGCCTGTCCCGAAAAGGAAGTGCTCGAATATGGGTGCTCAAACGGCATGAGCAGCATTGGTCTTGCGCACTCTGCCAAGCGGATCACCGGTATTGATATTTCGGACGTCGCTATTCAACAGGCCGCGGATGCGGCCGTTCGCCACGGAATCAGCAACGTGACGTTCCAAGTCGACAATGCGGAGGAGATGAAGCTGCCGTCGGCGGGCTTTGACGTCGTCTTCGGCAGCGGCATCCTGCACCACCTCGTGCTGGAGAAATCGCTTCGCGAGATCCGGCGCGTGCTGCGACCGGGCGGCAAGGCTTTCTTTTTCGAGCCGCTCGGCCACAACCCTGTGATCAATCTCTATCGCAACTGGACGCCCGCGGCCCGCACGGTTGATGAGCACCCGCTCTTGAAATCCGACTTCGAGATCGTGCGCAAATATTTCTCGAAGTGCGATCTGGAATTTTTCGGGCTAACGACGCTCTTGTCCATCCCGTTTCGCGGGAGCCCGCTGGGCACCGCGGTCCGGGCCGCCGGCGCGCAGATCGACAATTTGCTGCTGAAGATACCAGGTGCCAGATGGCAGGCCTGGATCGTCGTCTTGGCTCTGGAGGCATGAGGGGCCTGCCGCGCTGCTGGAGCCCAACCTGCCGTCTATTGGGGCGCGGACGACCGGCGAGGGTCAATAGAACCCACCCAGCTACAAATAAACATCAGATAATAACAATTATGGAACTATCCCAAGCACCGTCACCCCACCAACCCTCATGACTTTCCGCTGTCATTCCAGATAGTTGGCGAGATTGTCCTATGGTGATGGCGGCGACCCGCTGGCTTTGGGCAACGCCAGCCGACGCGTCGGCGTAAAACGCGAACGCGGCAACTGGCGACCTGTTGGACTAATTGCCCGCGACTTGCAGCGATGGCAGCCTCTGAGACATGCCGGCCAAACCATCCGAACGGTCACAGAGAAAATCAGCGCTTGCGTACGAACTCCGTGCGCAGAACAAGACCCTTGATCGTGTCGTGACGGCAATCGATCTCTTCCGGATTGTCGGTCAACCGGACCGATCGGATCACGGTTCCCTGCTTAAGCGTCTGGCCGGCGCCCTTGACCTTGAGGTCCTTGATCAGAACGACAGAGTCGCCGTCTGCGAGGACATTGCCAGATGCATCGCGGGCCTCCGCAGCCTTGGCTTTCTCTGCCGCGATTTCGGATGCGGGCCGCCACTCGCCGGTTGCCTCGTCATAGATGTACTCGTCGTCTTGGTCGTTCATGTCAGTCATTTCTCGTTTCAAATCTCTTAGGCAGAATTCTTATTTTGAAGTGTTTCTGCCAAACACCTAAAGCGACATTTTCACGCCCAAATCAATTATTTTGTCGGCATTTTGGATTGAAGTGACGCGTGGAGATATTCGAAGCTGAATTTTCGGCCTCTATCTGAGGTCCGTTAAACCGCGAACGGCGTGACAATGCTTCTTGCTCATCCTAACATAAATTTTATCCCTGTCGGTCATAATCCGGGGCGACTTAAACCTGTCTGAGGGCATGATGGCCTTGGGTGATGCAGAATATATATTGCGCTTGGCGCAGTTGATTGAAGGTTCGGGGGCGCTCGTCGCCGTGTACGATCAGGATGATCGCCTGCGCTTTGCCAACCGTGCGTTTCGTATGGCATGGTTCATCGACGATAACGAGCATCCGCTGTGGTCTGAGCTCATGCGCCGCAACTATCATGCCATGCGCGGAACAATCATTAAAACCACGGATTTCGAGAGCTGGTTGCTGACAACGCAGGCAAGACGAGGGAAAAGTGGGTTTCGCGCGTTCGAGACCGATCTTCACGATGGCCGCTGGCTCTGGATGACGGAGACCACCGAGCACAGTGGCTGGATGCTCTGCGTCGCAAGCGACATTACCACGATCCGGTCCGATGAACGCACCCTGCGGCAAGATCGCGATTTTGCACTAAAGGCCTCGCAGACTGACGAATTGACAGGCGTTCCGAGCCGGAGGTTCGTCATGTCAAAGCTTGGTGAACTCGTTGGCGGTCAGGGCGATGCAGCAGAGCAGGTCGGATGTTTTGCGATACTCGACATCGATAATTTCAAGGCGATCAATGATCGCTTCGGCCATATCGTCGGCGATGCCGTCCTTAGAGATTTTGCAGCAACCCTACAGAAAATGGCCCGCAAGACCGATATTTTCGGGCGTGTGGGAGGAGAAGAATTCGTTCTCATTCTGCCGAAAACCACACCGGACCGGGCCGAGGCGATTGTTTATCGTATGCTGCTCGCCGTAAGACAATCGCGGCCCCTGCCCGACCAGGCCGACTTCTTTTACACATTTTCGGCCGGCATTGCCTCCGTACTGCGTGGCGACGACTGCAATGATCTCTATCGAAGAGCCGACCTCGCCCTCTATGCCGCGAAGTTGAAGGGACGCGATCAGGTCTGCCTCGATCCGACCGCACATTCGTTCGGCGCGGCAAGATTATCCTAGTCCAGACCGAGGCGAAGACATTTCCCTGGGGTGCGAGCTCTGGTCGAGCATTCGGCCGCTGGAGAGCGGCGAATACCGGATGTGAAACCATGGCGAGTAGATTTGAAAAATGCTTCCTCATCAACATGTTTCGGACATCCGATAGTCTGTCACATCCATGTCATGAAATGCGTTGACACCTCGTGCCTAATCGAAAGCGGGTACCACGATGGATTATTTCAGACGTTTCAATTTTCTGTTCGCAACGCCAACCTTTGACAGCGAGGATTTGGAGGGCGCCCGCTACAACCAGATCATCGAGGAGATCGAGCGCTCCGGCTTCGAGGTGGTGCGCGCGCGCAACATCGAAGATGCTGAGATCGCCGTGCAGACGGACGCGGCCATCGGCTGTATGCTGGTCGACTGGGGCAAGAAGGGCCTTGAGGGCAAGACGGCCTCGCTCATCAATTTGATGCGTCGGCGCGGTCTCGAATTCCCGATTATCCTGCTGATCCGCCGCAAGCGCTTCGAGGATGTGCCGGTCGAGGTGCTCGACTTCATCGACGGTTATGTCTTCCTTTCGGAAGAGACGCCCGCCTTCATCGCCAAGAGCCTTATCAGCCGGCTCAAGCAATATGCAGAGACGCTGAAGACGCCGTTTTTCGGCGCATTGGTCGATTATGCCGAAGAAGGCAACCAGCTCTGGACCTGCCCGGGGCACAATGGCGGCATTTTCTACAGCCGCAGCCCGATCGGCAGGGTATTCATGGAGCATCTGGGCGAAGCGGTGTTTCGCGACGATCTCGACAATTCCGTGCTCGATCTTGGCGACCTTTTGACCCACGAGGGGCCTGCGCTTGCTGCGCAGAAAGAGGCGGCCAAGATTTTCGGCGCCGAGAAGACCTATTTCGTCCTGAATGGCACCTCCACCTCCAACAAGGTCGCGCTCTCCGCGCTCGTCACCGACGGCGATCTCGTGCTGTTCGACCGCAACAACCACAAGGCCGCCCATCATGGCGCCTTGATGATCTCAGGCGGCATACCGGTTTATTTGCCGACCATCCGCAATCCTTATGGGCTGATCGGCCCCGTCGACTATGCCGCCTTTGACGAGGAGGCGCTACGGGAGCGCATCCGTACGCATCCGCTGGTGAAGGATCCGGAGGCCCATAAGAAGCCGCGTCCGTTCCGCGTCGCGGTTGTGGAGCAGTGCACCTATGACGGCACCATTCACAATGCTGAGATGATCCTCAAGCGCATTGGGCATCTGTGCGACTACATCCTCTTCGATGAGGCCTGGGCTGGCTTCATGAAATTTCATCCACTCTATGCCGGGCGCTTCGCCATGGGTCTTGCCGATCTTGGCCCGGATGCGCCGGGCATCATCGCCACGCAGTCCACCCATAAGCAGCTCGCCAGCTTCTCTCAGGCTTCCCAGATCCACATGAAGGATCGGCACATCACCGGCCAGAAGCGCCGCGTGGAGCACCGGCGCTTCAACGAGAGCTTCATGCAGCACGCATCGACCTCGCCCTTTTACCCGCTGTTTGCCTCGCTTGATGTGGGCGCGCAGATGATGAAGGGCCGCTCGGGCGAAGTGCTGTGGGACGACACGATCCGCCTCGGCATCGAGCTGCGCAAGAAGATTCGTGCTGTGCGCCGCGAGTTCGAAGAGAAGGAAAATCGTCCCGAACGCCGGTGGTTCTTCGAGCCTTTCGTGCCCGACCGGGTGGCGATTCCGGATGTGTCGAGCCCCGGCGCAGTGCATGACGTGCCATGGGAGAGCATCGCCACCGACCAACTTGCCACCAATCCCGCCTTCTGGCACCTGACGCCCGGGGCGGCATGGCACGGCTTTTCCGCGATGGAGCCGGGATTCGCGATGACGGATCCGAACAAGCTCACCCTGCTCACCCCCGGCTTCGACCGGGCGAGTGGAAAATACACAGAGCATGGCATTCCGGCGCCCGTGGTTGCGCAATACTTGCGTGAAAACCGCATCGTCGCGGAGAAGAACGACCTCAATTCGCTGCTGTTTCTCCTCACCCCCGGCGTCGAGGCCAGCAAGGCTGGTACCTTGATCAGCGGTCTCGTCGCCTTCAAGAAGCTCTATGACGACAATGCGCTGCTAGAGGAGGCAATACCGGAATTCTACCGTCGCCGGCCTAGCCGCTATGCCGGGGTCCGCCTGCGCGATCTGTGCACGGACATGCACAGTTTCTTCCGCCAGGCTGATGTCAGCGCGCTTCAGACAAAGCAGTTCTCCGCTGACCACCTGCCTCCGATCGCGCTCTCGCCCCATGACGCCGCGCGCTGCCTGGTGCGCAATGATGTCGAGTATCTGCCGATTGATCAGATCGCGGGCCGCATCGCGACAACACCCTTCGTGGTCTATCCTCCGGGCATCGCAACTATCGTGCCGGGCGAGCGTTTGACGGACCGGGCCAAGCCCATGATTGACTATCTCAAGATGTTTGAAACCTGCTTCAACACTTTCCCGGGCTTTGAAGTGGAGATTCAGGGACTCTATCGCGAGATCGATGAAACCGGCCGCATCCGGCTCTATACTTATGTCGTTGCGGAACAGGCCTAAGAATTCGGAATCGATCATGGAGCAAAACAAAACGATCGTCATTCGTCCGTCTCGCGAGACGGACGTCGATGCCATGCTGGCCATCTATCGCCGCCACATTCGCCGCGGCGTCGAGGACGGGGTGGACGATAACGACACGCCGCAACCGGACGATCTGCGGGAGCGGCGCAAGAATCTGAAGAACCGCAGGTTCCCTCATGTCGTCGCGCTCGAAGGCGAAAAGGTTGTGGGCTATGCCTATGTGGTATTGTTCCGCAAACGCCCGGCCTATCGCTACACCGTCAAGCACTCGATCTATGTGCATCACGACCATGTCGGCCAGGGTGTCGGGAGCCTGCTCATGCGCGGGTTGATCGATGCCTGTGCGGCAGCCGGCTTCCGGCAGATGATCGGCTATATCGACGCGGACAACGTTGCCTCCCTTGCCCTGCACGAGCGCTTCGGCTTTGTTCGCGTCGGTCTGTTGCCGGGGGTCGCCTATCGCTATGGTCATTGGGCCGACAGCGTCATGGTCCAGCGCTCGCTGGGTTCTGGTTCTACCGCTCCGCCCCCACCCCCGCCGCTCTCCACCCGCTGATGCGAACAAGCAACCCCCTCCCCGCCGCCCGTATCGCGGCGCGGCGCCTGTTCGAGGTTATGGATTTCAGCCAGGAAGCGCCGCGAGAGCCTCAAAAATGCGTGCGATCGCCTCCGCACCCGGATCGGCAATTCCTTCCAGCGACCGGGCGTCCAGATAGGACGAGCGGCCTGCATTGGCACGCGTCATGCTCGCAGTCGCATCCGCTCCAAGCAGTGCGGCCGCAGCAGCCGAGGCCATCCCCTCTCTCCACTTCCGAGGGCCGCGAGCGCCGGCGAAAGCGCGTCTATCATCGTCCGGTCCCCAAGCTTCGCTCCGCCATATTGCTGCATCGCTTCCAGGCCCTCGGAAAGGGCTGCAACCCAATCCCTGGACTTGACGATAAGCGTCTGCGCTCCGCGCCATCATGATGGCGAACAGCACCCCGCTTGAGCCGCCCATGGCTTTGCGCTTGAGGTCGCTGAGCGCGGAGAGCAAGGCGGAGCCATCGGCGAAGGGCAAGGTGTCGATGGCCGCCTGGACCGTTCTTGCCGCTCCGGCAAAGGTGCTGCCGGTGTCCCCGTCGCCGACCTTTGCATCGAGCGCATTGATTGCGCCTTCCATGCCGATGCAGGTTGCAATGATCATCTCGGCAATGGCTCGGACCCGATCATCCCTCGAAGCGTGAAAGGTTTCGTCTGCCTCGACCATAGGGGCAGCGATCGGCAGCACATCGTGAAGCCTTTCGAATTGCGGAAAATGGGAAGATGCCGTCGGCGATGTGAGAAAGATCTCGCGCTCCGGTGTCAATTCGAGAAGTGAAATGGAGAAGCCGGGCATTTCAAGCGCCGTCATCACGGCGGCCGGCCTCATTGCCCTCTCCCTGGCAGAGTCCGGCTACATGGCGGAGATCATCCGCGCGGGCCTCATGTCGGTGCCGGTGGGCCAGACAGACGCGGCCATGAGCATGGGACTGACGCGTGGTCAGGCATTGCGACGGATCGTGTTGCCGCAGAGCATCCGAGTGATCATCCCACCCACGGGCAATCAGTTCATCGGCATGCTGAAGGCGAGCTCACTCGTCTCGGTCATCGGCGGCAGCGATCTGCTCACCAGAGTTCAGCTTATCTACGGTCAGAATTTCAAAATCCTGCCGCTGCTGATCGTTGCGGTGCTCTGGTACCTGGTCTTGGTCACCGTGGCCAGCATCGGACAGCACTTCCTGGAGAAGCGCTTCAACGCCTCCCAGGTCAGACCGCAACAAACGCGAAAGACGGCGCAGCGTCTGCAAAGCGAGCAGACGACCGTTGCAGCCAATGGAGGCACGGCATGATGGGCGCGGCTACGACTGATACGATGCTCAAAATCGAAGGCGTCAACAAATGGCTCGGCGACAACCACGTTCTGCGCGGCGTCGACTTCATCGTCCGCACCGGCGAAATCGTGTGCGTCCTCGGACCGTCTGGATCGGGCAAGAGTACGCTGCTGCGCTGTATCAATCACCTCGACCCGGTCGATGGCGGCATTATCGAGGTGGCGGGCAAGCGCATCGGCTATGAGCTTCGCGGCGGCGTCCTCTATGAGCGGGACGAGCGGGCTGTCGCCAAGGCGCGCCAGCACATCGGGATGGTGTTCCAGCATTTCAACCTGTTCGGTCACATGACCGCGCTGGAAAATGTCATCTATGGTCCGGTGAAGATCCTGAAGCGACCGCGCAGAGAGAGTATCGACAAGGCGCGGGATCTGCTTGCGCTCGTCGGGATGACGGAGCGCGCCGAGGCTTACCCCAGCCAGCTTTCCGGCGGTCAACAGCAACGTGCCGCCATCGCCCGCGCACTGGCGATGGAGCCGCGGCTGATGATGTTCGATGAGCCCACCAGTGCACTGGATCCCGAGCTCGTCGGCGAGGTTCTCGCCACGATGCGAAAAGTTGCCGATGAGGGCATGACCATGCTCGTCGTGACGCACGAGATCGGCTTTGCCCGCGAGGTGGCCGACCGGGTTGTGTTCATGGACCAGGGACGAGTGGTCGAGGACGGTCCGGCGCGCGATGTGCTCGACAATCCCGCGCATGAACGCACCGCGACCTTCCTGCGCCGCGTCCGCTGAACCTGCAAACAAAACAACTTCATTCCAAACGCCGATCGTTCCAACGATCGATAGACAGGGAGTCTCTTGATGACTGATCAGCACTATAGGTTAACCAACGTGCGGCCTTGGGGTGCCGACCCTGTAGACATTGCCATTGAGGACGGGCGAATTACGGAGATCCGCCCCGCTGCCGCCTCGCCTGCCGCAGGCGATGTCGACGGCGGCGGTCTTCTCGCCTTGCCCGGCTTCATCAATACCCACTCTCACGTCGACAAGAGCTGGTGGGGGCAGCCCTGGGTCTCGTACACCTACTCCGACCATCCGACCGTGGAGGGCTGGATCGCCAACGAGCGTGCTCAGCGTAGCAAGTATGACATACCGAATGCGTTATCCACGGCCGCTGTGTTGCGCGAGTTCCTTCGACACGGAACGACGGCGACGCGCACGCATATCGACGTCGATCTCGACATCGGGCTGCGAGGCCTGGAGTGTGTAAAAGCTGCGCTGAATGAGGTTGGCGACGCCATTCAAGTGAAGACGGTCGCCTTCCCGCAGGATGGCGTTTTGCGTCGGCCGGGCGTGTTGAAGCTTCTCGATGAGGCCGCCCAGGCGGGCGTGGACTATATTGGCGGGCTCGATCCGGGCACGATCGACCGCGATGTCGAGGGGCAATTGGACGCACTCTTCGATATCGCCGTGACGCGTGGTGTCGGGCTCGATCTGCACCTGCACGACTTTGGCTCGCTGGGCGTCTACGAATTCCGGCAGGTCATGCGACGCACGATCGACGCTAAGCTGCAAGGGCGGGTGAACATCTCGCACGGCTTCGTGCTCGGCACGCTGCCACAGAACGTCCAGGCGGAGATTGTGGAGGGGCTCGCCGAGGCGGGCGTCTCCTGGACGACCGTTGCGATGGGCGGAACGGCGCCGCTTCCGTAGCAAGGGATGCGACAGCGTTCGGTGCCATTGGGGCTCGGCACCGATGGTATCCGCGATCTGTGGTCGCCGTTCGGTGACGGCGATCTGCTGCGCATCGCATTCCAGTTCGCCAGGCTGCACGGACTCCGGCACGACGACAAGCTGACTGCCGCGGTAGAACTGGCGACGCGCGGCGGTGCGCATTTCGTCGGGCGCAACGTGCACGACCTGGCGGCGGGCGCGCGCGCCGATATCGTTCTGCTGGATGCCGAGAACGTCCCCGACGCGCTCGTGCGCTGCCCGCCGCGGCGGCTCGTGATCTCCGGCGGCTGCGTGGTTGCACGCAATGGCGAAGTGCTGGTCTAAACGAAGACCAGGGCGACAGGCAGGCTGTACAGATGGGGCGGGCGTCAGAGCGATCATTCTGCTCCGGCGCTTTCAGGTGCCTTTCAGCTGCCTGCTGTATTGCACGCCTCGTGCGAATACTGACGCCCCCAACCAAGCGTTCGCACGCGGTGCCCCAATAGGGCTCCAGCTCTGCCTCAATTCAACGAGGCAGAGCCCCTCGCCCACAAACTTCCCGATCGATGAATTTTGGCTTTGGAACTAACGACACTCAGCCATCCCCATTCGTCAGGAACCTATGGCGAGTTCGCCGCCCTCTAAGAATGTGGCGCTCTCGGCATTTCGCTTCTGTGCCACAGGCGCTTCGCAGATGCTTAGGCCCTGCCCTGCAACAGCAAGCTCACACGACGGACGGATATGTTAGAGATTAGGTGCCCAAGATCCTGGTAGGGCACTTCATGCGCTCAGGCGTCTCTGCCTGTGCGTATGGCCCTTCGGCGCGAAGCCAGTCGCAGGCGCGCTCCCATCAATGGGTCACGATTTTGGAGCCCGACGCTTTGCCGGTTAGCCTTTAAGGCCGCTGGCCCGCCCCGATGCCGGGGCTGGTGGTGGCGAAAGACAATAAGCCGGGCTCTTCCCAGTATAATTCGCGCAAGCAGCAACTGTCGCCAGGAAGAAGTATTACCGAACGAGTTCTCGGATCTTATAGGCAACTTCGGTTCGGTTCGTCGCGTTCAGCTTCTTCATGATGTTGCGAATGTGCACTTTGACGGTGCTCTCGCAAAGATCCATCTCATAGGCGATGATCTTGTTTGCCTTGCCTCGCCGCAGCGCTTCAGCGACCACGACTTCGCGTGGTGTAAACAGGCTGTCGAGGCAGCAATTTCGACTGGCCACGGGAGCGATCGCTTCCTTGGCAGCCAACAGGCTGCTTGCCGGCACAAAGACGCCGCCTGCGCGCGCGAGCGCTACAGCTTCGGCGGCAACCTTTATTCCGACGCTCGTCGGGATGTAGCCGCGCGCGCCGCATTCCAACGCGTGCAGGAGTTGTGCGAGTTCATCACCATCGGCACCAACGATTACAGGGCTCGTCTGGAAGCGTTCGACCAAGGCGCAGATCTTGGCACTGACATCGGCGTCAGAAACCTTGCGTCCCCCGATCATGATGAGAACGGCAGATGGCAATACTTCCATATTGCGCATTTGCCATTCGTCCAGCGAGCCAACCGTCACGATATGCAGGGCGCTGTCGCACTCGGTCAAACTCTTCGATAGGCACTCGCGATCCAGTGCGCGGGAATCGATGAGCAGAACGTAGTCTTCCCATTCATCGATGCCGGGCGCGCCGGCCGCGATGAACGGCTTCAAGGCGTCGGATGTCCGAACTGAAATGATACGTGCGCCCGATTCTGCTGTGAATTTTTCACCTGTGAGTGATTGTCCAATCATGGCCGCTATCCCCAACTCTAAATTTCGCTTTTGTATTTTTTGCAACTTTTTCAGTATTTAGTCGATTTAGAGAGCATATCATCCGTTTGAGTCGAGTCTTTTCTTGGTTTTTCATCTCGGTCCCCTCTATTTTAGATTTATATGAACGTATTAATTGCTTATTTTTCTCTTCAGTGCATTAACATATGTTAACATTGAATTGAAATATTAAATATAAGCACAGTTTTAGTCTCTATTTATAATAGAGACTAAGTGCTACTCAAATGATGGTTGTGTCAAAATCGGACTCGTCGAAGTCGACGAGATCCGCCAGACGCGCGCGGTCGAGAAAGGCAACGATACCGTTGCGGAAGGACAGCAGACCGGCTTCACGCATGTCCCTGAGCACACGATTTATGTGCACTGTCGACAGACCGACGGCATCGCCAATATCTGCCTGCGTCAAAGGGCAATCGAAGTACTCGGAGTTAGCATAGTCTCTTGACATGCCAACACGCGTTCCGAGCTCAAGCAGCATGTAGCCTGTTCTTTCGAGCGCATCGCGCCGCCCGATGTTGGCAAGCCTCTCCGACATGCGCGCCTGATGCCGTACCAATTCGGCAATGACGATGCGATAGAAGTATGTCGGCGCGTCGACTTTCGGAAGCGCGGTGAAATCTGGGAAAGCCGTCACCGTTACATTGGTGATTGCCCGCACGGTCTCGCGTGAAAGCGCTGCCAGCGATGTCGAGATCATATCGCCGCGCAGCACGAATTCTGTGACGAAGCGTGTGCCGTTCGGCAGCGTCTTACTGCTCGCAGCCCAACCATTCAGAACGAAAAGAAGACGCGGCGTATCATGTCCGTAGCCGCAGATCTCACTCCCCGCAACGAAGGTTCTCGCTACGCCACCGAGACTTCGAACATACTCAATCGGAATCTGTGCCGCCATGCCGTCATCCCATCGACCGAAGACCATATCTCGAATGTTCCGTGGACCATCTGAAATATAGTCTTCGCGAGTTCAAACCTCTTAGTACCATAGAAAATCCGCAGTGTCTCCGATGTAAATCAATACCAGCTATTTCCAGAAGCTCCATCGCTCCCGTGCTGGCGCCTTGTATGCTTCATATGGGACAGTAATATTTCGAGGTGTTTACTTTATGCGTAATTCAAAATAGCGAAATATTTCGCGAGAAACATGTTATACCTGCAATGCAGGATATCGATCACTTTCGGTTAAGTGCCGACGCATATTGGAAACTCCGGCTCGGGCCTCCGCAATGGTAAGATGATGTCGAAGGACTTCAATCTCCTCCTTTTGGGCTGCCTTCAGCAGCAGCGCGATATGCTCGGGCGTTGGCGATGCCTCTTTTATGAAATAGGCCTCGCGCCCGACAGAATTGAAGAATCCTTCGACCTTCCGGTCCCAACCCAAACCGATATGCGGGATTCTCAGCGCATAGGCCGCGATGCAGGCGTGCAGCCGGTGAGCCAAAATCACATCCATTGACTGGATTGTCTCTATCAAATCAACCGGAAGTCGCGGCCGCCTGGAAACAGTCAGAGTGCCGGCACCAATAGCACGATGCTTGGCAACCGAACTGCGGATGCGCTCCGCAAAAGCCTGATCTTCGCGAGCTCCATTGCAGAACAAGACGACGCGTTGGCCGTCATCCAAAAGCAATGCGATCAAATCTCTATAGGGGGCAATACTCGAAAATGGGATGCCGGAGGCATTGGCACTGCCATGTCTCTGCAGGATCAATGGGTCGGTGACGCAGAGTCCTACGGTCAATCGGCCCTTGGATGGGGAGACTGGGTCCCTAGCGGTCGGCGAAGCCCGAAGCAACAGTCCGGGATCGCGCACGATTTTGGCGCTCGGCCCTTCGGGGAAGTGCTCAAACCAGGCGTCTTGCGCAAAGCCATCGCGCACGGAAAGATGGACAAGACGCGTCTGCTTCAATCGTGCAAAGAGATGGTATGCCGGCTCCGACCAATGGTTGCTGACGCCGACAGCGTAGATCGCAAGCGGGCGATCGTGCCGGGAGACGCAATCAAGCACTGTGCCGATCTTGAGCGGGAAATTCAGATCGTCGTCCTGAAACAAATTGCCGCCGCCGATCACGACAGCGTCCGCGGATGCAACCTTGTCTTCCCACTGCCCGCGAAGTTTGTTCAGGCGACGCTCGAGCCCGGCGCGGACAAGCCGTCGACGGATGCCTGCGGGGAGCCGATGGAGCAGCCCGAGCACGAGGCGCCTGCGCCCGCCGTGGCCTGCGCCAAAGGCCTGCCGCCCCGCGAGATCGATCGTCTCGACTTCGATCTCGCCCCTGCCATTCGTCAATGCAAGTTCGACGCATTCTGCGAGCAGTCCGTCGCCTAGGTTTTCACTATACTTCACATTGAAAACAAGGATCTTCATCGAAGTTCTCCAGCAGTACGCAAACTACCTCCGGATTTGGACAGTATATGCTGGGCCTCGGCGCCGAATGCGGAAATGCTCCCTGCGAGAATGTAAAATATCAGTCCAAGATCATACACCGTGCCGGAGGCGAAAGCAGAAATGAGAACGGTGATGATCCCGGCCTTGGCGGAGCGCACGACCGCGGCGGTCTCCCGCGACGGATACGGGAAGCGCCCGTCTGCCGTAAGCAGCCGGCCGACGAATAATGCAAAGAGCAGCGTGCCGAAGAGCCCGACATTGGACAAAAGCACAAGACCGAAGCTTGATGCGCGGGCGCTTCCAAGGCCAGCACCGAAGCCATTCGTGTCCAGGAAAGCCCGATAAGCCATGGCGTTCCACATGAAGCGCTCGCGCCCGGACTGACTATCGGCCTTTGAGAGCAGCATTTCGTCGAGAAACTCGTGCAGACTATGGGCGAGATCCGGCATGACTATGAGAACGAAGAAGATGGCAAGCGGCATGCTCGCCAGAATGGACACGATCAGAACCGGCCGTCCGGCACCGGGCTCGCGGCGGAAAGCCAGAAATGACTGCAGGCTGAGAATAGGCAGGATAGCGGCGAGCCCGATAAGCGCGGTCGCCGACGTCGATAGGATCAGCGCGACCAGAAGCAAGCCTGCAAAGGCACCTGTGATGGTTGAGCGGATACCGCTGAGCCACAGGCTGGTGATGATGGCAAAGAGGACGAGCGTGAAGTCGGCGAATGCCGAAGCCTCGGGAAAGGTTCCCGAAATGCGCTTCAATCCCCCCTTTTCGGCATTGGTCAAAAGGGCGTAATTGGCCGTCCGCACGAAACTCAACAGAGAGTCCGTGTGGGTGAAATGGGTAATTATGTCGGCAAGTGCGAAGCCGAGATCGACGCTCGAGACGATCAAGATCCCTTTGACAAAGGTCAAGGGCATGGTGTCACGCCGGAAGAAGGCAAAGGTAGCGATGAAGCAAATCAGGCCGCCGGCGGCATAGACCGATTGCGTAATATTATTTGAGGAGAAGCGCAGCGGCACCAGCGCAATCAAGCTGCGAGCGCCAACCATGCGCTCAACCGACATTGTCTGCGTCATGCCTTGAAACATTCGTGGGAAGAAAATCGCTGTAAAGATTCCGAAGGCGGTCAGAAGCAGCAGGAGGAACCCGGGACGCCAGGGGACCAGGGCGGCGAGAAATGGCCCCTCTCCATAGGCTGCGAACAGGCGAACGGCGAAGAACACCAGAAATAGGCTCGGCACGAGCACAGACGCGCCGCCGAGGCCAGGCACGCTGAAAGCGGCAGCCGCGCCAAACACGGTCGACAGGATCATGATGATAAACGACCAACGGACAGGCGTCGTCAACGTCACAACACCAACGATCAGTGTTACAAGCCCCATGGCATTCATTGTGAGGTAATCCAGCCGCTTTGCGTATTGCTACTGCAAGCTAGCACGTCGCCCATGCGGCTGTATTTCCGCCTTCCCTAAGCCTTTTGGAGGACGCATCGGCCGAAATGAGTCCTATACCATGGGTGTTACGGCGCTCATGTTGGTTTGCATGGATCACGTCTTACAAACCTGCCGCGCTCGATGCTTGACCAGCCGCCGCGCGATTCTTTACGCATCGGTTGCCACAGCACTCGTTGCGATCTGCGATACCAAGGTCGCATATGCCGGCGATACCGGCGATGCGCTTGATGTCGACAACATGACGTTGACCTTCCAGGATGCTTTTGACACGCTCAGCATCTCTGCCTGGGGACCTAGCACGCGCTGGATTGCCCATACGCCCTGGAATGGCGATTTCGGAGGTGCCCGCTTCTCTGATCCGAGCGGCGAGTTCCCCTTCGCAGTACAGGACGGGATGCTGCGCATTACCGCCGCGCGCGATAGCGAGGGTGTATGGCGCTCCGGCCTGATTGCTTCCGTTGACAGCGATGGGAATGGCTTCGCTCAGCAATATGGTTACTTCGAGATGCGCGCGCGGCTGCCTGATGGGCCGGGCGTGTGGCCGGCATTCTGGCTGATTGGCAAGGATCGCTCGAAGGCCACTGCCGAGATAGATGTGATCGAATATTATGGCGACAAGCCGGGTGCCTATTCCTCGACGGTGCATGTCTGGCACCGCGATGGCCGGCACGATTCAGACTATTCCCGCATCAAGGCATTCTCCACCGCGAACCCCGCCGACATGCATCGCTATGGCGTGAAGATCGATTCAGACTTCATACGCATGTATTTCGATGGAAGCCTCGTCTGGAAAACCAAAGTTTTGCCGGAGCATCGCCAGCCAATGTATATATTGATCGATCTCGGCATCGTCGACGGCATAACGAAGGTGGCTGCCGCCGACCCATCCTTCATGTTTGTCGACTATGTCAGAGCCTACCAGTTCCGGTAGGCCCTTCATCATCATTCTCCCCGGCAACTCATCTCGACCTCGCGCATACATATGCGTGGCAGATGCAACCACTCTCGTGCCGATCCGCATGGCGCCGCGTAATGCTTTCGGTCGAGTTGGGCTGGTCGCATGAAACCTCTCAGACGAAATGGCTACGCTGCAGTCTGACTTACGACTTTCGATGGTGAGAACAGTCATCCCAATGATCAACTGGTGCTTTTGCTCCAGCGTGAAATTCTGCGGTGGACGATGAAGCATCTCTCATCGCGTCATCGTCAGTCGCAGGACAACCAGGAGGGCGATAATGATTGACCGCGAGGCTCAAGCAAAAGTAGTTGGCCCGGCAAGCCTGCATTACGATCGCAATCTTTGCCTTCATGAAATGCTGCGCAACCAAGCTAGCGCGGCACCGGAGGCGACGGCCTTAGTCTTCGGCGACACTCACGTCACCTATCGCGATCTTGATCGCATATCCGACGCGCTCGCGCAGTATCTGATCAGCGCCGGCGTTCAAAAGGCCGATATCGTCGGCCTCTTCCTGCCGCGAAGCGTGAATGCCGTCATTTGCACCCTGGCCATCCTGAAAGCCGGCGGCGCCTATCTTCCCCTGGATCCTGCCTTTCCGGTCGAGCATCTCGATTTCGTCGTCGGAGAATGTGCCCCGAAGGTCGTTTTTGTCGACCCCGCTTATGGCGACAAGCTGGCGAGCGTACCGAGCATGAGTGGCCACGTCATCGAAGCAGATGCCATTATCGCCGAGATGGCGAGCCAGCCCGGGGCTATCGCGCCCGCCGTGGATATAACGGGCGGTGATCTCGCCTACGTCATGTATACCTCCGGCTCGACCGGGCGGCCCAAGGGCACGATGATCTGCCATCGCAGCATTGCCAGGGTCGTTCTCGACCAGACCTATATCGATTTCCGTCGGGATGATGTCGTGCTCCACACGGCCACCATCTCCTTCGACGCATCGACATTCGAAATCTGGGGTGCGCTTCTCAATGGTTGCACATTGGCGATCATGCCCGACGCCGATTTCTCCATTTCGCGTCTGACGGACTTCATGCAAGCAACGGATGTCAGCATCTCCTTCCTCACGACAGGACTGTTCAATCTCTTTGCCGATCATGCTCACATATCCCTGCCGAGGCTTCGGCACATCCTCTTTGGCGGCGAGGTCGGCTCGGCTGTTCACGCCCGACGCTTTCTGGAGCACCATCCTGGCTGCAGGCTCAGCAATGTCTACGGGCCGACCGAGACGACCGTCTTTGCCACCGCCTTCCCAGTCTTGCCCAGCTTTTCGGGCCCGGAGCTGCCGATCGGCAAGGCGATTGCTCATACAGGGATCGCGATACTGGACGAGGAATTGCGCATCCTTCCTGCGGGCATTGAGGGTCAATTGGCGATCTCGGGCGACGGCCTCGCCATAGGTTATTTCAAGCGGCCGGAGCTGACGGAGCAGAAATTCGTCACTGTCGAGACGAAAGACGGCAGGACACGCTTCTATCTGACGGGCGACGTGGCCTGCCTGAAACCGGACGGCACCGTTACTTTCAAGGGACGCCGCGACCGGCAAGTCAAGATCAACGGCAAGCGCATTGAGCTCGACGAAATCGAAGCCGCGCTCAGGCGCGATCCACGCCTCGCCGACGGCGTAGTGCTTTGCCACACGCAGGGTGAGAACCTGAAACGCATCGTTGCCTATCTATGCCCGAAAGAGAGCCATATGGGCGCAGGCGCCGATCTGGCACAAGGCGTCATGGCGACGTTGCGCGCAGCTCTTCCGGCCTACATGATCCCGAATGCCGCAGTCATCGTGGACGCCTTGCCGCTGACGCCGGCTGGCAAAGTCGATCGTTCGAAATTGCTACCCCCTGCGGTCGAAGCCCAGACAAGGCCAGCGGACACCAGGAGCCTGACCGAAGAGCTGCTGACGACCCTTTGGCAAGACGCATTGGCTCTCGAAAGCGTCGATCTCGACAGGAACTTCTTCGACCTCGGCGGCACCTCCCTGCAGCTATTGGAAATTCATGCCGGTCTTGAGGAGGCGCTCGGTCGCGCGATCGATGTGGTCGCGCTGCTGCGTTATCCGACAATTCGGGAACTGGCGCTTCATCTGGATGGGCGCACACCAAGCCCGACACGCATTGCCGCCACCGCTCAGCGCGCAGCACTTCAGAAGAAGGCGATTTCTCATATCCGCAGGAGCTCTCTATGAAACGGAATCACCAGGAGAATGGCAAACAGCGTGATTTCGAAGATAATGAGGACCTGAATGACCAAATTTCCGGGCAAGTCGCCATTGTCGGCATGTCCGGCCGCTTTCCCGGCGCTCCGTCTGTACCGGCGCTCTGGCAGCTTGTGCTTGAAGGAAAGAACGCCTTTTCGCTCTTTTCGCCGGATGAAATCGAAGACGCGTTCACCGACGAAGAGCGTGCGCAGCCCAACTATGTCGCTGCAAGGCCTCATCTCGATGGCGCTGACATGTTCGATGCCGAATTCTTCGGCATGTTTCCGCGCGAAGCTGCGATAACCGATCCGCAACATCGTATCTTCCTGGAAATATGCTGGGAGGCGCTTGAGGATGGCGGCTACGATCCGCAGCGCTATGCCGGTCTGATTGGGGTATTCGCCAGCTGCTCGATGCCGACCTATCTGATCAACAACGTCCTGCGCGACCGCGCGAAGGCCGAGGAGTTCACGTCGAACTACCAGATCGGCTGTTTCCACGAGCTCGTCGGCGCTCTCAATGATGCGCTGGCAACCCGCATCGCCTATAAATTCAATTTGCGCGGGCCTGCCTTTACCTTGCAGTCGGCATGCTCAAGCTCCCTGCTTGCCGTTTCGCAGGCGTGTCAGAATCTCCTCACATATAGCTGCGACATGGCTCTTGCGGGCGGCGTCTCGGTCACCATTCCGCAAAAAAGGGGCTACATCTACCAGGAAGGTGGCATGGCCTCGCCCGACGGCACCTGCCGCCCGTTCGACGCCAACGCTGCCGGAACCGTCTTTGCGAGCGGAGCAGGCGTCGTCCTCCTGAAGCGCCATGAGGATGCCCTGCGGGATGGCGACCACATCTATGCGGTCATTCGCGGCTACGGCATCAACAATGACGGCAGCGACAAGGTTGGCTTTACGGCGCCGAGCGTGGAGGGGCAAGCCGAGGCTATTGCCACGGCTCTCGCCAATGCCGGCGTCGAACCCTCAAGCATCGGCTATATCGAGTGTCACGGCACCGCGACGCCGCTCGGCGATCCCATAGAATTCAATGGATTGACGAGGGTCTTTGCGGATGAGGTACCGGGGTCGGCCAGCTGTGCGCTTGGCTCGGTCAAGGGCATCATCGGCCATACCGACGTGGCGGCCGGCGTTACGGGGCTTATCAAGACGGCGCTGGCGTTGCGTTGCGCCAAGATCCCGCCGATGCCCAACTATAGTCAGCCCAATCCGCGCATCGATCTCAAAAAAAGCCCCTTTTACATCCCGACAGCAGCCGGCGCATGGCCGCAGGGACCAGCACCGAGAAGAGCCGGCGTCAGCGCCTTTGGCGTCGGCGGCACAAACGTTCATATCGTTCTCGAAGAGCCCCTTCACCCGTCGACCACGTCGAAAGAGGTGGAGGGCCACTACATCCTCCCTCTTTCGGCGCGCAACAAGCCGGCCATCGCAGAGATGCGTGCAAATCTGAGCAATCATCTCGCCGAGAACCCGAAGCTTTCGATAGCGCAGCTGGCGCACACGCTGCAAACAGGGCGGCGCGAGTTCGGCCACCGGTTGGCTATTGCCGCCGAAAGCGTCGAGGAAGCGATCATCAAGCTGACGACGGACGGCTATCAATCCCTTGTCGCCGCCGACCAGCCGCCCGTCGCATTCATGTTTCCCGGCCAGGGTGCGCAATATGTCGGCATGGGCGCAGGGCTTTACCGCTCCGAGCCGGAGTTTACCCGCTGGATCGATCGTGGTTCCGAGCTTCTGAAAATGACGCTCGGGCTCGATCTGCGTGACTACATCTGCCATACCGGCCCCGTGACGCAGGCTATCGCCGATGAGCAGCGCGAAACACGGATCGCTCAACCCTGCCTTTATCTTGTCGAATATGCGCTTGCCCGATTGTGGCTCAGCCGCGGCGTCAAACCGTATGCCATGATCGGACATAGCGTTGGCGAGTTTGTAGCCGCCACGCTCGCCAACGTCATTTCGTTCGAAGACGGCCTACGTCTTGTGGCCAATCGCGGGCGGCTGATGCAGCATCAGCCGCAAGGAGCGATGGTATCCGTCCGCGCCGATGCCGGCACGACGGCTTCCTATCTACGAGGCGCCGTCGAGATCGCTGCGATCAATGCGCCGAAGCTCTGCGTCATTTCCGGCCCCTTTGGCGACATGGATAATGTATGCGCCGCACTTGCCGCCGCCGACATAGCCTTCAGCCGGCTGCATACGTCACACGCCTTTCATTCGGCGATGATGAAGGACGCCGCTCTCGCGCTGCGCGAGGAGACGGAGAAGGCGACATATGGTACCGCGACCCTGCCCTTCATCTCATGCGTCACAGGCGACTGGCAGACCACCGAGCTGGCGACATCGCCCGATTACTGGGCCATGCATTGCCGTGACGCCGTTCGCTTTGCCGACGGCCTGGTCGCGCTCTGCCGCGACCGCAAGCCGGTTCTTCTCGAAGTCGGACCGGGCCGCACGCTGTCGGTCTTTGCGGCGCAGACGATCGCAAGGGACGGTCTTTCCGCCGTCGTCCAATCCCTGCCCGAACATGATCGAGCCTCTGCGGCCGCCGAAACTCTGGCTGAAGCGCATGGCAAGCTATGGATGGCAGGCTGTCCGCTGAATTGGCCGGCCATTCCCTCGTTGGCGCAACAGCGGCTGGCTTTGCCCACCTATCCGTTCCAGCGGCAGCGCCATTGGATCGATGCCCCTCCATCCGCACGTCGTTCATCGACGCTGCGGGCGGACGCCGAACTGAACAATCCTCCCACAACCGGATCCTTTGTCTCTGACGTCAACATCACCGAGGAGAATCGAACGATGAATGTTGCATCACCAATTCCAGTCCCCAACCGCCTGCCGCGATTGGAAACCACTCTTCTGACGCTGCTGAGCGACATGTCTGGTGAAACGCTCGGGCCGGATGAGCGAGCAGCGACATTTCTGGAGCTTGGCTTCGACTCGCTTTTTGTCGGCCAGTTCGCGCAACGCATCGAGAAGGACTTCAAGGTCAAAATCTCTTTCCGGGAATTGCTGAGCGATGTTCCCTCCGTCGCCGATCTGGCGGCCCATCTCGATCGGCAAATGCCACCGGACGCAGCAGTAAAGGTGGCAGATCCGTTGCCATCAGCGCCCCCCGTCGCGGCCGTACCGATGCCGCCCATGCCGGTACAGATGCCGACTGTGTCACCGGCTCCGCAAGTCGCATCGATGCCGGCTGCGGTATCGGATCTCGCCACAGTGATGCAATCACAGATTCAGATGGCGCAGTCGCTGTTTGCTCAACAGCTGCTGATGCTGCAAGCCATGCAGGGGGGCACTCAGGCTCCCTTGGCCGCGAGTGCGGCGCCGGCAGCGCCGATTTTGCCCTCGCCGCAGCCTGCTGCGCCGAGCCAGCCACCTTCCAACGCCTCAGCCGAAAGCGATTTCGGCACCGAACGCATCAAGCTCTATCGCCCGAACGCCAAGAGCGTGACGTCGGAGATTTCCGCTGCCAAGCAGGATTTCATCGCCACTCTCACTAAGGCCTACGAAGCCAAGAACGCCAAATCCAAGACATTCACGCAGGAGCATCGCGGCCACCTCGCCGATCCCCGTTCCGCGTCGGGCTTTCGCGCCGATTGGAAGGAGATGGTGTTCCCGATCGTCTGCGACCATTCCAAGGGCGCCTATATCTGGGATATCGACGGCAACCAGTATGTCGACCTAGTCAATGGCTTCGGGCAGACGGCCTTCGGACATGCGCCGGACTTCGTGATCGACGCCGTCAAAGATCAGGCCGACCGCGGATTTGCCATCGGCCCGCAGACGCCGCTTGCCGGTGACGTTGCAAAGATGATTGCCGAGATGACCGGCCACGAGCGGGTCACTTTCTGCAATACCGGTTCCGAGGCTGTCATGGCTGCAATGCGGATTGCCCGTGCAGTCACCGGCCGCGATCGGGTCGTGGTCTTTGCCAATGACTATCACGGCCAATTCGACGAAGTTCTGGTCAAGGGTCGCAATCGCGCCGACAAGCCGATCGCTCTGCCGGTTGCCTCCGGCATCCCCATGGCCTCTGTGTCGAATATGACCGTCCTGCGCTACGGCGCACCGGAAAGCCTCGATTTCATCCGTGCCAATGCTGCCGATATAGCGGCTGTCATCATCGAGCCGATCCAAAGCCGCCATCCCGAATTGCAGCCACGCGAGTTCGTCCTGGAACTGCGCGATATCGCCACCAAATCCGAATTCGCACTGGTCTTCGATGAGGTTGTCACCGGCTTCCGCGTCGATCCGGGCGGCATGCAGGCGGTCTGGGGCATCAGGGGCGACATGGCGACCTATGGCAAGGTCGTCGGTGGCGGCATGCCGATCGGCGTGCTTGTCGGCAATCCGCGCTTCATGGATGCGCTCGATGGCGGCTACTGGGCTTATGGCGACAACTCCGTTCCCATGACGGCTCCGACATTCTTTGCCGGCACCTTCGTCCGTCATCCGCTGACGCTCGCCGCCGCCAACGCCGTGCTGCACCATATCAAGGGAGAAGGATCCGCCCTCTATAATCGTGTCGCCGAACGAACGGAGGCACTGGTGGCGGAGATCAGGGCCGATCTTGCCAGGCGCGGCATCGCCGATGTCGTTCATGGCTACAAGAGCTGGTTCGCCACGGATTTCTCCAGCCAGGATCCCCTCGGCGCGCTGTTCTATGCCCAGATGCGGCTGAATGGCGTTCATATACAGGACGGCTATCCCTGCTTTTTGACGACAGCCCATACCGAGGATGACTTCCGCTCCATCGCGAAAGCTTTCCATGACAGCCTGGACGCGATGCAGGCGGTTGGGATATTCGTGGCCAAGGAAGAGCCAAGCATAGCTGCAAAGCAGGCGCAGGCACCAGCGCCGGCGCCGGTCGCGCGGCTTCAATCCGCACCACTGACGGAAGCACAGACGGAAATATGGCTTGCCGCCCAAGCGGGTGACGAAGCCTCCTGCTCATTCAACGAGTCCTTTTCGCTGACGCTGGAGGGAAACCTGGATGAGAAAGCCATCCAGAAGGCCTTCGACGCGGTCATTGCGCGCCACGACGCGTTTCATATTCGCTTTGACCGCAGCGGCGAGCATTTCCAGTTCATTCCGGACTTCAAGCTCGACCTGCCGATCCTCGAAGGCGTCGATGAGAAAGGCCTCGCCGACATCGTCGACGATGAAGCACGTACACCCTTCGATCTGATCAACGGCCCCCTTGCCCGCGCCAGCGTCGTCAAGCTGGCGCCCGAGAAGCATGTGCTGGTCTTTACGGCCCATCACATCGTCTGCGACGGCTGGTCGATCAATACCTTCGTCGAAGAGCTGGCGACTGCCTACGAGGCCTATAAGGCAGGCAACCTTCCGGAATTTCAGCCGGCGCTCTCCTTTGCGACCTATTCGACGGATCTTTCTCCCAGGCCGGAGAAATGTCAGCCGACGGAGCAATTCTGGCTCGATCAGTTCAAGACGGTTCCCGATCTTCCCGACCTGCCGCTGGACCGCCCGCGCCCGGAATATCGCAGTTTCGCGGGTGGAAGCTGCACTGGCTTCATCGATGCCGATGTCTACAAGGCGCTGAAGAAAAAGGGGGCTAAATCGGGCGCCACGCTGTTCTCCACCCTGTTGGCGACACTCCAGGTGATGATATCGCGACTATCTGGCCAGGACGATATCGTCATCGCCATTCCGTCGGCTGGTCAAAGCCTGCTCGACGGCCAGATCCTCGTTGGTCACTGCGTCAACCTGCTGCCGCTGCGTCAGGCTGTATCGCAGACGGAGCCGTTTGCTGCCCATCTGAAGGCTACGCAGCAGCTTGTTTTCCAGGCCTTTGAGCACCAGGATTACACATACGGTACGCTCGTGCGCAAACTGAATGCCAAACGCGATCCGCGACGCCTGCCCCTGACAGAAATCCAGTTCAACCTCGAGCGCATGGCCGGCGGATCGTCCTTTGGTGACCTCAAGCCGACGATGGAGCCGAACGCAAAGGCCTTTTCCAACTTCGACCTGTTCTTCAACATGATCGAGGCGACCGATCACATCCGCATCGACGTCGACTACAACGCCGATGTCTTCGATCGCGTGACTGTGGAGCGGTGGATCGGCCACTTCTCGACGCTGGCAGCAACCTTGGCCAAGGACATGGATCGCAAGGTCGGCGAACTGTCCTTGCTCTCGGCGCAGGAGAAATCCTGGCTAGCCGACGATCTCAATCGCACGGCCATGCCCTATGATCACGATCAATTCGTCTTCTCGCTCTTCTCCAAGCGGGCGGCCGAGCATCCGAATGCGGTCGCCGCTCAACATGACGGCCAGTCGATCACTTACGGCGAGCTGGAAACGCGCTCGAACCAGCTCGCGCTCTACCTCCAGATGGCGCTTCCCGATCCCGGCCAGCGCATCGCAATACTGATCGAACGCTCACTGAACATGATCGTCGCCCTCCTCGCAGTCATGAAGGCAGGACATACCTATGTGCCGATGGATCCGGCTCATCCGGAACCGCGCCTGCGGCAGACGCTGGATATTGCCCGCATCGGCGGCCTGATCTGCGACAGCGATGACATGGCCCGGCTTGCGGCCGCGGATACCCCGGTTATCCGGCTCGACCAGGATGCCAAGGCGATCAGCTCGATGACCGGGCTTCCCCTGAAGACCCTGCCTGTTGATACGACAGCATCGGCCTATATCATCTTCACCTCCGGTTCGACCGGCATGCCGAAGGGCGTGGAGGTTTCGCATCGGTCCCTGACGAACTTCCTTCTCTCCATGGCCAGGGAACCCGGCTTTACTGCAAACGATACGCTCGTTGCGGTCACGACGATCTCCTTCGATATCGCCGGCCTGGAGCTTTATCTGCCGCTGATATCGGGCGGAAAGGTCGTCATTGCCAGCCGCAGCCAGGTCCAGGACGGCTTTGCGCTCGTAAAGCTCATCTGCGACCATGACACCACGGTGTTACAGGCAACGCCGACGCTTTGGCAGATGCTGGTCGAGGCCGGCCTGAAGGATCGGCGGACGCTGAAAATGCTCTGCGGCGGCGAACCCTTGCCTAAGGAACTGGCGCGTTCTCTGCTTACGATTGGCGGCGAACTTTGGAACATGTACGGTCCGACGGAAACGACGATCTGGTCGTCACTGCAGCGCATCACGGACGCCGATCAGCCGATCACGATCGGCCATCCGATAGCCAATACCCAGCTCTTCATCCTCGACCAAAGCGAAAATATCGCACCGGTCGGCGTCATCGGTGAGCTGCATATCGGTGGCGACGGACTTGCGGAAGGATACTTCGATCGTCTCGATCTCACCGAGAAAGCTTTCGTTCCGCATTGCTTTGCCATCGGCAGACCGATGCGTCTTTACAAGACCGGCGATATCGGGCGGCGGCTTGCGGATGGTTCCCTGCAGCTGCTTGGCCGGCGGGACCAGCAAGTCAAGCTGCGCGGTTTCCGCATCGAACTGGGCGACATAGAGGCCGTCATATCCAAGGCGGAAGGCGTGCGCCAATGTGCAACAGTCCTCGCCGAGAACGCCAAGGGCGATCGTTCGCTGGTCTGCTACATCGTGCCGAATGCAAGCGGCATCGATCTACCGGTAGCCAATATAGCGGCACACGCCAAAGCCAGTTTGCCGGCTCATATGGTGCCGAGCTTCTGGGTGATGGAAAGCGAGCTGCCGCAAACCGCCAACGGAAAGCTCGACCGCAAAGCCTTGCAGCAGCGTGGCGTACCGCAGCGTGAGGCTGCGCCAACCAAGGTCCAGCCAAAAACCGAGATGGAACAGCGATTGCTGGCGATCTGGCAGGATGTTCTGAACCTCAGCGACATCGGCGCCGACGATAATCTCTACGCGCTCGGTGCCGACTCGCTTGCCATATTCCGCATCGCCGCCCGTATGCGTGACAACGGCCTGCCGCTCGAGGCAAAGCACCTGCTGCGCCATCCGACGATTGCCGCGCTGGCGGCCTTTGCCGACAGTCAGGGAGGGGATCTGTCCGATCCCGTTCAGCTGCACATACCATCACTGCGAGATTTTCGTAACGGCGCACGCCGCGGCCTGGGGGCATCTTTATGAGTACGGTTGACAATAGTCCAAGCGGTCCGCTTGTCGAACCGCAGATCATCGGCGAATTTCCTTGCACGCAGACGCAGTTGCGCTGCTGGATCCTCGATCAACTCAACCCCGGCAATCCGGCGCTCAATGTCGCGGTCCGGTGGGAAATCCGTGGGAACTTCAAGGCCTCGACCCTCGAGGCCGCCTTCCGAAAAGTCATTCAACGCCACGAAATACTTCGAACCCGGTTTATCGAAAGAGGCGGCCAGCCGTTCCAGCAGGCTGTCAGCGACGTGAATTTCAAGATGTCGGTGATCGACCTTCGCGGCATGCCGCTGGAGCAGCGCCAGGCAAGAATCCTGTCGATCGGCGAGGAGACCGCGCAGGCACCGTTCGATCTCAGCACGCCTGGCCTATTCCGGGTGACCTTGCTGATGGCCGAAAACGAGCGCGGTTTCCTGCTGATCACGGCGCATCAGAGCTGCTTCGACGGCTGGTCCATCCGCGTTCTCGGACGGGAGGTCGGTGAAATCGCGGCTGCGATCGACGCCGGACGTGCACCCGTCGTGCCGGAACTGCCATTGCAATACGGCGATTACGCTCTGTGGCAACAGGAATATCTGCAAAGCTACGGTTTCGAGACGGAGAAGACCTTCTGGCGAGACATGCTGCAGGGCGCTCCTTATTTCGAAGTCAGCCCGGATCGGCCTCGCGGCCAGGTCAAAACCAATCGCGGCAACATTCTCTCCATCGTCCAACCGCCCGTCTTCACCGATCGCATGGACGCCGCGGCGCGGGCGCACCGCGTTTCGCAATATAGTTTCGGCGCAGCCGTCCTCAGTGCGGCTCTCCATCGGCTGACTGAGGCCCAGACCGTTCTGTTCGGCTCGCAGATTGCCGGCCGCGAACACAGCGACCTCGAAGACATGATCGGCGTATTCATCAACAATATGGTGCTGCGCTTCGATTTTCGCTCCGATCTCAGCTTCGACGAACACATTCGCTCCGTCAGCACGACGATCGAAGGCGCATTGAACCATCAGCGCATGCCGTTCAACAAGCTTGTCGAACTCGTCAACCCAGTGCGCGATCCGGCCCGCAATCCGCTGATTTCGGTCAATTTCAATCTGCAGAAGGCATTTCTCGAAGATCGCTCCTACGGCGGCTTCGAGCTGATCAGCTCGCCCTCGCAATCCCCCGGCGTCATCTACGATCTCAGTTTCATCATGATCGGCCGGCCGACCGGCTGGCGCATGTCGATCGAATACAATGCCGACTTGTTCGACGCCAGCACGATCGAAAGCCTCCTGCAGCTATGGAGGAATGCCTATGAAATTGCTCTCGATCGCCCTGAGGCGCCGCTTTCTTCGCTCGTTGCGCCGAACCGACACCTGGCGGCTTCCGCCGAGGCTGCGCCAATGGACGGCGCCCTCACAAAAAAATCGCCGCCGGATACGCGAATGGAGGCGCTTGCTGAGCTGTGGAAAGAGATCCTACAGGTTCCGCAAATACGCCCGGATGATGATTTCTTCGCGCTCGGCGGCCACTCGCTTCTCGCGCTCCGATTACTATCGGAAACACGCGCAAGATTCGATGCCGCACCGACATTACAACTTCTATTCAGGCAGCCGACGTTTGCGGGCTTTGCAGCGGCGATCTTCAATACCGAAGAGATCGGGGGGCCACGAGAAAAGGTCGTAAACCCGTGGGAATTGATCACCTGCAAGCATGGCGTGGGTACAGGGGCGGTCTACACGCTGAACCACCCCTTTCTGTACTATCGCCTCGCCAATGAGCTGCCGGACTCTGTCTCGGTCTACAATGTCAATATGTTCCATGCCGATTTGAAAGGTGGTCTGGACCGCCTGAAACTCGAGGATATCGCCGGCCTTGCGATCGACGCCATGCAGATCGATAAGGCAGCTGGGCGTGTCGCTGTCGTCGGGCTCTGCGTCAACGGTGTTCTTGCGATGGAAGTCGCCCGGCAGATGCGTGAAAGAGGCATCGATGTCGGCGTCACGGCGATCATCGATGCATGGGCTCCAGGCTATTTCGCGTCCTTGCCGAAACGGGAGCAGGCACGATGGAACCGGGAGCGGCGGCGCAAGCGCCTCGCCTACTATACCAGAAAACTTCTGTCCCGGCGCATTCGGCTGATCGACTATCTCAAGCAGTTCAAGGTCTCCCAGTCGCTTCTGAGCATGTTCGGCGTTAAGGCGGGTCAATACTCAGCCGAAGAGGAGGCAAACGGGGCCGTTACGAAAGTGCTGATGGCCGCGGCACGCCATTACAAACCACTGCAAATAAAGGATTCCAGTGTCGTGCTGCTGCGAAGCAGCGCCAACCACCCTCGCGCTCGCCAATTGCGGTTTGGATGGGGCGATGCGATTGCTGGCGAGTGCTTGGTGGTCGACATCGATGGCTGGCATGAGGATTCGCTGACCAGCAGCGGTATCCGCGGCCTCGCGTCGTCTCTCTCCGGAAAACTCGTCGACAGCTAGGGCTCACCAATGAGCCTGAATGAAGTCAAAGGGGCAGCGGCTATGAACAAAACCAAGCCATTGAGGGTCGGCGTTCTTATCGCGCGCGCGCGCGCGCTCGAAAACTGGGAGCTTATGATCCTGGATCGCATTATCGCGGCGCCTTGGCTGGAGCTGGCTGCTGTATTCACCCATTCGCATGCGTTTGGGGAAGGCAAAGTTTCGAAGCTGTTATCCTGGGGCGCGCGATTGGAGGCCAGTGCTTTGGCCCGCCAACCGGCCTACTGTCCAAAACATTTCGATAGCCGGCACCATTTTATCGATATTTACGATGCCGACAGCCACAAGACATGCACCGCCGACAATATCACCGCGGCATCGTTGCGCCGCCTGAAGCTCGACCTTGTCATCCGCATGATCCCAAAGAGCATGGCTGACGATGCGATCGCCGCTTTGCCTTTCGGGGAATGGGCCTTCAATCTCTCCGATCAGCGATCTGCCGATATGGCTTGGTTCGGCTATGCCGAGGTTCTTGCGCGTGCTTCCACGGCAGACTTGGTTCTTTATGCGAAGTGCGGCAGCGAAGCCGACAGGCTGGAGATCGCGCGGGCGGCGTTCAATATCAAACCCAGTGCGGCAAGATTGAGTGCATTCGTGCGGGAGCGAAGCGTGACACTGCTGCTGCGTGAATTGGCGCGCTTGGCCGACAACAGGCGGTTCACTCCGTCCGCCTTCGTCGATCCAGTCGGCGCGCATGCGCCGTCGCTCGGCAACCTCCTTCGTTACGGAAGCATCGTCGCTGGCTCAATCTCACGCAAGGCGTTCAGGTCGGTGACAACGAAACTCCGCGCCAGTCCCGCGATTTGGACGCTCTATACAGGGCGCGGTCACATCGGCGATTTCGATCCCAGCAGCGCGGTCGAAATTCCACCTGCCGGCAACAGCATCAAGGCCGATCCGTTCCTGTTCCAACATCAGGGTCAATGCTATCTGTTCTACGAGGCCTATTCCCGCAGCGACCGCAAGGCTCACATCGCGGTCGGTCGTTTTGACGGCAACGCGCTCATACAGGTCGGGGTCGCATTGGAACGTCCCTATCATCTTTCCTATCCGTTCATATTTCGCGATGGCGATGAGATCTTCATGATACCGGAAACGCACCACGCCCGGCGCCTGGAGGTCTGGCGCTGCTGCGAGTTTCCCCTGAAATGGGAGCTTCATGCCACGGCCTTCGAGGGCCAGTCGCCCGCCGACAGTGTTTTGATCCGTCACGGCGGCAAATGGTGGCTATTCACCAACCTGTCGGATTTCCATGCCTATGAAGATCACTGCAGCGAGCTCTATCTATTTGAGGTCGATGGCCCAGCCCTCAAGGACATAAAGCCTCACAAGCGGAATCCCGTCGTTATCGGCAGTACAGACGCTCGCGGTGCGGGGCGCATCTTCGAGCATGAGGGCAGGCTCCTACGCCCCTCGCAGAACAATACGCATGGCATCTATGGCTACGGGCTCAATATCATGGAGATCGAGAAGCTCACGGTGGACGATTATCGCGAGCGCCGCATCCGGACGATAACGCCGAGTTTCAAGGCGGGTCTCCACGGCTGCCACCATTTCGATGCGACCGATGGGCGTTACATTCTCGATGCGAGATTGACCAACTGACCTATATCCTCGTCGCGGTAGCGCAGGCATACGCGGCGCCCTCCGGTTGAGGCGACGACAGCGCCGGCGAAGTTGATTGGCGTTTCAAGCTCCAGAACGGCCCAGTTTGCGGGTGCGCCTGCATCCCCTTCAAGCCGCTCCAATCGCGATTCACTCGACCTGTCGAAGGTGACATCGAAACTGTCCAGCGGCAGCGACAAGCCTGCACCGTGGGCCTTGATGAACGCTTCCTTGCGTGTCCAGCACCGATAGAAGCCATCCATGTAGCTATCTGCTGGCAAAGATCGAAGTGTCTGATATTCCCGGAGGGAAAAGAACCATTTTGCAATGTCTTCCTTCAGGAAACGAATTTCCTCGATATCGATGCCGAGTTCGTAGCGATCCGAAACGGCAAGGACTGCCAGATCTGCGCTATGGCTGAGATTGAAGTGGATGGGGTAAGCGCCGTAAGCCTGTACGGAAGGCTTTCCGTTGTCGCCATAATCAAAACCTATCGATCGTGGTGAAATTCCGAGATAGCGCCCCAAAATGATCCGCATTCCGGTTCTTGCGGCGACAAAGCGTTGCCTGTCCCGATCACGGACGAAGCGAATTGTCCGAATGCATTCGTCAAGCGATAGTAACGCGGCAGACATACCAAGGTCGGGCGGCGGCGTGTCCAGCTTCCAACTCCAGACGTCGATGGTGTCAGGCCCGATGCTTTCCATGCTAAACCGTCGCGTAATAGAGGTGGTCGTTTATCGATCTTGCTTGCCGCGACATTCGCCTGGCCATGTAGGCGACCAGCGCCACGGGATAATTCTCCCCAAGACTGATCCGGCAACTGCGCTTCAGGATATCGATAGTTTGTGCGCAGAGATCCGGCGTGTACTCGATCTTCCGCTCCGTCCAGAGGAAGGGGTTCATCGCCGGATGGCCAGTGCGTTGCTGTAGAACCGGTTGCCAGTTGGTGTAGACATGGCGGCTGGAATCGAAAAGCCGATAGACACCGCGCTTGTTTTCCTCGGCAAATCTCTTGGCCTCCTCCGATGTTTCGAAGATGACATGGAGGCCGGCGGCGTTGTTGACATCGTTGTGAGGGCCGACAATGAGGTTCGCGTTTTTGGCGAAGATTTCGCTCATCACATCATAGCGCTCGCGCATGCGGGCGATCATGGGATCAAGCCTCTTCAGCTGCACATTCAGCATGGCGCCCTGAATCTGGCTCGCTTTGAAATTCACTCCCAGCAGAGGCGGTTCGTTGGCATTGTCGAGGTGCCCACGAAACATCGAGCCGATGTCGTGATACATCCGGGCGCGTGCAAACAGCCGCGCATCGTTGGTCACGACAGCGCCGCCCTCCCCGCAATTTATGTTCTTGAATTGGTTGAAGCTGAATGCGCCGGCATCGCCGATCGCGCCAACCCGCTTGGTCTTGTAGCGCAACCCGACGGACTGACAGGCATCTTCGATGACCACGAGATTGTTCTCGCGGGCAATCCGCATGATGCTGTCCATGTCGCACACCACGTTCGACATATGGACTGGAATGATCGCCCTCGTCTGCGGTGTGATTTTGCGCAGGATATCCTGCGGATCCATGGTGAGCGTGTGGTCGATGTCGACCAGAACCGGCACGGCACCGGCTGCCAACGGAGCTGCAGCGGTTGCGATCCAGGTATAGGCCGGCACCAGCACTTCATCGCCGGGGCCGATACCGGCAGCGACCAGCGCGGAAATCAGAGCTCCGGTCCCGCTGCTTATGGTGAGCGCATGCCGAACGCCGAATTTGGTACAGAAATCGGCTTCGAAACGTCCCAGAGGGCCACCGGTCTCGTCGCTGTATCGCGCCAATTTGCCAGAGACAAACACCGGCGCGAGCGCCAACCACTCCCGTAACCCTACCTTGGCCATAATTTTCGTTCCCCCGGAAAATAGGCATTTGCTGAAGAGCCTATCGTGTGATTACCGCATTTTCAGCATGGACTTCCGACTAAAAAGACCAACGGAACTGGCCGGATTACCTATCCGAAATCGGTAGACATCACCCCTGCCTATACCAATCGAACAATTATCCGCGCGCGCGCGATGCTGGTAGAAAATGGGAAAGTGGTGGGAAAACGATCATGATGAGCCGTGACTTGAGATCCATGCCGCATGGCATTGAAATATACGCCGATATTGCCATTGTCGGCGGCGGTCCGGCCGGAATTGCGATCGCGCGCGAGCTTGCCGACACGCGGATCCGTGTTCTCGTCATCGAAAGCGGCGGCAGCGACTACGAGGCCGAAATTCAAACGCTAAATTCTGTCGAAAGCATCGGCCAGCCTTCCGTCTCGCCGAATGCCGTACCTGAAGGACGGGGTTATAGCGGCAGGCTGGCATGGCTGAACGATGTTCCGGCATTTGAGTTGCGAAACCGCATGCTTGGCGGCAGCAGCCATACCTGGATCGGTAAATGTGCCGCCTTCGATGATGTGGATTTCCGCAGTCGGCCCTGGTTGCCGCTTTCCGGCTGGCCGATTGAGCGTAGTCAATTGCTGCCTGCCCTTGATCGCGCCGCCAAACTGCTCAACCTCGGACCCAATCGTTACGATGAAAGCCTCTTTGCGCTGCTGCACTCGACCCCGGACGATCTCGGCCTGGATAGGCGGCTGCTACGGCCATTCTTCTGGCAGTTCAGTCACATGCGTAGTCAGCGCGCCGTGCCGACACGATTTGGCCGCCTCGCACTCGATATTACCGCCACGAACATAGATTTTCTGACGCATGCGACGGTGACCCGGATCAACATCGACAGCCATGGCCGCAGCGTGACGTCCCTCGACCTCAAGAGTGCGGCAGGCCGGGGTGCAAGCGTACATGCGAATACGATCGTTCTTTGTGGCGGCGGTATCGAAAATGCACGCCTCCTGCTTGCGTCAAACTCTGTGCTGCCTGCGGGTATCGGCAACGGATACGACGTCGTCGGCCGCTATCTCTGCGACCATCCACGAACGTCGCTCTGCCGTTTCACCGGACGCGATATCGACCCTATTGCGCAACACTTCAACTTCTATGGCCTAAGCCACGACGGACGAACGCAATTTTATCTCCGGGGTCTGTCTTTGAGCCCGGAAATCCAGGCGCAAGAAGGCCTGACGAATTGCGCCGCCTATCCCGTTCAGATCTACGCTCAGGACGACCCCTGGATGGCGCTCTGGCGCCTGACGAAGGGAGCGAGCAAGACGTTCAAGGGAGATCTGCTGGCGGTGGCGAAATCGGCGGATATGGTGACCTCGGGGCTCTACAATCGTCTGGTGCGGAAGCGCGGCTTGCCGCACCGCTCGACCGAATTGCGCTTCGACGTCATGGCCGAACAGCAGCTCAATGCCGAAAGCCGCATTACGCTCACGGAGCGGCGTGACAAGTTCGGTCAACCGTTACCGCGCATCAACTGGAAGATCGGCACATGCGAGATAGGCAGTGTGAAACGGTTGGCGCTGGTGATCTCCGACGAATTCGCTCGCGTCGGCCTGGCGAAGCCGAAGCTTCCGGACTGGATCGCCGGAGGCGAGAGTGACGCGCCCGTGTTCATGGATATGGCTCACCCTTCCTGCACCACACGCATGGGAACCGATCCGCGGACAAGTGTCGTCGATATCAATGCTATGGTTCATGGCACCGAGGGCTTGTTCATTGCGGGCAGCTCCGTGTTTCCGACACCCGGCCATGCCAATCCGACCTTGATGCTGCTTGCCCTGTCGATCCGGCTCGCCGACCACCTCAAGCAGCGACATGCGGCCACGCAGTCGCACAGGCCGCATGTGAGCGAACCGGACCTATCCCTCCAGCAAGGCTAGCCAAGACGGAAATAGAAACCGGCGCTCTCGCTGCGGCCGAGCTCAGGGTGAGTATCGATCGCGCGCGACAGCGCGGGAATGGACCAGCGATCGACCTGCCTGTAGCCGAGCCCTGCGATGTCGCCGACGAAATCCGCCTCGTTACGCATGTGGTAAGGGACAAAGGATTTGCCGATGCGTTCGAGCGTGACAATGGTGCTGCCCTTGCGCAACGCGACCTTGTTGAGGATCAGGTGATGCGGCAGGGACGGCATTTGCATCAGGAGGCTGGACAGCGGCGTGTCGAGATATTGCATCAGTCCCGATCCGAGGAACAATGGCATCTCGCCCGCGTCTTCGACGCGGTTGACAAAATGCAAGCTCGTCAGCCTCTCCTTTTCGGCAAGGTTTCGGCCGGCGCGAATAATGGCCGGCAGATCGTACACCGTCCAACGAAATGAGCCTTCCAGCGGCAGCAATGGGCGAAAGGCGCGATACTTCGTGCCCATATGGCCCCCTGCATCGACAAGGCCATCGATCTCGCCCAGCAGGCTGCGAAGCCAGAACAGCACCGGATAGTCCCACGGTGCCACTTCACACATTTTGGCATAGGCCACGGGCGCGATCTCGTCGTGGTCGTAACCGGCCAGCCTCTGCCTGCGGGCCGCAACCATCGCGGCTTCAAAGGTGGTATACGCGCCCGTAAACCGCCGTGGAAAGGGCGACAGATAGTTCAGCCGCCCTCTGGCAAGGCGGAGTGGCGCAAGCCCGTAGGCGGCCGCCTGTGCGGTTCCCTTAAGGATTGTGTACGCATAGCCTGCCCACCATAAGTGGGACCATAATGAATTCGTCATCTTGCCTACCCCCAATCAGCACCTATTCGATCGCCGCGATTATCATCTGATCTACGGGATCGTCGCCGTCCCTCCACCCACCTTCTTCAGAACAAGAAGCGTGCAGACATAGATGGCGCCGCCCGAGACCACCTGCAGCAGCACCGTCAACACGCGCTGCATGCTGAGCGATCCGGCGAAATAGCCGAGCGCGGTGACTGCTGCCGCCATCAGCGCGACTGCTATCGCAACATAGCCGCTCTTGCGCATGATCTCTGCCCAGCCAAGACCCCCATAGCATTTCTGCAGACGCATCGACGTTAGGAAGGCGACCAGGGAGGCTACGCATTGCCCCCACGCCGCAGCGACGACGCCGAAAGGTGCGAGCGCCAGGACAAGCGCGACGGAAACCACGGCATTGAACAGCAGAGCGGGCGGCATGCGCCTGATATTGCCTGACAAGGATAGCAGCGCTTCCGTAACATAACCCGGCATCAACAGAACCTGCTTCACCGACAGGATCGCCACGAGAATCGCCGCCGGTGCCCATTTCTCGCCGAGCACGATGTCGATCAGATCGGACGATATCAGCGAAAGGCCGAGATAGACCGGCGTGGAGATCGCCATGAGAACCATCATGAAAACGGTCGCGGACGGGCCGATATCCCGAGCCTGCCTTCCATCCGAGCCGATCCCCAGCGCCGAGCGGCGAAACAGTGTCCAGGCAAGCATGCGCGCCGGCTCGCCGATAAGTTCTGAAAATGCCGCCACGATGCGCTCGGCCACCCGAAAATAGCCCGCCTCCGTAAGCCCGAGAAAGCTGCCGATCGCGAGCGTTCCGGAATAGGAGCGCAGGAAGAGGATCAGCCGGTTCGACAGGATGTGACCTGAAAACCCGAGAACCTCGCGTGCAAAGGGCCAGGTCAAATGCAGTCTTGGACACCAACCGAGCACGGCTGCCGAACCGGCAAGGCAGACCAATTGCGAAACGAGCCGGCCGGCGGCAAGGGAAAAGACATTCCACCCGAGCCAAAGCCCGAGCATCGTCACGCACAGGCCCGCAATCTCGCTCGCTATCCGGATAATGGACTGCTTGCGCAGCAGGCCGCGAGCAATCAATAGCCCCTCATAGACCGCATAAAGCGACGCCGGCAAAAACCAGCAACTGAAAAGAGCCAGGAGAAGCGCTTCGTGCGGCCGGTGGAAAAGAAACCAGGCGATGGCGGCGCTGAACGCCCCGATGATCGTCACAAGCACGCCGGCAAGGATCGAGATCGTGCCGATCTGGTCGAGTTCCCGGTCGGTACACTCGGCCTTCATGACAAACTCGCCCCACCCGCCTTCCGCGATCACGACAAGCATGACCACGATAGCGGAGCTGAACGCGTAGAGGCCGAATTCTGCCGATTCCAACGCGCGCGCAGCAACAAGGAAGATCAGAAGCTGCACGGCCTGCGAAACGATTTTCGAGACGAGCGTCGATGCTCCGTCGCCGATTACCGCCGGCGTACGGGAGCGAAGCCAATGTTTCAGACTGGCCCAACCAACACCTTTAGGGCGAGGCGATAGGCTATCCATCAACCCACCACCATGGAAGGTAGATGTAAGTGAAAACTCGTTCTCACGCTCCTTGGTTGATAATTTCCGCCGACGTGCAGCATGTAACTGCGCAATTGTTTCCAGTCTTGCTCCTGATAAAAGGCACAGCGCTCCCATTCAGGACACGATTCCGCGTAATGAAATATTGTCTGTGGACGGGGCAAGTCGGAGCTAGACGTTTTTGTTTCACAGAAGTTATTGTTCCGAACACCAGAGTCGGATCTAAATTCTTGGCGGTGAAAAAAGGGCTTGCCGGCAATTGCCATGCAAAACCAAGCAGAGCAGCTTATGAATGACGATAAGCATGATCCCAACGCCTCGAAGCAGCAAGGCGGATCGCGCCAGAAATATCTGCTTCGCTGGATTTTGGTGATCTTCTGCCTTGCCGTGTGGATCGCCATGGCCGCGCTTCTCATTTGGTGAGACGTTCTTTTTCGTTGCGCGCGAACAGCACGACGCCGACGGTTTTTACCAGAATTGCAAAGTCGGCGCGCAGTGAGCGACTATGGAAATAATCGAGGTCGAACTGAACGCGCTCCTCATAGGTGGTCTCGGCTCGACGATTGACCTGCCAGAGGCCGGTGATGCCCGGCCGAAGCCCTAGATAGCAATAGAGGTTTGGTCCATAGCGCTCGAGCTCCGCAGTGACGACGGGACGAGGTCCGACCAGGCTCATGTCGCCGCGCTGAACGTTGAGCAATTGCGGCAACTCGTCTGCGCTGGTCATCCGCAGGTACTTTCCGAGCCAATGCACGCGCGGATCGCTCTTGAGCTTCTGCGTCGACAACCATTCCTGTCTTCGCGTCTCATCACATGCCAACAGTTCCGCGAGCTGCCGGTCGGCATCCTTGCGCATCGTGCGGAATTTCAGGCATTCAAACGGGCGTCCGTAACGGCCAATGCGCGAATGGCGGTAAATGATGGGGCGACCGTCGACCAGAAGCAACGCGATCGCAATTACCAGCAGCGCCGGTGCCAGGAACACCAGTCCCAGCCCGGAAAGAACAAGGTCGACAATCCGTTTGGAGCGGTCCAGCCGTTCTGCCCGCTTCACCTCGCCGCGAGATCGCTCGCGGTGAGCAACGCTGTCAAAAGTCGATAACATCTCTTTGACCCCTCACCACATCGATGCCTCTTTCAAAGCTGCCAGCTACCCTCATCCTTGACAATTGACCCTGCGGGCATTGGCCTAGTCCCATTGGCGTAGGGCGCGGGCGCAAGGCTAACCACAAGCCTCAACCGGTTTCGTCGGTCAGCCGACGAGCAGTTGGAAAGTCACCATTTGCCGCCGTCTTCGGGCCTGTCGTGTCGGCGTTTGCGCGTTCAAGAACGCGGTCGTAGAGAGAGAGCAATGCGTCTCGCCAGGACGTCGGCGTGTGAGCCATCTCGTGTGACCGACGAATGCAATTCAGGCTCATCACGCGAAGCAGCATGTCATCGCCGGCAAGCTGGCGTACTCCGCTGGCGAGCATCTCAACTCTGCCGCTTTGAAAGGTCAGTCCACACCCGAGCGAAGCGAGTTCGTCGCCGAGAAGCGCCGTATCGGGCAAGATCACGGGTATGCCGCTTGTCACGGCCTCAAGCGCTGCCAATCCGAAAGGCTCCGGGACCCGGGATGAAACGATGAGCGCGCGCGCATCGCGAAGGATACCCCGCATCTCGTCCTTGGACTTCCAGCCATGGATGATAACTTCGGGAAAATCCTTTTCCAGACGAGCCCGGCCAGCGCCATCGCCTACGACCTGAAGCCTAACGCCGGCAAGCCGTGCCGCGATCGCAGCATCCTCAAATCCCTTTTCCGGCTCCAGCCGTCCGACAAAGAAGAAGTCGCGGTTCTTCCATGAGTCCGAGGGATGATCGAGGAAAGGTTCAACCGGGTTGCGAATTGTTTCTATGTTGCTCGTCCGGATCTGTCCGCGCGCGAAATAATCGCGCATGCGTTGATGTACGATGACGATATTGGCGGCTACCTGCTGGATCGGAAAATAATGCTCCCTCACCAGATGACGGGCCGATCTCCAGATTTTCTCGTGATAGCCGCGCTTGTCGCAGTTTGTGGTCAAGCAACTGATCGACATCGGCGTCAGAGGGCAGACCTGATTTTTGCGATAATTGGCAAATCCGCCATTTGGACAGGAGAGAAAATAGTCATGGGCGTGCAGAACGACACGCTCGCGAACGGGCCATAGAGCGCGGAAAATCGAAGGAGAGAGGATCTTCGACCAACCGTGGATGTGATAGATGGTACCCTCCGTATCGGCACGCGAAATCAGGCCGTTGAGGTCGGCATAGGCGCGAGGATTGTAAAGACCGCTGGCAAATGCGCTGAAACGTGACTGCTGTGTCAACGGCAGCGCGTCGAGATTGATTGTCTCGGACGCCGGCGGATCGGAGCCGACGATATCGCCGGCAAAATATGTCACGGCAATCCCCGCATCCTGCAGCAAGCCGGCGGACAGGATCGCTAGGTTCGACGCTCCGCCTATCCTGGAGGAACGGTCATTTATGACGACGACGCGATCTAGGCCGGATGAGCGTGCCACCGGACTATTCCAATGCTTCGATGTTCTGCGGTGCCAGCCTGCCCTTGAGCAGATCGCGAAACGCGATGGCATTGCCTCTAAGGCGACCTTTGCGATCAACCCAGGGCTCCGGCCGCCAGACTTTGACAAGATTGGCTATGAGATTGCGGCCGATCTGCATCGTTGCCTGCGGCACGCTCATGGTGCGTTTGCGCATGAGATAGAGCGGGTTTGCGATCTGCGAATAGCCGAGACGGACGCCGCTCGACCGGCCGCTTTTCGTGCCTAGGTGAACGCCTTCGAGCTGCCTGGCGCTGACAAGCTGGCCATACTGGGCAACGAGCCTGCTGAAATCGACATCCTCAAGCCAGCCGTAGAAGGGCAGGTTTTCGTCGAACCGCAGACAGGCGGCTTTGACGATGGCCATGCGGATAGCCATGTTGCAACCATAGCCATTGTAGACTGGCCGGATTTGCATCGCGGCGCCTGATCGCCGCCGATGCTCGCCGTCGACCAGGCGCAGGCCGTCGCGAACGGAAATGCCCGGGCCGGTGATACCGTCGGCAAGGACCGTGCCGGTGCACATGGCGACATCGGGCTGGAGCTGGAACAGCCGCTCCGTTTCCTCGATATAGGTTGATGTCATCAGAAAATCGTCATCCAGGAAAAGGACGACATCCGCGTCCTGGATGCTGTCGAGGATCCGATTTCGCTGACGGCACAGCCCGCGCTCGCAAATGATCACCCGAACCGGAAAGTCAAGATTCCGCAGGCAAGTTGGATCGATGTCTTCGGGCGAGGAAAGACAGACGACAATCTCGTCAGGCTTACGGGTCTGACTGGCGATGTGCGGAAGGATGGACGACAGGATGTCGCGTCGCCCGGCACTTGCTATGCCGACAGCAATCTTGAGCGGACGAGCCCTGGTATGGCTCGTGAGGCGTCTTGCGGATGCGCGCACCTGGCGCTCCTGTGGCCTGCGGCGCAAAAGCCGCGTCTGGTGGCCTTGACGCCTCTCGGAGCTGCGGTTGGCAATGATGCCGAGGATGTTGATCGTCGTCGTACCGAAGCTTGCCAGCGCGTCCGACAGCCTCTCGACGGTCATCTTGTTCGTCTGTCCGACGACGACGACGATGCCCTCCAGGTAGCTGCAGATGACGCGCGTATCGGCAGAATCCTCGAAAGCCGACATGTCAACGATGACGACCTTGTATTGCCGCCTCAGCAGATCGATCTCGGCCTTGAGCGCGGGCAGATGTCCATAGCGTTGAAAGGCTGCGACGGATTTCTCTGTCTCATCAACGGTGACGACCGGAACGCTGCCTTGTGCGTGCACGATCTCCGCCCCTGGCTCCTGATCGACCTTTGCGACAAGCGGTCCGCTCTCATGGGCGACGGCATAGCGACGCGGCACATCGTTTATGTTCAGCGCCTCCATGCCGAACTCCGTCCCCGACTCGGTTACGACACAGCTCAGCCTGGCATTGAGGAAGTCCGCATCGACCAATACGACCGAGGCGCCCTCGTGCTGGTAGAGCTGTGCAAGATTGGTCGCGATCGTGGTCTTGCCTTCGCCGGTGCCGACCGAGGTTATGCCAACCACCATGGGTGCGTTGGGTGGAAAGGCAGAATCGATAGAGTGCTTGACGCCGCGCAGAGCTTCGGAGAACTGCGAATAGGGCGTATCGAGCACCGATCTTAGCGGCAGCATGGTTCGTCGCCAGCCGGCATTGCCGACCACCATGCTTGCCGGCAGGAAGGACGGGCTGGTATAAACGGGGACATGTCCCAATGAAGTGATCCCCAATTCCCGCCGCAGCTTTTCATTGGAACTGACGCGACGATCCAGGCCATCTCGCAAAAGCGCCGCCATGACACCCGCCGCCAGGCCGAGCATAACCGCAAACGGCAGGACGAAGGAGGATTTCGGCCAGGTCTTTGCCAGCGGCACGGCTGCTGCCGTCACGACACGAACGTTGCCAAGCGGAAACGATTCCTTCTGCAGCGCGCCAATCAGCTGCTGCAAAATGCTCTCATACATCCGGCGATATGTGGTCGCCCGGCTTTCCATCTCCGATAGCTCCACCCGTGCCAGATTCTTGTCCGTTCCGGCCTCCTTCAAGGAGGACAGTTCATCGCTGAGGAGCTTCTCGCGCGCTTTGGCGATGTCGAGATTAGTCTTGTAGAGCGCTTGGATGCGCTCGAACTCCTTACGCATGTCTCCCTTTATGCGATCGATTTCCTGCTGCGCAGCAACGATGGCGGGATTGTCGGCATCGTATCGGCCGGCGAGATTGTTCAACTTGATGGTTGCGGCGCCGAGATCTTCCTGCAGCTTCTGTATCCGCGGATTGCTCATCGTCTCGTCGACATCGCCTTCGACCTTGCCGCCGGCCATAAGCTGGTCGAGGGTCGCAAGCTTGGCTGTTTCCGCCGCAGTTTGGGCTCCTGCTGCAACGGCCTGACTGCTGATCTCGGACAGCTGCTGCTGATCGAGAGACGAGGTCGCACTGACCTCCATGATGCCGTTCCTGGCACGAAATTCTTCGACGCTCATGGCCGCTTCGCGTGCCTGCCGGCCGACTTCGATCAGACGCGTCTCCAGCCATTTGGCACCGCTTTGTGCCGCCGAGGCGCGTTCCGACAGACCTGTGCTGATATAGGCCTCCGCGATCGCGTTCGCCGTCCGGGCTGCCTTTTCCGGATCAGTCGAACGATATCCGATCTCCAGAATGTAGGACTGGCCAACACGATTGACCTCGACCCGGGACAGGAACGACGCCATCGTGCGGCGCATCAGGTCGTCTTCGGTATCTTCGGTCTTAGCGCTTCCATCATCGCCATGATCGAAAAAACTGACAAATGCGCGCAGCTTGTCATGCAGGGCGGCCTGCCAGGACATGCCGCCTATGATTTCGGGGTCTTCGGTGAGGTTGAGTTTCTGGACGACGGCGCGTGCCGTCGCCTCGGACTTAACGATCTCGACCTGGCTCGCAATTTCCGCCGCTTCGATGATGACCGTTCCGGTGAAAGCATCCTGTGACACGATGCGCCCTTGGTCGGGATCCATGACGATGCGCGTGCTAGCCGTATAGACCGGTTTGGTCGTCACCATGTAGAGGCCGCCGACACCGAGCCCGGCAACTGTAAACACGGTGAAAATCAACCAGTGGCGCTGCAGAAACCGCCAGACGTCGCGAAACGAGATATATTCGCTATCTCCCGCGCCTCTGGTGTTAGATGGAGTGCCGCGAAAGCCCTTACCGATCTCGTGAACTGCCATGATTGTCGCCCCCACTTTGGCTCGCTTGTCGCTATTGAGACTGACCGGTGTCGGCGGACGAGAGCGCCGTGCCGTCCAGGCTTCCGGAAATGTTGTAATGCACGTCCAAAACATCCCCCGGCTGCAGCTCGGTCCCCTCTGATACCTTGGCGGCATCGTCCCCTTTGCCGCCTCGGGTTATCCAGTATTCGAGGGGCTGCAGATCGAGCGCCTTCATGCTCTGGCTTCGTGAAAGCGACGCGCCTGAAATCTGCAGCAGTTGCAGCGTCGTGTTTCGCTTAAGTTTCGTGTCTTCGATTTCGGTCTCCGTGGTCTGCAGCAGTTGGCCGGCCTCGGTCTTGCGCTGACCTTTGAGATTGAGCGCATCGCGCTCGGTCTCGTTCAGCTTCTGCTTGGCTTGCATTGAGGCAACGACAAGATCCAGCTTGCCCGCCTGCATCTCAGCGACGATCCGCTCCAGCGAGGTCTTTCGCGATGTGGTCAGGATCTTGGTATCCACCAGCTTCGCGATATCGCTCAATTCGTCCTGAGCTATCTTCACCTGCTCGTCCTGCGATGACATTTTCTCGTCGAGAATGTTGATTTCGTTGCGCAGCAACGTTTCCAGATCCGCAGCAGCGGCAAGTTGCTGCCGCAAGGCGTCCGCCCTCGCGTTGAAGAGGTCGACCTCGCTCGTCATGATCAGCCTGATCGCCGATCCCTCGGGAGCAGCTTTGATCTCCGGCGCAAACGTGATCGTCGGCTGATCGTTGAGTTCGGCCATCAGGCGCGCCCGCCTCGCTCCGAGCTGCTTCAACTGAAGCTCCATGCGGCTGATGTCGCCGGCATAGGTGATCTGCTGCGCTTCAGAATAGTCGCCCGTCTGGTTGTAACGACGCTCGCGCCCGCCCGCCATCGCCATTGCCTGCTTCACGGTCAGACCGGGCCTGAATTCGAGCTCGCCCGGCTTTTCGACCGCGCCCGATACGTAGATCATCGGATATTTGACAACTTGAACGGAGGCCGTCGGCGCCACGGCCAGACCGGTGATCTGCTTCAGCTTGTCACCGATATCGGAGCTGATGGCCTCGACGGTCTTGTCACCGACCTGCATTTCCCCGATCATCGGGATCGAGATCGAGCCCGATTGCGACACGACGTATTCACCGTTGAGCGCAGTCCACTCCTTATATTCGCCGGTCGCGGCGATCCATTCGACGATCGCCACCTTGATCCGGGCTTGCGGCCCGACATGGTAGAGATCTCTGGCAGCAGCGTCGGCGATGCCGGGCGTGCCCGCACCGGAAAGCAGCAATGCCAGCAACCAGGGCGCCATGGACCGAGGCGGCATGAGGAAGGTATGGTAAGGCAAGGTGCGAATTCTAACCATGAGCCGAAAACTCGCTTTCGTGTCGCTTGCGCCATCGGGAAATGAAGGCGCCACGAAACGAGATCAGCAGTCGAACGCATAGCGTGTAAATCCCCTACCAAAGCAACAGGGCTTATCATTTCTGGCAGGGAGGTATGGGCTTCACCAATCTCTTAGTCGAATGCACATATCCTTGTGTGCAGGCCCTGATCCCCGGCTAAATCTTTCGGTTACTCCCTTCGGCCATTTGTATGCCGTCTCGAACCGATGTGGGCCCTGTCGCAAACGTTGCCGACTGCACAATGTTGTTGCGACCCACGGAGGGGCGAGCAATGCGTGTAGCGATCGTACATTATTGGCTGGTGTCCATGAGGGGCGGAGAAAAGGTGGTCGAGGCCCTCTGCGACATGTATCCGGACGCCGATATCTTCACTCTCGTCTATGATGAAAGCCGCATCTCCGAAAAGATCCGAAAGCACAAGATCAGCACGTCCTTCCTCCAGCGGATCCCCGGAGCAGTCAGGGGTTATCAATCGCTCTTGCCGCTCATGCCCTTTGCTTTAGAGAGCTTCGATCTTACGGATTACGATCTGATCATTTCCAGTGAATCAGGCCCGGCCAAGGGCATCATCCCGGCGCCGGGGTCAACGCATATCTGCTATTGCCATTCTCCCATGCGTTATCTCTGGGACCACTATCATTTCTACCGATCTCATGCAGGTCTCGCATCCCGGGTCATGTTGCCGATGCTGGCGCCACTGCTGCGTTCCTGGGACGTCAATACGAGCATGCGGGTCGATCGCTTCGTCGCCAACTCGCATCATGTTTGCGATCGCATCAGCAAATACTATCGGCGCCATGCAACCGTGCTCTACCCGCCCGTCAATGTCGATGATTTTACGCCAACAACATCGATCGAGGACTTCTATCTCTGCGCCGGCCAATTGGTTCCCTATAAGCGCATCGACCTGGCGGTGAAGGCCTTCAGCCGGATGGACCGCAAGCTGGTCGTTATCGGCGAAGGCAGTCAGATGGAGGAGCTGAAACGTATGGCCGGCCCTTCCATCACCTTCCTGGGCCGGACCCCGTTTTCAGTGTTGAAGGAAAAGCTGGCGCGCTGCCGTGCGCTGATCTTTCCCGGCGAGGAAGACTTCGGCATCGTTCCCGTTGAAGCGATGGCGAGCGGGCGGCCTGTTATTGCCTATGGAAGCGGCGGAGCGCTGGAAACGATCGTGCCGGGAGTGACCGGGCTCCTCTTTGACGAGCAATCCGTGGATGCCTTGATCGACGCCGTACTCGATTTCGAAGCTACCGAGCGCCGGTTTCATCCCGCGATGCTGCACGCCCATTCGGAACAATTCAGCCTGCGAACATTCACGACGGGCATGCGGGCCATCATCAATGAGGAATTGATGATCCGCAAGGCCGACAAGCTTCGCAGCTTTCCCGCCATTCAGCGCGCACTTGAAGCGCAGTTGCCGATGTTTGCGACGGATACGCCCACCACGACGCTGCAGTAGGATACGGCACGTCCTGCAATCCTCACGCGGATGCTGGTCTGGGATTGAGGGCGGCTCTTGGATAAATCGGGGCCTGCATGGCTCGCGCCTGCCCGACGCAAAGGCTGTTCTGATCTCCGTTCAATTTGTCCCACTGCGCATCTCAGGCACGCGATGGGAACTCCTACCATTCCCCTTATGTACGGCCTGCGGGGTAGCGCCGCTGATACGGAACTGAGCCAGCAGCGAGTTGAGCTCTCACCTCCGCGGCAAGGCTGTGGCCTGCAGCTGTCTGCTCTTCGACCAGGCTCGACCAGAACGGCAGCCTCGTCGCCTGCCTGATTCCCGCATGAGATCAAAGGTCGCGCCAAAGCGTCGCAGAAGACGATCTCCCCGGTTGCTACTGCACGCGAATACACTAACTTACGGTAGCTGAAACCCTTCGCCAGAGGCTGACATGACTGACGATGTCCTGCTGACATTCAATGCCGGATCCTCGACCTTGAAAATCGGGATCTTTGAGCTGACGGGCACGCAGGCGATCAATGTCGGTCGCGGAAAGATCGACTTCGACCAAACGCCGCTGTCCCTTCGCTATTCCGTCGGACAAGATCGCTATGAAAAGTCGATCAAGGGTGACAACGCCGCGAATTTCGTCTCCGTCGTGGCGGAAACCCTGGATCATATGCTCGCCCATCTTCCCGGCAGATTGCGGGCGGTGGCCCATCGTGTCGTCCATGGCGGCATGACGTTCCAGGAGGCGGCCCTGCTGGACGACGCTGCGATCGGGCGGATCGAGAAGCTCATTCCCCTTGCCCCTTTGCACCAGCCTCAAGCCTTACGCGTCATCCGATCCATCGAGACGCTTCGCCCCGATGTTGCGCAAGTCGCCTCGTTCGACACGGCATTCCATTCGTCGCAGGCAGATATCGTCCGGCGGCTGGCCATCCCGCGGGGCATGCACGACGATGGCGTGCGCCGCTATGGCTTTCACGGCCTTTCCTACAAATACATCGCTTCCCGGCTTCGACAGATCGACCCGACTACTGCCAAGGGTAAAGTCATCGCATGCCATCTCGGCAGTGGCGCGAGCTTATGTGCCATGGAGGATGGCATCAGCCGTGACACAAGCATGGGGTTTTCGGCGTTGGACGGGATCCCGATGGCGACACGCCCCGGCTGGCTCGACCCCGGCGCGCTGCTCTATCTCATGAGAGGCGGAATGCGGCAGCCCGAACGGATCGAGGACTTTCTCTATCACGAATGCGGGCTGCTTGGCGTTTCCGGCATCAGCGGCGACACGCGGGTACTGCTCGAGGACACACGTCCGGAAGCAGCGGAGGCCATAGACCTCTTCTGCCTGCGCATATCAGGCGAAATCGGCCGGCTGTGCGCGACGATCGGCGGCCTCGACGCCATCGTCTTCACGGCCGGCATCGGCGAAAATCAACCGCAGATCAGAGCCCGCGTTGCACAGAGATTGCAATGGCTGGGTATCGAGATCGACGAAGACGCGAACAACAGCAATTTGACCTCGATCAACGCAGCAACCAGCAATGCTAGGCTATTTGTCATTCCGACCGATGAGGAACAGGTAATCGCCGACGAGGCCCTGGCACTTATCACGTGACGAAAACGAGGAGACGGAAATGAACGCAGTCACCACACCGCTTTCGCCCGAGGAACTCTCTCTAATCGACCGCTACTGGCGGGCCGCCAATTATCTGTCGGTCGGCCAGATCTATCTGATGGACAATCCTCTACTGCGCGAACCACTACAGCCGGAGCATATCAAGCCGAGGCTGCTTGGCCACTGGGGCACGACGCCTGGGCTGAACTTCATCTATGCGCATCTCAACCGCCTCATCAAGGCGCGCGATCTGGACATCATCTACATGTGCGGTCCGGGTCACGGCGGTCCCGGCATGGTCGCCAACACCTATCTCGAGGGTACCTATAGCGAAATCTATCCGGATATTTCCGAGACCACGGACGGGATGCAAAAGCTGTTCAAGCAGTTTTCCTTCCCCGGCGGCATCCCAAGCCATGCAGCCCCTGAGACCCCAGGTTCCATCCACGAGGGCGGCGAACTCGGCTATGCGCTCGTCCATGCTTTTGGTGCCGCCTTCGACAATCCCGACCTCGTCGTTGCCTGCGTCGTTGGCGATGGCGAGGCCGAAACAGGGCCGCTGGCAGCAAGCTGGCATTCCAACAAATTCCTCAATCCGGCGCGCGATGGCGCAGTGCTGCCCATCCTCCACCTCAACGGCTACAAGATCGCCAATCCCACGATCCTCGGCCGGGAAAGCGACGAGGACCTGCGCAACCTTTTTTCGGGCTATGGCTACGAGCCCTTCTTCGTCGAGGGTGACGAGCCGGCTGCCATGCATCAGGCGATGGCCGACACCTCCGACCGGGTATTCGACCGCATTCGCGGCATACAGAGAATGGCCCGTGAAAAGGCGGCGCCCGAAGGAATGCCACGCTGGCCGATGATCATCCTGCGCAGTCCGAAAGGCTGGACCGGCCCCAAGGAGGTCGACGGCAAGAAGGTCGAAGGTTTCTGGCGGGCGCACCAGGTGCCAGTCGCCAATTGTCGTGGCGATGAGAGCCATCGCAAGATCCTGGAAGACTGGATGCGCAGCTATGATCCAGACGATCTCTTCGATCGCAGCGGCCAGCTCAAAGCCGAATTGAGTGCGCTTGCGCCGCAAGGCGAAAGGCGCATGGGCGCCAATCCTCACGCCAACGGCGGCCTGCTTCGCAAGGAGCTGCGAGTTCCCTCCGTCCACGACTACGCGGTCGAGATCGGCGAGCGCGGCAGCCAGCAGGTGCAATCGACCGAAATCCTCGGGCACTACCTGCGCGATACACTGAAGCTCAATGATCTCCAGCAGAACTTCCGCATCTTCGGCCCCGACGAGACGGAATCGAACCGGCTCGGCAGCGTCTTCGAAGTCACCGACCGCGTCTGGATGGAAGCTATTGAAGACTATGACGTCCACCTGGCTACGGATGGTCGAGTGATGGAGGTCCTGAGCGAGCATCTATGCCAGGGTTGGCTCGAAGGATATCTGCTAACCGGGCGGCACGGACTTTTTTCCTGCTACGAAGCCTTCATCCACATCGTCGATTCCATGTTCAATCAGCATGCCAAGTGGCTGAAAGTCTCGCGCGAATTGCCATGGCGCAAGCCGATCTCGTCGCTGAACTATCTGCTGACGTCGCATGTCTGGCGGCAGGATCACAACGGCTTTTCCCATCAGGATCCGGGCTTCGTCGATCTGGTCGCCAACAAGAAAGCCGACGTGGTACGCATCTATCTGCCACCGGATGCCAATACCCTGCTTTGGGTCGGCGATCATTGCCTCAAGACCTATGACCGGATCAACGTCATCGTCGCCGGCAAACAGCCGGAATCGCAATGGCTCGGCATGGACGAGGCGATCGCCCATTGTAAGGCAGGCGCCGGCATATGGGATTGGGCAAGCTACGAGGACGATACGGTTGCCCCTGACATCGTCATGGCCTGCGCCGGCGATGTCCCGACCATGGAGACATTGGCTGCCGTCATGCTGCTGCACGAGGCGATTCCCGATCTCAAAATCCGCACGGTCAACGTGGTCGATCTTCTCTCCCTGCAGGATCCGCAGCAGCATCCACATGGCCTCGCGCATCAGGCATTCGACCAGATCTTCACCACGGACAAGCCGGTGATCTTCGCCTATCACGGCTATCCCTATCTGATCCATCGTCTGACCTACCGACGGACCAATCACGACAATATCCATGTGCGTGGGTTCATCGAGGAAGGCACGACGACCACGCCGTTTGACATGACCGTGCTGAACGAGCTGGACCGTTATCACCTTGCTCTTGAAGCGATCGACCGCGTGCCGGGCCTGGCGGAAAAAGTTCCCGATGTCATAGACGGACTGAAGGCGAAGCTCATCAAGCATCGCGACTACGTCCGGCGTCATGGCGAGGATATGCCGGAAGTCAGCAACTGGCGGTGGAGGCGCTAGAGAAAGGCGAGGCGAACTGCTTCCAGCTTGCCTTGAGCGAAGCCGGCCCGGGCGGAGGGGATGCGGGTCGCCGGATCCATCTGGTTCGTACCCATTGCTGTGCGGGAATCGTCGTCCGGTGTGATCACCTCGACGCGGCTGCCCTGCTTGCGCAAACTCTCAACCTGGCTTGCCAGGTCCATGCCTGGCTGCCGGCGCAGGCCTTCGAACTGGCCCTCCGGTAGCGGCCCGCTTCGTCCGCTGAACGGCGAGAGCACCACGACCTTCGCATAGCCTGCTGCAAGATCGGCGTTGTCGGTGGAGCGCACCCCGCCATTGATGTAACGATTGCCGTTGATACTGTGCGTGGGTGCCATGCCGGGCATTGCCGTGGCCGCGGTCACGGCGTCCACCAAATCGACGCCGGACTCGCGGTCGAACGCCATCAATTCGCCGGTATGCGCGTCGACGGCCACGACGATCATCGGCCTGTCCGGCCATTCATGGCGAGGCAACCTGGCTGCGACCATTGAGCGCCGCTGTTCCACTGCCGCAGGCCCCAGTATCGCGTCGCTTTCCAATCCGAACGCGCCCATCGCGCGTTGTAGATCAATTGCTGAGCTGGCTGCGGCACCGATGGCCCTCATCCGCTCGAATACCGTGGACATCGGCAGGGATGGAGCCGAAGAAGGCGACCGCACCCATTTCTGCCCGGCCGATTGAACCGATGGCGAAAGCACCCAGGCCAACAGTTCCGCCGGTGGCATGCCACTGCGCACATGCGCCGCCGCGGTGGCGCCGGACGATGTGCCAATCACCAAATCGGCGGCCTCCGTCAGATCGAAACCAGCTTCGGCCAGCCCTGCGATGATACCGATCAACCATGCATTTCCGGCAGCGCCACCACCACCGAGAACCAGCGCGACGTTTTTCTGAGCCATCTGCTCACTATTTCAGCCAGCGGACACTCCTGTCCATCGAAATAATTTGGCCGTGCCTAACCGAGATTTATCCGGCAAAATGTGCCAGCAGGATCACCAGAACCGCGCCTGCAAGCCCACCGATGAATATCACGCGTTGCCATCGTCGCTTTAGGATGATCTCGCCTTGACGGACATCGTCGGCCGGGAAGGTGCGCGGTTTCTCCTTGTCTGCGTCATCATGGTCATTTCTGCTCATTGCAACCATCCAATGGGCGCCGGGTTACGGCGGCCTTTCAACTCGTGTCGGCGCGACCGGCACTCTGGCATGCCGATCGCGCCGGCGTGCAGATCATAGCCTATGACTGGTAGGTGCCTGTGAGGCTCGCCTCCGCCAGCATGTGTTTCTTCACCTTCTGCCACATTGCTTCCGCCCCGACGGCGTCAGGAAGCGTCACCCTCGGTACATCGAGCGCGGCAAGGCGGAAGATGTAGCGATGCGGAGGATCACCGCTTGGCGGCTGCGGACCGTCATAGCGGGCGTTTCCGAAATCGTTCTTGTAGAAGCGCAGCGCCTTCTCCTGCATCGTGTCGACGCTTTCCGCCAGGGCTTCCCACTGCGCGGGAATGTTGGCGATGCCGCAATGATGGAACGTGCCGCTGGGCGCATCCGGATCCTCGACGACCAGAGCAAAGCTCTGGGTCTTCGCAGGAGCGCCACCCCAAGCAAGGGGCGGAAACATATTCTCACCGTCCAGCGCATATTTGCTTGGTATCGGCTCGTCTTCAGCAAAGGCCTTGCTGATCAACGTCAAAGTCATCAGATCCTCCTTTCTGTCGTGGATTAATGTGTTTGTGAAGTTGGGAACATAAGGTGCAACCCGTCAGCACCATTATTGTTCCCCACGGCCAACATTCGCGCCCACCCGCGGTTCGAAACGCCCACGAAGCAGGAGAAGAAATGACGGATGAACGGTTCGAGTGGATCAGCAAGCGGGCCTATGCCATTTGGGAGGCGGCCGGACGGCCCTCGGGACGCAGCCAGCATCACTGGGAACAGGCGGCCAAAGAGCGTGAGATCATGGAGCGGACGCGAGCGTCCGTCGACGGCGAAGAGATACTTGCGAAGCTTCGGAAAAAGGTCGCGGTGAGCCAAGCTGAAGATAATGCATCGGACATCGAGAGCGACCAACACCCCAACGGCCGCCGTCTCGGATGAATTCCGTCCGCTATCCCCTCGCCTGCCTCCATCGCGCGGCACAAGGAACATAGCAAGATGCGGCCGCCGGCCATTGTTCTTACCAATGGCCGGCGGCCGGTCTCATCTCAGCTCTCAGCGGGATGCCTGCATCCTTACGGCGTGGGCAGCTGCAGGATCTCGTCGGCAGGCTCTTCGCGCAGAACGCGCAGCTCGTACCAAAGCGCATTCAAAATACCCATGGAAGCCGCCAGTCCCAGCCCAAGAACCCATGCGAAGTACCACATATTATCTCTTCCTTTCCTTGTTCAGTAAGCTGAATGCCCGGCCTTCTCGACGCTCTTCTCGCTAACCTTGCCCCATAGAACCCGGTAAACCCAGGCGGTGTAGAGAAGGATGAGCGGCATGAATATGGCGGTTGCCAGAAGCATGTTGCGCAGCGTCGCGCGGCTGGACGATGCGTCAAAGACGGTCAACGAGTGGCTGGGATTGGTGCTCGACGGCAGTATGACCGGGAACATTGCCAGGCCGACCGTCGCGATGATCATCGCGACCGAAAGCTTCGATGCAATGAAGGTCAAGCCCTCGCGGCGGGTGCGGAAACCCAATGCCACGAAAAAGGGGCCGATGATGCCGATGGCGGGTACGAGCCAGAGAATGGGGTGAGCCTCGAAATTGGCAAGCCAGGCACCGCCGTCATGTGCGACGCTTTTCAGAAGCGGGTTTGAAGGGCCATCCCATTTGACGGTCGAAGTAACGCGGTAGCCGCCGAGTAGCCCGAGCCAGACCAGTACGCCGCCTCCGGCAAAAAGCAGACCGGCAACAAATGCTGCCTTGGATCCAATTGCCTTCGCACGCTCGGCAACGATGCCCTCGGCCTTGAAGGCGAGCCAGGCCGCACCGTGCATGACCAGCATCGACAGGGAAACCAGACCGCAATACAGCGCGAGCGGATTAAGCAGCCCGAAGAGAGTGCCTTCGTAGATCGGACGCAGATCCGAGGTGAAATGGAACGGCACACCCTGAAGCGCATTGCCGACGGCAACGCCGAAGATCAGAGATGGAACGGCGCCGCCGACGAAAAGTGCCCAGTCCCAGCGAGCGCGCCATGCCTTCTCAGGTCTCTTTGAGCGGTATTTGAAGGCGACGGGTCGCAGGATGAGAGCCAGCAGCACCAGAAACATCGCAAGATAGAAGCCCGAAAAGCTCAATGCATACAGCGCGGGCCATGCTGCGAAAATGGCGCCGCCGCCCAGGATGAACCAGACTTGGTTGCCCTCCCAGACCGGGCCTACCGTGTTGATGGCGACCCGGCGCTCGAGGTCGGTCTTTGCGACGAAGGGCAATAGCGTCCCTACGCCCATGTCGAAGCCGTCCATAACGGCAAATCCGATGAGCAGCACACCGAGCAGGATCCACCAGGTGACGCGCAGCGTTTCATAGCTGAGAAGAAATTCGATCATTGACTTGGTCCTTTTCGGGAATGGGCTATTCGCCCGGCTGCATCGCCGGCTTCGCTTCCATGAGCGGAGCCGAAGGCTTGCCTGTGATCATGTCGGCGATATCAGGACCCTTGCGGATGGCCGCCAGCATCAGCCGAACTTCGATGACGGCGAGCACGCCATAGACCAGGGTAAAGCCCGCAATACTGAGGATGAGGTTGTAGATGCCGAGCTCCGATGTCGCCAGGAAGGTCGGCAGCACGCCGTCGATGATCCAGGGCTGGCGACCGAATTCGGCGACGAACCATCCAAGCTCGATCGCAATCCACGGCAACGGCATGGCAAGCACAGCCAGGCTGAACAGCCAGCGCGGAGCGCCTTTTTCCCGCATCGTGTACCAGAGGGATGTAACGAAGAGGACAAGCAGGGCAAAGCCGCACGCCACCATGATGCGGAACGAGAAGAAGAGCCAAGGAACCTGCGGCACCGAGGACCAGGCGGCATCCTTGATCTGCTGATCGCTCGCAGTGCGGGGATCTTCGACATATTGCTTCAGAAGGAGCGCATAACCGAGATCCTGGGACTTCGCCTCGAACGTCGTCCGCGCTGCCGCGTCGCCCAGATTCACCTTCAGCTTCTCAAGCGCGTCATAGGCGCCCAAGCCGTTGCGCACACGCTCCTCGGCCTTCGCCACCAGCTGGTCGATGCCGGGAATTTCCTTGTCGATCGATCGGGTGCCGATCAGGCCCATGACCCAGGGAATATGGACGGCATAATGGGTCTTGCGGTCCGCAAGGCTTGGAATTCCGACGGCTGTGAAGGATGCCGGTGCGGGCTCCGTCTCCCACATGGCTTCGATGGCCGCGAGCTTCATCTTCTGGTTATCGGTCAAGGCGTAGCCGCTTTCGTCACCCAGCACGATCACCGAAAGGGACGAGGCGACGCCGAAGGCTGCAGCAATCACAAAGGAGCGCTTTGCGAGCGCGACATGCCGATTGCGCAACATATACCAGGCGGAAATACCAAGGACGAAAACCGCGCCGCAGACGTAGCCGGCCGAAACCGTGTGGACGAACTTCGCCTGGGCGACGGGATTGAACAAGACCGCCATGAAATCAGTCACTTCCATGCGCATCGTGTCGGGATTGAAGGCTGAACCGACTGGGTTCTGCATCCATCCGTTGGCAATCAGAATCCAGAGCGCCGAGAAGTTCGTGCCCAGCGCCATCAGCCAGGTGACGGTCATATGGGCGCGTGGCGAAAGTCGATCCCAGCCGAAGAAGAACAGACCTACAAAGGTCGCCTCCAGAAAGAAGGCCATCAAGCCTTCGATCGCCAGCGGTGCACCGAAGACGTCGCCGACATAGTGAGAATAATAGGCCCAGTTCATGCCGAACTGGAACTCCATCGTAATGCCCGTCGCAACGCCGAGTGCGAAGTTGATGCCGAAGAGCGCGCCCCAGAATTTCGTCATGTCGCGCCAGATGGTTCGCCGCGTCATGACGTAGACGGTCTCCATCATCGCGATCATGATGGAGAGGCCGAGCGTCAGGGGTACGAACAGGAAGTGGTACAGCGCCGTCAGGGCGAACTGAAGCCGGGATAGGTCGACGAGAAGTGGGTCGAACATGGGGGTATCCTTTCTTTGTCGATATCTGTTAGCGCGAGCGATCCTCGGGCGAGTTGATCTAGATCAATCGCAAAGCAATCGATCGATGCCAAAAGAGCTGCATGAACAAAGACAAGGCATCGACCGCTAACCCAGAACGCGTCCGCAGCGACGCCGACAAGATCGACGTGCTCGTGCTTGCGCGAGACAGCGCGAAAACCAGTTTGCGAGCCGTGTTTACGGTCCAGGTGGCGCGCCTTGTTCTGCGGCTGGGCTTCTCGGCAACGGCCGCCATGGTCGCTGGCCGGCTGGTAATGGACCAAGGGGTGGATCCCTGGCTACCGATCCTCGCGATCGGCCTTCTCGCTTGCTCCTCTATCGCGGGATTGCTCGGCGACAGGATGCAGGCGCGCGCCGAAACCACGATCGAGACGGGGTTGCGCGATGTCGCAAGAACAAGCCTGAACGCTATGTCGCCGCGACAATTGAACCAGCTGCCCGTCGGGACGCTGGTCGTGGCCATGCAGCGCTACCCTGAAGCCGTGGCATCCCTCGTCATTGGCCATCGCATGGCCTCCATGATGATGGGAATCGGTCCGATGGTGGCCGCAGCCATGCTCTTGCTCGTCTCCTGGCAGGCTGCGGTCCTCGTCATCTGTCTGACGCCGGTCATGATTCTGTTCTTTGCATTGGTGGGCGATGCAATCCGGAGCCGCGCGGCAGTTCAGGAACGGGCCTTCGGCCGTCTTGCGGGGCAATTTGCCGATCGCATCCGCGCGCTGCCGACCATTCTGGCCAATCACGCTCTTGCCGAGGAGGAGAGAAAGCTCTCCGCCCGCCTGGAGACCTATGCGCGCGAGACGATGAGCGTTCTCGGCATTGCATTCATCAATGCCGGCATCATCGACTTTTTCGCGTCGCTGTCGATCGCCTTGCTCGCGGTCTTTCTTGGCCTCGGGCACCTCAAATTGATGATGATCCCGGGCTTTTCCGATCTCGCGCTCTGGCAGAGCCTATTCATCCTGATGATCGCGCCGGAGTATTTCGCGCCTTTCAGGCGTTTCTCCGAACAATATCATGCCAAGGCGGAAGGTCTGGCTGCGGCGAATGCGCTTGACCGGCTGCTCAATGCCGATGTTCCAGAGACGGTTACCGTTGCCGCGCTTGACCGACCTCTCTCGCCGCTTCCCGAACACGGCCTTGTTGCAATCACCGGTCCCAGCGGCAGCGGCAAGTCGACCCTGCTACGCCGACTTGCCCAATTAGAACCGGAGGCAAACCCCGGAGCGATGATTTCCGGGGATATGGCATGGGTTTCGACCGACAGCTTTGTCGGCGGACACACCCTTCGCGAGGCGATCTGCTGGAAGCTGCCGCCTGTATCGCCGCAGAGGCTGTTCGATGCCGCAAACAAGGTGGGCCTCCTTGACGATGCACTTCTGCCCGGTGGCCTTGATGCACTGCTTAGCCGCGGCGGGAGCAACCTTTCAGGCGGCCAAAGACTTCGCGTTTCAGTCGCCCGCGCTCTTCTGTCGGGGAAGACGGTTGTCGCAGACGAACCTACGGCCAAGCTCGACGCAGCAACATCTGCACTCGTTCGGCAAGCGCTTCTCAGCATAGCGCGTTCACGGCTGGTCGTCGTTGCCACGCATGACAGGGAGTTGGTGGGCGTTGCGAGACTGACGATCGACCTTTCAAACAACAAAAATATCGAGGTGGCGGCATGATGAGCGAACCCCTCTCCGCGAATAAAAAACACTGGCGCCGGGCGACACTCCTGAGCTGTTGCGCCGTTTGTTGCGGCATCCTGCTGGGAGGCGTCTCCGCCTGGTTCCTGGGCGCCGTCGCGACCGCCGGACTGACGGCTGCGGCTGCCACCTTCAACTTCCATGTTCCTTCGGCGTTCATCCGTCTATTCGCCATCGGGCGCACGGCCGCGCGCTATGGAGAGCGCCTCATCGGCCACAAGGCTGCTCTTGGTGATCAGGTACGTCGCCGGGTGGATCTGTTTGCATCCATGGCAGCGGCACCCGCCGTCCGCAGTGCCGGCTGGCAGCTTGGAGACGAGGCCCGCCTTGCCGATTATCTCGATGATGTTGACGATGTCGACTATGCGCGTCTGCGCGCCCGTCTTCCGCTACTGACGATGGCAGCCGGCCTTGCCGTACTCCTTGTTTGCTCCGCCATCATCGCGCCATTGTCGCTATTGCCCATTGTGTCGGTGCTATTGGTCGGCGCCATGATTGGCCGCAGACTGGCAAAGGCCGGCGCAGTCGTCTGGACAAAGACGCGATTGCAACGACGAGATGGCGCCGAACGACTGGGAGCCGCCATGGCTTCCACCATCTCCTTGAGGGCCGAACGCCTTTGGGATGAAGAGTGTCGATCGGCCATGGATGCTTTCTCCAAGGCCGACGGCTTGGTGTTCGCCTTGCGCCGCCTCCAATCGGGCTTTGATGCACTTGCTTCCCTTGCCGGGCCGATTGCAGGCATCAGCGTCGTGGCCGCCGCCTGGTTGGCCGGCGACCGCGGTGAGATGATGTTGCTGCCCATCGCGCTTGGATTTGCATGGCTGGCACTTGGCGAAGCTATGAACGGGGCATCGCGAATTCTGGTCGCCAATCTGCGGCGGGACGCCGCCTGGGCTGAGATCAGCCGGTGGAAAAGAGATGCGGAACCCCCGTCAGTCTGTTCAAGGCGCGAAACGCCGCTCGAACTTCGGCACCGGCATCTCCAACGTATTTCCCCATCGGGTGCTCCGATCGGCATTCAGCCGATTGCACTCTGCTTGAGACCTGGATTTCCAACGGTTCTGGTCGGCACCAGCGGCAGCGGCAAGTCGAGCCTCCTGAAGCAGATCGCCGGTTGGATCGGTGAAGACACTTTCGAGGGAACCGAAGCAGGCTTGTCGGCGCCACAGCGGCAGGCCCTGACGACCCTTGTCCTTCACGATGCGGCAATTCTCGATGACACTGTCAGAGGTAATCTCTTCGATCCCGAAGGCAGTGACACGATGATGTGGCAGGCGCTTGCTGCCGTCGAGCTCGACGAGCGTATCCGTAGTGCCGGCGGCCTCGATGCGTGGATAAGGCAGGATATGCTCTCGCTCGGCGAGGCGCAGCGGCTCAATCTGGCCCGCGCTTTCCTGACGCACATGCCGGTCGTTTTGCTCGACGAGCCGACCGAGCATCTCGACACCGCACAAGGTCAGCGAATCCTCGCTCGCCTTGCCGATCACTTGAGCAACCGCATTATCGTGATCTCGACCCATCGCCCGATCCGGCTCCACGACAGCACCATCCTGGAATTGTGAACATGACAGCAGTCCCCACCCACCGCCTGATCGACACGAAGGTTCCGCGTTACACCAGTTATCCCACGGCACCGCATTTCCATGACAGCGTCACCTCAAGGACGGTCGCAGGCTGGATCGGCGCACTCGCTGCCGATGAGGCGATTTCCCTCTACCTGCATATTCCCTTCTGCGATCGGCTATGCTGGTTCTGTGCCTGTCATACGAAGCAGACTTTGCGGTACGGGCCTGTCAGCGATTATCTTGCGACCCTCCATAGCGAAATCATCTTGCTCGGCCGACACCTTTCCGGCCGAGGTATCGTGCGCGCAATCCATCTTGGCGGCGGGTCGCCGACCATGATCAGGCCTGACGATCTGCAAAGCTTGTTTGAGCAGCTGCATGCCAACCTCACCATTGCAGCAGACGCAAGCGTCAGCATCGAGATCGACCCGAACGACATGGACGAGGCACGGCTGGATGCTTTGGCCAGGGTTGGAACGACGCGGGCAAGCCTCGGTATTCAGGATTTCGATCCCCGCGTTCAGAAGGCGATCAACCGTGAGCAAGGTTTTGAGATAACGCGCGATATCGTCGACGGATTGAGGGCCCGCGGGGTCGGTTCTGTCAATCTCGACCTGCTCTACGGTTTGCCGTTTCAGACGGTAGCAACGCTTGGCAAAACTATCGACCTATCGCTGTCGTTGCAGCCGGATCGCGTCGCGATTTTCGGTTATGCTCATGTGCCCTGGTTCAAAAAGCATCAGACGATAATCGACGAGGCAGCCCTCCCCGATCCTGATTCGAGGCTCGAGCAGGCGCAGAGTGCCGCGGCGCTGATCAGGAAGGCCGGTTATCAACCAATCGGCATCGATCACTTCGCCCTGCCGACGGACAGCCTAGCGATGGCGGCGCGCGAAGGCCGTCTGACGAGAAACTTTCAAGGCTATACGGACGACCCTTGCGAAACGCTCATTGGTCTTGGCCCTTCGTCAATCAGCCGATTTCGCGAAGGCTACGCGCAAAACACTCCCTCGACCGGTGAGTATAGTCGTCTGATCGAAGCGGGCAGTCTTGCTATTGCCCGCGGGCTTTCGCTCTCTGGGGACGATAGACTGCGCGGCTGGGTCATCGAGCGCCTGATGTGCGACTTTGGCTTTTCCAGCATCGCCTTGCGCAACATGTTCGGCGAAAATGCGGAGCCAATCCTGCGCGAGGCGGCCATGCTTGCACAGGTATCGCCACATTTCGTCGCAAACGATGGCGGCTTCTCCATCAAACGGGAGAGCCGCCTGTTCGCGAGGTCTATCGCAGCCCACTTCGATAGGTACCTGAATACGGAGAAGGCACGGCATTCGGCGGCAATTTAATATCTTTCTATCGCCGCCATTCGGCGCCAACCGAAGATCGCTGCTGTTGTTTGAGTTAGCTAACTCGATGGCGGAGGATGCGCAGTGTCTAGTCGAGAAGATCTCGAAGCCGCTGCGCCAGCTCGCGGGCCGTATAGGGCTTCTTCAGCCATGTTCCGGATTGCGCGAGTTCTCGCCCGGCGATCGTTGGTTCCGCGTAGCCGGAGGTGAAGAGGATCTTGATTTCCGGCCTCGATGCGCGGACGGTGTTGGCAAGCTCGTCACCAGTCATGCCGCCGGGCATGACGATATCGGTAAAGAGCAGCGCGACATCAGGGTTTTCGTCCAGCCGGTCGAGCGCGTCCTTGCCATTGGCCGCCTCGACGACTTGATAACCGGCATCGACAAGCCTGGATACCGCGACCCGGCGCACGCGCGGATCATCCTCGACGACGAGAATTTTCTCCGACCCGCGGGGAATGATCTGATGGGCAGGATCGCCTAGTGGACTATCGCCGACGTCGGCATCTTGTCGTTGCGCGGCAGGGAGGAAAACGCGCACGCTCGTCCCCTGCCCTATTTCGCTGTAGAGCTGGACATGGCCGCCGGACTGCCTGGCAAAGCCATAGACCATGGAGAGGCCAAGACCGGTGCCGGCACCAAGGCCTTTCGTGGTGAAGAAAGGTTCGAAAGCGCGCTGCTTCGTGTCTGCCGACATGCCGTGGCCAGTGTCCGTCACCGCAATCAGGACGAATTCCCCCGTGCGAACCTGCGGATACATCTGTGCATAGTCGACATCGAGGTGAACACGCGAAATCTCGATCGAGAGCTTGCCGCCACGATCCATGGCATCGCGCGCATTGAGAACGAGGTTCAGCAGTGCATTCTGCAATTGCGACGCATCGACCAGCGCATTGTTTGCCGATCCCGAAACGATCGTACGAAACTCGACCGTCTCGCCCAGCGTCCGCCGCAGGAGATCGGAAAAGCCCGAAACGAGCTGGCCGACATCCACGAGTTTCGGATTAAGCGGTTGACGGCGCCCGAAGGCAAGCAGCTGTCCCGTCAGTTTTGCGCCGTCTTCAGCGGCGTCCTGTGCCTCGCGCAACAGCGGACGGAGCTTTTCGTCATGAAGCTTGTTCTCGATCATTTCGAGGTTGCCGCTGATGACCGTGAGCAGGTTGTTGAAGTCATGCGCCAGGCCCCCGGTCAGTTGCCCGATCGCTTCCATCTTCTGCGCCTGCCGCAGTTCTTCCTCGATCTTATGCCGGCTGGTCAGATCGCGGATGAAACCGGTGAAGATGCGCCCGCCCTTGGTGATCGCCTCGCCGACGGCAAGTTCCATGGGAAACAGCGACCCATCCTTGCGCTGCCCCGTCACCACCCGCCCGTAGCCGATGATGCGGCGCTCTCCAGTTGTCAGATAACGCGAGATATAGCCGTCATGCGCATCGCGATCGGGCTGCGGCATCAGCATCCTCACGTTTTTGCCGCACACCTCCGCAGCCGCATAGCCGAACAGTTTTTCCGCCGCGGCACTGAAGGACGAAATCGTCCCGACATCGTCGATGACGACCATGGATTCCGGCACAGTATCGAGAATCGAGCGCAGATGCGCCTCCCTCTCCGCAAGATCGTCCTGAGCTCTCTTCATGTCGCTCACATCATTGTTCGTCTGAATGATCAGCGTCTTGCCGTCAGCATCCGGTGCAACGCGCGCCCAACGTGTCGCAACAAAGAGTGAGCGGCCGTCTTTCCCGCGATGCACGACCTCGCCTTCCCACGCACCATCACGCCGGACGATGTTGCGGATTTCCTCGAGCGGCCTTGGGAAACGGGTCGACAGGAGCTCGTGAACAACGTGTCCAATGGCTTCCTCCGGTGACCAGCCGTAGAGAGCCTGGCAGCCGCCCGTCCAGTGGCTGATGATCCCGTCCAAGCCATGTACGATCAAATTGACTCCGTCGAGCAGGCGGGTGATTTCGTCCACTTTGTTTCCACCCAAAACGTTACTGACGGTCTTGCTGCTCATTGGCTCTCTTCATCTGCACCTAGAGCATTTTCGCTTTTCTTCGAATCGCGAAGGCGCTCCATTTTTCTGTTTTCACACATTCCGGACGGAAAACCCCTGCGCACTTTTCCTGGAATTACTCTAGTGGTGATTACCCGCAGCGTAAGAGATTTGGCTACGCTCGTCGCCATAATATTCATCATCGCCGGAAAGTTGAGCGAGCACACCATGCTTCATGACCCGCACCGCGTGGCGGCCGATCGAACAGATGATCCCTCGTTGGGTCAGCTTGGTCATCGTTCTGGAGACGGTCTCGATCGTCAGACCGAGATAGTCTGCAATGTCGAGCCTCGTCATCGGCAATTCGACAATGGCGATGTTTCCTCGAAGACCCGGCCCGCGCTGCACTTGCCTGAGCAGGAACGTGCACAGCCGCTCCTCCGCATTCTTTCGCGATAGCAGCACCATCTGATCCTGAGCGGCAGCCATTTCATCACAGAGGCGCGAGAATACCTCGGGCCGCAAGTCGGGGCACCTGGCAACCTCAGCCTCGAATGTCTTGCGCGAGAAGCGACGGATACGGGTGTCGACGATCGCCTCGGCGCTATAGAGATAATGGCTTTTCAAGGAAACGCCGACGATATCGCCGGCGTGCAAGAAGCCGGTGATGACGCGGCGTCCATCGGAAATGATCTTGAAGATGCGCAGGCTGCCCTCGACCACCTCGAAAAGGTGTTTTGCGGCATCGCCTTCGAAGAAGAGGGACTGGCCGGCGGCCAGACACTCGACGGGCTGCTTTCTGAAAAGTGCCTTCAGGCTGTCCGGCTCGGCGCCGAACAGCGCCGGGCTCGTGACTTCCTTGAGATGATGAACATTATTCGTCTGCAGCATGACCGTTCCTCTGAGCTGTCGATGGGAACAGATGACCTGTCGCAGGTGACACCAGGATGTTGCGCGTGTTAAAGACGGTGCTGTTTGGTAACAGTCTGTAACAACGGCGGTTTAGTACATTGATCGAATCGACGATGGCGGCGCTCCACCATCACGCGCATATCCTCGTCGTGGACGACGACCCCCGCATTCGCAAGATGTTGACGCGCTATTTCGAGGATGAAGGTTACATCGTTTCTTCCGCCGCGGACGGGAACGAGATGCGGGTGTGCATGCGCGCGCAAAACTTCGACGCCATTCTGCTCGATCTCGTCCTTCCGGGCAGCACGGACGGACTTGATCTTGCCCGCGAAATTCGCGCCCAGTCGGACGTGCCGATCATGATGCTCACAGGCCGTGATGATGTCGTCGACCGGATAGTCGGGTTGGAAGTCGGCGCAGACGACTACATCGCCAAGCCGTTTCACCTTCGTGAGGTCCACGCCCGCCTCAAATCGATCCTGCGCCGACGCCAGGCTCCCGCGCGGGTTTCGGAGCCGAGCGCCGAGGAGATCATCGGTTTCGAGGGATGGAGGCTGAACATTAGCCGACGTCAGGTACTGGACCCTGAGGGACAAGAGGTCGAATTGACGACGGGCGAATACGAAATGCTGACGGCATTCGTTCGCAATGCAGGACGCGTCCTCACGCGTGAAGTGCTCATGGATCTCACCAGAGGGCGCAACCTTGAAGCCTTTGATCGCACGATCGATGCCCAGATCGTGCGGCTGCGTCGCAAGATCGAAACGGATCCGAAGAAGCCGCAATTCATCAAGGCGGTGCGCGGGGTCGGCTATGTCTTCACCGCGAAGCTGGATCGAACAGCGCCTGCCGTCTGACTACGTCGGCCGGACTCCCAAGATCCATGCCCGTCAGCGGCGCCAGCTTTGATCGTAATCAAAGTGAAATCCCGCCGGAGCTCTATCCTCACCGCCAGTCGCCGGATCTCATCGGCAACGTCACCTTGAAGGAGTGAGCTCGACATGCTTGTCCACACGATCATGACATCCCCCGCCATAGCCGTTCGCCCCGAAACTTCCATCACGGATGCCGCCCAAACGATGCTTGACAATCATGTCAGCGGTCTTCCCGTGGTTGATGCGGAAGGCAAGCTGGTTGGTATCGTCAGCGAAGGCGACTTTATCAGGCGCAGCGAATTGCACACGGAACGCAAACGTTCGTGGCTGCTCGAGCTACTCACCAGTCCGGGAACGCTCGCTGCTGAATATGTATCGACTCACGGCCGCACGGTCGAAGACGTCATGACCTCCGATGTGGTCGCGGTAACCACCACAACCGACTTGCAGGACGTGGTCGAGCTTATGGAAAGGCACTATGTCAAACGCCTTCCCGTTGTCTCGCACGGCAAGCTCGTCGGCATCATCTCCCGATCGGATCTTCTAAAAGCTCTTGTCAATGCCCTTCCAACGCCGGTAACCGATAGCAGGGATCAGGAGATCGAAGCGGCGATCATAAATGAGCTTGCCTCGCAGGATTGGAGCCGGCGCGGCTCCATCCGCGTCAAGGTGGTCGACGGCGTCGCCGAACTCTCAGGGAGCATCATGGATGAAAGAGAGCGCCAGGCGGCAAAGGTTGCTGCCGAAAATGTCTCCGGCGTGCGTGCGGTCTTCGACAATCTCGTCTATATCGATCCCTACATCGGCGTTGGCATAGTCTAAGCGATTTCGCTTGGCACAAGACGGCGGCGCCCAACCCCACGGTGTCGCCCGTCCAGGCCTCGCCCGATGCCGGGTGCGCAGCTTTGTCTCGATGTCGTGAGTTCTCCTCGATGTCGTGGCCTTGTGTCGGGCGAGGCAGGAATTCACGCGAGATGGCGCTGGAAGCCACCGCATGCTGCAGGATGCGGCGTCGGCCGCCGCACAAATCCGGTCTTCACGATAAAAGCTTAGATCTTATGACGCCGAGCGATTAGCATTGCTCGTTGACGACGTTCCATCGAACTTGCAAAACGGCGGAAGCGGCGGGCCAGGATTGGCTGGCCAGCCTCGTCACAGCCCGAAGGCCTAGCGCGCCATCAGAATTGGCAGGTTGGTTTGCTGCAACATGGCGCGAGTGACGCCACCGAAAATTCTCTCCCGCACTCGAGAGTGACCGTGGCAACCCATAACGACCAGATCGGCATCCACATCGCCGGCGTGTTGCAGCAAGACATCATTGATGGGGCGCGAGCCGCTTGCCACGACGTCGACAGATACGTTGATCCCCTGACGAGCCAGGTAAGCCGCTATATCGGCGCCCGGCTCTTCGCCCTGAAGCCCCGAAAGGGCAACCGGATCAACCATGGTGACGTGCACACGCTCGGCCTTCTTCAAGACGTCGATCGCCTGATGAACCGCGCGGCCGGCTTCATGGCTGGAATCCCAGGCTATCAAAGCTGTCCTCGGCGGCCAGACGGGAGAGGCGCCTTTTGGAACCATCAGAGCCGGCGTCGGAGAGTGAAACAGCGCTCCGTCGACGGCAAATCCTCTGAGGTCCTCGTCCGACGTCATCTCGCTGCCGATCAAGGTGATGTCGGCATATAGCGCGCGTTGCCCAAGCAAGTCAGGCGCCCAGGGAAAATCGCAGAAGAACTCCTGGACCTCATGCGATATGCCGCTGGCGGCGAGTTCTGCCTTGACGGAAGCAACCCTTTCGCCGAGTTGCGTCAATTCCCGCTCCCGCTCGTTGATCCAGATACTGGCGGTGGAATCCCCATAGCCGCTGTAAGGGGGCATCGCGCCGAAACCGAGGACGAGCAGCACCAGGTGAGCGTTCGCCGTTTCGCAAAATGAAATCGCAGTCCGCAAGTCTTCGCGGCCATGCCTTGAAGACATGACACTCAGAACCGTTTCGTAAGACATTGATGTGGTCTCCTTGTCGCCGATGATTGCGGCCCAAACCTATGCCGCCGCCTCACCGCGACATTGATCAGCGTCAAGAACATCATTCCGCGATCTGCAAACATGCGTTGACGGATACGTCGCGCGTTCATCGAAGAATTTGACGCCGATCAATGTCGAGTTGGCCAATCCGTCGAATGATCGGGACATCCTCAACAGCCGCCATCGATCGGAGCGAATGCCATGCAGGCGAAAGACATCATGACAAAGAAGATCATATCGATCGACGGATGCGCCAATATTCGCCACGCAATCCGGCTGATGCTCGAGAATGAGATCAGCGGTCTCCCGGTGCTCGATCAGCTGGGAGGTGTCTGCGGCATGTTGACGGAGGGCGACCTTCTGGCTCGCTGCGAAATCGACTCCCTGAGCCAATCTTGCGCAGAGGTCGCAAAGGTCGACGGTGCACTGCTGAACTATATCAAGAGCAAGGCTTGGCGTGTCAGCGACGTCATGACGCCGAACATCATTGCCGTGACGCCGGATACACCGATTTCCATCGCAGCCAAGCTGATGGCATCTCACCGCATCAAACGCGTTCTCGTGCTCGACAAGGGTGAACTGGTTGGCTTGATCAGCCGACGTGATCTCCTGCGCGCCATAGCGTATGTGCCGCCGGACACCATCGCGCCGGGCGATGAGGCTCTCAAGCTGGCTGTCATTACGCGCCTGAGAACCGAACTGGGGCTCACGAGCGATCAGGTTCAAGTCGCCGTGCACAATGCCCGGGTTTGCATAACCGGGAACATCGATTCCGAATTGCAGCGCCAGGCAATCAGAGTGCTGATCGAACGTATCAGCGGCACGCGCGGCTATGTCGATGAATTGCATCTTGCGCCGCAGATTGCCTGAACGGCGACCATGGGGCCACGGCCGGTCGGCGGGCTGGCTATGCAAACGAAATTCCATGCAAACTAAGGAGAAAGTCATGTCCGAACAGAAATGGAATCTTGTCACGCGAGAGGGATTGCAGGTCTCGGTACGACCGGCCGGTATTGATGACGAGACGCTTCTGATGGAGCTCTTCGATCATGTCAGTCCGCAAGATCTTCGTTTTCGTTTCCTCTCGGCGATTAAACATGCTTCGCGCCGGCAGATTGCCGAACTGATCGGCGTCGGCCACGGCGCCGTGCAAAGCTATATCGCCTTTGCGCGGGACACCACGACGCCGATCGCGACGGCCGTCCTTGCCTGCGATGGCGAAAAGAGACGAGCCGAAACCGCCATTTCCGTGCGCAGCGACTTCAAGGGCCACGGCCTCGGCTGGGGGCTTCTGGGGTTGATGGTGCAGGAAGCTAAGCGTCACGGGATGGAAAAGATCGAGTCCATTGAAGACAGAAGCAATTATGACGCTGTAGAACTCGAACAGAATATGGGCTTCAAAATCAAGCCCTACCCTGATGATCCTAGCCTGTTGCTGCTATCGAAATCACTCATCGCATGAGGAACTCGCTGCGCCGCCATATCGGATCGATGCTGGCGGCCTGCTCTCAGGCGGGCGCGGTAGGCCCGAAGTCGCGGATCGACCGATCTCATGCTTCTATTCTAAAAGTTGCCACACTCTCGGCGTCGCGCCTGCAGCCAATTCAAGAGAGACATAAAATCCTCTGCATCGGCCCTGGTGAGCCCGATCAACTGAAGATCCATGATCGACGCTTGCTCGCCGGTCAGCGTGTTGTAGACCGCCCATGTCCTCTGTGAATCACGGAGAACGCGATAGAGGCCGTCGGCGTCCGCTTTGGTCAAAAATCCTACTCCAGGATAGATTACCAACCCTTCGAATTGATCAGATGGACTTGGCCATTGGCATTGATCTGGTCTGCGATGATCACGCTGCCCGCCACCTGCCCGTCCATCGGCAGCGACTGCGCCAGTACCGCCACTGAAGCCAGATGCACAGCAATTCGGGTTCTGTGGAAAAGTGCCATCCGCAAGGCACGTCGGGTCATTATGATTCTACCTGTTCATTCGCCACGCCGGGCCGATCGGTCAGCGCGTCCGCTCCAGACCGATCGCTACGCCTCCGCTTGCAGCTAACATTAAGACGGGTTCGACCATTTGTCTCCGTCCATTTTTGACAAGTGGCGTGATCGGCATTCGCGGCACATCATAGGCTGTGGGCAACCGGCGGGCCGAATGCCTATCAAGCAGGCATTTGCTCCGAACTCTACGGCGAGGAGAACTCGAACGCCCCGCATTTTCAATGCGTTCCATAGTGGCACGCCAATTGCTTGTGTCAAAGAGTTCAAGAAAGGGATATCAGGTGGGTTCGTTTCTGCCGTTTTTATGCATAGCCATCGGCTTCAGCTGGGCAGATTGCGCGTCCGTCTTCACGGTAAACCCAGAGACGTCGCGAGCCCGGCTCGCGCTGATGACGGCGTCGACAAGCATCTTCCTGTGTGCGATCGGCCTCTCCTTCGCGAACCATAGTCTCGCCGCCGGTTCGGCATTGGTGGCATGCGGATTGGCGATCGCTCTGACGCTAGGGAGAAATCCGTCTTCACCCGTGGCCCTGCTGATATCTACCGTCGGTTTCGCGGTTTATCTGCATGGCGTCATCGATTGAAGGTGGCGATGGTCCATTCCGAGCTGACAATTCTGGTCATCGATGAAAACGTCATTCGCGCCTCGATCATCGAGGAAGGGTTGCGTGACGCCGGGCATGGCAATGTCACCGTCATTCACGAAGTCAACGGCGTCGCCCGTATCATCGAGGCGTTGAAGCCGGATGTGATTGTCATCGATATTGAAAATCCGAACCGTGACATGATGGAGCACCTCTTCCAGCTCACGCGGACCGTCGGCAGGCCGATCGCCATGTTTGTCGATCGGTCGGACACCGCGCAGATCGAGGCCGCCATGGACGCGGGCGTTTCGGCATATGTGGTGGACGGCTTGAAGAAGGAGCGCGTCAAATCCATTCTGGACATGGCTGTGAGCCGCTTCAATGCCTTCTCCCGTCTTCAAAGAGAACTTGCCGAGGCCAAGTCTGCCCTGGAGGAACGCAAGATCGTCGAGCGGGCAAAGGGCATTCTGATGAAAATGCGCGGTCTGTCGGAGGAGGATGCTTTTGCCCTGCTGCGCCAAACCGCCATGAACGAAAAGAAAAAGATATCCGAAATCGCCCAAAGCGTGGTGACCGCAGCCGGGCTGCTGATGTGACCGCAACATCGGTAGAAAGGCGGAAACGAAAGATGACAATAATCGAACGATTCAGCGGCAGGCTAGCAGCCCCCGTCCGCGTCAACGGCAAAGAGCAAAAGATCTTGCGTGCCGGTTTCATCCCGCTCGTCGATGCGTCGGTCCTTATCGCCGCAGCCGAGTTTGGCTTTGCTGCAAAGGAAGGGCTGACGCTCGAACTGGCCAAGGATGTCTCCTGGGCCAATGTGCGCGACCGGCTGGCTTTTCGCCAGTTCGACATCGCCCACATGCTGTCGCCGATGCCGGTGGCTTCAATGCTTGGCCTTGGCTCCAATCCTTCATCAACGATAACGCCCTTTTCGCTTGGTCGCGGCGGCAGTGCGATCACCCTCTCGGTGAGGCTGTTCGATCGCATGCGCGGCTATGCAGACCTCGCGGAAAAAGCCAGTGCGCTCGAAAACTCCAGAGCTCTGGCAAAAGCGCTTGCGCACATGAGAGAGCGCGGCGAAACGCCACCGACCTTCGGCATGACCTATCCGTTTTCCTCCCACAATTACGAGTTTCGCTATTGGCTTGCGGCAGGCGGGATCGATCCCGACCGCGATGTGAAACTCGTCGTCGTGCCGCCACCACTGACCTCCGATGCGCTCGCGGCCGGCGCCATCGATGGCTTCTGCGTCGGAGCGCCTTGGAACATGGTCGCATCCGAACGCGGCGTCGGCCGCATCGTAGCCGCCAAGCAGGACATATGGCCCTCAGCTCCGGAAAAGGTGATCGGCATGCGCCCGGAATGGGCCGAGAGCCATCCCGAAACCGTTTCGCGGCTCATCGTCGCCCTGGACGCGGCAGCGCGCTGGTGCGACCTGGCGGAAAATCACGACTGCCTTGCCGAAGCGCTCGCCGATCAGCGCTATATCGCAGCTCCCGCCCACATTATCCGCCATGTCCTGGCCGGCGAATTCAACCTGGACGCCAGGGGCAATCGGCGGGTGATCGACCGATATTTCTCTTTTCATCGTGGCTTTGCCAACTATCCCCGTCCGAGCCAAGCCCTGTGGATCTTCAGCCAGATGGTACGCTGGGGGCAGATCGCCCTGTCCGAGCGGAACATGAAAATGGCAGCCTCTGCCTATCGTCCGGACCTCTACCGGCTGGCGCTTGGCGACGACGCCTCGCCTGATGATGCCGATATCCGTATAGAGGGCGATACGGACGGTGATCGCTTCATGGACGATCAGGTTTTCGATCCCGCAAACATGGCCGCCTACATCGGTGGATTCGCCGTGAAGACGGCGCCTGCGGCGCAGCCTTCGGCCGAGGATATTTAGCGCCCGGGTGCAGATCAGTCGAACCCCGGCACCACCGTCTGCTCCTGCTTCTCTGTTGGATTCAACCAGATCGTCGCGGTCGCGTCTCCAAGCCAGCGACGGGTAATCATCGACGGAGCCAGTCTGGGCGGCGCCGAGCTTCCAACCCTCAGCCAGATGACAGTTCTTCTACACCGGTCAGGCGCAACCAGAGTTGGCGCGAAGGACCGCAGGTTCTGAGTCACTTCTTCTCCGTCAGACTAAAGTCCAATTTGCGACAGGACCTTAGTCTGACAACACATTCTTTGGTCCTATTGCCATGGATTGCTCCGACCTTTGCGCCAGTTGTTTCCCGCGATGGAAGCGGCGGGATATCCGACCGCTGTCGCAATGCATGCGGAGAAGTCGATGAGCATGAACAGCGTCCTTGAAAGCGGCACCCTCGCCCGGGCGCTTGCCGATGCTTCCGCCGGCGACGGCATCATCGAGTTCGCTGGCCTCATCGCCAAGGGTGGCAATGACTTTGGAACCTAAGCGAAGTGCCACGGTTGCGGTGGTCGTGCCGATGTTCAACGCCGAACGAACGATCGGCGCAACCTTGGCCAGCATCTGCCAACAGACACATCAGGCGCTTGACATCATCATTGTCGATGATGGCTCGTCGGATCGATCGCTATCAATCGCAACCGAATATGCGAAGCAGGATCCCCGAATCCGGATCCTTCGGCAGGCCAACAGCGGCGTTGCTGCGGCACGCAACAATGGTGCGGCTGCGACCGATGCGGAATTTCTGGCATTCATCGATGCCGACGATCTCTGGGCTCCGTCGAAGATCGCCCTTCAGTGGCAAGCTCTTGACGAGGGTGGGCCGTCGGTTGGATTGGCGTATTGCTGGTACGCGCTCATCGACGAGCATAGCCGCGTATTTTCGCTCCATAATCGGCCGAACCACGAAGGACATGTGCTTCAACGCATGTGCAGAAACAATTTCGTCGGGAACGGCAGTTCGATGCTCATGCGTCGTTCCGCATTCGAGGAAGCCGGGCAGTTCGACCCGTCCTTGAGGGCCCGCAACGCCCAGGGCTGCGAGGATCTACTGATCTGTCTCAGAATTGCGGAGAGCTACGAATTCCGCGTCATACAGCAACATCTGGTCGGCTATCGCATGACGAACACGAACATGTCGAGTGACGTCAAGCGGATGCTCTCCTCGTGCGAAATCGTCCTTGCCGAGTATCGCAGGAAATATCCTCAATATGGCAGCGACCTCGACGCCCATTTGGTCGACATGATTCACTGGCTCGTCGTGAGAGCGTTTGTCAGCGGTCGATTTTTCGACGGCTGTGATCTGTTGGGGCGATTTTTGGCGTTGGAGCCACGCCTGGCGATTTCCAGCCTGCCCAACATGCTGGACGTGTATTGCCGCGCCAGGCTGGTTCCCGATTGGCTCAAGGCCCGTTTAAGGGGGTTGCGAAGAAACGCGGAGTTGCGGCCCCTTTATACGGAGACGATCCAGTGACGTCGGGCAGTTCCCTCCTCACGCGGCTGCGGCGGCTTTTCCGCCTGGCAGAGGCACCAACTTGGGCTGGACCAACCATCATCGGGCTCGGCCTCGCCGCGGCGGTCCTCGAGGGTGCTGGGCTCTTTCTTTTCATTCCTCTCATCCAGAGCCTGGGTGCTGCTGCGACGCAGGAGGGGGAATGGCAGCGAATTTTCGACCGTCTTCTGGCGCCTGTTCCACAGGGCCATCTGACGGCCTTCCTGGTGGGTGTGCTGTGTGTCAGCATCCTCCTCAAGAATGCCGTCCATCTCGTCAATACCTGGGTGACCCGGTATGTCGACGGTCTCGTTGCGCATCGGCTGAGAGCAAGGGTCTTCGACCAGACGATCAGCTCGTGCATCGACTACAGGGTGGAAAACAGACGCTCTGATATCATCACGACAATTGCCAACAACACCTGGAAGGTCAGTCAGGCGTTGAGCCTCGCTTATCGTTTGATGATCTGCTTCTGCACCTTCATCGTCTTCATGCTGCTGATGCTCCTGATTTCCGTCCGGCTGACGTTTTTCTCTATGATGTTCCTTCTCTTCGGAGCCATGGCCATTCGCCTGGCCACGCGCCGCGCAGACGAGACCGGCAAGGCCGTTGTCGAAGAAAACAAGCAGTTCGGTTTGAGGATGTGGGAGAGCATCAACGCGTTGCAATTGATCCGCGCTTTCGCCCAGGAAAACTATGAACGCGATCGCTTCCGGAAGACCTCCGACAATGTGCGTCGACGCCTCCTGAAGCTCGATATGCTATGGGCAACGCCCGGGCCTATCTCGGAAATCTCGATCACAATTCTGATCGGCGTGCTGGTTCTCGTCGCTCAATCCGTGGGCTTGGGCATTGCTGCGCTGGCCGCGTTTCTCTCGCTGCTATACCGTCTTCAAGGCCCAACCCGGGAACTGCTGCAGTCGAAGATCGCGCTCGACGGGCTCGCCGGCAGCATCGACGACGTCGAAGACTTCCTCCGCGCGACAGAGAGGCCTTTTCTCCCGGAGGGGCATGTGCAGGCGCCCGCCTTCAGAAAGGCCGTCGAATTCCGCAATGTCTCCTTCCGCTACGCGCCCGGCCAGCCACTGGCGCTGGAGGACGTCTCCTTCAGTATTCCCGCAGGCAAGACCACTGCGATCGTCGGGGAGTCGGGGGCAGGAAAATCCACAGTGATGGCGCTGCTCTTTCGCTTCATGGATCCGACTTCAGGCGAGATCCTCGCGGATGGTGCCCCCCTCCCAGAATTCGATCTTCGCAGCTGGCGCAAGCGCCTGTCGTTGATGTCGCAGGAGGTCCATCTCTTCAATGACACGATTTCAGCCAATATCGCCTATGGTGATCTGGGGGCCAGCGCGGCCGAGATAGGCAGGGCCGCCGAAATCGCCAAGGCGGACGATTTCATCCGGCTGCTTCCGGATGGCTACGGGACACGGATCGGCGACCAGGGAATGCGTCTTTCGGGCGGGCAAAGGCAGCGCGTAGCGCTCGCCCGAACGATCCTTCGAAATCCCGATATTCTGCTCCTGGATGAGGCGACCAACGCGCTCGACGCCGAAACCGAACAGGCGTTTCAGCTCGCGCTCGACGAGTACTCGCATAACCGTACCGTTGTCGTGATCGCTCACCGGCTCTCGACCGTTCTGGCGGCCGATCAGATCATCGTGATGACAAAGGGTCGAGTGGTCGAGGCCGGTTCCCCGGATGAACTCTTCAAACGGCAGGGACATTTTTCCAGGCTCCACGAATTTCAGCACGGCCGCCGCGATGGCCGGGAGTTGGGTGATGAGTTACAAGCTTATTGATATCGAGTTGTCGGAGCCCTTGACGCCGATCGAACTCTCGACCGAACAGACCGGTGTCGGCTTGATCGCGCGATGGCGAGGCCGGCTGATCGCATTTGAAATGATCGAGCGGCCAGCCGGATCGACGCTGTCGGTCGAAAGCCTGAAAGCTCTTGCCGACGAGCGCTTTGCGGAGCGCATTCTCGTTGTAAAGCTCGAAGAGGAGCTGAGGACACGGCTGCCGACGAAGGACGCGCCGCTGCCGAACCTCAGCATCGCCATCTGCACCAAAGACCGCGCCCAACGTCTTTCCCGGTTGCTGCGCTCGCTCGATCGGGTCCGGGCTGGCGCCGCCTTCCAGTTCGTTGAAATCATCGTGGTCGATAATGCTTCGGTGGATACGTCCACGCGCGAGGCCGTCGAAAGTTTCCCGGATATCCGCTACGTTTTCGAACCGAAGGCTGGACTGGATTTTGCCCGAAACGCCGCCCTTCATGGAGCCCGGGGCGATATCATTGCCTATCTGGATGATGACGTCGTGGTGGACCGCAATTGGCTTGCGGGTCTTGCCAAGGCGTGCCGCGACAATCCCGGCGTCGGCGGCTTCACGGGCCTCGTACTGCCGTTTCGGCTCGATACACAGGCGCAGATCTTCTTCGAGCGACGTGGAGGGTTTGGCCGCGGCTTTGCCCGAAGGGAGTTTCATAAGGCTCGCTTTGACAACCCGCTCCATCCCGTCGGGGCCGGCGTTCTCGGCGCCGGCTGCAACATGGCCTTTGACCGCGCGTTGCTGATCGAGCTTGGCGGTTTCGACGAGGCGCTCGATACGGGAGCACCACTACCCGGAGGCGGCGATCTCGATATTTTTTACCGCGTTCTGCGCTCCGGACGCCCGATGATCTATGAGCCGGAATATGCCGTTTATCACGAGCATCGCGAAACCATTCCACAGCTCAGACGGCAATACTGGACCTGGGGTCTCGGCATGATGGCCTTTCTCGTCAAAAGCTATCGCACCGACGATGAAATGCGAGCGCGTCATCGCGCCATGGTCCGGTGGTGGTTCTTCGACCAGCTGAAGGCACTTGCTCGCGCCGCACGCCGGCTTCGCGGCCATGACCTGCGTTTCGGCATAGCGGAGCTGTGGGGCGGAATCTACGGCCTTGCCGGCGAGTATGATCGCTCACGCGCCCGCATCAGGTCGATCCGGGAGCGCAATCCATGACTACGGAACGTTTTGAGGTCAGGCATGTCGATCTTGCAGCTGCCGATAGCGGCAGCGATCGCGAGCCCGCATTGTCGATCTTCTGGTGGAAAGACCTGCCGCTTGGAGCGCGAGCCTCTCTGGAGGACGAGCTACCTTACGGGACCTCTCAGTTGCGCCAGCTGACCGCCGAATATGCGGCTGCCCAGTTGGAAGCGCGCAGCATCGGGCTAGGCGCACCGTTGCGAGCCTCCTATGAAGGATGGCCAAAGCCTGCGCTCTCGCTGGAGGCCGCGCTTGAAGCGGAAAATCTGGTGGAAGCCCTCGAAGCGTTCGCAACCCCATCCTCCGCTCCGGCACATAATATCTCCGTGGTCATCTGCACCCGCGACCGAGGTCCGGCTCTGAGCAAATGCCTAAGCAGCCTGGCAGCACAACGCAGCGCTCCCGGTGAGGTCGTCATCGTCGACAATTCCCAAGACGGGAATGCTAGGGATGTCTGCGGGCAATTCCCCGATTTTCGCTATGTCCATGAGCCCCACGCCGGCTTGAGCCGGGCCAGAAACACCGGTGTTCAGACAAGCCGGTTTGATATCATCGCCTTTACCGACGACGACGTCGAAGCCCATCCGGGCTGGACGGCAGAGATCGCGCGTGCCTTTGCGGAACGGGACGTTGAGGCGTTCACCGGTCTTGTGCTGCCGGCGCGTCTCGATACGGCCGCGCAATGCTGCTTTCAGTTCACCATGGGCGGGTTTGGCTCCACCTTCGTACCACTCGTCTTTGACGGGCGCTTCTTTGAAGAGACGCGGCCAAGCGGAGCGCATGTCTGGAAGATCGGCGCCGGTGCCAACATGGCCTTTCGGCGATCGGTATTCGAGCGGGTCGGCCTGTTCGATGAACGTCTCGGCGCAGGAGCGGCAGGATGCTCCGAAGACTCCGAGCTTTGGTACCGACTGCTGGCGGCCGGCGGAGCATGCCTCTACGAACCCCGGGCAGTCGTCTTCCACCACCACCGCAGCGACTGGCCCGGCCTCAAGCGGCAGATCAGAGCCTACATGAAGGGCCATGTCGCGGCTCTGGTGACGCAGCGCGATAATTTCGGCGATCGCGGAAACATCGTGCGCATCGGCAAGCAACTGCCGGTCTATTTCGCCAAAACCTTCGTCAAGGCGCTTTTGGAAGGGCCGCCCGGCAGGCTCGGAATTTTGGCGGCCGAAGTACAGGGCTGGCTCGCCGGCCTGCAGTTTCTCCTGCGCTTCGGCTGGAGAATGCGGCGAACCCCGATGGGGGCTGCCGCGACTGCTGAAAAAGGAATACCGCGATGATCAAGAAAGCAACACTTGGCCAGTTTCTATCCAGGAACCCGTATCCGAACGGATTGACGGATGGTCTGTTCTATCGCGAAAAGATGCGCGCCATCCATCGGGTCGCCCCGGCCGAGACTGGAGGCGCCGGACGGGTGTTGGAAATCGGCGGCGGCCGCAGCGGCCTTGCCAGCATCCTCTATCCAAAAGCCGAGATCGTCACGCTCGACATCGACCCGGAGCTGGGCGACCATCAGCCTTCCTGGGCGAGATCGACCTTCATTTGCGGCGACGCCTGTTCGCTGCCGATGGATGACGACAGTTTTGACATCGTCACCATGTTCGATGTGCTGGAGCACATCGAGGATGATCGCCGCGCCGCCCAGGAGGCATTGCGGGTCGTGCGGCCGGGCGGCTATGTCCTGATCTCCACCCCTGAGGTCAACTGGCATTACCCCTATTTCAGCGTCATGAAACGCCATTGTCCGCATGAAAGCGAGCTGATGCGCGAGTGGGGTCACGTCAGGCGGGGATACAGGGATCCGGAACTTGCAGCACTTTTCGAAAGGCGCCCGGAAAAGCGGGCTACATTCATCAACGCCGCCACTGCTTTCTTCCATGACGTCTCGTTTTCCCGCCTCGGGCGGCGTCGCCGCAAGGTACTCTATGCGCTGGCGGCGCCCGTGACCTTCCTCGGTTACTTAATGCACCGGCCGTCCACGCGTGGCACCGAGACGGCCTTTGCTTGGCGCAAATGACGGGCCACTCGACGCCAAAAGTGATCGCCCTCTTCCCGTGGGGCGACGTGATTGAAGAGTTTCTTGAGCCGATTGGGCTTGAGCTCAGTGATTTTGTCGAGCGGATGACAGGAGGTTGGCTATTTGGCTATGCGGCCGCGCTGGGTTCGGTAGGCTACAAGCCAATTATCGTCTGCGCATCCGAGCGGGTGACCAAGATTGAGTGCTACGAGCATCCCGGCACAGGCACACCGATCTGGGTCGCGCCGGCAAGGCGGTCCCGTCAAGGCCATTCTCCTGCCGCCTATAGCCTGCGGCGCTGGTCTGCAACGCCGGTTTCAGCCTTCCGCGAGATTCTTTCCCGCTCCAAATGCGATCTGCTGCTCGCCCAGGAATATGAATATACGCGCTTCGACGCGCTGGCATGGCTGGCGCGCGGCTTAAACGTTCCTCTCTATGCCACCTTTCAGGGAGGCGACCGCACGCTGTCCTGGATCGAGGCCGTAGCGAGGCAGCTTTCCCTGCGCGCGTGCCGCGGCCTGATCGTCGCTTCCTCCGCAGAGCGCAGCCGCCTTGCCAAGACCTATCCGCGCATTGCCCCAAATATTGCGGATATTCCAAATCCCCTCGATACCCGGGAATGGCAGGCGACGGATCGTGGCGAGGCGCGAACCAGTCTCGGCCTGCCGCAGGATTGCTTCATCGTCCTCAATCACGGGCGCATCGACATCCGCCGCAAGGGGCTCGATGTTCTACTGGAGGCTTGGGCACGCTTCGCCGACAATCCTGCCAGCCAATTGGTGATCATTGGTTCGGGCCAGGACAGCGAGGCGTTTGCAAAGCTGCTTCGTGAAAGCGGCCCGTCGAATGTGCAATGGCTTTCCAGCTACACGACGGACCGGACATTGATCCGGCGCTGGCTGTCGGCAGCGGACATCTATGTCACGGCTTCCCGTGTCGAGGGCATGCCGGTTGCGCCATTGGAAGCCATGGCCTGTGGTCTTCCCGTCATCGCTTCGGATGCGCAAGGCTTGCCGGATATTTTAGCCGACGGCGAAGCCTCGGGCGGCCTGATGGTAAGACAGGAGCAGCCGGAGGAAATTGTGCGCGCCCTGGTAAGATTGAAAGACGACAACTCGCTTCGAGCGCGGCTTGGCGCGGCCGCCAGAAGGCGGGTGACGGAAAAGTTCTCGATCGAAGCGGTTGGCGCCGCTCTCGATGATTTTCTGACGGCGACAAGTAGGTAAGCATCACATCCGGCTGCGATACCAGGCAAGCGCCGTGTCGATGATCCTGTCGATGCTGGAATGTCTGGGCACCCATCCAAGCTCCGCTTCTGCCTTGCCGGCCGCAGCGACGAGCGCCGGTGGATCGCCGGCTCTGCGGGGACCATAGGCAACGGGAAGGCTTTGCCCGGAAATGCGGCCGACGGCATCGACCAATTCCTTCACAGTCGTTCCGTTGCCGGTACCGAGGTTGTAGACATGCACTCCCTCATCCCGCAACAGCTTCTCTCCGCCAAGGACATGAGCCTGCGCGAGATCGCTGACGTGGATATAGTCACGGACGGCGGTGCCGTCGCGCGTGTCAAAGTCGGTGCCGTTGATGGTAAAGGTCTGGCCCGATCTGATCGCCGCTTCTATAGCGAGCGGAACGACATGTGTCTCGGGCTCGTGCCGTTCACCGATCTCGCCTTCGGGGTCGCAGCCGGCTGCATTGAAATATCGCAGCATCACCGCATTGAGACCGCGGGCACGCGAGAAATCTTCCACTATGCGTTCGATCATGAATTTCGACCATCCATAGGGGTTGATCGGCCACTGCGGATGGGTCTCGTCGATCGGCGTACGCACCGGAATTCCATAGGAAGCGCAGGTGCTTGAAAAGATCAGCCTGTTGACACCGGCCTTCAGCATTTCCTCAATGAGCACCAAGGTCCCGAAACTATTGTTCCGGTAATAGAGTTCAGGGTATTCGACGGATTCGCCGACATAGGCATAAGCGGCGAAATGGGCCACGACATCGGGGCGGTACTGGCGCAGCGCTGCCGTGACTGCCCCGGCGTCGGCAATATCCCCCTCGACCAGCGGCCCCCATTTCACGGCGTCGCGCCAGCCGCGGGAGAGATTGTCGTAGGTGACGACCGACCACCCTGCCTCGGCGAACGCTTTGCAGCAATGCGAGCCGATATAACCGGCTCCCCCTGTGACGAGAACGATCTTCATTCGGCGGCGATCGCCTGCGAACGGCCAGACGCCAGCAGGCTCTCAAAGTAAGCGATTGTTCTACCAAGTCCGGCCCGCAACTGAACCTTCGGCGTCCAGCCGAGCTCTCGCGTCGCGACCCCAATGTCCGGTTGCCTTTGCCTGGGATCATCGGCAGGCAGGGGCAGATATTTTACCGTCGACCGGCTTCCGGTCAGCTCTATGACGAGATTGGCAAGCTCCAGCATCGTAAACTCCGCCGGATTGCCAAGATTAATCGGCCCCGTCACCTCGTCCTTTGTTCCCATCAGCCGCACCAGGCCGTCGATGAGGTCGTCGACATAGCAGAACGAGCGTGTCTGCTGGCCGCTGCCATAAACCGTTATCGGCTTGTTCTGAAGCGCCTGCACGATGAAGTTGGAAATGACCCGGCCGTCATCCGGACGCATCCTTGGACCATAGGTGTTGAAGATGCGCGCCACCTTGATTTGGAGTCTATGCTGGCGCCAGTAATCGAAGAACAGGGTCTCGGCGCAACGCTTGCCCTCGTCATAGCAAGAGCGCGGCCCTATCGGGTTCACCCGGCCCCAATAACTCTCCTGTTGAGGATGAATCTCGGGATCTCCATAGACTTCGGAGGTCGAGGCCTGAAGGATCTTGGCGCCGACCCGTTTGGCGAGGCCCAGCATATTGATCGCACCGTGGACGCTGGTCTTGGTCGTCTGTACCGGATCGAACTGGTAGTGAACCGGGCTCGCCGGACAAGCGAGATTATAAATCTCATCGACCTCCACATAGAGGGGAAAGGTGATGTCGTGGCGGATGATTTCAAAGGATCTGTTGTCCAGCAGATGCGAGACGTTGGTTTTACGTCCCGTAAAAAAGTTATCGACGCAAATAACCTCGTGTTTTTCCTTCAAAAGTCGTTCGCACAGAAATGAGCCGAGGAAACCTGCACCGCCAGTAACCAGAATTCGCTTTGTTTGCTGCATCCCGATTATCCCGCAGCCACTGGGGTGACGCCGTGGCCGCCGGAAGCCAAAACAAGCGTCGGGGCGAAGATGCCGCTTTTGAAGATGCCGTTCATGTTCATCGAACTTCTCCGTATGCGTTTCAAAGGCGGCCGGATATCCCGCCGCTTCCATCGCCGGAAAAAACTGGCGCAGCGGTCTGAGCAATCCATGGCAATAGGACCAAAGATTGTTTCTTAGGACTAAGGTCGAGCCGTGAATTGGACTTTGGTCTGATGACGAATGAAGAGCCCTAGCATTACAGTTGCATTTTTATGCATAGCCTGAATCTATATGTCTCCATGATTCGGAGGTCATGGATGACAGGAGCATCGATAGAGACGACGCTGGAGCTTTGGGCGTCTTCGTTACGAGATGTGAAAGCGCGAATGCGGCCGCTGTTCACACAGGAGCGGGTGGCGAATTCAGCGAGCCAATTTCTGGACGGTTTGCTGGGAGAAGAGCGACGCAAGACGGGTTGGATGCGGGCGGAGGCAGTCGGCGATCCCGGCCCTTGGCGGCAACAGGCTATTTTAGGGCGTGGTCATTGGGACGCGGATGCCTTGCGCGATATCGTGCGCGACTACGCCCTTGAGAC
>NZ_FMAH01000006.1 GCF_900094545.1 Martinezella miluonensis
CCCGCGCATCAGAGTCTGATCAACCGTCGTCTCAATGCCGCCGCGTCCTGCAATAGGCAGCATATTTGTCCCTCGTCGACGCTGAAAAAGGCGACGCGAAAAACCTATGCCCAAACTCTTGAAAACGGACATGAGAATCATAAACCCCCAGCCAAGGCCAGGGGTTTGTCAGCAATCTGAGGCCGCGCCTGAGAGCGCGGCCTTTTTCATGTCATGCAGGTAGCAGGCCGTAACGCCATTTCCGATCCCTGGCATTGCGCGACAGCACCAGCCAGGTGAGCAGGATCATCCCCGCCTCCGCGAAGATCGGCGTCATCCAAATCCCGCGTTCGCCGAAGACGAGTGGCAGGAAAAATGTCAGCGGCAGGGTGAACAGATAGGACCGTGACAGACCGAAGATCGCGCCGCGTTTCGCATCGCCGATCGACTGGAAATAGGACGACAGGATGATCGCCTGACCGAACAGGAAATAGGCGCCGATCGTCCAGGGCAGGATGCGGCCCACTTCTTCGACAATCACCGGATCGGCCACGAAGATCGATCCCAGATGTCCCGCCAGCAACTCGACGGCAAGTTCGACGGCAGCGCAATAGACTAGAGCCGAGATCATGGCAATCAGCACGCTATGGCCGACGCGGGCGGGAAGTGCGGCACCATGATTATGACCCGATATGGTCTGCAGCCCGATGCTCAAGCCGAGAAGCGGCAGATAGGCGAAGGTCATCACTCGCGTCACGATCCCGTAGGCGCCGACGGTCGCGACGTAATCGCCCTGATGCCAGATCGACACGTTGAAGAGAATGGCAGCCGAGCTTAGCGAAATGCCGATGAAGCCGAGGCTCATCGGCGCGCCGAAGGCAAAGATACCGCGCCACTCGCGAACATGCAGCGCCTTGTCGACCCAGAGCCCGTTGGGCCGACGGAGACGATAGGCGATGACGATCGCTAGGCAGATGAACTGCGCCAGGATCGAACCACCGGCGGAGCCGACCACGCCCCAATGGGCGACGGCCATCATCAGCCAGTTCGCCAGAATGTTGAGCAGCGTCGAGGCGAGCGTCACCAGCGTCATGAAGCCGAGCTTTCCTTCGCAGCGCAGCCCATCGAGGTGCAGCGAGAGGAAAAAGCTGATCGGCGCGAAGGCGACCATGACGCCCATGAAGGCCTCGCCGGAGCGGGCGACCTCAGCGTTTCCGACCGCGGCCACGGAAATGAACTGCCGGGCTGCGAGCCAGTAGACGAGATTGATTATCACCACGACGGCGATCGCCAGCGTATGGGCTCCCGTGAACACGGACTTTGCCCCTTCGCGGTCTCCGGCCCCGAGACGGCGTGCGAGAATGCTTGCCATGCCGTTCGAAACCAGCGTCTGCAGCGCGACCAGCAGCATGAGCGCAGGGAAGATGAGGCTGACGGCCGAAATCGCGTCGGCTCCGACATAGACACCAAGGAAATAGGCGTCCACGACGGCAAAGAGGCCGCTGACGGTGGTGATGACAACGATCGGCGCGGCGGTTTTGATAAAGACGCCTGGCAGCCAGCCGGTGAGGAACATGTTGTTTTCAGTATGACGTGTCATGGTAGTATCCAGACGGAATCGCTCGTTATTGGCGAAGATAGAGATCTAGTGATGAAAGATGAATGTCAGATGTCGAGAATAAGATGCGGCACGCCGTTCGACGTCTTGCGCGGCGAAACCCCATCGGCATCGACCTGGGCGTTGATGCGCTGGCGGAATGCCGAGAAGCTCTCGAATTCGACCACGTCGACCGGCTCGTCGAAATGGATCGTTATCTTGTAGAGACCGCCGGATTTTGCCGACATCGCCAACACTTTGCCCGTGAACGGCTGGTTCAGATAGCGCCCGCGAACGGCGGAACCGACATCGAAGGGTGCATCGGGTCCGTCATTCGGTTTTGCCGCAAGCGCCGACAGCGTGTTCCAATCGCGCAGTCCATGTTGCTTGGCGATAAGTTCCAGCGCGGTGCTGTGGCTTATGTCGTCGCCGCGCTCGGCCATCGCCTGGCGCAGACGCCGGGCTTGAGCCTTCAATTCATCTATGGACGGATACGTCGTCATAGGATCAGCCTTTACTAAGGCACGCAATTACGACCGTGAAACGGGGCTCGCATTACCGTCAGTCAGCATGCCTTATGTGGCTGTGACCAAAACAGCGAGAACTTCACCTTGGATTTTCATCCGCGAGCGGCAGGCGTCTCGAACCGAGAGGCTATATGATCCAAGCCGATGCCACAGTCAAGATGCACCCAAATCGGCACAAATAGCGAACCCGTTAAAATTCTACCAATGCAATTGACGCTTCCGCAAAATCTCCGTGCAAGGTTCATGATGTAACCGAGATGAATTCGGTCTGTTCTTCAACAGGGAATGACAATGCTTCGCGCAACCCATCTGGCGAAAGTCAAATCCGAAGTCTATGAACGCAGCTGGGAACGGTTCTTCGTCCAGCGGCCTGCACGTCTCGTGGCGGTACGCCCGTGCCTCACCGGCATCTCCGTGCGCAGCGCCGAGATTATCGATATCTCGCGCGGCGGCGCCAGCTTTGTCGTCGGCACGACCGTCGGCCTGCCGAGCCATTACTATCTGAACATCCTCGGGCTCGCCTACCGCATCGCCTGCGCCGAGGTCAGCCGCAACGGCAACCGCGTCCATGTCCGCTTCATCAACCTGATCGAACCGGAAACATTGCGACGCGTCGTGCGTGCCGACTTCATGATCGGCAATGTCGAAGCGCTGGCTGCGCGGGGCAGAAGGCAGTAGGCAGCAGGCGCAATTCGGCGAGAGCCGGGAACACAGCTGGCGGCTGCGTTCGGATCTCTATTGGGCGAGCAGCTTTGCCGGCAGTGCGTAGGATGAGACCGCGGCAACAGCAATCAAGGTGACAAAGACACTCAAAGGCGCAAGGTGCGAATATTCGCGGTGGCGCAGGACGCTTAGCAGCGCAGCCGCAATGATTGCCGCGCCAAGTACCATCCCGGCCACGCGGCTGACAGGAAACGCAATCAGGGCGGCGCTGAATATCTCCAATCCACCGGCGACAATGCCCCACCAAGGCGGATAGCCCCAGCGAACAAAATCGTTTCGTGTCGCGGAGCTACGGATCGCGTTTGCAAGACCTGCACCAGAAAATGCGACAACCAAAAACCATATGGAAAGAATCTGAACCATCTCAATGCCCACCGATCAGCATGGGGATGGCAGCCAGGACCATGATCACCGCCGTAAGGCCGTGAATGCCGAAGGCGCTTTTGCTGGAGCCTTTCGCTGCAAGAATGAGCAGCATGTCGCCGATGGGGATAATCGCTTCGACCAGAAGGACGATAGCAATCTCCCGCTGAGTGCCCCACACCATAAATGCAAGCACGAGCAATCCCGCCGCGATGTCGCGAACTCCCTTGAGGCGTAGCCACCAAGGGATATTGGGGCCATCGTCAGGAAGCGGCAGGCCAAACCCGCGCGTTGTGGTCATTGGGCTCGCGATATAGCTGGTGCCGATTGCGATAATCGCCAGAGCCACAAGCAACCCGATCCCGTTAACAAGCCAGTACATTTTTGCAATTCTCCTAGCGTTGCAATATAATCTATCATTGCTAGACAATGGCCTAGCATTGCTAGATAGTCAAGCGGCGCTATAAACTCGGTGCATATTTGCCGTGCGGACATGGAGATTTTGGGATGAATGTCACAGACCGAAAAAGTCGAGAACGGGCCGAACGCGAAGATCGCATCGTTGCGGCAGCGCGTGCAATCGCGGAAAGCGAAGGATGGGATGCCGTTACCATTCGCCGCCTGGCCAACGAAATCGAATATAGCCAGCCCGTCCTCTATTCACATTTCGCGAGCAGGGATGCCATCGTTGCGGCAGTTGCCGTGGAAGGGTTCAAGGAGCTCGCAACCGTTCTTCGTACAGCAGTGGATGCGGCAGACGGACAACAAGACGCCCTCATGAGCGTTGCCACGGGCTATTTTACTTTCGCACTAAGTCGCCCAGCACTCTACGACGCCATGTTCATCTTGCCGACCCAATTGAAGTTCGCCGATGCTGAAACAAGAGCAGAACTCCGCGACGGTTTCGAAGCAATTACAGCGGTCGTGTCTCCGTTCTGCACTGATGTGGAGATCGTCACCGAGACTTTCTGGGCAGCGCTTCATGGGCTTGCCGAGCTTGAACGTTCAGGCCGCGTTAGGCCCGGCATGGATGACAAACGCATCGCACTTGTCGTCCAGGCGATCATCAACGCCGGGAGCGCCGGACCTAACTGAAGCTCATGTCATTCTGTCGCAGCGTGCCAAATGCCGCTATCCGGAAGCGGAGCTTTTCTGCTCTTGCAACCACCCGCCAAGCGCCTATTCTGCCGCACCCTGCAACTGAATTCGGGAAACAAAGCCAGCATGTCCGCCTTCTCGCGCTTCACACCGCTGATCAGCGCCCTGCCCTCCACCGTCCCTTTCGTCGGCCCCGAAGCGCTGGAGCGTCAGCGTGGGCTAACGGTCAAGGCCCGTATCGGCGCCAATGAAAACGGTTTTGGCCCTGCACCCTCCGTCATCGCGGCCATGGGCGAGCGGGCTGGTGATATCTGGATGTATAACGATCCGGAAAATTTCGAGCTGAAGCAGGCGCTCGCGGCGCATCTCGGCGTACAGGCGGCCAATATCGCCGTCGGTGAGGGCATCGACAGTCTGCTCGGCCTGATCACCCGTATGGTCATCGAGCCGGGCACGCCGGTCGTCACCTCGCTCGGCGGCTATCCCACTTTCAATTTCCATGTCGCCGGCTTTGGCGGCCGCCTCGTTACCGTGCCTTATGTCAATGACCGCGAGGATCTCGATGGGTTGCTCGAGGCCGTGAAGCGCGAGAATGCGCCGCTCGTCTATTTCGCCAATCCCGACAATCCGATGGGAAGCTGGTGGGATGCCGAAAAGGTCGTCGCCTTTGCCCGCGCGCTGCCGGAAAACTGCCTGCTGATCCTCGACGAAGCCTATAGCGAAACCGGACCGGCAAGTTCGCTGCCGGCGATCTTAGACATGATCGACCTGCCGAATGTATTGCGCACCCGCACCTTCTCCAAGGCCTACGGCCTCGCCGGCGCCCGCGTCGGTTATGTCATCGGCGCACCCGAGACGGTGCTCACCTTCGACAAGATCCGCAACCATTTCGGCATGAACAGGCTCGCGACCGTAGCGGCCCTCGCTGCCCTGAAGGATCAAGCCTATCTCACCGAAGTGGTCGGCAAGATTCAGGCCGCGCGCGAGGTCATCGGGACGATAGCCCGCGACAATGGGTTGCTGCCGCTTGCCTCCGCCACGAACTTCGTCGCCATCGATTGCGGAAGGGACGGCGTCTATGCCCGTGCCATCGTCGACGGGTTGATCCAGCACGGCGTCTTCATCCGCATGCCCGGAATAGCCCCGCTCAACCGGTGCATCCGCGTCAGCGTTGGGCCGAAGCAGGATCTGGATCTCTTGGCCGAAGCGCTGCCACAGGTGCTGAAAGCGATCGGCTAGAACGGTTCAGCGTTTCACGGAAGCGCTAAACCGTTCCAGCTCCTTGTTTTGCGCAATTCCGGACGAAAAACCGCTGCGCACTTTTCCTGGAATTGCTCAAGCCACAAACGACGAAACCGCGCCAGCCTTGTTCCGGCTGGTCGCGGTTTTCATCATTCGGCGGGTCGCCTCTCCGTCGGCCGCCGACATCCCCTCCTTCGAGGTCAGTCTTCAGGTCGCGTTCTTTGCGGCACGCCTCAGTGCGTCGTCATCCACTCGCGGGCGGCGCGGAGCGCGGTAGCGAGCTGCATCTTGGTCAAGGTCGCGGCGACGTCGGCACGAAGCTCGGCGGCCCGCGCGCTGCCACGGATGGCAGCGATATTCAACCATTTATGGGCGGCAACGAGATCTGCGGAGCAGCCCCGGCCAGTCGCGTAGTTCACGCCCAGTTCGCAAAGGGCATCGGCGCTGTTGCCACCCAACATGGCCATTTCAGACATCGGTGTTTCGAAGCGTGCCATCGGTTTTGTCCCTGTTTACTTTCGTTCGTATCTGCCCTGTTTTCCGTCCGAACCTTGCCGTCGTTCGCGGCTTTCCGGTTCTTCCGGTCGGCGGGTTTGCCCCGCTCGTTTGATGGGTTCACTATCGCAGGCGGCTTTCAAAAAACGGCTAAAATGCATGCTTAATTCGATGCAAACAAAGTACAAATGCTTGGTAAACTTGGGATTTTGTTAAACATCACTTCCCTTGCAAATTAAGGATTTTCAAGCGAGCTTTACCTCTTGTTAGGATCTGGATTTAAACCCTTCCTTCACCACGAAAAAGCTGCAGTAATCGGATGCGATGTTTTTCGACAAGGCGCTGAGGCTGCAAAACAGGGAATTTGCGCTTGGAAACCGTATTTACCTTTACGTTCGCGTCAGATAATCTCACGCCGTTTCCCGCCGTTGAACCGGCAAGTGCCTGGGGAGGAGCAATAATATGATCCGTGTAACCATTCTTGCCGCGGCGCTGTTTGTCAGCGCAGGCACCGCTTTCGCCGACGAACCGATCGTCGGCAACTGGAAGACCGTTGCTGGCGATACCGCCGTCATCGCGCCCTGCGGCGACAGCTATTGCGTCACGCTGAAAACAGGCAAATATGCCGGCAAACAGATCGGCAAGATGCAGGGCAAAGGCGGAAGCTATACGGGCGAGCTCACCGACCCATCCGAGGACAAGACCTATAGCGGCTCCGGCACGGTGAGCGGCAATACGGTCAGGATGAAGGGCTGCGTTCTGAAGGTATTCTGCAAGTCGCAGACATGGACGAGGCTTTAAAGAGCACGCAGCCTAAGAAAACATGCCGCTCTATTCCTGCCCGCTACCCTTCGGGCAGGCTTTTTGTTGTTCGTTGATGCCGGCGAATGCGCAATCAAGTCTGATAAGATTCATGAACGCTGGATGAACCGGTATCTCAGCACCCGTTCAGCCTGACCATGGCAAAACAGTGTCCAGTATAGGGCACGGATAGGGCCAGGACCATGGACTCGATCATCATCGCACGCCGTTTTGTCGTCATCATGCTGTTTGCCGCCGTCTTCGCATTCAGCTTTTCGGTTGCCGTCGAACATGCCGGCCGCAGCGGCGCACAATCGCATTTCGGCGCAAGCTTCACCTGCTTGCAGACCGGCGCTCCCTATTGCACGACCGTGCAGTAAGCAAACGCCTCGCCGCACGCGGATGGCCGCGTGTGGATATGATTGCAAAATAGCTGAGAAAATCCGGAGCCGTCTTCCGCAACGTCGTTTGCTTGTTATCAACGACACTCTATAATGGCTCATGAGCAACCGAATCTCTTCTTTTTCGCCCCTCGACATTTCCTCCCCCATCCCGTTCCAGCCGCGGACCTTCGATGATCCGGGCAAAGCCGTCGAAGCGCTGACGGAGCTTTACGAACGCAATACCGCGTTCCTGATCGACAATTTCACCAAGCTTGCCCAGGGTGAGCCGATCACGGCGCGCTATCGCGCCTTCTATCCGCAGGTCAGCATCGAGACGACGAGCTTCGGCCATGTCGATTCGCGCCTTTCCTACGGCCATGTCACGGCACCCGGCGTCTATACGACAACCATCACCCGCCCGCAGCTCTTCAAGCATTATCTCAAGGAGCAGCTGACGCTCCTGATGCGCAGCCACAAGGTTCCGGTGGTCGTGTCGGAATCGAACACGCCGATCCCGCTGCATTTCGCCTTCGGCGAAGGAGCCCATGTCGAAGCCTCCGTCGCGGCCTTCGAGGATATTCCGCTGCGCGATCTCTTCGATACGCCTGACCTGAACACCACGGACGACGAGATCGCCAACGGCGAATATATCCCGCCGCCGGGCGAGCCCTCGCCGCTTGCCCCGTTCACGGCACAGCGCATCGACTATTCGCTGGCCCGCCTCGTCCACTACACGGCGACCAGCGCGTCGCATTTCCAGAATTTCGTGCTGTTCACGAACTACCAGTTCTATATCGACGAATTCTGCAAGTGGGCGCGCGACCTGATGGCCAGCGGCGGAGACGGCTATACCGAATTCGTCGAGCCCGGCAACATCGTCACCAAGGCCGGCTCCAGCCAGCCCGAGGGCGATGTGACCGCGCCGCGGCTGCCGCAGATGCCTACCTACCATCTGAAGAAGAAGGGCCATGCCGGCATCACCATGATCAACATCGGCGTCGGCCCCTCCAACGCCAAGACGATCACCGACCACGTTGCCGTGCTTCGCCCGCATGCCTGGCTGATGCTAGGCCATTGCGCCGGTCTGCGTAATAGCCAGCGTCTCGGCGACTATGTGCTTGCCCATGCCTATATGCGCGAAGACCACGTTCTCGACGACGACCTGCCGGTTTGGGTGCCGATCCCGGCTCTGGCCGAAGTGCAGGTGGCGCTGGAAGCGGCCGTTGCCGAAATCACCGGCTATGAGGGCTTCGAGCTAAAGCGCATCATGCGCACGGGCACCGTCGGCACCATCGACAACCGCAACTGGGAACTGCGCGACCAGGCAGGCCCGGTCAAGCGACTGTCTCAGGCTCGCGCGGTCGCGCTCGACATGGAATCGGCAACGATCGCCGCCAACGGCTTCCGTTTCCGCGTTCCCTACGGCACGCTGCTCTGCGTTTCGGACAAGCCGCTGCATGGCGAGCTGAAGCTGCCGGGCATGGCGACCGCCTTCTATCGCACCCAGGTGAACCAGCATCTGCAGATCGGCATCCGCGCCATCCAGAAGCTGGCAGCCATGCCGCCGGAAACGCTGCATTCGCGCAAGCTACGCAGCTTCTTCGAGACGGCGTTCCAATAAACGCTGGGGCTTTCGCCCTATTGCCCGTCAGCGGGCACTGAAACTATCTTGGCAGCGGCCGCAACTTGCGGCCGTTCGTCGTTTGGCTGCGCACCCAAACTGAGGCACAGGATCAGCAGGGCAAAGCCCGCAAATCCGATCCAGATGCGGTAAACGACCCTTCCCACATCCGCCGCCTCAAGCAGTTCCTCTTCCGATAGAGTCTTCCTTTGCCAGTAATGTACGATTGCGGCTTCCAGACTGTACATTTCCGTCTCTCCTTGTCGTGTTGACGGAACTGGTCGGCCGGCGACGGGCTTTTTCGACAGCGATCGAAATTTTTGCCATGCTGCGGATCGGGATGTCGATTTGCGCGCGAACCACTCGTCTAGGGCCGTCAGCAAATTGAAAGAGGAGACGCTGCGATGAAATATCTCTGCCAGGTCTGGTTCGATGGCACGAGGCTCGACCTCATGACCAAGGAGCAAAAGCACAAGCTCGATTCGGATTCGCTCGGCTACGACCGCGATCTGATGGCAAGCGGCCATATGATCCTTGCCGAGGCGCTGCAATCGCCAAAATCCGCAGTGACGGTGCGGGTCCGCAATGGTGAGACGTCGGTGACCGACGGCCCCTTCATCGAAACCAAGGAATATCTCGGCGGCTTCATCCTGATCGAGGCAAAGGACCTGAATGATGCGATCCGCGTTGCCGCCGAAATTCCGCTCGCCAAGCTCGGCGCCATCGAGGTGCGGCCGATCTATTCCTTCGGCCCTGACGTTTGAGGAGACTCAGATGAAATTCCTTTGCCAGGTCTGGTTCGAGACCGCCGAGATCGCCAAGCTTTCCGAAGAGGAAGGACGAAAGCTGACGCAGGATTCGATCAACAACGATAACCGGCTGCGCGAAAGCGGCCATATCATCGTCGCCAATGCCTTGCGCGAGCCGCAGACCGCCAGAACGGTTCGGGTGCGCCGGGGCGAAGCCGCTGTCACCGACGGTCCCTTCGCCGAAATGAAAGAGCATCTCGGCGGCTTCGTGCTGATCGAGGCGCGAGACATGGAGGAAGCGACTGAAATCGCCGCCACCTTCCCCGTCGCGCACTATGGCATGATCGAGGTGCGTGCCGCCTACGACATCCGCTTTCCGGACGAATAGCTGAGAAAGGAAAACACATGCGGTTTCTATGCCTGATCTACACATCCATCGACGTCGACGGACGGCTGGACCAAAGCGAGATGAACCATCTGATCGGCGAGCATTTCGTCTATGACGAGGGATTGCGGCAGGACGGCACCCTGATCGTTTCGGATGCACTGGAACTCCGAAACAAATCGATCGTCATCCGGCCGGATGGAGACGGGTTTTCTGTTACAGACGGGCCATTCGTGGAGACGAAGGAATATCTGGCAGGTTTCTATCTCATCGATACCCCTGATCTGGAAAGCGCGACGGCCATTGCCAAGCGCATTCCCTCGGCCCGTTACGGTGCGATCGAGATCCGTCCGGTGCGCACCCTGACCCTTCGGGGAGACCTAGCGGAGAATCGTTGACGCCGTGTCGCTGAACCAGACCATCGACGGCATCTATCGCAGCCATTCGCGCCGCGTGCTGGCAACGCTGATCCGTCTGCTCGGCGATTTCGACCGGGCCGAGGAAGCGCTCCACGACGCCTTTGCGGCAGCGGCACAGCAATGGGCTGAGGAGGCGATCCCGGCCAATCCCTATGCCTGGCTCGTCTCTGCCGGTCGCTTTCGCGCCATCGATCACATCAGGCGCCGGACGCGCTTCGATGCGGCCCGCTCGGACATTGCCAACAGCCTTTACCCGGAGGGAGAGGCGATGGAGACATCGGAACATGAAGAGATCGAAGACGACATGCTGCGGCTGATCTTCACCTGCTGCCATCCCCTCGTGCCAGCCGAGGCGCGGATGGCGATGGCGCTGCGTGAAGTCTGCGGGCTGACGACGGAAGAGATCGCCCATGCCTTCCTGATCCCGGCGCCGACCGTCGCCCAACGCATCGTTCGCGCCAAGAACCGCATCCGCGCCGCCCATGTTCCCTATGAAGTGCCCGGCAAGACCGAACTGCCAGAGCGGCTGGCACAGGTGCTGCATGTCATCTACCTCGTCTTCAATGAGGGCTATTCGGCGTCCTCCGGCTCTGCGATCGTGCGCGCCGATCTTGCGGCGGAAGCCATTCGGCTCGGCAGGCTTTTGCTGCAGCTATTGCCGGATCCGGAGGTCGAAGGGCTGCTTGCGATCATGCTGCTGCAGGATTCACGGCGACTCGCGCGCACCGATGCATCAGGCGATCTGGTGCTGCTTGTCGATCAGGATCGCGCGCTCTGGGATCGCAGCCAGATCCGCGAGGGCCTGATGCTGTCGGCGAGAGCGATGGCGGCAGAGAGCATCGGCGGCTATGCGCTGCAGGCCGCGATCGCAGCGGAACATGCCCGCGCCGTGACCGCTGACGATATCGACTGGCGGCAACTGGTGATGCTCTACGACCTGCTCCTGACGGCGAGCCCCTCGCCGGTGATCGAGCTCAATCGAGCGGTCGCCGTCTCCATGCGCGACGGTCCGGCGGTGGCCCTTTCCATCGTCGACGGGCTGCTGCAAGAGGAGCGTATGGCGCGGTATCACCTGACCCATGCCGCGAAAGCCGATTTCCTGCGCCAACTCGGCCGGTCGGACGAGGCGCGGCAATCCTACGAAAGGGCGCTATCGCTGTGTCATCAGGCGCCGGAACAAGCATTCCTGCGCAAGCGGTTGGCCGAACTCGATGACAAGGCTCGGTGATCGCAGTGTCAGGCGCGCTGGCGCCCAACCAGCAATCCGATCGCGGTTCCCGTCAGTGCAGACACCACGATCAGCAGGTGAGCATTGATGCTTGCCTGCGCGAGGTTCTCGATTGCCGCCTTCGCACTCGATGCGCCGAAGGCCATGGCGCCGGCAGCGATGCCGGCGGGATAGGTGCCGACACCGCCCGGCGCATGCACCGGCAGGACGGACGACAGTTCGCCACCGAGCGCGCCGCCGAAGCTTGCCGAAAGCGGGGCGACGTTCATGAGGCCAAGCGCCCAGGCTAGCACCACGACCTTGACCAGCCAGTTGACGACGGTCATCAGCCAGGCGCGCGCAAAGGCGCGGGCATCGACCGGCAGGCCGCGCTCCAGCTCGTGCACCAGCCCCTGCGCCTTCTTCGGCAGGATGCGGGCGGCAAGCCTGATCAGCGGCCGGCGGGAGATAAAGCCCGCGACCGGCAGGAGCAGAAACGCTGCCCATACGATCCAGGCAAGAACACGATAGGGCGAGGCAAGCGCAAGGCCGACACCGGCCGCGGCCAGCAGCGCGTGCAGATCGAGCAGCCGCATGACGAAAAGGGCCGATGTGCCACGCGCAAGAGGAATACCGAATTCGGAGCGCATCAGCACCGGGAAGCTGGTCTCGCCCGTGCGGAAAGGCAACATGATATTCAACAGGTTATGGACCTGCGTGACGCGGAATAGCGCTGTGAAACGGCCGGTCGTTTCCTTCGGGAAGTAGTCGTAGATGCGCCATGTGCGCAGAAAGTAGGTGCCGGTCAGAAGCGCGAGCGCCAGCAGGATCGGCAGCGCGCCGACCTTGCTCCATTGCGCCAGGATGGAACTCCACCCCCAGAACCATGCGATGAAAGCGGCATAAGCCACGACAACGGCGAGGGTCAGCAGCATCATTCGGTTGCGAATAAACCAATTCTGTCGGCTGGCCACCATGGGAGTCTTCATGTAGTTAGGGCACCCAAATGCGAGCGGAGGCTTCAAACCGGACTTTTCGCTCGTTTCGTCCGGCATGTTCTGTCGGTCTTTTAGGAGAAAGAAGTGTTGCAGACAACGGCAGAGTCGCCCCTCCCCCAGGCCGATGCGGCAGACCCTCTAGAGCTTTCGCTGGTCGTACCCGTCTTCAACGAGGAAGAAAGCGTTGGACCGCTGATCGAGCGTATCTGTTCGGCGATGACCGGTTTTACCAAACCCTGGGAGCTGATCCTCGTCGATGACGGCAGCACGGACGCGACGCTTGCCAATGCTCGGCGGTCGCTGACGCGCGAGGGGCTGATCCTGCGCATCGTCGAACTACAACGCAATTTCGGTCAGACGGCAGCCATGCAGGCAGGCATCGATGCCGCCAACGGCCGCCTCATCGCCACCATGGACGGCGATCTGCAGAACGACCCGAAGGATATTCCCTCGATGGTCGGGGAGCTGGAGCGGCGGCAGCTCGACCTGCTCGTCGGTTGGCGCAAGAACCGCCAGGACGGGCTTCTGCTGCGCAAGATCCCCTCGTGGTGCGCCAATTACCTGATCGGCCGCATTACCGGCGTCAAGCTGCACGATTATGGCTGCAGCCTGAAAATCTATCGCGCTTCGATCATCAAGCAGGTCAAGCTGATGGGCGAGATGCACCGCTTCATCCCCGCCTGGGTTGCCGGCGTCGTGCCGAGCTCGCGCATCGGCGAAGTGCCCGTCACCCACCACGCGCGCCAGCACGGCACATCGAAATACGGGATCTCGCGCACCTTCCGCGTCATTCTCGATCTGCTGTCGGTGATGTTCTTCATGCGCTACAAGGCGCGGCCGGGGCATTTCTTCGGCTCGCTCGGCCTCGGGCTCGGCGCGCTCGCAGCGATTATCCTGTTCTGGCTCTTCATCGACAAGTTCATCTTCGGTGACGATATCGGCAGCCGTCCGCTGTTGATGGTCGGCGTCGTGCTGCTGCTGTCGTCCGTTCAGATGATCACCACCGGTATTCTCGCCGAAATGATCGCGCGTATCTATTATCGCGACGATCTTTCGCCGAACTACATCGTGCGCAAGATCTTCGATCGCGAACATCAGGACACCTAAGCTTCCAGCCTGAACGCCGGGCTACCGGCTTCGTGATCGTACCCTCCGTGCGCCTTCCCATGGCGCACGGGTATCGTTGAAGCGAGACGCCGCAGGCAGCGCCGTTTACGAGCGCACGTCGGCCCAAACGACATCAAGCGCCTGCCGCGCGATGCGGACCATCGTATCCACTTCCTCATGACTGATGACGAGCGGCGGCGAGGCCAGCATTCGGTCGCCGGTCGCTCGCAGCACGAGGCCATTCGCCAAGGCATGATTGCGCACGGCCGAGCCTATCGCATCCGGCTTCTCGAAGCGGCGGCGGGTGGATTTATCGGCCGCAAGCTGCAATGCGCCCATGAGACCAATACTGACGGCTTCGCCGACCATGTCGTGATCCGCGAGGCTGCCCCAGGCCTTGGCGAAGTAAGGGCCGATGTCGTCGCGAACGCGCTCGACCAGCCGCTCCTCCTCGATGATCCTCAAATTCTCCAGAGCGGCAGCCGCGCAAACCGGATGGCCGGAATAGGTGAAGCCGTGATTGAATTCTCCGACCTCGTTGATCAGCACGTCGGCGATGCGGTCGCTGACGAGCACGCCACCGATCGGCAGATAGCCGGAGGAAAGTCCCTTGGCGATCGGCGCAAGGTCGGGCCCGACGCCGAAATGCTGATGGCCGAACCATGAGCCGAGACGACCGAAGCCGCAGATGACCTCGTCACTCACGAGAAGAATGTTCCTCGCCTTGCAGATGCGCGCGATCTCAGGCCAGTAGGTGGAGGGCGGGATGATGACGCCGCCTGCCCCTTGCAAGGGCTCTGCGATGAAAGCGGCGACATTGTCCTCGCCCAATTCATCGATCTTCTCTTCCAGTTCGCGGGCAACCTTGAGGCCGAATTCCTCCGGCGAAAGATCGCCGCCCTCTGCATACCAGTAGGGCTGGCCGATATGGGCGATCCCAGCTATCGGCAGATCACCCTGCTCATGCATATATTTCATGCCGCTCATGCTGGCGCCGGCGACGGTCGAGCCGTGATAGCCGTTCTTGCGGGCAATGATGGTCTTCTTCGTCGGCTTGCCCACGGCGCCCCAATAAACCCGCGCCATGCGGAACCAGGTATCGTTGGCCTCGGAGCCGGAATTGGTGAAGAACACATGGTTGAACTGCGGCCCGGCATGGGCGCAGACCTTTTCGGCGAGCAGCGTCGCAGGAGTCGTCGTGGTGCCGAAGAAGGTGTTGTAATAGGGCAGCTCGTTCATCTGCCTGAGAACGGCGTCGGCGATTTCCGTGCGGCCATAACCGATGTTCACGCACCAGAGGCCGGCAAATCCATCGAGGTACTTCCGCCCTTCCGCATCAAAAATATAGACGCCCTCCCCGCGCTGGATGACGCGGGCACCCTCGGCATTGAGCTTGCGCATATCTGCAAAGGGGTGGAGGTGATGGGCGGCATCGAGGGCGGCGAGATTGGAGCGGCTTGGTGTGTCGGTCATGGCGTATTCGAACCCTCTTTGAATTGGTGCCTGTCAGGCAAGTCCTCCGCCGCCGCGATTATGTGCATGGCCCCTCACCCCAGCCCTCTCTCCCCGCCCATGCGGAGAGAGGGTTAGGGTGACGGGCCTGGCACGAAGCCGCAACGTAGCCAGACTTGACTGAAAGCTATCTTGGTTTACGACCATGCCGTGAGGAATGGGGATTTACAAGAGCATGGTGGCCGACAACGCAACCGAAGGTAACGCGCGCATCGAGGTGCTGATATCGGACATGAACGGCCGACTCAGGGGCAAGCAGATCCCGATTGCGGCCGAAAATAAGGTCTGGTCCGGCGCGGTGCGGTTGCCGACCTCGACGCAATCGCTCGACATCTGGGGTGACGACAATGACGACATTACCGGCCTGTCGCTGACGATCGGCGATCCGGACGGGACCTGCGTTGCGGACGAGCGCACGCTCGCCGACATGCCCTGGGCTCCGGCGGGATCGAAGCAAGTGCTGGCCACCATGCACGAGCTCGACGGCAGTCCGAGCTTTCAGGACCCGCGCGCCATTCTTGCTGCCGTGGTCGACCGTTACAATGCGCTCGGCCTGACGCCCGTCATCGCAACCGAACTGGAATTCTATCTGCTCGCCGGAGACTGGCGCGACAGAGGCATCCCTTCGCCGCCTGCTGCATTGACCTACCAGGGCGAACCGAACGGCTTTCAGCTCTACGACATGGATGCGGTCGATCTCCTCGACAACTACCTCGAAACGCTGCGCAGCTATGCGCGGACACAAGGGTTGCCGGCGGACGCGACAACGGCGGAATTCGGCCCGGGCCAATTCGAAGTCAACCTGCTGCATCGCCCGGACGCGCTGGCCGCCGCCGACGACTGCATCATGCTGAAGCGCGTGGCCGAACAGGCTGCCCGCAAGCATGGCCTGAAATCGACCTGCATGGCCAAGCCCTATACAGAGCATGCCGGCTCGGGACTGCATGTCCACGCCAGCATCATCGACGCTCAGGGCCGCAATGTCCTCGATGCCGCAGGCGGCGAGCCGAGGAAGCTGAAGTCGATCTGCGCCGGGCTGCTGCAGACGCTGCAGGACGCGCAGCTTGTTTTTGCGCCCTATGCCAATTCCTATCGCCGTTTCCAGCCGGGCTCGTTCGCCCCCGTCGACCTGACCTGGGGCTTCGGCCATCGCGGTACCGCCGTCCGGATTCCCGAAAGAGACGGACCGGGTGCGCGCATCGAGCACCGCGTCGCCGGCGCCGACGCCAATCCTTATCTGATGCTGGTGGCGATCCTTGGCGACATGCTGCTCGGCCTGGAGAACGACCTCGATCCCGGTGAGGAGACGACACCGGCTTGCGTGCCGACGGATGCGCCAAGGCTGACGCATGATTTCCTGACGGCCGTCGAGCGCTTCCGCACCTCGGCCTTCATCGCCGATATTTTCGGCGAACGATATCAGCGGCTTTACGGCGATACGAAACGCAAGGAAGCGATCCGCTATCTGCGCAGCGTTTCGGATTTCGATTACAGAACCTATCTGCCCCGCCTTTGAACGGGTCAGATGGCAACGCTGTCGACAGCGCCCTCGCGCTCGACTTTGACGGCGGTCCCTTGCCTGACCATGACCCTAAGCTCGCCGGGATGCACCTTGAGCGTCACGTCGCGTTCGAGCGGCAGCAACTCGCCATCCATGACGCAATTTGAGAGATGGCGCAACTTCGGGAAGTGTAGATGCACCTCCGGCGCATGCATGACCATGACATCGGTATTGTCGCGGACCCGGCCGCGCAGCATGTCGAACGCAAGGCGGGCGACACCGAGCGGCCGCAAGGGTTTTGCCGTGTAAAAGCCCAGCTCACCGCTGCGCAGACTATCGGCATAGAGCAGCGCATTCGCACCAAAGGGATTGTTGGAGACGGAGATCGCCGAGACATGCCGGCGCTCGTGAATGTCGCCAGCCGCAAAATCGACGTCGAATTCCGGTGGATTGGCAATGACGCCAAACGCGGCCCGGGTACTGGCCGACATTTTCCCGATGCGCGAGCGATAGGTATAGCCGTTGCGGTAGCGCACCAGACGCGCATGCAAGCCGGCGGAAAACTGGTGCACGAAGGCACGGCCGTTGGCGCTGCCGATATCGACATTGTCGACATCGCCGGTCGCCAGCACGCTCAGCGCCTGCCAGATGTCGAGCGGCAACCGCAGCGAACGGGCAAAGAGGTTCATAGTGCCAGCCGGGATAACGCCTAGGGCGACGCCGCTCTTCCAGGCGATGGCGGCAGCGGCCGAAATCGTGCCATCCCCGCCGCCGGCGATAATTCCGTCAATGTCATCGCGCCGCGCCGCGCGCTCCATTGCCGATACGATATCTCGTCCAGCCACGATGACAGCTTCGAAATCATGGCCGGCATCATGGAAGACCTGTTCCGCCCTTTGTTGGTAGGCAGCCATGTCGGTCGTCCGGAAAGTACCGCCATCACGATTGAAGAAGCCGATCAATCTCATTCAGGCTCTCGGTTTTCCGCAAATTGTGTTTCCTTGGGGAGCTGATGCCCCCGTGCGCTTTCTGTCAGATGGTTTCGAACGATGCGATTTCAAGCATTGCAACCGCTCTAACCACCCGGAACCGGCGCTTACTTATGCGGTGTGCGACGTGCTGCGCTGCAAAAAATGCACGCGACAGAAATCTCGACTTTGTTGATACTATGAATTCGGGCATGTCCATGCCCCTTCAGTCCTTTCATCTGCCATGCTGTATCGAATGCCGGGTTCCGGCCTCGCTGCACGGTTCGTGGCGTCCAAGCCGCTTTGCCGCCCAAGGAGTTTTCGTGAGCGATATTGCCGTCGAGGCCCTCGATACCCAAACCTCCCTGGAAACACCGTCACGCACCGCCATCGCGCTGGTGACATTGGCTCTGGCAGTCGGCAGCTTCGGCATCGGCACGGGCGAATTCGTCATCATGGGGCTTCTGCCTGAGGTCGCCGATACCTTCGGCGTCACCACGCCGGAAGCGGGCCATGTCATCAGCGCTTATGCACTCGGCGTCGTCGTCGGCGCGCCGATTATTGCCGTGCTCGCCGCCAAGATGGCGCGTCGCACGCTGCTGCTGCTAATGATGGCGCTCTTTGCCGCCGGCAATATTTCCAGCGCGTTTGCGCCGACCTTCGAGAGCTTCACAGTATTGCGCTTCATCACCGGGCTGCCGCACGGCGCCTATTTCGGTGTTGCAGCGCTCGTTGCCGCTTCCATGGTGCCGGTCCACCGCCGCGTCCGGGCCGTCGGCCAGGTCATGCTCGGCCTGACCATCGCCACGCTGATCGGCACGCCGATCGCCACCTATCTCGGCCAGCTTCTCGAGTGGCGCGCTGCCTTCATGATGGTCGGCGGTGTCGGCCTCGTCACCATGCTTCTCATCGCCCTCTTCCTGCCAAAGGACAAGGTCGAGGAAGGCGCCAGCATCACCCGTGAGCTGGGTGCGCTCAAGCGCATTCAGGTCTGGCTGTCGCTTGGCGTTGCCGCCATCGGCTTCGGCGGCATGTTTTCCATCTTCAGCTATGTCGCGACGACCACGACCCAGGTGGCAGGCCTCGGCTCCGCCATGGTGCCAGTCGTGCTTGCGCTGTTCGGCATCGGCATGAATGTCGGCAACATCGTCGGTTCGCGTCTCGGCGACATCTCGATCAAGGGAACGATCGGCGGCATGATGGTTTTCAACATCATCATCATGACGCTCTTCTCACTGACGGCTGCCAATCCCGTCATGCTCTGCATCTGCGTCTTCCTGATCGGCTGCGGCTTCGCCGCCTGCCCGGCTGTGCAGACCCGGCTGATGGACGTGGCAGCTGATGCGCAGACGCTGGCCGCCGCCTCCAATCACTCCGCCTTCAACATCGCCAATGCGCTCGGCGCCTGGCTCGGTGGCCTGGTGATTTCATGGGGCTTCACGGCGGCAGCGACCGGCTATGTCGGCGCAGTTCTTTCCGTCGGTGGTCTTGCCGTCTTTGCCCTTTCAGTTAGCCTGGAGCGCCGCACCGGTCACGCATGAGGCCAGCTGCTGGCGGCCGTCGTGGCAGAATACATTCTCTTCGCCCCATACGGCCATGGCCTTGATGATCGGCCCCAGGCTGGCGCCCAGCGGCGTCAGAGCATAATCGACGCGCGGCGGCACCACTGGAAAGACGGTGCGTGATACCAGCCCGGACTCTTCCAACTCCCGCAGCTGCTTTGTCAGCATGCGCTGCGTCACCGACGGCAATTTGCGGCGGATCTCGTTGAAGCGCAGCGTTCCCTCCATCAGGTGAAACAGGATCACGCCCTTCCATTTGCCGTCGAGCAGGCTCAACGTCGCCTCGACCGGACATCCCGGAAAATTCCTGACAAGTTTGGAGCGGGGAACCGACATCGACAGTATCCTTTTTGTACCTACGTACAGAAATTGTGCATTCTTGCGCCTTCCGACGATAATGCGCATCTAGCCTCTGTGCAACAAACCGAGGAGCCTCCCCCATGCGCGCAGTCGCCTACAAGCAACCACAGCCCATTTCCGCAGAAACATCCCTGATCGACGTCGAACTGCCGATCCCCGAAGCAAAGGGCCGTGATCTGCTCGTCGAAGTGAAGGCGGTTTCGGTCAATCCCGTCGATGTCAAAGTCCGCGCCAACGTCGCCCCGAGCGAAGGCGAATACAAGATCCTTGGCTGGGACGCGGCCGGCATCGTCAAGGCGGTCGGTCCAGAGGTCACCATGTTCGAGCCGGGAGACGAAGTCTTCTACGCAGGCGCCATCAACCGCGGCGGTTCAAACGCCGAATTCCATCTTGTCGACGAACGCATTGTCGGCGCCAAGCCGAAGAGCCTTAATTTTCCGGCTGCTGCCGCATTGCCGCTGACCTCGATCACGGCCTATGAGACGCTGTTCGACCGCCTGAAGATTCAGGATCCCGTTCCCGGCGCAGCCAATACCATCCTCATTATCGGCGGCGCTGGCGGCGTCGGATCGATTGCCATCCAGATCGCACGCGCCCTGACCGACCTCACCATCATCGCAACGGCATCCCGACCGGAAACGCAGGCCTGGGTCAAGGAGCTGGGCGCGCATCACGTCATCGACCATTCGAAGCCGCTTGCGCCACAGATCGAGGCACTAGGCATCGGCGCACCGGCCTTCATCTTCTCCACGACGAATACCACCGACCATATCGCATCTATCGTCGACGCCATCGCGCCCCAGGGCCGGTTCTCTCTGATCGACGATCCGAAGACGCTCGATGTCGTGCCCTTCAAGCGCAAGGCAGTGTCGATCCATTGGGAGCTGATGTTCACACGCCCCCTCTTCAACACGGCCGACATGATCGAGCAGCACAAGCTGCTGACCAAGGTCGCCGAATTGGTTGACGCCGGCAAGATTCGCTCGACGCTGACCGAGACGGCTGGCACGATCAACGCCGCCAATCTGAAGAAGGCGCATGCCCTCGTCGAGACCGGCAAAATGAAAGGCAAGATCGTTCTGGCGGGTTTCTGAAAGACGGAAATTCACAACAATTCGGGCCGGATGCAAAACATCCGGCCATTGCATTTTGACAGATCCACACCCCAGAATGTTGCATCGCACAAATTTCAGCCGCCTAAGCAAGTTTTTCTTGCGACATCGGGCCTTAAACTGCTTCCACCTCTTGACTTTTTATGCCTTCGGCGCGACTTCTCCGCACATGGGGAACAGCGTTTTTTCCATGCCGATTAACCGGAGCCATCTTTCGATGCCTAGCGACAGTAGTAGTCGATTGCCTTTGCCGTCAGTAGCATTCGTGCACTAACCGACTCCTGTCGGCTCGCCACGATCCGCTACGACGGCGGATCGACTGGAAAGGCGAGCTATAATGAATATCAACAGCTTTCCCATGCGGGCTGGCAATGCCGCTCGCGCCTTTATCAATAACAACCGCGGCGTGACCATCGCGGAACGTGTCGAGTCCTTGAATGTGCTCGATGCGGCCGAAGCCGCAAGCATCCTCGCCAAAATGCCGGAAGAGCGCGCCGTGCGCATTCTCGACCGGCCGGAACTGCGCAACGCACCCGCCATTCTCGAGGTCATGGGCAATGCAGACGCCTCTCGGCTGCTGCATGGCATGTCCAACGACCGCGTCGCAGACGTGTTGCTCGAGATGGATGTCGAGGTACGCGCCCGGCTCTTCGCCACCTTCGACGAACATACCCGGCAGGCGATCCAGGGCCTGATGGGCTATCCGCCGCGCACGGCCGGCGGCATCATGACGACGGAATTCGTCAGCGTATCGGCAAGCTGGACGGTTGCGCAGACGCTCGACCATGTTCGCCAGGTCGAGCGCTCCCGCGAAACGGTCTACGCCATCTATGTGCTCGATGACGAGACGCATGTGCTGCAGCGTGTCGTGACGCTGCGCCGTCTGATCACCGGCGAGCCCGATGCCTGTATTCTGACCGTGGCACAGAAGGGCACGCCGGTCACGGCGCCGCCGCTGATGAAGCAGGAGGACGTTGCCCGTCTGATCCGACGCCACGATCTGCTGGCGCTTCCTGTTGTCGACGACAAGGGCCATATGCTCGGCATCGTCACCGTCGACGATGTGATCGATACGATGATCGCCGATACGACCGAAGACGCCCAGAAGTTCGGCGGCATGGAAGCCCTCGGACAGCCCTATATGAAGATCAGCTTTGGCGGCATGATCCGCAAGCGCGCCGGCTGGCTCGCAGCCCTCTTCCTCGGCGAGATGCTGACGGCGAGCGCCATGCAGCACTTCGAAGGCGAGCTGGAGAAGGCCGTGGTGCTGACCTTGTTCATCCCGCTGATCATGAGCTCCGGCGGCAATTCCGGTTCGCAGGCAACGTCACTGATCATCCGGGCGCTGGCGCTCGGCGAACTGAAGCTTTCGGACTGGTGGCGCGTGGCGCTGCGCGAACTGCCGACCGGCATCGTGCTCGGCGCTATCCTCGGCCTCGTCGGCTTCACCCGTATCGTAGCCTGGCAGAGCCTCGGCCTCTTCGACTACGGCCAGCACTGGCAGCTGGTCGGTTTTACCGTCTTCGCAGCCCTGATCGGCATCGTGACCTTCGGCTCGCTCGCCGGCTCGATGCTGCCGTTCATCCTGCAGAAGCTGCGGCTTGACCCCGCCAGCGCATCGGCACCCTTCGTCGCGACGCTGGTCGATGTTACCGGCCTGGTGATCTACTTCTCTGTGGCACTGCTGATCCTCAGCGGCACGATGCTCTGAGGACAACGAACATTTCTATGGCGAGGGGCCGGCGACGGCCCCTTCTCATTTCTACTCCGGCACCGGCAGTTTCAGCGCACCATTGGCCTTGATGGTGCGGATCGCGAAGTTCGAGCGGAGATCGACCACGCCGGGAAGGACCAGAAGCTTTTCTGACATTACCTTTTCATAGGCTGCAAGGTCTGCCACCACGACTTCCGCCAGGAAATCGGCCGATCCCGAGATCAGATGGCAGGCGACGATCTCGGGAATGGCAAGCAAAGCGGCCTGCTGCGCTTCCGAATTCTCCTTCGAGTGATGGCCGACCTTGAGCTCGACAAAGACCGTCAGACCGAGACCGGCTTCCTTGCGATCGATATCGGCGCGGTAGCCGCGCAGCAACCCCGATTTTTCCAGATTGCGAATACGCCGCAGGCAGGGCGACGGGGAGAGATTCACCCGTTCGGCGATCTCGACATTGGTGGCGCGCGCATCATCCTGCAGGCAGTTGAGGATGGCAATATCGAATTTATCCAGTTTTGGCATATTCGGGAAACTCAAGTTTCTGTATTGGCAGATTATTGCTCATAGCATGATTTTCAAGCCATAACTAGCAAGGACATGCCTCGGCTTTTGGCGCTATGTTTTCCTCATTCGAACGATAAACCGGATTGTTGGAAAGGATACCTCGATGACCGCTTTGTCACTCTCCACCCGCAAGGCAACCCCCACTGCGATCGGCTATGCCGGCGCTGTCGTCACCGTATTGATCTGGGCGAACTGGATTCTGGCAACGCGCCATACGGCCGAGACGCAAATGAGCACGATCGACCTCGGCCTGATCCGCTACGGCGTGCCGGCCCTGGTGCTGGCTCCGGTCTGGTGGCGGACCGGCCTGCTGCCGAAGGGCGTGCCGCTGAAGCTGCTGGCGCTGATGATCTGCGGCTCCGGCGCCCTCTTCTTCCAGCTGACCACATTCGCCATTCAGTTCACGCCAGCTTCGTCGGCCGGCATTCTGCTTGGCGGTTCCATGCCGCTGGCAACGGCGCTGATCGGGGTCCTGCTCTTTCGCGAACGGCTTGATATGACCCGCTGGCTCGGACTTGGCGGCATCGTCGCCGGCGTCGCGATCCTTCTGGCTCGTAGCCTCTATGGCGTGCAGATTTCCTGGACCGGCTTCACGCTGCTGCCGCTCGCCGCCCTGCTCTGGGCAAGCTACACGCACGCCTTCCGCCGCTCGGGTCTGAGCGCCCTGCAATCGAGCGCTATCATCGCCGTCTGGTCGTTCCTGATCCATGTCGGTCTGGCCGCCGTCTTCGGCAGCTCGCTGACCTCGGTGCCGCTGCCGGAAATCGGCCTGCAGATCGTCAGCCAGGGCCTGCTGTCCGGCCTTGCCGCAACACTCGCCTATGGCCTTGCCGTCCAGGCTCTTGGTGGCACGCAGGCCGCAGCCTTCACCGCCATCACGCCGGTTCTCGCCACCATCGGCGGCGGCTTCCTGCTCGGTGAAGAAATCGGAGTGGCCGGCATCGCCGCAGCGATCGTGACCGGCGCCGGTGTCGCCCTCTCTACCGGCCTGCTCGCCCGCAAGCCCGCCCAGCATTAAATCTCATCTTGCGGATACATGGCGCTTCGATCGGCGGCCCAGGGTTTCAAGGAAACGCTGGACCGCTCTTTCTATTTGCCCTCGCGCTTCACGGGACAAGGATCAAAATCGGAGCGCCATTGCCACGCGTCTGGCCGGGTCGGCACCGTGGGCAATCTCGTTTTTCAGGATTTGCGTGAGACCGCTGGGCCTCTCTCCATCACCCAGGATGCGAAATCCCGCCGAAGCATAGAACGGCGCGTTGAACGCAACGTGCCGGTCGGTCGTCAAAGTGACGCCCGCTGCTCTTTGCGTTCTTTCAGCCGCAATGGCAGCATCCATCAGCCGCCGCCCGACGCCCCGCTTCTGCCAGCATCTGACGACATCGATTTCGGCAATGTGAACGGAGCCGTCCTTCCAGATGCCGGCTAGGAAGCCGAATGGCTGATCCTCGCCGTCGACGGCGACGAACAACAGGTGCTCCGCCAGAGATTGCTGCAACACATCGAGCGGCAAAGAGGTGGGCTCGCAGGCAACCGCGCCGGCCTCATGCAGAGCCCAGAAGGCGTCGATCTCAATAGCGGCGAGCAAATGCAGCTCGTCGACCCTGGCTGAGCGGATCATCCAGGTGCCTTGCTCGATCTCGGTCATTTCGTCTCACATATTCGGGTAGACCGGTCCCTCGCCACCCTGCGGCGGAACCCAGTTGATGTTCTGGTTGGGGTCCTTGATATCGCAGGTCTTGCAGTGGACGCAGTTCTGGGCGTTGATAACGTAAGTTTCCTTGCCGTCTTTCTCCACCCATTCGTAGACGCCCGCCGGACAGTAGCGCGTCGACGGGCCGGCAAAAATGTCGTGCTCCGACGATATCTGCAGCGCCATGTCATTGACCCGCAGATGCACCGGCTGATCTTCCTCATGGTTGGTGTTCGACAGGAACACCGAGGAGAGGCGATCGAAGGTCAAAACGCCATCCGGCTTCGGATAGTCGATTTTCTGGTGCTTGGACGCGGGCTCCAGCGAGGCGGCATCCGTCTTGCCATGCTTCAGCGTGCCGAAGAAGGAAAAGCCGAACAGCTGGTTCGTCCACATGTCGAGGCCGCCGAGCGCCACGCCGACCGCCGTGCCGAACTTCGACCACAGCGGCTTGACGTTTCTGACGCGCTTCAGGTCCTTGCCGATATCCGTCTTGCGCCATTCGTTCTCGATCTCGATCACTTCGTCGTTGCCGCGGCCGGCGGCAATCGCGTCGGCAATCTTCTCGGCCGCCAGCATTCCCGACAACACCGCATTGTGGCTGCCCTTGATGCGGGGAACGTTGACGAAGCCGGCCGAACAGCCGATCAGGGCGCCGCCGGGGAAGGTCAGCTTCGGCACCGACTGCCAGCCGCCCTCGGTGATGGCGCGCGCACCATAGGAAATGCGCTTGCCGCCCTCGAAGGTGCCGCGGATCGCCGGATGCGTCTTGAAGCGCTGGAATTCCTCAAAGGGGAAGAGATAGGGGTTCTTGTAGTTCAGGTGCACGACGAAGCCGACGGCCACCAGATTGTCTTCCAGATGGTAGAGGAACGAGCCGCCGCCTGTCTTCATGCCCAACGGCCAGCCGAAGGAGTGCTGCACCAGGCCTTGGCTGTGGTGCTCGGGCTTGACCTGCCAGAGTTCCTTGATGCCGATCCCGAATTTTTGCGGCTCACGATCTCTCGACAGATCGAACTTGGCAATGATCTGCTTGGCGAGCGAGCCACGCACGCCCTCGCCGATCAGCACATATTTGCCCATGAGCGCCATGCCGCGCGTGTAGTTCGGACCGGGCTCGCCGTTCTTCTCGATGCCCATGTCGCCGGTGGCGACCCCGATGACGACACCCTCGTCGTTGTAGAGCACTTCGGTTGCGGCAAAGCCTGGATAGATTTCGACGCCGAGGGCTTCCGCTTTCTCGGCGAGCCAACGACAGACATTGCCGAGCGAGACGATATAATTGCCGTGATTGCTCATCAGCGGCGGCATCATGAAATTCGGGAGGCGTACCGCGCCGGCGGGTCCGAGGAAGAGGAAGTGATCCGCCGTCACCTCGGTCTTGAAGGGATGGCCCTCCTCTTCGCGCCAGCCGGGCAGCAGGCGATCGATGCCGATCGGATCAACGACGGCGCCGGAGAGGATATGGGCGCCGACCTCGGCGCCCTTTTCGAGCACCACGACCGTCAGATCCGGATTGACCTGCTTCAGCCGGATCGCCGCAGACAGCCCCGCAGGACCCGCCCCGACAATCACAACGTCGAATTCCATGCTCTCGCGTTCCGGCAGCTCGCTCGCGTCAGTCATTCACTCTCTCCGCCTGGCCGGCATCCCACTATGTTGGATCGCAGCCCTATCCCCTTTGGGTATCTTCCCCGTTTCAGATATCTCTTGTCAAAATGGAGAGGGATTGTCGAGCCGGGAAGCGACAGGCAATCCTCCAATTTGGCAAGGGCAGCAATCAAATAAATTACCTTTACGTTCACGTCAACTTTTGACACCATTTATCGGACGGCTCATGCAGTCCGGCTTTCAAAAGCAGCGGGCGGCGCTCTATATGCTTCGCCAGGGAAATTCGGATAGCAGAAAGGATAATCGGGATGGATCTTCGTATCGACGGGAAACGTGCACTTGTGCTCGCCTCATCCAAGGGCTTGGGGCACGGCATCGCCGTTGCGCTGGCGCGAGAGGGCGTAAACGTCCTGCTTTGCGGCCGCAGCGGAGAACGGCTTGACAGCAATTGCAATGCCATCAACGCCGAAGGCAGAGGCCGGGCCGACTGGGTCTGGGCGGATCTCAGCGACGAGACCTTTGTCGAGACCGTCAGCAAGGCCGTGACCGAGAAGCTCGGCGGCATCGACATTCTTGTCAACAACAGCGGCGGCCCGACGCCCGGAACGGCGGAAGACATCACCGCCGAGCGGCTGGAAACCTACTTCTTCTCTATGGTCGCCCGGATCATCAGCCTGACCAATACATTGCTGCCGAGCATGAAGGCTCAAGGCTGGGGACGCATCCTCACCGTCGCCTCCTCCGGCGTCATCGAGCCGATCCCCAATCTGGCACTCTCAAATACGCTGCGGCCTGCGCTCGTCGGCTGGAGCAAGACGCTGGCGAGCGAAGTGGCGGCGCATGGGATCACAGTGAACATGCTTTTGCCCGGCAGCATCGCCACCGATCGCCTGGCAGATCTCGACGCAGCCGCTGCCAAACGTAGCGGCAAAAGCCTGGAAGATGTCAGCGCCGAGCGTCAGCAGCGCATTCCAGTCGGCCGCTACGGTCGCATCGAGGAATTCGCAGCGACAGCCGCCTTTCTGTGCAGCGAACCGGCAAGCTATGTGACGGGAACGATGGTCCGCTGTGACGGCGGCGCCGCACACTCCCTTTGAAATCGCCGCCACGACCGAAGAGCGGGCCCTTGTAAACAGGGCCCGACAACACAATTACGTGAGCGATGAGAGCGGCCGCTATGAGCTTTGCGCGCCATCTCTCTACTATAAACACCCTATAGAGATGCTCTGCCGTCCAATTATTACATAACGGCAATCAAAAAATAGTCATTTGACTATTTGCTGCACTGCACAAACAGAAGCAATGCGAAAGCTTTCCAAGCTTTAATTTTTCGTCCCATCGAACTGTGGTAAATTGCACTGGATCAGCGTTCACGAATTCACGTTATAGGGACAGAATTACCGAACGTTAGCGATAACGGTGATGTGATGGATTGCGGCGAAGCTCGTCTTTGTTGTGCGGCGCAATAAATACACCTCAAAGTCATCGCGCTTTCTGCAACTCGCTTTGACCGGTTCTTTAATATGAAAAAATTTTGGCTTCCCCTCGGCCTTCTTGTCGTTGCAGCCCTTTTTGCCTGGGGCTACCGCGATCGTATTCCTTTTCTTTCCACATTCCTTGATAAGGCCTCCGCAGAAACCAAGAACAGTAGCAAGACGGCACAGGCAGGCGGCCACAAGCGCGATTCTGGTCCCACCGCCGTCAAAACGGTTGCCGTTGTGAAGAGAGCGCTGCCGAACGACGTGACGGCCACCGGCTGGGCCGACGCACAGGATACGACGACGATCGCGGCCCAGGAAGCCGGGCTCATCGTAGAGGTCGAGGCGCAGGACGGCGCGATGGTCAAGGCCGGCGACCTCATTGCCAAGCTCGATGCCCGCACCGCGCAGGCCACGGTCGAAAAGGATCAGGCAACACTAGCCAAAGATCAGGCAACGCTGACAGCGGCAGAGACAGCCCTCACCCGCGCCAAGAGCCTGCTCAACAATGCCGGCACGCAGCAGACCGTCGACCAGGCGGTCGCCGCGCGCGATACGGCTGTTGCCACGGTCAACGGCGACAAGGCGCAACTCGCATCCGATCAGGTGCTTCTGGAACACACCGAAATTCGCGCGCCTTATGGCGGTCGCCTCGGCAACGTGCAGCTCAGCGTCGGCGCCTATGTCAGCGCGGGAACGGCCATCGTTTCGATCGCGCAATACAATCCGATCTATGTGAAGTTCCATCTGCAGGAGAGCCATCTCCGCGAACTGGAAGAGGCCATGCAGGCCGGCAGCGTGCCGGTCAGCACCGTGCCGCGGTCCGCGGAAGGCAAATCGCGCCAGGGCGCGATGAGCTTCTATGACAACCAGGTTGATGCCGCCTCCGGCACCATTCTTGCCAAGGCGAAGTTCGACAATGCCAACGGCGCCATCTGGCCCGGCCAGTCGGTCAACATCGTCGTCCACTTCAACGACAACCAGCCCGTCATCGTCGCCCCCACGGTTGCGATCAGCCCTGGGCCGGACGGCTTCTTCGCTTATGTCGTCAAGGACAACAAGGTTCATATGACCCCTGTCACCGTGGCACGGCAGAACGGCGGATTCACCGCGCTCGCCAAGGGCCTTGCGGAAGGCGATCATATCGTGACCGAAGGACAGGTACAGTTGAACGACGGCCAGAATGTCGTCGAGCAATATAGCGACGCCGCACCGCAGAAGCTTGCCTCGGCTAGCGATCAGCCGGGTCAGAAAACTGAAACAATCTCTGTCGGAGCGCAGCAATGATACCCAGTTTCTGTATCAGGCGGCCGGTCGCAACGACACTTCTGGCGTTAGGCGTGGTCATGGCGGGCATGGCGGGTTATCAGCTCGTGCCCGTTGCGGCCCTGCCACAGGTCGACTTCCCGACCATCAACGTCACGGCACAGTTGAGCGGCGCTTCGCCGCAAACGATGGCGACATCGGTTTCGACACCGCTGATCAAGCAGTTCGAAACGATCCCGGGTATCAGTGAAATCTCGTCGACCAACTCACTCGGCAATACCAGCGTCGTTCTGCAGTTCGATCTCAACCGCAATATCGATGCCGCCGCCGCCGACGTTCAGGCCGCGATCTCGCATGCGACGCGGCAGCTGCCCGACAATCTGACGACGCCGCCAAGCTACCGCAAGACCAACCCTGCCGACGCGCCGGTCATGCTGCTTGCCGTGCAGAGCGATACCATGCCGCGCAGTAAGCTCGACGAAATCGCCGAGGACATCATTTCACCATCGCTGTCGACGCTTCCCGGCGTCGCCGAAGTGACGGTTTTCGGCGCGCAAACCTATGCGGTGCGCGTGGAAGTCGATCCCGCCAAGCTGCAGAATCGCGGTATCGGCATCGATACAGTCAACAGCGCGCTCGTCAGCTCCAATAGCCAGGTCCCGGTCGGCACTCTGCAGAACAATTCACAGAGCATGACCATCAATGCCAATACACAGCGCACCAATGCCGCGGAGTTCCGCTCGCTCGTCATCGCGAACCCGAAGGGCGCGCCGATCCATCTGAGCGATGTCGCCGACGTTCAGGACAGCGTGCAAAACACCAATACCGGCTCCTGGTATGACGGCAAGCGGGCGATCATCCTCGCCATTCAGCGACAGCCGGACGCCAATACCGTCGATGTCGTGGATGCCATCAACGCCAAGCTGCCGCAGCTGCATGCAGAAATTCCGGCATCTGTGAAGACGATCGTCATGAACGACTCTGCTCAGCCGATCCGTGATGCGATCTCTGACGTCAAATTCACGCTGCTGCTGACGATCGGCCTTGTCGTGCTGGTGATCTATCTCTTCACCGGCCACGTCACGGCGACGATCATTCCGGGCCTTGCCGTGCCGCTGTCGCTGGTTGCGACCTTCGGCATGATGTATGTGCTCGGATACAGTATCGACAATATCTCCCTGCTCGGATTGACGCTCGCGGTCGGCCTCGTGGTGGACGATGCCATCGTCATGCTCGAGAACATATTGCGTCATGTCGAGGAAGGCATGCCGGTGCTTGAGGCGGCGCTGAAGGGGTCGGCTGAAGTCAGCTATACCATCATCTCGATGTCGATCTCGCTGATCGCCGTCTTCATTCCGATCCTGCTGATGGGCGGCGTCGTCGGCCGAATCTTCAACGAATTCGGCATGGTCGTCGCCATCGCCATCGTATCCTCGGCGATCGTGTCTCTCACCGTCACCCCGATGCTGAGCTCGCGTCTGTCGGCCGGTCATGACGACGCGCCCTATCCGGTGCGCCTTTTCAACAAGGGCTTCGACTGGACCCAGCGCGGCTATGACAAGGGCGTTGCCTGGTGTCTGCGCCATCGCGGCACGGTGCTGATGAGCTTCCTCGCCTCCGTCGCCCTTTCGGCCTATCTCTTCATGGTGCTGCCGGCGAGCTTCTTCCCGACCGAAGACATCGGCCGCCTGACGATCTCGACGCAGGCTCGGCAGGATATTTCCTACCCGGCAATGCAGGACCTGCAGAACCAAGCCGCTGCGCTCGTAAAACAGAACTCGGCCGTCGCCCACGTCATGTCCATCGTCGGCGGTAACGCACGCCAGCCGCTCAATAACGGCACTATGTATGTCGAGTTGAAATCCAAGGATCAGCGCGAACCGCTGGATCAGACCCTGCGGGAACTGCGCGGCAGCATCAGCAAGATAGCCGGCCTCAAGGTGTATATCACACCGCAACAAAGCCTGCGTTTCGGCGGCCGCCAGACGGCCAGCCAGTATCAGCTCGTCGTTCAGGCCTTGAGCGCGGACCAGACGAACCTCTGGGCCAACAAGATCGAAGACGAGATGCGGCGCGATCCGCGCTTCACGGACGTCGCCTCGGATGCCCAGAACAACGCCCTGCAGGCCAACATCGTCGTCGACACCGAAAAGGCCTCTGCCTACGGCATTAGCAACAATCAGTTGCGCACGTCGCTCGAAGAAGGCTTCGGTGGTTATAACGCCGCGCAGATTCAGTCGACCGGCGACAGCTACAACGTGATCGTCGAGTTCGACACCTCCAAGCCCTGGGATGACCAGAGGCTGCAGGAAGTCCAGATCGCCTCGGCAAGCGGCGCTCTCGTTCCGCTGTCCAACTTCGCCCATGTCGAACGCACAACAGGCCCCGTTACCATCAACCAGACCGGCCAGCTCGTTTCGACCACCGTGTCCTTCAACTTGCCGGCCGGCGAAGCACTCGGCGATGCCACGGCGCAGATCGAGCAGATCAAGAAGGATCTCAACATGCCGGCGGACGTCTTCACGTCCTATGGCGGCACGGCGCAGATCTTCCAGCAGTCGCAAGGCAGCACGCCTTACCTGATCCTGGCCGCCGTGCTGACGATCTACGTGGTCCTCGGCGTTCTCTACGAGAGCTTCATCCACCCGCTGACCATTCTCTCCGGTCTGCCGGCTGCCGCTCTCGGCGCGCTGCTTGCCTTGAAGGTCTTCGGTTTCGACCTGTCGATCATCGCGCTGATCGGCTTGCTGATGCTGATCGGTATCGTGAAGAAAAACGCAATCATGATGATCGACGTGGCGCTCGAAACGCTACGCTCGACAACCGGCATGTCGCCGGCGGAAGCGATCCACGAGGCTTGCGTCCGTCGTTTCCGCCCGATCATGATGACGACCTTCTGCGCCCTACTCGGCGCCCTGCCGATCGCGGTCGGCGGCGGTGCAAGCTCGGAACTGCGTCAGCCGCTCGGTATCGCTGTTGTCGGCGGCCTGGTGGTCTCGCAGATCCTGACGCTGTTCATCACGCCAGTGATCTTCCTCGAGATGAACCGCCTCAACGACTTCCTCGGTCGTCTCGGCAAGCGCAAGGACAAGGACCCGCATCACAAGGAGCCGCCGACAGCCATTGCCGCGGAATGATATTGCAGCGGGCGCCGAAAGGTGCCCGTTTCATTTGCCGGCGGGCAGAAGCGCATCGGGTGCGGAAGCCGCCACCCGCGGATCTGCTGGACGGGAAAAATAAAAGCCTCCCCACGTCTTGAACTTGACGTCCGGCCATGTCATGACGCGCCCTCTTTGCGACAAGGGCACGCCTTGCGCCTCATAAGGGGCTTTGCCCCAATCCAGACAATTTCGACGGAAGGGAGTGCGGGCATGGCTCGGGCGCTTGGTTTCGACTTCGGCACCACGAATACTGTCCTGGCGATGGCCGATGGACCCGCGACGCAATCGGTCGCCTTCAGCAGTGCGGCCGGTACGGCGGACAGCATGCGCACGGCCCTTTCCTTCATGAAGGATCCCGGGCTCGGAGCGGCAGCCCCGAAAGTCGAGGCCGGGCATGCGGCCATCCGCCAGTTCATCGACAATCCGGGCGATTGCCGCTTCCTGCAATCGATCAAGACCTTTGCCGCAAGCGCGCTCTTTCAGGGCACGCTGATCTTCGCCAAGCGCCATAGCTTCGAAGATCTGATGGAGATTTTCGTACGGCGGCTGCGCGCCTATGCCGGGGAAAATTGGCCGGGCGACGTTTCGCGGATCGTCACCGGGCGGCCCGTTCATTTCGCTGGAGCCAACCCGGATCCGGCGCTCGCAACGGAGCGCTACAATGCCGCCCTCTCCCGCTTCGGCTTCCCTGAAATCCACTATGTCTACGAGCCGGTGGCGGCCGCCTTCTACTTCGCGCAGAACCTGAAGAAGGATGCGACCGTGCTGGTGGCCGACTTCGGCGGCGGTACGACGGACTATTCCCTCATCCGCTTCGAGACCATCGCAGGAAAGCTCACGGCTACTCCCATCGGCCATTCCGGTGTGGGTATCGCCGGCGATCATTTCGATTTCCGGATGATCGACAACATCGTCTCGCCAGCCATCGGCAAGGGCAGCTACTTCAAGAGCTTCGACAAGCTGCTGGAAATGCCCTCCTCCTATTACGCCAACTTCGGCCGCTGGAACCAGCTTTCGATCTTCAAGACCTCGCGCGAATATGCCGATCTGAAGACGCTGGTTCGCAGCAGCCTCGAGCCGGAGAAGCTGGAGACCTTTATCGATCTCGTCGAGCATGATGAAGGCTATCCGCTCTATCAGGCCGTATCGGCAACGAAGATGGCGCTTTCCGCCGAGGAGGAGGCCGAATTCAACTTCCCGCCGCTCGGCAAGGCCGGCCGTCGGCACGTCCGCCGCGCCGACTTCGAAACCTGGATTACAGATGATCTCGCCCGCATCGAGGGCGCACTCGACGACGTGCTGACGACCACGAACACGTCGCCAGACGCGATCGACAAGGTGTTCCTGACGGGCGGTACCTCCTTCGTACCGGCGGTGCGTCGCATCTTCACCGAGCGTTTCGGCCAGGAGCGCATCGAGACCGGCGGCGAACTGCTGTCGATCGCCCATGGTCTCGCCCTGATCGGCGAGCGCGAGGACATCGCCCAGTGGACGGCGTGAGATAGCGGCCTCCCCCGCCCTTTCGTTCCTGCGCCGCTTTGGCTAGAGTTCCCTCATGATTTCCGCCAGCGACCTCACACCGGCCGAACTTGCCGCCCTTCTGCATTTTCATGCGGATGCCGGCGTAGACTGGCTGCTGGAAGAACAGCCGGTCGATCGTTTCGCCGAATTCGAGGCCATGCGTGCCGCCCGGCAAGGGGCAAGGGCGGCGCAGCCTCGGCCGGAAGCACCGCAGCCGGCGGCAAAAGCACAGCCGGATCGCCGTCAGGCCGCAAAGCCGGCCGCGGCACCGCCTCCTGCTTCGCCGCGCAATGCGCCTGCCATTCCTGACGAACAGGCCGTCGAACAGGCCCGCTTCGCCGCGGAAAGCGCGCGTTCGCTCAGCGAGCTCAGGACCGCGATCGAAGCCTTCAACAGCTGCAATCTCAAGAACAGCGCCCGTTCGACGATCTTTGCCAGCGGCACGCCAGAAGGCCGAATCATGGTGATCGGCCCAATGCCGAGTGCCGACGACGATCGAGAAGGCACGCCGTTTGCGGGCCGCGCCGGCCAGCTGCTGGACAAGATGCTGGCTGCGATCCGCTTGCAGCGAGACGAGATCCTGCTGACCAACGTCATTCCGTGGCGCCCGCCCGGCAACCGCGCGCCCTCAGCGCCGGAAATCGAGATATGCCGCCCGTTCATAGAACGACAGATTGCCCTTGCCGAACCGAAGGCCTTGTTGCTGCTCGGCAATTTTACCGCGCGGCATTTCTTCGGAAGCGCCGAAACGATTCATGGGCTGCGCGGACAATGGCGAGACATCAGCATTCTCGGCCGGACCATACCGGCGATTGCCAGCCTTCATCCGCAGGAATTGCTCACCGCGCCCATCAACAAGCGGCTTGCATGGAATGATCTGCTGGCCTTCAAGAGCCGCATTGACGCTGAAATTTTAGGCTGATTTCCACCACAGTTAACGGAATATGACACCAGTCATGCGTTTTAGGCATGACAGTCCTTCAGTGTTGTGCATTGCAAAATCAATGTTGCGTTGCAATATATAGTCCTGTCTTGGGAGGAATCTCGAAAGGAACCAAGGCAATGACTGCACGTTTTCGTCCTATCCACAGCGGGTTTGATACCCTGCGTCGCGCCCTTGAGCCCGTGCGCGCCACAAACGGACATCGCAACCTCGGCATCGCCGCCAATGAGCAGATGACGGCCCGAGGAACAGGCGTTTCGGCCCGCGTTGGCCGACCCACCGCTATTTTCGCCGATTTCCGCGCCTGCTAATCGACAGGCGCGAGAATCGCGCGTTCAGCTTGGAGTTTCTATCTTTCAGGAATTGTATCATGTCTTCGGGTTTGCGTTCGCTTGTCACTTTCTTCGATTCGGTCGGGCACATCGGCTCCGCCGTGCGAGCCGCGGAAGAGTTTGAACGCGCGCGTCATCTTCGCGGAGACGAATGCCGCGACAGAAGCCCTGCCTGCGCGGCAGCGGCAAGCATTCCTCTATAAGGAATTTGGGGCGGGATCCTCAAGCATCGATCCCGCTATGCCCTCTCTGGGAGACACACCTGGAAAAGCCAGGCAACATCCCAATCAGATCACGCCTTCGGGTCGGACCGCCCCGTGGCGGCCTGCGCCCAGGCAAAAGCCTCGTCGACCGCCGCCAGCTTCACGGCCTGCCATCTGCAATACTGATCCAGAAAATCACGCGATATCCACATTCGCGTTTTTTTGGTCTCGTCGTGCCAGCCTATGTCACCACGATCGGCGGATTTGCGCAGGAGACGCTGCAGATGGGTGCGCGATATCATGAAATGCGCTGCAAGCGCGCGCGCGTCGACACGACCGACATCGATCCGCGCATCGGTCTCTCCGCTGAGATCCAATTGCGACATGATGTAATCGACGACGAGACCGCCCGCCTCCGTCCAGAGAAACAGGCCGACGCTTTCCGGCGGTTCGCGCCAAGCCTCCGTCTCCAGGCAATGGCGCGCCATGCGCGGCTGCGCCAGATCCATCAATTGCGGAGAAGCGGCGAGTGCAGCGGCACGGCCGCCATCATCGAGCAAATCGAGCGCAGCCAGATTGGAGAGGCACCAACCGAACATCCCGGTGTGGCTGATCTCGGCCGGCACGTAGCGCCGCGGACGCCGGACATTGCCGGGAGCGAGCATCAGGAAGCGATAGGTGAGCAGCTCGTCGATAAAGCTCAACACCGTGTTGCGACTGGCAACGCGGTGATGCGTGATCAGATCGCGAAGTCCGACAACCGTCAGTCCTGAGCCGGGTACCGCCGGATCATATTCAAAATGAAGGGCATAGGCTGTCTGCGTCAGAAGCCAGCGCTGATGCGAGGCGAGCATGCGCGCGATCCGGGGACCATGGTCGTAACGATTCCGCAACGCCTCCGCGAGGAAGCGCAACGACACCATGAATTTGGGATGACGAGCAAGCTGCTCGATAGAAAAGCTCAATCGGGCCTCCTTGGGGTGCCCTTCTCAACTGTCTACAAAAGGAGGATGTTTCATTTTTGTGAACGAATTCACCGGAATCGATCATAATTCCGACATCTAATAGCATGCTATAGTTATGTAGATGCGCTTATACCGCAAGAGGTTAAACAAATAATTTACTTTAAGTAGCTGTTTCTCTGAGCAAACTGCATGTCTTTCCAGAATGGTATCGCGATGATGATCCTACACCCTTGAGGCAGCGATTGCCCCTATGCCCATAAGAAGCTGGCGATCGGTGGCCTTTACGGACTTTGAGTATACATCTCGAAGCGGCACTCAACCGGACGAAGAAGGCGGTTCGCCGATCAAATATTTGCTGTGCCGTAACAGAACATTTCCATGTAATGATATGACTTTAACTTTGGTTCAGATTTCGATGTAATGATGCGGCGACTTTCAGTCCGGAGGAGGGCTTCGGACTGTGCCGCAAGAAGCGTAGCCTGATCAGGATAGACCATGCGAACAGATACCGGCCAGATCGTAAATCTGGCAGACTACCGTCCTACCGACTTCGTTCTGGAACGCGTGGACCTTACCTTCGATCTGCATCCGACCGAAACCAAGGTGGAAGCGCGGCTGATCTTTCATCGCCGCGAAGGCACCGACCCGAGGGCGCCGCTGGTGCTCGACGGAGACGAGCTGGTGCTCGCCGGGCTGCTGCTCGACCAGTCAGAACTGCCCGCAGGGCAGTATGATGTCACGCCCGACGGACTGACCGTTCGCGACCTGCCGGAAAGCACACCCTTCGAGCTCACCATCACGACGGTGATCAATCCCGAAGCCAATACGCAATTGATGGGCCTCTATCGCACCGGCGGCATCTATTGCACGCAGTGCGAAGCCGAGGGCTTCCGCCGCATCACCTATTTCCCAGACCGGCCGGATGTTCTCGCCCCCTACACGGTCAACATCATCGCCGACAAGGACGCCAATCCGCTGCTGCTGTCGAACGGCAATTTCCTTGGCGGCGCCGGCTATGGCGAAGGCAAGCATTTCGCCGCCTGGTTCGATCCGCACCCGAAGCCGAGCTACCTCTTTGCGCTCGTCGCCGGTGATCTGGGTGTCGTCGAGGATACGTTCGCGACCATGTCCGGCCGTGAAGTGGCGCTAAAGATCTATGTCGAGCATGGCAAGGAGCCGCGCGCTGCCTACGCCATGGATGCGCTGAAACGTTCGATGAAATGGGATGAAGAGCGGTTCGGCCGCGAATACGATCTCGACATCTTCATGATCGTCGCCGTGTCGGACTTCAACATGGGGGCGATGGAGAACAAGGGCCTCAACGTCTTTAACGACAAATATGTGCTCGCTGATCCCGAGACGGCAACCGATGCCGACTACGCCAATATCGAAGCCATCATCGCGCACGAATATTTTCACAACTGGACCGGCAATCGCATCACCTGTCGCGACTGGTTCCAGCTCTGCCTCAAGGAAGGCCTGACGGTCTATCGCGATCACGAGTTTTCCGCTGACGAGCGCTCTCGCCCCGTCAAGCGCATTGCCGAAGTCCGGCATTTGAAGTCGGAACAATTTCCGGAGGACAGCGGCCCCCTTGCCCATCCGGTGCGACCTACGACATACCGTGAAATCAACAACTTCTATACGACAACCGTCTATGAGAAGGGCAGCGAAGTCACCCGCATGATCGCAACCTTGCTCGGCCGCGATCTGTTCAAGAAGGGCATGGACCTCTATTTCGATCGGCATGACGGGCAGGCTGTCACGATCGAAGATTTCGTCAAATGCTTCGAGGATGCCAGCGGCCGCGATCTCGCGCAGTTTTCGCTCTGGTATCATCAGGCCGGTACGCCGCTCGTGACGGCTTCCGGCGCCTATGATGCCGATAGCAAGACATTCACCCTGTCGCTCGAGCAGATGATACCGGCAACGCCGGGTCAGACCACCAAGAAGCCGATGCACATTCCTCTGCGCATGGCGCTGCTGGCCGAAGACGGTGCCGCGATCACCCCGGCGTCCATCAGCGGTGCGGAGCTGACCGACGACGTGCTGCACCTGACAGAACAAGCGCAGGAGGTCGTTTTCCATGGCATCCCGTCGCGGCCGGTCCTGTCGCTGAACCGCAGCTTCTCGACGCCGATCAATCTGCAGTTCAATCAGAGCGCTGGCGATCTGGCGCTGATCGCGCACTACGAGACCGACCATTTTGCCCGTTGGCAGGCGCTGATCGACCTCGGGCTGCCCAATCTGCTGCAGGCCGTTCGCGATGTCCGCCAGGGCATTGCTGTCACCTGCGATTCCGCCTTCGTCGACGCCCTGCTGGCGGCTGCGAATGACGACAGCCTGGAGCCGGCCTTCCGGGCGCAGGCGCTTGCCCTGCCGAGCGAAGCCGATATTGCCCGCGAGCTTGGCGGCGACACCGATCCGGACGCCATTCATGCGGCGCGCCGGGCCATCCTCAAGCGGATCGCCGAAACCGGCAAGGATATCTTTGCCGCGCTCTACGACAGCATGCAGACATCAGGCCCATTCAGCCCCGATGCCGCAAGCGCCGGACGCCGGGCACTGCGAAACGCGGCTCTAAGCTATCTCTCGCAGATGGACGGCACTCCGACCCGCGCCAAGGCCGCCTATGATGCGGCAAACAACATGACCGATCTCAGCGCCGCGCTAACGATTCTCGCGCATCAATTCCCGGAGACCGCCGACACCACAGCGGCGCTGGATCATTTCCGCGCGCGCTTCTCCGAAAATGCGCTCGTCATCGACAAATGGTTTGCCATCCAGGCGGGGATTCCCGGCCCGGACGCGCTGGGGCGCATCCAGCGGCTCATGGAAGCGCCATCGTTCAAGCGCAGCAATCCGAACCGCATGCGCTCCCTGCTCGGCACCTTCGCCTTCGCCAACCCGACCGGCTTTGGCCGTGCCGACGGCGCCGGGTACAATTTCCTCGCCGACGAGATCCTGGATATCGATCAGCGCAATCCGCAGCTCGCCGCCCGTATCCTCACCTCCATGCGCTCCTGGCGTCTGCTGGAACCGGTGCGTGCCGGCCATGCTCGTTCGGCGCTGGTGCGGATCGAGCGCGCGGGTGGTCTTTCGGCCGATGTGCGCGACATCGTGGACCGCATTCTCAAGGAGTGATTTCGGTCGCTCCGCATACCCATTGAAAAGGCTGATTTGCCTTGGCCTTTTCAGCTTCAGCGAGTCCCGAATGCGCGCAACTTACCGGTGCGTGTGCAAAAAGATGCTGAAATCGCAGATGGTTAAGAAAGTTTTACTTCACCCTCTGGACAAGCCGAATCACGAATGATTCATTAGGGCAGATTCGGGCGAGCGGCGCAGCGAATCATACGAGGGACAAGGCTAAGGCGATGGTGGACGTGCGGCGGGCAACCGCGGCCGATGGACGGCTGCGTGTTAATTTCGACGGTCTGAAATCCTGGCATAGCGGCGTTACTGATCGAACGGGTGTCCGGGTGGAGACGATCTCGCGTCGTTTTCTGCAGACCGAACATATCCTCAAGCGCATCATCCCCGTTCTCATCGTTTCCTTTCTCATGGTCGTGGCCGCGTCGCACATCTTCGGCATGGTGACGGAGCATGGCCGGATGGCCGCTTCGGCGCGGCGCACGACCTCGCTGTCCATCGCCGCCGCGTCGGCCGCCTTCTCGAACGATGCCAGCATGTTCCAGGCGGGCGACCGCAGCAACGCCGAGCGTAAGCTGGCCGCCTACCTGCCGCAGGATCGCCTCGACGCAGGCGCATTCGTGCTGCTGGTGCAGTCGAGCGGGCGCGTTTTCGGCTCCTCCGCCGCCGGCTCCGCCTATATCGGCATGTTGACCTCCGATTTCTTTCCGGAAGTATCCGCCATCAGGAACTTCGGCGATCATGCCGGCGTGATCGAGACGATGATCGGCGGCGAGCCCTATTATGCGGCGATCTCCCTGATTGGCGACAAGGGCGATTTCGTTCTCTCGGTCGCATCGATGGAGCAGATCGACAAGCTCTGGCGCGATGAGCTGACGCTCAACGTCACGCTCTTTGCCGGCATTTCGTCCATCCTGCTCGTCATTCTCTATGCTTACTATATGCAGGTGCGACGAGCCCGCGACGCCGACGAGATCTTTCTCGAATCCAACCTGCGCGTCGAGACGGCGCTCTCGCGCGGCCGTTGCGGCCTCTGGGATTTCGATTTCGCCAGCCGCAAATTCTTCTGGTCGCGCTCGATGTACGACATGCTCGGGCTGCCCGCCGCCGACAAGCCGCTCGCCTTTTCCGACGCAGCACGGTTGATGCATCCGGACGATAGCAGCCTGCATATGCTGGCTCGTTCCGTCAGCCGCGGCAGCGCCGGCCAGGTGGATCAGATCCTGCGTATCCGCCATGCCAAGGGACATTACGTCTGGATGCGCGCCCGCGCCCAGGTCATACGCACCCATTCCGGCCGCGTTCATATGATCGGCATCGCCATGGACGTGACGGAGCAGCACCGGCTGGCGCAGCGCTATGCCGAAGCCGATCAACGGCTCGCAGACGCCATCGAGTGCACCTCCGAAGCCTTCGTCCTGTGGGACAAGAACGACCGTCTGGTGATGTGCAACGTCCATTTCCAGCAGGCTTACGGCCTGCCCGACAAGGTGCTCGTGCCCGGCACCGAGCGCGCAGTGGTCAACGCCGCGGCGGTTCGGCCCGTCATCGAGCGTCGCATCGTCGATCCCGGCCGCTCCAATCATGCACAGACGACGGAAGTGCAGCTTGCCGACGAGCGCTGGCTGCAGATCAACGAACGCCGGACCCGCGACGGCGGCCTCGTTTCTGTCGGCACCGACATCACCCAGCTGAAGCGCAACCAGGAGCGCCTTCGCGAATCCGAACGCAGGCTGATGGCGACGATCAACGATCTCTCGGCATCGCGGCAGATCCTGGAGCGGCAGAAGGCGGAACTTTCGACCGCAAACACCAATTATCTGGCGGAGAAGGAACGCGCCGAAGCCGCCAACAGGGCCAAATCGGAATTCCTCGCCAACATGTCGCACGAGCTGCGCACGCCGCTCAACGCCATCCTCGGCTTCTCGGAGATACTGCAGGATCAGATGTTCGGTCCGCTCGGCTCGTCGCGATACAACGAATATGCCAAGGATATCCACGACAGCGGCAAGCATCTTCTCAACGTCATCAACGACATCCTCGACATGTCGAAAATCGAGGCGGGTCATATGAAGCTTAGCTGCGAGGAGGTCGATCTCGCGCCTTTGATCGAAGAATGCCTGCGCTTTACCAGCATTCCCGCCGCCCACAAAAACATTCTCGTCGAGCAGTGCATTTCTCCCGAAATCAAGCTGAATGCCGACCGCCGGGCCATGAAGCAGATCGTGCTCAATCTGCTTTCCAACGCTGTGAAATTCACCAATGACGGCGGCCGCATAGCGGTTCGCACTCGCAGGATCGACGATGCGGTGATGCTGGTTATCGCCGATACGGGCATCGGCATACCGAAATCAGCCCTAAGCAAGATCGGCCAGCCCTTCGAGCAGGTGCAGAGCCAGTATGCGAAAAGCAAGGGAGGCTCGGGCCTCGGACTTGCGATTTCACGCTCGCTGGCCACGCTGCATCGAGGCCGCATGCGCATCCGCTCCCGCGAAGGGATCGGCACGGTCATCGCGATCCGTATCCCCGATCAGCGCTGATCAGTTTCCAACCGTTGCCTGGAAGATTTTCCGCACCGCCTTCGACAGCCGCTTCAGCTCCGCCTCCAACGTGCGGATATCCGGGCAATCGCCGGCGCGGCAGACCAATTCGATCAAGCCGGAAGGGGTATTTTTCGGATCGAACGTACCGTCGATGCAAAGGCGAATAAGCTGCGACACTTCCGTGTAGAGTTGCAGAGCCTCCAGGCAGACATCCAGGTCATTGCGATCCATCAGGCTGCTGCCAAGCAATTTCAACGCTTCGGCCGTGCTGAGACCATTAGCGTCGATGCCGACGCCGCGTGCCGGCGCGATCAGCCGCAGATATTGCGCGATGAATTCGATATCGATCAGCCCTCCGGGGATCAACTTCAAATCCCAAATGCTCTCCGGCGGCTTTTCCTGTTCGATCAGGTCGCGCATCTCACGAACATCCCTGGCAATCTTGGCGACATCCCTCGTCGAGGAAAGAATCTCGCCAATGATGCATTCTGCATCCAGCAAAAATTCCTCGTCACCGCAGATCAGGCGGGCGCGCGAAAGCGCCATATGCTCCCAGGTCCAGGCTTCCTCGCGCTGATACTTCTCGAACGAGTTGATGCGCGTGGCGACCGGGCCCTTGTTGCCGGACGGACGCAGACGCATGTCGACGTCGTAGAGTACTCCCTCGGCCGTAGGGGCCGAAAGGGCCGCGATCAGGCGCTGTGTAATGCGCGTGAAATACCGCGTTGCATCCAGCGGCTTCGGGCCGGAGGATTCGCCTGCCGTATCATCGTAATCATAGAGCAGGATGATATCGATGTCGGAACCGGCCGATAGCTCGAAACTGCCGAGTTTGCCCATGCCGACGACGGCAACGCGGCCGCCGGGATACTCGCCATGCGCCGCCTGGATTTCCTTCATCACCGCATCCAGCGCTGCCTCGACGATCAGATCGGCAAGATAGGTAAAGGCACGGGCCGCCATAATCCCGCCGATCGCGCCCGTCAGCAGGCGAATACCGATCAGGAAGCGCTGTTCGGATGCGAAGATGCGCAGCAGGTCGAGTGTCTCTTCATAGTGTCTTGCCGGGGCAAGGAAGCTCTTAAGACGTTCGGCCAGATAATCGCGCGTCGGTAGCTCGGCCATGAGGCTTGGATCCAGCATGCCGTCAAAGACATGCGGCTTGGCGGCAATGATCTCGGCAAGCCGCGGCGCCGAAGACATGATGTTGACGATGAGAGAAAGCAGCGCAGGGTTCGTGCCGAGCAGCGAGAAGAGCTGAATGCCCGCCGGCAGGCCGGAAATGAAGCTGTCGAAGCGCAATAACGCCTTGTCGGCACGCTTGCTCTCGCCGAAGACCCGCAGCAGCTCGGGCGTCAGCTCCGTCAGCCGCTCGCGTGCCTCTACCGATTGCGTCGCGCGATACCGCCCGTAGTGCCAGGTGCGGATCACATTGGCGATGGCCGACGGCCTTTCGAAACCGAGGCGGCGTAGCGTCTCCAGCGTGTCTGGATCGTCACCCTGGCCGGTGAAAACCAGGTTGCCCGTTTCGGACGACAGTTTCGTTTCCTGCTCGAACAGGCGCGCGTAACGGCGCTCGACCGTCTTCAAGGTCGAGACAAGGGCCTCGGAGAAGGCCTGTGCATCGGGGAAGCCCATCATGAAGGCGATGCGCCGCAGCTCTGCATCGGTTTCCGGCAGCAGATGCGTCTGCTCGTCGCGCACCATCTGGATGCGATGCTCGATATCGCGAAGGAACCAGTAGGCGGTAGCCAGTTCGTCGCGCGTTTCCGCATCGATCCATTTTGCGTCGGTCAGTTCGGCCAGCGTCTCCTCGGTCGCGCGGCTACGCAGCGCCGGCATGCGGCCGCCGGCGATCAGCTGCTGTGTCTGCACGAAGAACTCGATTTCGCGAATGCCGCCACGGCCCAGCTTGACATTGTGACCCTTGACCGCGATCGCGCCGTGACCTTTATGCGCGTGGATCTGCCGCTTGATGGAATGAATGTCCGCGATGGCGGCGTAGTCGAGATATTTGCGGAAGACGAAGGGCACGAGATCGCGGACGAAAGCCTGCCCTGCCGCAATGTCTCCCCCCACCGGCCGCGCCTTGATGAAGGCGGCGCGTTCCCAATTCTGGCCCCTGCCCTCGTAATAGTTCATCGCCGCATCGACTGGAATGGCCAGAGGCGTCGAACCGGGATCGGGGCGCAGACGCAGGTCCGTGCGGAACACGTAGCCATCCGCCGTGCGCTCCTGCAGGATACGCACCAGCCGGCGCATCAGCCGGGGGAAGATGTCGATAGCGTCTTCGGGATTGGGAACGATGCCCGCCGTTTCATCAAAGAAAACGACGACGTCGATATCCGACGAGTAGTTCAGCTCCTCGGCGCCGAGCTTGCCCATGCCGAGCACGATCAAGCCGGATTTCAGGCTCGGGGTGACGGGATCGGGAAGCGAGATCTTGCCGGCTTCATGGGAGGACAGCAGCAGATGGTCGATTGCGGCCGATATCGATGCTTCCGCCAGCGCACTCAGCCAGCGGGTGGTCTTCCTTCCATCATAGATACGGGCGAGGTCGGCGAGCGCAATCAGAAAGGCGGCCCGGCGTTTGGCGACGCGCAAGCGGGTCATCACCTCGCCTTCCGAAGGCGACGGTCCGCCGCTCTCTGCCGGAAGCCAGGTATGACGAGCCTGTTGGACCAGGGCTTCGACCTGCGGCGATAACGGCTTCTCGATGGCGGCAACCAGCAGGGCGGGTTCGAGATTGGCGGTTTCGCGGAGATGCGGCGACAAAGCGAGTGCTGCGACGACAAAATCCCGCAGCGCGCTGTCGCCAGCCAGCAAGGCGGCAATGGCCGGTTCCGCTGCGGCGATCTGCTTGAGGTCGGCGAGCGCGAATTTCATCTCTGTCTGGTTTAGCGGCCGCAGCCGCCCAGGCGGGACATCCCGCAACATATCGCCTTGCGTCGTCGTCATGCAGCGCTCCCCAAGAGCAATCGGATAATGCAGGATTAACCTATTGTTTCTGCATGGGGAAGATCATCGTTACGGTTAGGCCTTTGGCATTAGCGCTATCGGGATCGGTATCCGAAAGCTCCAGCCGGCCGCCGTGCAGCTCCATGACCGCCTCCACCAGCGCGAGGCCAAGCCCTGTTCCCGGCTTCGAACGGCTCTCGTCCAGGCGGAAAAAGCGCTTAACGACATCGGCCCGCTGCTGGGCGGGGATGCCGGGGCCGTGATCCGCAACAGCAAGCATCACGGCATCCTGCGTGTGCGACAACTTCAGCGTCACCGTCGGCTCGCCCTGGCAGCCTGCCGCATATTTGAGGGCGTTGTCGATGAGGTTGAAAAGCGCCTGGCCGATCAGTTCGCGATTGCCCTGCACCTCGACAGCGGGCTCGATTTTGGCCATCAGCGCCAGCCCGGATTCCTCGGCCACAGGCTCATAGAGCTCGGACGTATCGGCGACGATGGTGGAGAGATCGACAGCGGTCATTTCTGCGGCCACCGAGCCCGCCTCGACGCGCGAGATCATCAGCAGCGCATTGAACGTGCGGATCAGCTGATCGGATTCGCCGATGATGCCCTCCAGCGCGACACGGCGGCCATCGCTATCGGCATTGTCGAGCGCATCGGCGGCCTTGTTGCGCAGGCGCGTCAGCGGTGTCTTCAGGTCGTGCGCGATATTGTCGGAGACCTGCCGCAGACCCTCGTTCAGCTTCTCGATGCGCCCCAGCATGGCATTCAGCGATGCCGACATACGGTCGAACTCATCGCCGGAGCCGCCGACGGGCAGACGCTGCGAGAGGTCGCCCGCCATGATCTTGCGGCTGGCGTCCGTCATCCGGTCGATGCGCTTCAGAGCATTGCGGCCGATACCGAACCAGATGACCAGAGCGCCGAGGCCCATAATCGCCAGCGCCAGCATCAGCGCCTGCCGCACCAGCACGCGGAAACGCTCCGGCTCGCCAAGGTCGCGGCCGACCAGGATACGCAGGCCGTTGTCGAGCATGAAGATGTTGGCGATCGCCAGATGGCGTCGCTCCGGATCGTTGGAAGCGTCCGTGTAGCGCTCGTAGATGAAGGGCAGTTCCGTCCAGCCGGCCTGGCCGAGCACGCCGGGCTGCACGGAAGCGACGTTGCCGGCGAGAATATCGCCGGAAGGACCAGCAATGATATAGAGATTGGCACCCGGCTGGCGGGCGCGGCGCTCCATCGTGCGCAGAAGCAGGTTCAGCCCACCGATATCATAGGCGCGCTTGACCTGATTGACTTCCTGCTGAACGGCATCGCGGATCTGCCCCGACAGCAGCCGCTCGGACATGGCCGTGACATAGAAGACAAGTGTCGCGGCGCAGAGCGAAAAAAGAAGGATGTAGAGAGCGGAAAGGCGGACTGCGGTGGACTTGAAGAGGACGCGGAAGCGGCTCATCCCTCATCCTTGATCATGTAGCCGGCGCCGCGGATCGTCTTCAACAATGGCTGGCTGAAATCCTTCTCGATCTTGGAACGCAGCCGCGAGACATGGACGTCGATGACGTTGGTCTGCGGATCGAAATGATAGTCCCAGACATTCTCGAGAAGCATGGTGCGGGTGACGACCTGGCCGGCATTCTTCATCAGATATTCCAGGAGGCGGAATTCGCGCGGCTGCAGCGGGATTTCCTTGCCGCCGCGGCGAACCTCGTGCGACAGCCGGTCGAGCTCGAGATCGCCGACGCGATAAAGCACGTCCTGCTCCGGGGCTCCCTTGCGGCGGCCAAGCACTTCCACACGCGCGAGCAGCTCGCTGAAAGCATAGGGTTTTGGCAGATAGTCGTCGCCGCCGGCGCGCAGACCCGTGACGCGATCATCGACCTGGCCGAGCGCGGAGAGGATGAGGACCGGGGTATGCACACCCTTGCGGCGCAATTCGCTGATGACGGACAGGCCATCGCGGCGCGGCAACATGCGATCGATGATGGCGACATCGTAGGTATTCTCGGTGGCCATGAAGAGGCCGCTCTCGCCGTCGCTTGCGTGATCGGCAACAATGCCGGCCTCGCGAAATGCCTTGGTGAGGTAAGCCGCCGCCTCGAGATCGTCTTCGATGATCAGAATCTTCATATGGGCGACATTACCTGCCGAGGGCGCCTCGGCACAACCGGAATCGGAAGAGTTTACGGCATGTTGGCCAGCGGTTGTCATCTTTCACCTGCCTCGGAGCCAGTCATCGTTGACGTCGTTTAAAGGGGAAGCCGCGCAAGCCGTGCCTGCGCGGCTTCCCATTGCATTCTAAAGGTTGAGAGGATCAGCCGGCATTGATCGGCAGGGCAACGAAGCGGCTGCCGTCGCCGGACTGGATCTGGAAAAGGGCACGTGTGCGGCCGTCCTTCTTCGCCTGATCGAGAACCTTGACGATGTCCTTGGCGCTCGAAACCTGCTGATTGTTGACCGAGGTGATCTTCTCGCCTTCCTTCACGCCCTTGTCGGCGGCATCCGAGTCGGGATCGACGGCAGTGATCGCAACGCCCTTGCCATCGTCGGACGGACCGACGGTGAGGCCAAGATCAGCCAGAGCCTTTTCGGAGGATGGCTGCGACGGGCTCGGCTGCGAGTTGTCGTCAGCCGGAGACTGGCTCTGATCGACCGGCAAAGTGCCAAGCTCGACCGTGACCGACTGAGACTTACCGTCGCGCCACAGGGAAACCTCGACCTTGGAGCCCGGCTGCATGGCGCCGATGCGACGAGCCAAGTCACGCGGATCCTTGACCGGTTCGCCGTTGACCGCCGTCACGACGTCGCCGTTCTTGATGCCGGCCTTCTGACCAGGCGAGCCGTCCTGCGGAGAGACGACCAGCGCGCCGCTGGCTTCGGAAAGGCCGAGAGATTCGGCGATATCCTTGCTGACGGGCTGGATCTGAACGCCGAGCCAACCGCGCGAAACCGTGCCGGTCTTGATCAGATCGGTAACGACATCCTTGGCGGTGGTCGCCGGAATTGCGAAGGCGATGCCGACGCTGCCGCCCGACTGCGAGAAGATGGCGGTGTTGATGCCGACCACCTGGCCGTTGAGATTGAAGGTCGGGCCACCGGAGTTGCCCTTGTTCACCGGCGCATCGATCTGGATGTAATCGTCATAGGGACCGGAATGGATATCGCGACCACGGGCCGAGACGATACCTGCGGTAACAGTACCGCCGAGGCCGAACGGGTTGCCGACGGCAACGACCCAATCGCCGACGCGGACCTTGGCGTCATCGGCCCAGCCGACATAGGTGAACTTCTTGCCCTTGGGATCGACCTTCAGCACCGCGAGGTCGGTACGCGAATCCTTGCCGACGAGCTTGGCGTCAAGCTCGGTGCCATCGTTGAGAACAACGACGAAGGCTGCACCATCGGAAACGACGTGATTGTTGGTGACGATATAGCCGTCTTCCGACACGAAGAAGCCGGACCCTTGGGCGACCGGCCGCAGGCGGCCCTTGCCGTCTTCGGAATTCTTCTGCTGGTTCTGGCCCTTCTGCTGGCCGCGGCCCTGCTGCTGCTCGAACTGGCGGAAGAACTTCTTCAGCGGATGATCGTCGGGAAGATCGTCGAAGCCGCGACCGAGACCGAAGGAATCGTCCTCCTCAGCTGCCGAGTTGATCCGGGATTCCACGCGAACCGAGACCACGGCCGGCGATACGGCGTCCACCACATTGGCGAAGCTCGGAACCTGCGGGGCCTGGACATTGACGGCATCGGCATACGAGCGGCTGACTTCGGCGGGAACACCCGCGGCCAGAGCAGCAACAGCGAGGCCGGCGACGACAGAAGCCTTCATTGCGGTGCTGCGGGACAAGGTGTCCTTGATATTCCTGAACATATGCGAGTTACCTTCTATTCTCTCGTCAGATTTCAGCCGGCGGAGACCGGCAATGACTTGTGGTGGTAAAGATATAGGACACGGGACCTTACAGCGAACTGTCCGCCCCATGAAAAATTCGTAATGTAGGGAAATGATGGCAATGACGTGAAGGAAGATGACGTCAGCGTCACTTTCCCAGGATCTCATTCAATTGTGCCTCTTCCTCGGCACTTAGAGGCTTGCCGGTGGGCTTGCCGGCACGGCGGCGAGCATAAGCGGCAAGGGCAAATCCACCGACGATAAAGAGCGCGATCGGCGCGCCCCAGAGTATGAATGTCTTTTCGGTGAAGCGCGGCTTCAAGAGGACGAACTCGCCATAGCGGGAGACGATGTAATCAAGTACCTGCTGATCCGTGTCGCCATCCTTGAGGCGGTTGCGGACCAGCAGGCGCAGGTCACGCGCAAGGTCGGCATTGGAGTCGTCGATAGACTGGTTCTGGCAGACCATGCAGCGCAATTCGGCGGAGATCGTCCGCGCCCGCGCTTCCATGGCTGGATCGGGCAGGACTTCATCAGGATTGACGGCGAAGACCGACAGCGGCGTCAGGATGGCTGCAAGGCAGAGCCACAGCCGGGCAAGGCCAAGCAGGCGCCTTTCGCGCAAAAAGGGTAATATCCACCGAAACCTGCTCATTCCGCCGGCTCCATTGCAGGGCGAGCCGGCTTCGTCTTCCGGCTTGGTGCACCGACGCGCAGGCGCCGATCGCTGAGCGACACGAAGCCGCCGATTGCCATGACGAGAGCGCCCATCCAGATGCAGAGAATGAACGGCTTCCACCAGATGCGCACGACCATGCCGCCATCCTTGCCGGCGTCGCCGATCGACACGTAAAGCTGGTTCGGCCCGAGCGTCAGGATGCCGGATTCGGTGGTTGCCGTGCGGCTTGCCGTGAACACGCGCTTGGACGACGACATTTCGGCAAAGGCGACGCCGCCGCGGCTTACCGTGAAGCGGGCGCGATCTTCGGTGAAGTTCGGGCCGACACCCGACGCCATGCCTTCGAAGCGCAGGCTGTAGCCACCGAGTTCGGCTGTCTCGCCCGGCTTCATGCTGGTGATGTTTTCTGTCTCGAAGGTCGTCACGGCGACGATGCCAAGTACGGTAATGCCGAGGCCGGCATGGGCAAGCGCCGTCCCAAAGGCGGAGCGCGGCAACCCGCGCAGCCGGCGCCAGGCGATACCAGCCGCAACCTTGCGAACGCCGGCGCGATACCAGAGATCGGCGAGCGCGCCGAAGATCAGGAAGAAGCCGGCGGCAAGACCGAGAATGGCCATCACCGGACCGCCATGCTTGAGATAGAACAGGACAAGCCCGGCGAGGAAAGCAAGACCGGCAACGACGAATAGCCGCTGCAGCGCGCCGAGCAGATCGCCGCGCTTCCACGCAAGCAGCGGGCCGAACGGCACGGCGACGAGGATCGGCGTCATCAGCAGCCCGAACGTCATGTTGAAGAAGGGCGGTCCGACGGAAATCTTGTCGCCGGTCAAGGTTTCCAGCGCCAGCGGATAGAGCGTGCCGGTCAGCACCGTGCCGCAGGCAACCGTCAGGATCAGGTTGTTCAGCACCAGCGATCCCTCACGCGAGATCGGCGCAAACAATCCGCCTGCGGCAAGCTTCGGTGCACGCAGGGCAAAGAGCGAGAGCGCTCCGCCGATGAAGATCAGAAGAATACAGAGGATGAAAATGCCGCGCGTCGGATCGCTGGCGAAGGAATGCACGGAGGTCAGCACGCCGGAGCGGACAAGGAAGGTGCCGAGCAGCGAGAGCGAGAAGGTCAGGATCGCCAGCAGCACCGTCCAGATCTTCAGGGCGTCGCGCTTTTCCATGACCAATGCGGAGTGCAACAGCGCCGTGCCGGCGAGCCAGGGCATGAAGGAGGCGTTTTCCACCGGATCCCAGAACCACCAGCCGCCCCAGCCGAGTTCGTAGTAGGCCCAGTAGGAACCCATGGCGATGCCGAGCGTCAGGAAGCTCCAGGCGGCCAAGGTCCAGGGTCGTACCCAGCGCGCCCAGGCGGCATCGATGCGGCCTTCCAGAAGCGCCGCAACGGCAAAGGAAAAGCAGACGGAGAAGCCGACATAGCCAAGATAGAGCAAGGGCGGATGGATTGCGAGACCGATATCCTGCAGGACGGGATTGAGATCCTTGCCCTCGGCCGGCGCCGGGTCGAGCCGGATGAATGGATTGGATGTCAGCAGAATGAAGACCAGAAAGGCCGAGGAGATCCACGACTGCACGGCCAGAACATTGGCACGCAGCACATCAGGCAGATTGCGCCCGAACAGCGCGACGAGGGCACTGAACAGCACAAGGATCAACAGCCAGAGCATCATCGATCCCTCGTGATTGCCCCATACGCCGGAAATCTTGAAGATCAGCGGCATCAGCGAATGGGAATTGGCCCAGACGTTGAGGACGGAGAAATCGGAGGCAACATAGGCGTAGGTCAACACGCCGAAGGAAAAGGCGACGAGCACAAAAGCGACGACCGAACCAACCGGCGCGATATCCATCATCGACACATCGCCGCGGCGCGCGCCGATTACGGGAAGGATGGAAACGATGAGCGCGGTCGCCAGCGCCAGTACCAGGGCGTAATGTCCAAGCTCGATAATCATCGGGTCGCCTCTTCGCCCTTCCAGACGCCATCGGCCTTCAGCTTGTCGGCGACCTGTTTCGGCATGTAGCGTTCATCATGCTTGGCAAGAACGCTGTCCGCCACAAAGACATTGCTGCCCGGCTCGAATTTGCCTTCGGTCACGACACCCTGCCCTTCGCGAAAAAGATCCGGCAGAATGCCGTCATATTTCACCTTGATGGTATCGGTACCGTCGGTCACGGCGAACTGTACCTGCGTGCCCTGCCCGCGCACGATCGATCCTTCGCCGACAAGCCCGCCAAGGCGGATCAGCGTCCCGGCGTTGACCGGCGTCTTGGCGAGATCGGCCGGCATATAGAAATAGGCGACCGACTGGCTGAAGGCGAACAGGACCAGCAGCACGGCAACGGCGATAAAACCCATACCGCCGGCGATCACGGCCAGGCGTTTCTGCTTGCGGGTCATTGCTGCTTCACCTCCGTCGGCAGTCCCAATTCCTTTGCCAGCGCCAAAAGCTGCTGGCCCTTGCCTCCATCGGCCGGGAAAGCGGCAAGGCCTCGCTTCAAGGCATCTGCAGCGCGATCCCGATCGTTCAGCACGGCGTAGGAGCGGATCAGCCGCATCCAGCCCTCGAAATTCTTAGGGTCTTCCCTGAGCTTGGCATCGAGGCTCTCGACCATGCCGCGGATCATCTGCTGGCGATCGCCGCTGCTGAGTGCATTGGCAGCCGCGACATCCTCCGCAGTCGGGTTGCCGGGTGCATTGGCATTCGCAGATACCGTGGGCTGACCGCCATTCTTGACAATATGCTCATTGACGGCGGCAAGCCAGGGCGCATCCGGTGGCGATTGCTCGACCAAGGCTTCGAAGGCGGTTTTAGCATCCCCTGCCTTGCCTTCCTGCTCCAGCGCCAGCGCCAGATAGAAAAGCGTGCGGGGATTGGCGGAATCGAGCGCCAGTGACTGCTGCAAGACGCTGCGGGCTTCGGCAGTCACAATACCATTGGCCTTGACCACCAATACTTCGCCCAGGTCGCCGAGCCGCGTAGCACTCGGCCCCAGCAGACGGATGACATTGCGGTAGGCAAGCTCTGCGTCAGCGATACGATTGGTCTTGAAGTAGATCGGTGCCAGGACTTCCCAGCCCTTGGCGTCATCGGGATTCTTGGCCAGATGCTGCTCAATCTTGACGATGGAAATGGCGAGATCGTTGCCGGGCTTCTCCAGCCGCGCTTCCAGCGGCTGCGACGGCAGCCCCGGATCGCCTTTGGTGAGATAAAGACAGAGGCCGACAGTGGGGAGAATGACGATGATGAAAGCCTGAGAGAGGCGATAGTTGCTGCGGTTGGGCGATTTTGCTTCGGTAGCCTCGCCTTTGGAAACGGCAATGAGCCGCCGTCCGATCTCCGCCCGGGCATAGCCTGCCTCCTCCGGCGAGATCAGCCCGGCGGCGAGATCACGATCCAGTTCGCGAAGCTGATCGCGATAGACCTCGGCCTCACCGGAACGACGGTCTGCGGCCTCCTTTGCACCACGCAGAAGAGGAAAGAGCAGCACAGCACCGACAACGGCCGTGATAACGGCCACGAGAATCCAGAACAGCATAAACGCCCAATACTTTAACGGGGCGCTTATTCCAACCGCGAAAGCCTCACTGACGAAGATTTGAGGCGTTTGGCCGCGCTTCTCGGCATGGGAACCTATTCGAGCAGCGTCCAGGTGCCGTCATCGTTGCGGCAGGCAGCGCCCCTCGCCGTCGTCGGCTTGCTATCGACGGTGATGGTGTGGGTATATTGCCGGCAATTCTGCGAGCCGACCTGATAGGGCGCGGCAGCCACGACTTCGCCGCTGGCATTCCTGCCCTTCCAGGCCACTGGCTGGCCGAGCGGCGCAGTTTCCAGCGCCCGATACTCCGCTTCCAGCGCCCGCTGCTTATCGTTATCGCTGAGCTTCAATCCCGTCCGTCCGACAATACCGCCATCGAGCGCGGTGATAAACGTCGCCGACGCCGGCGGCTTGGAGGGGGGAAGCAGGCTTCCGCCACCGCCTTTGCCACCCGTGGTGGAACAACCGGAAAGCGCAAGTGCTGCGAAAAGAGAGGGGACGACCAAGAAATAGGTACGAAGCTTCATACAACCGAACCAGTATCGAAAAGCAAAACCATAGGTACTGCGATGCGGCATCGTCATGACCCACAATATCTCTTTGGCATCATGCCGTTCCTCACGCAACATCCTTCGTAAGCCCAGGTAGAATTAGGCTTGCACGAAGGCCGCCCCAGTCACCTCGGGACAACTCGAACTTGCCTTGATATTCGTTGGTGATCTCGCTGACGATCGACAAGCCGAGACCGGTGCCGGGCTTGCTCTCGTCCAGCCTGCGGCCGCGCTTCATCGCCTCGCGGATCTGATCCGGCTCAAGCCCCGGCCCATCGTCCTCTACCAAAAGTTCCACCCAGTGGCGCCGAACAGGGTCGATGCCCTTGATCTCCGGCGGCGCCTCGCTTGCCGAAAGCCGCACCTTGTGCTCGGCAAAGCGGGCGGCATTTTCCAGGAGGTTGCCGACGGTCTCCTCCAGATCCTGCTGTTCCATCGCCAGCGCCAGATTGGGAGAAACGGTGAGTTCGAATTCCTTTTCCGCATGGAGCCGCCGCATGACGCGGACAAGCCGCTCGAGCGCGGGTTCCGCCTCCGTGCGAGCCAGTACGGAATCACGTTGCGCAGCGATGCGGGCGCGGTTGAGATAGGACTGCACCTGCCCCTGCATGACCTCGGCCTGGTTCTTCACCAGATCACCATGCGAGCGCTCCAGCACGCGGGATTCGTTGAGCAGCACCGCAATCGGCGTCTTCAACGAATGCGCGAGATTGCCGACCTGCATGCGGGCGCGCTCGACAATGCGCCTGTTGCTTTCGATCAGCGCGTTGACCTCGTTGGCGAGCGGCAGAATCTCGCGCGGAAAATCGCCCTGCAAACGCTCGCTCTCGCCTGCGCGGATGCGCTCCAGCGCGGCACGAGCCTTATCGAGCGGCTTCAGACCATAGAGAATGGCAAGCGCATTGACGATGAGACTGCCGACGCCGAAACCGACGAGCGCGAAATAGAGGCTATGGGAGAAATTGCGGACATCGTCCTCCACGACGGCGACGTTGCCCGTGACCCGGAAACGCGCCGCGCGGCCATCGGTATCTAGCACGACTTCGGTTTCGGCCACCTGCACGCGATTTCCGAAGGCATCGGTAACGACATAGTAGCGCTCGTAATTCTTGTCGAAAGGTGCTTCCAGCACCGACAGCACCGGCAGATTGGACGCGCCGAGAGACGGCGAGACCAACGGCGTCGCCGTATAGGTGCCGAGCGGCTCGACCATCCAGTACCAGCCCGTCTTCGGTTGGGCGAAGCGCAGATCGCCGAGCTGCGGGCTGCCGGCCAACGCGCCCTGATCGCCGATCGTCACCGAATTGATGACGTTGTAGAGCTGCGCTCTCAGCAAATCCTGAAAGCCGCGCTCGGCGCTCTTGCGGTAGATATTGGAGATGACAAGGCCGATCACCACCAGCGCCACGGCGGACCAGAGCGTGGTCAGCAGCAGGACGCGAGCGGTGAGCGACTTAATTCGCATTGGTCGGAGATTGGATTCGGTAACCAAGGCCACGGACCGTTTCAATCAGATCGACACCCATCTTCTTGCGCAGGCGACCAACGAAAACCTCAATCGTATTGGAATCGCGGTCGAAATCCTGATCGTACATATGCTCGACCAGTTCGGTGCGTGAGACGACTTCGCCCTTGTGATGCATGAGATAGGCGAGCAGCCGGTATTCATGGGAGGTCAGCTTGAGCGGCTTGCCGTCCACCGTCGCTTTCGAACTCTTGGTGTCGAGGCGAACCGGACCGCAGATGATTTCCGAGGAGGCGTGGCCGGCGGCGCGGCGGATCAGCGCGCGGATGCGCGCAAGCACTTCCTCGACGTGGAAGGGCTTGGCGACATAATCGTCGGCACCGGCATCGATACCGGCGACCTTGTCGCTCCAGCGATCACGCGCCGTCAGGATCAGCACAGGCGTTGCCCGTCCGGCGCCGCGCCATTTCTCCAGCACGGTAATTCCATCCATCTCGGGCAGACCGATATCGAGAATGATGGCGTCGTAGGGCTCGGTATCGCCGAGAAAATGCCCTTCCTCACCGTCAAAGGCCGTATCGACGACATAGCCAGCCTCTTTCAAAGCCTCGGCAAGCTGGCGATTAAGGTTGATATCGTCTTCGACAATCAGAATGCGCATGTTCGGACCCAATTTCCCCGGTTCGAGAAACAGTACTGTAATTCGAGCTATAGTGGAATCACGGAAGCGATAAGATTTTGCGTGAAATTCAAGGCTTTAGAACATCTGCTATGCGGTATGGTCCAAAATGCCCGTCACATCGGCACCTTCATCGTCACTTTGCGCGGACGCTGCCCGTTGCCCTGCACGAGAACGGTGATGACGCAGCTATCGCCTGACGGCTGCGCGGAAAGGAGCTGTCCACCCGTCTTTTCGACGACTTCCGCCGCTGCCTCGCTGCAATCGCTGTTGGCTCGGGCCACCTGGGTCGACGCCGGCGCCGGCAGAACAGACGAGCCGGCCAGGACAAGGGCCGCTGCTGCTATGCTTGATAATGAGGCCATGCTTCGGACTTCCCACGGGGACATTAACTTGAGCAAATATGTACCCAAACACGTCTGAATGGCAAATGAATGGGCCGTAACTTTCCGTTTTCGAGGCGTGCAGCAAGCACAACGGAGAACCTAACCATTTGAATTCACTAGATGCGCTATGACCGATTCACCGGAATGGCCACCAATCGGCGCCCTGCGCCGCGTGATCGGCACGATCTCCTAGCGGCGCGCATCGAGCGGATGCCCAAACCGCGTCACCGCTATATAAGCAACCGTGCAAACTCAGTCATTTTTAATCATTCTCTAGTATGGTTGAGTGCATCAGCGTGCCGCGAACCATCGCGCCTCGCCGACTAACCTAACTGGCCTTCAGGTGTTTTGCCGACGCAAAGCACAGGACTTCCTTGAGTCTTTTGAACCGCTTGCAGCCGCTTTTTTCCAAATTGAATCGGTCCGCTCAGATGTTGGTTCAAGAACCTCTTGCAGAGAGTCCGGTCGCCGACATTTCGATTCCGCCCGAAGGCTCAATCCCTTGAAATGGCTGGTGGCGGATACTCTCTAACCGGCGCTTTGTTCAGAACGGCGCACGGATGGCGACATCGGTCTCGTAGTCGGCGGCGATCCGCATTTCCCGCAGCGGGCGCACCCGCTCTATGGAGCGCTGGTAGTTCGGATGAGCCTTGTAAGCCGCGAGCGCCGCCTCGTCGTCGAATTCGCCATAGACGACGATATCGACTTCCGTGCCGAGCTGATCGGTCTTCACATTCATGCCAATCTCCAAGAGGCGCGCATGCGGGATGGCTGTCAGGATGGACAGGCCGGAGCGGACATCCTCAAGCTTGGCGCGATCGGGAACGGTGAAGAAGACGATATGACGGATCACGGGCAGTTCCTTGTGCACGAGCGAAGGCCACGCGCGATATCACGCGCATCCGCTCAATTCAATGAAGAGGCGGGATCTCCATCGAGGCTGCGTTGTCGCAGGCCACGCGTGCCAGCGTTTCCGCTTGAGGCCACGCATGATACTCTTTCTTTATGACAGACGAGGATCTCATTGCCCTTGCCCTCAGCCTGCCGGAAGCGGCGGAAAACTCGCATTTCGGAACCCGCGATTTTCGCGTTCGCGGGAAGATCTTCATGACCCTTCCGGATCCGCACTTCTGTGTTCTCAAGCTGATGCCCGACCAGCAGCAGATGGCTTTGACAACCATGCCGGAGCACGTCGCCCCCGTGCCAGGCGGCTGGGGTCTCAAGGGCTCCACCCGGCTCTTCCATCACCGCGCCGACATCGATGCGATCAGGGTGCTTTTACGGCGCGCCTGGCGGAACGCAGCGCCGAAATCTATGACTTTACCGGAGGATTAGGCAGCATATCGTCTTCGACCGTCAGCGGCCAGTCGACGACATAATCCTCGAAGTCGTCGAGTTCGACGTCGTTTTCGCTGACCGTGCGGCCCTGCGCGGAAACGCCGGCGATATGCACCGTCTCCGGATCTCCCGAGATCAGCGGATGCCACCAATAGAGATCGCGACCGTCTTTGACGAGGCGATAGGCGCACGTCGGCGGCAGCCATTCCAGCTCCGGCACCTTCTCCGGCGTGAGCTGCACGCAGTCGGGCACGAAATCCCAGCGGTTCGGATAGCTGGTGCAGCGACAGCTTTCACCGTCCATCAGCTTGCACCGGATCGAGGTGAAGTAGACGTCGCCGGTATCCCACTCCTCGAGTTTGTTGAGACAACAGAGGCCACAGCCGTCGCAAAGGCTTTCCCATTCCGACGGGCTCATTTCCGTCAGGCTCTTGCTCTTCCAGAAGGGTATCTCGTCTGTCATCATCATCCTCGCCACCCGACAAAAGAGGGAATTCGGGCTGCGGCATGCATGTCTCTTGTTCTTTTCTCTAAATCAACCAATTATTCAATTCGCCGTCCTATGAGATAATAGGCTTTGCATGCGCCACAAGGAGACATGCAGCCGTAATATGGTCGGGAAGTAGAGCGTGGAAGACCCATCCAATCCAGAAAACGGGCCGAAGATGGAGCCCGAGACGCGGAAGGACGGCGGGGCCGAGAAGCCCCGGCGGGGGAAACGCTATTTCTTCCTGCGGCTCGATTCATGGATCGACTCCACCCTGTGGAACGCAGGTTTTCGTCTCGCCGAAGCCTGGGAAGAGATCACGATCTTCTTCCGCCGGTTCCGCGTGCGAGGCTGGAAACGCATTATCTTCGAACTGCTCGGCGAAGGTCTGACGCTCGGTGCTGCCGGCTCCGTCGTCATGCTGATGCTCGCCATGCCGGCCTTCGAGGCAACCCAGGGCGACTGGCGCAATCGCGGCAACTTCGCCGTCACCTTCCTCGACCGTTACGGCAACGTCATCGGCCATCGCGGCATCATTCATGAGAATTCCGTGCCGGTCGACCAGTTGCCGGACTATTTCGTCAAGGCAGTGCTCGCCACCGAGGACCGGCGTTTCTTCGACCATTTCGGCATCGATGTGATCGGCCTGTTCCGTGCGGTGACCGTCAATGCGCAGGCAGGCGGCGTCGTCCAAGGCGGCTCGACGCTGACGCAGCAGCTCGCCAAGAACATCTTCCTCAGCAACGAGCGCTCCATCGATCGCAAGATCAAGGAAGCCTTCCTGGCGATCTGGCTTGAGGCCAATCTCTCCAAGAAGGAGATCTTAAGCCTCTATCTCGACCGCACCTATATGGGCGGCGGCACCTTCGGTGCGGCGGCGGCGGCGCAATTCTATTTCGGCAAGAGCATCACCGACGTCAATCTGGCCGAAGCGGCGATGCTGGCCGGCCTGTTCAAGGCGCCGGCTAAATATGCGCCGCACGTCAATCTGCCGGCCGCCCGCGCCCGCGCCAACGACGTACTTTCCAACCTCGTGCAGAGTGGGCTGATGACCGAGGGGCAGGTGATCGCCGCACGGCGCAATCCCGCCTCCGTCGTCGACCGCGCCCAGATCGAATCTCCCGATTATTTCCTCGACTGGGCCTTCGATGAAGTGCAGCGGCTTGCCACGCGCTTTCCGGATCGCTCGCTGATCGTCCGATCGACCATCGACATGGGCCTGCAGAAGGCGTCGGAGGATTCGATCCAGTCCAGCCTGATGGAATATGGCGAGCGCTATCATGCCAAGCAGGGCGCGAGCGTGATGATCGAAAACGGCGGCGCCGTGCGCGCCATGGTCGGCGGCAGCGACTACGGCGAAAGCCAGTTCAATCGCGCCACCAAGGCGCTGCGCCAGCCGGGCTCCTCGTTTAAGATCTACACCTATTCCGTAGCGATGGAGAACGGTATGACGCCGACATCCACCATCGTCGACGCACCGATTACCTGGGGTAACTGGAGCCCGCACAACTACGAGAACCGCTACGAGGGCAAGATCACGCTCACCCAGGCGCTCACGCAGTCGATCAACACCATCCCGGTGCGCCTGGCCAAGGAAAAATTCGGCATTCAGCCGATCCGCGACATGGCCAAGGCCTTGGGCGTGGAAACGCCGATCCGCAACGACAAGACCATTCCGATCGGCACATCGGAAGTCACCGTGCTCGACCAGGCGACCGCCTATTCAGTATTCCCGGCGGACGGCATGCAATCAAGACGCCATGGCATCGAGCAGATCACCGGCTATGACGGCAAGGTGCTCTATGATTTCAGTCGCGACGAAACGACGGCCAAGCGCGTTCTCAGCGAGAAGGCCAATTCCTATATGACCCAGATGCTGACGCAGGTTCCGGTGATCGGCACCGGCCGCAAGGCAGCTCTGGACAACGGCATCGTCGTCGGCGGCAAGACCGGCACCACGCAAGCCTATCGCGATGCATGGTTCATCGGCTTTACCGGCAACTACACCTGCGCCGTCTGGTTCGGCAACGACGACTACACGTCGACGAACAATATGACGGGCGGGACGCTGCCGGCCATGACCTTCAAGAAGATCATGGACTACGCGCATCAGGGCATCGTGCTGAAGCCGATCCCGGGGATCAGCGATCCGTTCCCCGTGCAGAAGCCGCAGACCGCTGCGGCCAAGAAGCCGGCGGATCCGGCAAGTGCCGGCCTGCCCCCGCTCGTGCGCCCACGATCCCTATCGGTGGATTCCACCAAGATCCTTCGCGATATCGGCGAAAGGCTGAAGGCCGCAGCTCCGCTCGCAGTACAAAAACTGGCAGCGGCGGAGTAGCAATTCGCCGGTGAAGGCGGCCGGCATGCCATGCCGCCTGATCTCAGCCGGATGGATTTCCATCGATGATGCGGAGCAGCGCATCTCTCGCCGAAATTGGCTGGCCTCCGCAGAGCCTGACGGGCGCTGACATCCGGCCGTCGATCCCGACTTTGGTTCGGCTAGAAACCGTCCGCAAACTCGACCCTTCGACGCCCTGCCCTTCCCCCTGCCGTCAGAATCAGGAATAAATCGATATCGATTTGTCACGAGGACGATCCCAGGGTGTTCCGAGTTCCCCTTCTTGTTGCGCTTTCGCTGCTGATCGCCTTCGGCGGCGGGATACTGTTCACGCTCCTTGCGCTGAATGCGACATCCGGTTTCGGCGCGATCAAGCTAGGCGCCTGGCAGGCATTCCCGGAAATGCAGACGGCAGATGCGGACCCCTATGCGAAATCGCACCGTGCGCGCGCCGGGCGGTTGCTTTACGGCACGGCCGAAGGATTGGTGTTTACCGCCTCCGGCGACGATACGGGCGCGCGGCTGACGGCAAATTGCAGCTATCGCATCAGCGGCCAGACGCCGCCGGCGCGGGTCTGGACGCTTTTCACCGCCGGTAATGACGGCGCACCGCTCGCCGGGCTTCCCGGACGTCCCTCGACGATCAACTCCTGGGTCGTGCTGCGCGCCCCGGACTCAAGCTTCAGCATCACCGTCTCGCCGAGTGCCCATGCGGACAACTGGCTTGCCCTGCCCGCCACAGGTAATTTCCGGTTGGTCTGGACGCTGCTGGATTCGCCGGCGGCCAGCAATTCCGGCCTGATCGACCTCACCATGCCGAAGCTCGAGAAGATTGGGTGCGGCAATGTTTAGGTTTGTTTTCGCCATCCTGACGGGCCTATTCGGCGCAGCGCTCCTGCATATCGTCATCATCCTGTCACTGCCGCACTTCTCCGACCGCGATGCATACACCCGCGTATCGGACGAAGGTGACGAGAATCACTTCTATATGCTTGAAGACAAGGATGACGATGCAGGGCTTTCCAACACCGACCCCTACATCCGCACCGCCGTTTGCGCTTATGACATCGAAGACAAGCCGGTGCATTTGACTGCGAAGGGCAAGGTGCCGTTCTGGTCGCTTGCCGTCTACGATGCTGCCTCGAACGAAGTGTTCAGCATGAGCGACCGCACCTCGGTCGGCGGCGCGCTCGACCTGCTGCTCGCCTCCCCCGTCCAGCTGACGGGCATACGCAAGGCTCTGCCGCCGGCTCTTGCGCAATCGATCCTGGTGGAAGCGCCGCGCGCACAAGGCTATGTGGTCTTGCGTACGGTGGCGCCACAGGCAAGCTTCAACAATGCGGCTAGAGAATTTCTGTCGGAGGCTGGCTGCGACGAATTCGGCGACGACTGAGGCTTGGTCAGTGACGAAGCTTGCGCTTCCAGTCGCGAGAGGCAGGTGGGCAAAGCAAACCCGCAGCAACCTATGGACGCGGGTTTGATGCTTCTTCCAGCCGGCGGGCGTTACTTGCCCTTAGCCCGCTTGGGCCCAGTTCCGGGACGGTGGGTAGGAGTATCCAGATGCTCGTAGCGCACTCCGGTAAACAGCAGTATCCGCGCTTCTACCGGCTCCCGCTGAGCGCGCGGCGGCAGGCGCGATCGCCAGTCTGAAAGGGATATTATCTTTGCCATTCTCGTCTCCATTTACGTCTTGAGACGGATGAACCTGCGACTGATTTCACCCTGCCCGCCATCAAAGCGGGCTAGCGCTTCCCTCTCTCAGCTCTATCCTTCCAGCTAAGACGAGGGACATTCACGCCTTCTCGCGGCATTCTCCGAACGCCTTGGCATGGGTGCCGATTGCGGTTCCATGCCCTACTTGCACCTGATTAGATTCTGCCAGCGGCTGCTTTCATCGGAATTCAGACATAGTGCAGTTAACAGAATGCTAATCTTCGTCGCACGTCACCCTTGCCATAGGTGATCATATGCTAGTAACGCCGTGACCGCGGCTTTGGTTTCACGAGCAGCCGAAAATTCCCAAAAGTCGATTTCGCGACGAAATCAAGCGATATCATATAGTTAAATAAATACGCACCCCTACCGACGGGTAGATTGGCGATACATTCGTTGCAAAAAAGCGTCATGCAAATATTATTTGCGATCACGAAAAATTAACGTATTGTAAGGTCGGCAATCGAGGGCGACGCATGTTTGCGACGGGCAACTCCATCTTCTCTCCAGAGGATATCACTGTCCTGCGCCACGCGCTCGATGAATGGTGCCTGGAGAGGCGGATCGACATCAAAAGTGCCGAAGCCCAGTTTGCAGCGACGGCCGCGCTCGGCCTTTTTCAATCCGGCTACAACACCCCGGAAAAGCTCCTCGCGGCATTGCGCGAGCATCGGGGCATCTAGACTGCATCCACACCGTTTCAGCTCTCGCCGGCATTGAGAACATCTCTCCGGGCAGCCGCCAGCAAGGTAAATGGGCCTGGCATCGACGAACCCCCATAGGTTGAAATCGAAATCGAATACTCCTGCGGAAAAAGTGTTTCGCGACAGGCTCTACTCCCTAGAAGCCACATCATCCAGCAAAATTCCGGCGCTCGCTCGCGCGCAAGCTTAACGCGCAATTTTTATTCGGATTTTAATAAAGTTTTCACGAACCATTAACCGAACCAGCCTTAGTCTCACGCGAAAGCCAGACAAGGACGGTCGTGTCTATCCCCATTTCGACAATCGCCGCCAAGGACGCCCCCGTTGAGGGAAGTGTCATTCGGCGCGAACGAAAAGTGGTGCGACAATATCGGCGGTCGACGATCCGGCTCCCCGCGTTTTTGTTCTGCGTTTCTGTATGGGTGTTGGCGTGCGTGACCGGTTTCGAGACCTTGAAGAGCCTGCGACTGTCCGCAAGAAGGACGTGGTTCTGATGGCGACGATCACCAGCTTCGAAGGCATGGGCCACCCATCCAGATCCGAACTTCGGCAGTTTGCGGAACTCTTCACGCCAGTATTCCAGGCCTCCTCCGACGAAGCGAAGCGCCAGGCCGTGGCCGCCCTGTCCCAATGTGCGACAGTGCCGCAGGCCGTTGCCCTCTTCATCGGCTGCCAGCCGATCGCCATCGCCGCCCCCTTCCTCACCAGTTCGCAGGCGATCGACGACGACACCCTCATCACCATCGCCCGCACGCAGGGCGCGGCCCATGCCCGCGCGATCGTCGGCAGACCGTCGCTGTCGCCCAAGGTCATCGACGCGCTCGTCGGCCTGCATCAGGCCGAACCGGATCGTGGCATGACTGCGCCGGACGCAGCAGCGAATGCACTTCCGCCGAAGGCCGATACGGCCGAAGCGGATAGGCTGGCGCGCGAGGAATCCTTACGCCTGCAGATCAAGCAGGTTGCACATCATCTGGCTCGCGACGACAGGGATCGCCTCGGCCTGCGCAGCCTCGACGAAATGCAGGAGGCTCTGCTCGTCCGCTTCGCTCGGGAACGCGATGCACAGCAATTCGCAAAAACGCTCGCCGACGCGTTGTCCTCAAGCTATTGGCTGGCGGAGCGCATCATGCTCGATACGTCGGGGCAGCAGCTGGCCGTGACTCTGGTCAGCCTTGGCATGGGCATTGCAGACGCCGTCTATTCGCTGGAGCGTTTCTACCCGCATCTGACGGAACGGCACGGCAGCGTCAGCCGCGCATGGCTGGTGCTCGACGGCATCGATGCGGAGGAGAGTCAGACCCGCGTCGAAGCATGGCGCCGTGCCGACAGCTACACTTATCTTCCGCAGGAGAAGCCAGCAGAGCGTCCGGCCACACCATTGTTCGGCGCAAAGTCCGGTACGATCCGCGAATTGAGAGTAGCAAACCGGCGATAGGGACTGCTCAATCCAGCGGATTGGCGCGCGAACCGACCAAAGGGACGATTTCGGCCGCATCGTCAGTCTCCAGCTCAACGATCCACAAATCCGGATCGAACTTCAGCTCGCGATCGAGGACCTCGCGGATTTCCGCCGGCTCCTTGCGGTCGCTCCTGATCTCGAAGAGGCGGCCTTCGTCCCCCTCCCCATCGAAAAAACTCTGCGGCGCCGGACCATAAAGGGTTTCCAATCCGTCGCGGAAGCGTTGGCGGATGAAGATCGCTCCCGCCTGCTCCTCGCCCTTTCGCTCGACCGCAGCGAAATCGCCCCGGGCAAACAGGCGGCGGGTCATGGCGGAAACGAAGATGTCGCTACGCAATCTCATAGCCGAGCTATAGCGGCGAGCGGCGAGCGAGGCAATTGAAGCGGAGGACTAAAGCGCGCCGATATCCTGCAGTTTCTTCAGCACGGCCATGTTCGGCTCTCCGGTCTCCGGCAGGCGATAGTGCTTCTGGAACCGGCGGATGGCGGCCTTCGTCTGCTCGCCGGCGACGCCGTCGATGCTGACATTGCTATAAGCGATATTGCTCAGGCCCTTCTGGATCTGCATGACCAGATTGACCTTGGTGACCGCATCGCCCGACACAGGCTTCGGCACGACGGTACCGGTCCTCATGTTTTTTTCGGAGTTCTGAATGGCGGCAGCGACCGGATCGATGGCGTCCGCCGTGGCCGAGACATTGATTGGACGCTGTGCGGGAATGGCCGCGATGCTTGCCTTGCTGCCGACGGCCTGCGGAGAACCGGCGGCATTGCTGGCTTTCAGGGCAGCCAGAAGCTCCGGCGTCGGTGCACCTGTCTGCGGCAAGCCGGACGCCTCCTGAAAGAAGAGAATGGCGGCTGTGGTGCGCGATCCCGGCACGCCGTCTGCTGCGCCATCATAGAGGCCGTGGCGGATAAGCTCGGCCTGCACGTCGGCAATCAGCTTCGTTGGCGCAGCGGAAGGCTGCGTGCCGGATGAATTCGCCGACAGTTTGCCGGCGGCAGGCGCAGCAGCAGTCGAATCCTGTCGTTCTATGCGGAAGGTCGTGACATTGCCGGCATCGGCCTGCTGTGCGTGGAGGAACGATTTGCGGCCGGGGATCTGATAGGGAGACGCGGGATCGCGGGTGCGCAACAAGGGCGACGGATGCGCGCCCGTCTGATACCAGAGCGCATTCGCCGTGACAAAGCCGAACACCCCGAGGAAGAGAGCGATGCCGCCGGCAATCGCAGGATGCCGGCCGACCGCGCCGCCGACCAGGCCCGCAAATACGCCTGCTCCGCGCAGACCGAGACCGCCCAGCGCGGTACCGCCACGCAGGCTGAGGCTGCCCAGGGCGACCACTCCGCGAGAAGCGAACCCAGGCTGCTTGCGTTTGCCTTTGCCTCTTCCCTTAGGCGATTTTCGCTTTTGCGGCGCCATCCATCCCTTCCTCTTTTCGCCCTTCACTCATCTCCACAGTATGTTTCAGGCGCGGCGGAAAATCGACGGGGCGATTGACATCCACAGGCTGTTGCACAGCCGAGACGCCCGAACCGTCGAACGGAATAAGGATCGTGATCACCGTGCCCTCGCCTGGCGAGCTGGCTATGTTGAAGCTTCCGCCATGCAGGGAGACGAGCCCCTTGACGAGCGACAGGCCGAGACCAGTGCCGGCATAGCGGCGCGTGTAATCGTTCTGGATCTGCACGAAGGGCTGCCCCAGCGAGGCCAACCGCTCGCTGGCGATGCCGATGCCGGTATCTCCGACGGAGAGCTTCAGCATGCCGTCCGCCAATGCAGCATCGACAGTGACCGCGCCACCGGCATCCGTGAACTTGATGGCATTGCCGACGAGGTTGATCAGGATCTGCTGGATTGCGCGCTGATCGGCGACAATGTCTCCAAGGCCGCGCTGGACGCGGCTCGACAAGGTCAGTCCCTTTTCCTTGGCCTGCAGCGCCAGCATGGCTTCGCATGTGGCAATGGAATCCTCGATCGGGAAGGCTTCCATCAGCAGTTCATAGCGGCCAGCCTCGATCTTGCTCATGTCAAGCATGGTGTTGACCACCGACAGCAGATGCGCGCCGGACTGGCGGATCAGGCCGACATATTCGCGCTGACGGTTGTTTTCCAACTTGCCGAAATATTCGCCGCTGAGGATATCGGAAAAGCCGAGGATGGCATTGAGCGGCGTACGCAGCTCATGGCTGACGGCGGCAAGAAAGCGCGACTTGGCGTCATTGGCCGATTCCGCTTCGGCCGTCTTGCGCGCAGCATCCTCGCGAAGCTGCTGATCCTGCGATATGTCGCGCAACTGGCTGACGATCGCCGTCAGGCGTCCTTCGGCATCGCGTCGCGCGGTCAGTTCCACGCGAGCATGGACGAATTGCTGGTCGCTACCGATAACGGCGGAGCGCTCCAGGCGCAGGTCGACACAGAATGCGTCCCTTCCCTGGCGAAGCACATCGATGGCCTGCAGAAACACGATCCGGTCCGATACGTGGATCTGCTCGATAAGACCGCGTCCCGTCGGATCGCGCATCCAGCTCAGGAATTCCGCCCGGTCACGACCACCGACGGTGGTGACGTTCCCTTGCGGATCGAGAAGCAAGACCAGGCCGAAGGCGGCTTCCAGCATCAGGTCGCGATGCTCGACGACGACGGCTTCGGCAGATTGGGAAGCGGGCCGCTGGCGCGACAGCGCGATGCTGCCGACCGCCGAAAACAGGAAAGCGGCGCAAACCGTGGCAACACCGGCAGGCAAAGCTACGGCGGGGCTGGTAATGAAGGAAAGCCCGGCAGGAACGGCAAAAAGCGCCACCGAGGAGGCAAGCGCAAGCCGCCGCAAGATCGTCAGCTCCTGCGCCCGGACCTCGCCATTTCCGCTCGTCCCGGAGAGCCAGCTTCCGCTCACCCGGTCTACGAAGGCTACAGCCCCGACAGCCATGTCACTCAATACGCGCACACTACAACCCGTCAAAACGGTCACTTATTGGACTGCACAATAGGCCTTCGCGACTTAAGGAAAGAATAAAGAGAGAACCCGCCGACCGGCCGAAAAGGCTCCAAAATCCCGTTTTGGCGCAGAATGCGAGACCTTTGTTTTTTGTGGTTAACAGCGGGTAAGCAGCGGATTTTATTCATATTTCCGGCGTGCGTTAACTTTTGTGACGAGCCCAAACTCCGCAAAGCCCTGCATATCAACAGGATCGTGCGAGACATGCTTAACAGCAATCGCTACAATTTGATCCAAATGCGGCTCGAATTCGGAAAGCTAAAATTTGAATCAAATTTGCCGAAAAAGCCGCGGAGTTTTGAAAAGCGATGTTGTCCTCTGCCGGATAGGGTTCAAGCCACATCGGACAGACCAGTCCGAATCGGCGATCGAGCCGAACGACAGAGAAGGTGGGCAAGGACATGTGGTTTCTGATTAGAGCGGGGTTCTGGTTTTCACTGGTTCTCATGTTTCTGCCGATCTTTGCCAAGCCAGAGGGTGCCCCCCGGCCGGCCGGCGAAGCAACGCTACAGGTTTCCGATGCGATTTCCGCTGCTTCCGGCGTCGTTCAATATGTCGGCGCCATGTGCACCGAGAAGCCGGATGTTTGCGTCAAGGGCGGCGAAACACTGACGGCCCTTGGATATCAGGTCGGCGACGGCGCCCGCGTTGCCTACGACATGCTCGGTCGTCACTTTAAGGATCAGTCTTCACGCTCCTCGGCCGATGCCGCAGCGCGCGTGAGCCCGGAACAGATCGCTGCCACGACTCAGCCGATGCCGGCAAAGCGCATTCTCGGGACCGAGACTGCCGACGTGGTCGTGACCGGAACGGTCCGGCTGCCCTCCTCGGTGCCGCTGCCAATGCCACGCCCGCGGACCTGATACTTCCCAATCTTGCCTCATTCTCGCCGCGGCCCGAACAAGGCCAGCGGCGTTCTTTTTTGCCGCGGGTTCAAATTGCCTGCCGTTTCGCCTATATCCATGGTCAATGGATAATCTGGACCGATACAATGACTGCGCTTGAGAAGATCATCGACGACTTTTCCTTCTTGGACGACTGGGAGGATCGCTATCGTTATGTGATCGAACTCGGCAAGGCGCTGCCCGACCTGCCGGAAGACAAGCGGACGCTGGAAAACAAGGTGCAGGGCTGCGCGAGCCAGGTCTGGCTCGTCACACAGGCGTCCGGCGATCCTGAGAATCCGATATTGATCTTCGAGGGCGATTCGGACGCGCATATCGTGCGCGGACTGGTGGCGATCGTGCTGGCAACCTATTCCGGCAAGCCGGCCTCCGAAATCGCCGCGCTCGATGCGCTCGACGTCTTCGGAAAAATCGGGCTGGTCGAGCATCTTTCGTCGCAGCGCGCCAACGGACTACGCTCGATGATCAAGCGCATCCGCGAAGAGGCCCGCATCCGGGCCGCTGCCTGAGCAATTACCAAAAACATGAAGTAGTTTTCCGTTCGCAACCAAGCGCGAACGGGAGTTTCGGCGCGCTCACAGAGTTCCGCAACATCTCACCGATTGGAGCCGCTCGCCCGGCGGCTATAGTCAAAACCCGGCCCGAAAGCCGGGTTTTGGGAGCCTTCTAAGGTTCTTAGCGACCGCCGCGCTTGCGGCGCTGGCCGAGGCCCATTTCCTTCGCAAGCCGGGAACGTGCTTCCGCATAGGCGGGCGCCACCATCGGATAATCGGCAGCCAGATCCCACTTCTCGCGGTATTCTTCGGGCGAGAGGCCATGATGGGTCATCAGATGGCGCTTCAGCGACTTGAAGCTGCCACCGCATTCCAAGCAAGTGATCTGGTCATCCTGGACCGATTTACGGACGGATACGGCCGGCTTCTGCTTTTCAACAACGGCAACGGCGGGAGCCGGGGCCGAAGTGCTGCTCAAGGCGGAATGTACGTCGGAAATCAAATTCGGAAGGTCGCTGACCGGTACGACATGGTTGCTGACATAAGCCGCGACGATATCGGCGGTCAATTCAACCAACAACTCCTGCCCGTTGCCAAGGGCCGCATCTGACATTGTGTTCTCCTGTTCATCGGCTTGCCTGCTGCGCCGCGGCTCCTTGGAGCGCGCAAGGCACAACGTTGCTATATGATCTGCGCTGAGCCCAGAAATCTGTTGATCACCAAGTTAGCGTAGCGCCGAGCAATCCGCATAAGCGTATTGCTCGTATTCGTAGCAGCCACCGGCAAAAAACGGTGCATAACGCCATGTTTCTTACCACAAGAAATCCACCCCTAGATTTCATGCGGAGAAAACCGCCTCGTACCGTCTGATATCCGTATTAGCGATCACGAAAGGTGATCTCCAATCCTTAACCGGAAGAAAGTTTTGCTCAGCTTTTTCTTAAGGAAAGTTAAAAGCATTGAGAGCTTAAACCCGGTTGAGACTAACGCAACATCAGAACTCTACTTGAATCTGAATTAGCACTCTTTACCCAAATGTCCAGTTTTTAATCCGAACATTTCTTCGTAAAAATTTCATCTACAAAAAAGCAGGTAACTAATGAGGCGAACTACCGTTGCTTATTCTTCAATCACTGCGTTTGTTAGCCCCTCTTTCTATACCCGCGTTTCGCGATTCGCCCCTGCATTAGTAGTTCATCTCGGATCGAAGGTGGCGTCAACCGATACCCAGCCTCGTGCGCTGCGCGTGCAAGAAGGTGCGCCGCAATCGGCGCAGTCAGTACAAAGAAGACAAATCCGGCCAGCGCCCGCACCAGGATCGACAAATCCTGCGAATGAATACCGACTGCAAGTAGTAGCAGACCAGAGCCGACAGTACCGGCCTTCGATGCCGCATGCATGCGACTGTAAAGGTCAGGCAAGCGAACGATACCGATGGCGGCAATAAGCGAGAACAATGCGCCTGCCAACAGAATGACAGCCACGACGATAGCCCAAACGAGATCCATTACCGCCCTCCCTTCTGCCGTCTGCCATGCTTGCGCGTTTTCTTGTGAAGCGATTCGTTTCCTTTGCCTCCTCCATCGAGGGGCTGCTTCGAGGCATCCGATTGCGCCTGAGTGAGAACGAACCTGGCGAAGGCGACGGTGGCGAGAAAGCCGACGAGGCCGAGCGCAATGGCAATATCAATATAGAGCATGAAGCCGGTCTTGATGGCGATGACTGCGATGAAGCCGATCGCGATGGCCACGAGCATGTCGAGTGCCAAGATCCGGTCCGGCAATGTCGGACCTGCCACGACACGATAGACCGTGAGCAGAAATGCAAGGCTGAGAATACCGAGCGCTACCATGGCGGCTGCGGAGACGATGGATGCCGCGATCATCGGAAGGCCTCCATGATCCGGCGCTCGAAGCCATCAGCAATACTTCGTTTGATGGCTTCCGGGTCGGAGCAATCGAGCGCGTGGACATACAGGGTCTTGCGATCGTCGGAGACGTCGACGGACAAAGTGCCCGGCGTCAGCGTGATCAGATTGGCGAGCAGCGTGATTTCGAAATCGCGGTCGACCGTCAAGGGGAAGGCAAAGATCCCGGGTTTGATGTCCATTTTCGGGCTCATGACGGCAACGGCGACCGCCCAGGCCGACTTGGCAAGCTCGCATATGAACAGCAATAGCAGGGCAAGGATCCGGCGAGTGCGGCCGAGGTAAAGCCCGCCGCCATAGGATGACCGCACGACGGCAAGCGCGATCGCGGCAAGGACGAAGCCAAACACCAGATTGACGAAGGAAGCACTGCCCGTGATGGCGACCCAGACGACGGCAAGCAAGAGGTTGAAGACCAACAGGATCATTGCGCGCGCCCTGCCTGCGGGAAGACGGAATGCAGATAGGCGGACGGCTGCTCGAGGCCGGCGGCGGCGAGCTGCGTCAGCTGCAAAAGCCTCTCCGGAAAGACACCGAAGCCGACGACAAGTATTGTCAGCGCGATAAGCGGCACGCCCGCCTGCCACCTGATCGACTCCGGAGCAGCATTCCCCTCATCGACTGCAGGCCGCCAATAGGCCAGCAGGAAAACCCGCCCAAAGGCGATCGTGGTCAGGAAACCTGCCGACAGGATCGCCGCGGCAAGCCACCAGGCACCTGTCGCGAGCGCCGCCTTCACCAGGACTACCTTGGGCCAGAAGCCGGAAAACGGCGGCAGGCCGCTGGCGGCAAAGAACAGCACCAATGAGAGCCCGGCGAACCAGCCGCTCCGCCGGTAAAGCCCGCCGAGCGAAACGAGCGAAAAGCTGCCGCCGAGCCGGGCCGCCTGGCCGGCAAGCAGATAGAGAGCCGTCATCAGCACCATGGAGTGCAACGCGTAAAAAATCGCGCCGCTGAGGCCATCGGCACCGCGGAGCGCGACGCCTGCGAGCATCGTGCCGATGCCGGAAATGACGATATAGCCCAGTAGGCGGCGAATGTCGGTCGACCCGAGCGCGCCCAGCACCCCGGCCAGCATGGTGGCGATGGCAACGACTGTTATCATCAGGCCAAGCTCCGTGCGCTCGACCGGCAGCAGCATGACCAAGACCCTGATGAGCGCATAGACGCCGACCTTGGTGAGCAGACCTGCGAACAGGGCCGAAACGGTGATCCGCGGCGTATGATAGGAGGCCGGCAGCCAGAAATTGACGGGGAAAGCCGCCGCCTTCATGCTGAAGGCAAGCAGGAACAAGCCGGCCAGCGTCATCATCGGCGCGGTGTTGCCGCCTGCCCTCGCCTTCATGGCAATATCAGCCATGTTGAGCGTGCCGAAGACGGCATAGAGATAGCCGACGGAGACGAGAAAGAGCGTGGTGGCGATGAGGTTCAGCACGGCATATTTCAACGCGCCGTCGATCTGCTCCCGCTCCGAGCCAAGGATCAGCAGGCCGAAAGACGAAATCAGCAGTACTTCGAACCAGACATAGAGGTTGAAGATGTCTCCCGTCAGGAAGGCGCCGCTGACGCCGGCGAGCAGCAACATGAGGAACGGGAAAAAGCCGTAGCGGCGGCCGCTGGTGCCGATCTCTGCGATTGCGTAAATGCCGGCAGCAAGCGCCACGATCGCCGCCGTCAGAGCCATGGCCGCGCCGAGAAGATCGACGCTAAAGGCAATGCCGAAAGGCGGCAGCCATCGGCCCATGACCATAGTCACGGCTCCTTCACTGGCGACTTTGCAAAGCAAGGCGATATCGACCAGCACCAAGAGCATCAATCCAGGAATGGCGACCCAGGCATGCCATTCGGTGCGGTTGCGCAATATCAGGAGAATAGCGCCGAGGCCGATGCACAGGGCGACCGGCAGGATGACCAGCCAATGCCCGAGCGGCACAGGCGCTGCCACCAACGCAGCGGAGAGATCGACTGGGATATCGGTCGGTCCGGCCATATTGTCAGTACCCCAAGGGCGGCAGCGGCCGCTCGTCCGGTTCGGCCGCCAGCATCTCGCCGGTATTGTCCGTCTTGAGGTCCTGATAGGCCCGGTAGGTCAGGACAAGCAGAAAGGCGAGGAACGAGAAGGAAATGACGATCGCCGTAAGGATCAGCGCCTGCGGCAGCGGATTGGCTGCGGCCAGATCGAGGGTGCTCGCTCCTTGCGGAATGATGGGCGGCACTTCGGGCGTTATCCGACCGGCCGTAAAGAGCAGCAGATTGACGGCGTTGCCGAGGATGGCGATGCCGAGCATGATGCGGATCGAAAACTTCGACAGCATCAGATAGATCGCCGCGGCGAAGAACAGGCCGACCAGAGCGGCGAAAATGACCTCCATCAGTCCACCTCCCGCTCTTCGAGCGCAAGCGCAATCGAGGTGATCGCGCCGACGACGACCAGATAGACGCCGATATCGAAGAGCATCACTGTGGAGAGCGCCACCTCGACGCCGAGCAGATGCGGATAGACCCACAGCCCGGTCATGAACGGCACGCCGAGGAAGGCGGACAGGAAACCCGCAAGGGTCGACGCCAGCAGGCCGAAACCGGCAATCGCCAATGGATGAAAGATGATAGCGCGCCGCACCGCCGTCACGCCGCAGGCGATGCCGTAGATCGCAAAGGCGGACGCGGCGATCAGCCCACCGATGAAGCCGCCGCCGGGTTCGTTATGGCCGCGCAGGAGAATGAAGACGGAAAAGAGCAGCATCAGTGCCGTCAGAAACGGCGCGGCAGTGCGGAAGATCAGCGTATTCATGAGCGCTCGGCCTCCATCCTCACTTCGAGATCAGGCTTTTCCTCAAGTTCGGGATCGTTGGTCGCGAGTTTGCGCTCGCCGCCGGCGCGGATGCGGATTAGGGCCAGGATGGCAAGCCCGGTCATGGCGACGACGGCAATCTCGCCGAGCGTATCCGTGCCGCGGAAGTCGACGATGATGACGTTGACCACGTTGTCGCCATGGGCGATCAGCTTCGAATAGTGGTTGAAGAAGGCGGTCAGCGTCAGATCGAAGGGCGCTTGCGTCGCCTTCAGCAAGAGCAGGCCGAAGCCGACGCCGCAGGCGATCGCCAGCGCGGCATGGGCGACCATCTTCAGCGGCGGGCGATGATCCGACGGAGAAAGACGCAGCCTCGTCATCACCATGGCCAGGATGACGACGGAAAGGGTCTCGACCATGAACTGCGTGAAGGAGAGATCTGGCGCGCCGAACAGCAAGAAGATGACGGCGACGGCAAAGCCCTGGATACCGAGCGAAACAATGGCCGTCAGCCGGTCCCGCGCCATGACGACAGCGGCAAGCCCGATGATGGCGATGAGGAAAATGGTCGCCTCATGCCATTGCAAATTCGGCCAGGCAGGGATTGCCGGCAATTCGCCATGGGTGACAAGGGGAACCAGCAGCATCGCGGCAAGGCAGAGGAAGCTGACCGCCACATAGATTTCCAGGCGGCCCGGCTGCAGGATCCGCGAGATGGCATGCGACAAACGCACCAGTCCGGAGATGAAACCATCGAAACCGCGATCCGGTCCCGGCCCTAAGTGCCGCAAGATAACCGACATCAGGAAGCGAGCGCGATCAAGCTGCCAATAGACAAGGATGCCAATGAGCGCCGTTGCCAGCGAAAGCGCCAGAGGCAAACCGATATGCGGAACAAGCGAGGCCGAAATATGCAGTTCCTTGCCGCCGACGGCGCTCGCCATCGGCGAAGAGACATAGGCATGCCCCGGCCCCGACAGCAAAGCCGAAGCGAGACCGAGCAACGCAAGCAGCACCGGCCCGAGCCAGAGCAGCGGCGGCGCCTCATGCGGATGGCGCGGCGTCTCAGTCAGCGGCCCGACGAAGGGTTTTAGCGCCACGGCAAAGGCGACGGCGAACATCAGCGCATTGCCGGCCACGGCGACGACGGTCAGGATGATCGCAGCCGGCGATGCCTGTGCCAGCGCGGCATATATCTCTTCCTTGGCAAGAAAGCCGAAGGCTGGCGGCACGCCGCCCATCGAAATCGCGGCGATCAAGGCGGCGGCGAAGGTGAGCGGCATGGCCGAGCGCAGCCCGCCCAGGCGCGTGATGTCGCGCGTTCCCGTCTCATGATCGACGATGCCGGCGACCATGAACAGGGCGCCCTTGAACAACGAATGGGCCACCAGATAGAGCACCGCTGCTTCGACGGCATAGTCCGTGCCGAAGCCGGTGAGCAGCACGAGCAGGCCAAGGGAGGAAACGGTCGTGTAGGCGAGCTTTAGCTTGAGATCGGTCTGACGGATCGCCAGCAGAGTTCCGACCAGCAGCGTCGCGGCGCCGAAAATCGGAAGGATCGTCTGCCACGCAGCCGTGTCACCCATGACTGGGTTGAGCCGCATCAGGAGATAGACGCCGGCCTTCACCATGGTTGCGGAATGCAGGTAGGCCGAGACGGGGGTCGGCGCCTCCATGGCATTCGGCAGCCAGAAGTGAAACGGAAACTGCGCCGATTTGGTGAAGGCGCCACCAAGCACAAGGATCAGCGCGGTGAAATAGAGCGGGCTTGTCCGCAAGGCAGCGCCGGAGCGCAGCAATTCGGACATCGAGCCGAGGCCGGTGATCTGCCAGATGAGCAACAAGCCCGCCAGCAGCAGCAGCCCTCCTCCACCGGTAACCACCAGCGCCTGCAGTGCCGCCCGGCGCGACGCCTCACGCCGATGATCGAAGCCTATCAGCAGGAACGAGGTGATGGAGGTCAGCTCCCAGAAGACGAACAGCGTGAGGAAACTATCCGAGACGACAAGGCCGAGCATCGAGCCCATGAAGAGGAAGATGAAGGAGAAGAAGCGTCCGAGATCCGCATGCCCCTTCAGGTAGCCGCCGGTGTATAAAATGATGAGGGTGCCTATGCCGGTGACGAGCAGTGCGAAGGTGAGCGACAGCCCGTCGAGCAGCCAGGAGAAACGCAAGTCCAGGCTCGGCACCCAATCAAAGCTGCTTTGGACGACTTGCCCCGAGGCAATATCGGGCAGAAATCCTGCAAAATGGAGAAAGGCTAGCCCGGGAAGCAGCGCCAGGAGCCAGGCGGCGGAGTGCCCCAACCGCCGAACGACGACGGGCGCGATCAACGCACCCAAGAAAGGCAGACATAGAGCCAGGAATGTCAGGCCCGTGACACCGGCCATGCCTTCCCCCTGCTGAACGATCATGCGGAATCCGGCAAGGCCGGAGCTAGGGTGCAGGGATAGGCGAAAGGGTGGGCTGTCTCAAGTGCAAACGGTCGAAAACCGGGATTAAACCACTGAAATCGTTTTCCGCCCGAACAGCACCAGGTTGCCGGGATCGGCATCAAGGCCTTTGCGGGCAATGGCTTTTCCACTTCAGAACTCCGGCCTCTTGCGCGGATCGCTTGGCCGTGACAGCAAATCGTCCAATCCTGCATGGCTCGCAATGAAGCTGTAACGAATTTGAGCTATTTTTCAGCCACTCCTAGAATCGCTATGGAATTTCTGCCGAAAAATGCGCTATTCTTGATCGGTTTGCAGATCCTGCCTCCCGGAAACCGCAATGCTCGCCCGCCTGATTGCCCTCCTGCTGCTTTGCCCCGCGTCGGCGCTTGCTGCCGACTGGTGGTCTTATGACGATGCAGGCTTCGGCTATGCGATCGAGCTGCCGTCGGATTTCCATCTCTCGGCCTCTTCCGGCGATGCCAACCGTCTTTCCCTGTCGCCGGCGGATCGATCCGCCATGCTACAGGTTTTCGGCACGGCGCTCGCCAATGGTGACTTCACGGAAGAAGCGAATGTGCGCGTCGCACTCGCGCGGGATCAGGGCTGGAAGATTTCCTATTCCAAATCGAACTCGCGCGGCATCAGCTTTTCCGGCACCAAGCAGGGGCGCATCGTCTATGTGCGCGGCGTGGCGCTCTGCAACGGCGGAGCGGCCTTCTTCCAGATGGACTATTCGAAGGCCGACATGCAACGCTATGACGCCATCGTCATGCGTCTGGTGCGCAGCTTGCGCCCGACCAAGAAGTGCACTCCCACGGCGCAGGTGCTCAAAAACTTTCCGGAGACAGGCTGAAACAGGTGAGCACCGCCGAATAGTGCACGGCGGCGGCAGCGACCACGAAGCCGTGCCAGATCGCGTTCTGGAAGCGCAGCTTTTCCCATACGTGAAAGATGACGCCGAGCGAATAGATCACCCCGCCGATGACGATCAGCAGCATCGAGGTGAACGGGATATACATCGAGACCGGCTTGGCCACGATGATGCCGCTCCAACCCATGGCAAGGTAAAGCAGGATGGCCAGCCGATCGTAACGCCCCGGAAACAGGCACTTCAGTACGATGCCGAAGGTGGCGAAAACCCAGACTGCTATCAGCATAGCAAACAGCAGCGGATCCCCGGCGCCGCGTTCGAGAAACGGCGTATAGGTGGCGGCGATCAGAACGTAGATGAAGGAATGATCGAACCGCCGAAGGAACCATTTCGTCGGCGACACCGGCCAGAGATTATAGGTGAACGACATTCCGAGCGTGAGAACCAGGCCGACTCCGTAGATCCAGGCGGCGGCAATCCCACCATAGGAACTCCAGACGGTCGCGTAGAAGATCAGTACGGTTGCGCCGATCAGCGCCAACACCACGCCGACGCCGTTGACGATGCCGTCAGCGATCACCTCATATCGATCGTAAGCCCAGCGAATGCCTCGGTATTCGGCCATTTCTCTGCACGTTCCAATTCCGTGACGGCTCGATCCTTGCACCTCGCCAATGTGGAAGCAACTGTGCGAAACGGGCATTGCAATCAATCTTCATGAACGTCGCCAGGCATATCGTCAACAGCAAGAGAACGCTCAATCCGCAATTTCTGGCCTTCTGTGAACAATCGAAATCCGCCATATAGTTGATCAAGTACAGCGGGTCGAGGATATCGAAGAGGCATATCAACCGGCGAAAGCCTTCCGCCCGCCACCGACGGCTCGCTTGCCGTCCACGCGCCGGTTGCCTTTTTTAAGACTCTCAAGGTTGGAATTACCCTCATGACCGAAACTGCCCCCTCCTATGCACTGACCCGCCCTGCCTATGTCGGCCAATCGCACCTCGTCGTCACCGATCTGCCGCTGGTGTCGCGCTTCTATCAGGAGATGCTCGGCCTGAAGGTGATCGAGAAGACGGCGAGCGGCGAAGTCCTCGGCGTTGCCGGCCACCCGCTTCTGACGCTGACGACGGATCGCGCAGCGGCTCGGGCGCCGCGGACGGCAGCAGGCTTGTTCCATACCGCATTCCTGTTGCCGAGCCGTGTCGAACTCGCGCGCTGGCTCCGTCATGCCGCACACAACAACGTTGCGCTGGAGGGTGCCTCGGATCATATCGTCAGCGAAGCGATCTATCTTTCCGACCCTGAGGGTAACGGCATCGAGATCTATGCCGACCGGCCGCATGAAGAGTGGACGTTCCACGACGACGGCACGGTGGAGATGGCGACGCTCAGGCTCGATCTGCAGAAGCTCTATGAAAGTGCTCCGCAGGACCGGTGGGACGGCATGGCCGACGGCTCCGCGATCGGCCACATCCATCTGCAGGTCGGCGACGTCTCCGAAGCGAACGCCTTCTATCGCGATGTTCTCGGCATGAAAGTTATGGCTGCCCGCTATCCCGGCGCGACCTTCCTTGCGACCGGCGGCTATCACCACCATCTCGGCGCCAATACGTGGAACAGCCGCGGTGCCGGCGTGCGCTCCGAACACATGACCGGCCTCTCGGACTATACCTTGCGTTTCAACGACAAGGCCTCGCTCGACAAGGCCGTGGCGGCCCTCGATCAACACGAGATCAAGACCGAAAAGCGCGATGGTGGCATTTCGCTGCGCGACCCCTGGGGCATCGGCCTCAATCTGGTCGCCTGACATCCTCATTCGACACGCTTTTGAAGGCCCGTTTCGGAACCGGAACGGGCCTTTCGCGTTTGAGTGGTGAGGCAATCTTGCCTTCGAGGATTTGAGGGCATGGAGAGCGACAAAATCGCCGGCAAGCGGCCTGGCGGAGCGGCGGTGCCCGAACCGGACGGCAGCGCGAGGCGCGCGAGTTCTGAGGAATATCGCAACGACGCCGACGCCTCAGAGATGGTGGACTATGCGACGAGAGACAAGCTCGATGTCGCAACGTCCTGGGCGACTATCGGCATCTTCCTCACTCTGGCGCTGATGGGCGTCTCCGCAATGTCGATGATCCTCATTCCCGTGACGCTGGCCGTCGTGGTCGGCATGATCCTCGGCCTGGCGGCAGAGAAACTCAGCAAACTCGGCGTGCCGCGCGTTCTCAATGCCGTTCTCTTGTCGTCCGCGGTTGCGCTGACGATCTTTCTCGTCATCAATGCGCTCGCTGGGCCGCTCGCGAAGCTGGCTCAGGAGGCCCCTGATTTCTTCCAGCGAACCTCCGATAGGCTGATGCCCTATCTCGACCGGTTCAAATGGCTGCATATTTCGCCGGAGACGTTTCAGGGCAGCCCGATGTCGATCAGCACCCTGCTGGAAAACAGCGGCAACGTCCTGCATGTGGTGTCCAACAACCTGACGCCGGCCATCGTGCAAATCCTGATCTTCTTTGCAGCACTGCTATTGTTTCTCGCCGGCAGGGTCAGCCTGCGCAAAACGATCATCATGGCCTTTTCCAACAGGACCTCGAGGTTGACGGCGATCAGGATCATCAATGCGGTGGAGAGGGTGCTCGGCGTTTACTTCGCCACGGCCTCGCTGATCTATGCAGGCATCGGCGTCGCCATGACGGTGATTGCCTATGTCGGCGGCTTGAGCGTGCCGGTGCTCTGGGGGGTCTTCGCCTTCCTTTCCAGCTTCATCCCATTCCTTGGCGTCACGACTATGACCATCGCGCTGGCGATCGCCGGCATCGTCACCCATTCGGACCTCGTCTTCGGTTTAGCTCCCGCCGTTGTCTTCTTCGCCGTGCATCTCGCCGTGGAGAACCTGGTGTTTCCAGCTATCATGGGCCGCCAATGGGAACTTAATCCCTTCGTCGTCTTCCTCGCCATCATCTTCTGGACATGGATGTGGGGCGCCGTCGGCGCCATGCTGGCGCTGCCCTTGTCGCTAATCGTGATGACCGTGATCGATGAACTCTTCATCGAGGAGAAGGCTCAGCCGCAACTGCCGGGCTAGGCGGTTCGCACCATCAGTTCGTCGTGCCGCCATCACCCTTTTCGGGGATATCCTGCAGGCGGACGAACTGCACACCCTTTGCCTTCAGCGCCAGAATGCTCGCAGCCACCCCCTCGCCCGCGGCATGGGTCGGCTGGTTGATGTGAGAAATGATGACATCGCCGTCCTTGGCGGAAGCATATTGCTTTTCCACCAACTTGGCCGGCAGAAGCGAGCCGCTGTCACCGTTCACCGAATAGCCGGCGATCCGATAGCCCATGCCGCGGATCTGGGCGATGGCCGAAGGGCTGTATTTTGCGGTCGCGCCACGGAACCAGCGCGGCTGCGGAATGCCTGCGGCGATCATCGCATCGGCGCCGCCCTTGACCTCCTGGGCGACCGCCTGCGGCGAACCGGCAGCATCGATGCCATAGACTTTGATTGGAATATCGACGGCCGGAATATGGTTCTGGCCGTGATTTTCGAGCTCGAAAAGATCGGGATGAGCAAGGAAGACGGCGAGCGCATCAGGATTGGTGCGCAGCCAGCGCGCGGTGACGAAAATCGTCGCCGGGATGCGCTGATCGACCAGGGTGCTCAAGATGCGCGGATCGGTCTTGCCCATGCAGGCATCGAAAGTGAGCGCAATGCGCGGTGGGCCTTTGCCGGCTCGATTGACGCGCAGGTGCGGTTCCAGGAGCTTGACGGTCGATGCCGGCGCCTTCGGCGGCAGCTGTGGCCAGCCGGCCGGCGGTTGCTCCGGCTGCGCGGCGAAGGCGGCCTGTGCGGCAAGCAGGATCATGGATGTCAGCAACAGGCGTTTCATCGGGAGGCCACCGGGTGAATCAAGCAAACGAAATCTGGAGGGCGAGACGATCACCGTCCCAGCCGCAACGCTCGCCATCATCCGGCAACCCGCCGGAAATAAGGCAAACGGGCGACGACGGTGCTCATTTCACATCACAAATACGCCAGACAGGAAAGCGGCAAAGTCCGGGCTTCACCCTGACGGCGTCTGTGCTACGATTGATAAGAAGTGGCCGTGACACTATCTGGATATTTTTCCGTGCTCCTAAAGAGAGACATGTATGAGTCGCGATCCGTATGAAGTCTTAGGCGTAAAGCGGGACGCCCCGCAAAAGGATATTCAAAGCGCCTATCGCAAACTTGCCAAGAAGCTGCACCCCGATCTCAACCCCGGCGACAAACAGGCCGAGGACAAGTTCAAGGAAGTTTCGGCCGCCTATGGCATCCTCGGCGACGAGGAGAAGCGTGCGCGGTTCGACCGCGGCGAGATCGATAGCAGCGGTGCCGAGCAGGCGCCGCGCAGCTACTATCGCGATTATGCGGCGCGTGAAGGCCAGCGCGGCCCCTATCAGAATACGGGTGGTTTTGCCGATTTCGGCGATGCCGACGACATATTTTCCAGCTTCTTCTCGCGGCGCAGCCGAGGCCAATCCCAGATGCAGGGTCAAGATCGTCACTACACGATGGAGGTCGATTTTCTCGACGCCATCAACGGCGCAAAGAAGCAGATCAGCCTGCCTGAGGGGCCAGCGCTGGACGTTCAAATTCCGCCCGGCACGCGCGATGGTCAGACGCTTCGCCTGAAGGGCAAGGGTGATCCAGGCTTTAACGGCGGGAAGCCCGGCGATGCGCTGATTGCGGTGCATGTCCGTCCGCATCGCTTCTATACGCGCGACGGCGACGACATCCGGCTGGAACTGCCGATTTCGCTGGCGGAAGCGGTGCTCGGCGGCAAGGTCAGGGTTCCCACCCCCTCCGGCGATGTCACTGTGACGCTGCAGCCGAATTCCAACACCGGCAAGGTGCTGCGGCTGAAGGGCAAGGGCGTGCCGGTTCGCGGCAAGGAAAACGGCGACGCCTATATCTCCCTGAAGATCGTCCTGCCGGATGCGCCGGATCCAGAGCTCACGCGTTTCGTCTCGGAATGGGAGGCCGGCAAGACGCAAGATCCCAGAAAGACCATGGGAGGATAAACGATGAACGAGAGAGAGTTTCGACTGCACCTCGAAATCGAGACCACGGTGCTGGAAATCTGGATCTCACAGGGCTGGGTGGTGCCGGAAGTGACGGATCAAGGCCGGAACTTCCGCGAGGCCGACATTGCCCGCGGCCAGCTCATCCTCGACCTCGGCAATGCCATGGGCGTCAATGAGCCCGGCGTCGATGTGGTCATGGATCTCGTCGATCAGCTTCACAGCCTGAGGGCAACGCTGCGTGACCTCACGGAGGCCGTATGCCGGCAGCCTTCCGACGTGCAACAGCACATCCTGTCAGAACTCAGCCGCGTCGACGTTCAACGGCGACGCTAGCGGCTCACGGCAGCGCCGGATCGCTCAGTCGTAGAGATAGTGCTCCTGCCATGCGTCACGCGGCACTTTGTCGCCGATCTGGTAGCTCAGATCCCGGACATGGATGTGCTTTGGGCCGGTGATGCAATCATACGAAAGATGATACCAGTCGCCCTTGCTGCGGAAGACGGCGCCTGGCGCCTTCATTGAATCCGGGTTCATGGCGGGATCGCCGAATGTGTAGGCGATGACTTTGTCCGGCTTAAAACCCGTCTTGTCCGTGCCGATCCGCTTCATGGCCTCCGCGTCACACGCCTGTTCCATCCGCTCTGACGGATCGAGCTTTTCCAATTGCTTCTTGATGGCCGGGTCGACCGCGAAAGCAGAGTTAGCGAAAGCCGCCAATGGGATAAGGATGGCAACGAGTTTCAGCATCAAGACCGGTCCCTTTGCATTATTCTGGAATTGATTGCGTCCATTCCATCAGGGATGGCGGTTCGACCGCCTTTATGTCGACGCAATGTATATCGACTTCGATAAAGAATGTGGTCTCATCAAGGCAGCTCCCCCATCGGCTTTCCCGCAAGCTGCCCGTTCGATCAACACTAGTTGATCCGACTTGCATGAAACTTGAGAGGAGAGTTCCCTATTGAACCTCATGCGGCCTCCCTCTATTTCTCTGTTCTCTTTGCATCCGACTTTCACTCCAGAGAAAGCGCTCTCGTGTCTGTATTCAAGAACCTCCCCACCCCGCCTGCCGCCCCGAAACATCCCGTTACGGATACGCGTCACGGCATCAGCCGCAGCGACGATTATGCATGGCTGCGCGCCGACAACTGGCAGGCGATGTTCAAGGATCCATCGATCCTGGCTCCGGAAATCCGCGCCCATCTGGAAGCTGAAAATACCTATATGAACGCCGCCATGGCCGACACGAAGGACCTGCAGAAGGCTCTCTTCGGCGAGATGAAAGGCCGCATCAAGGAAGATGACAGCTCGGTGCCGGTCAAGGACGGCCCCTATGCCTACGGCACGCTTTTCGTCACCGGCGGCGAGCAGCCGCATTATTTTCGCGAAGCCCGCAACGGCGGCGCGCGCAAGCTGCTGCTGAATGGCGACAAGGAGAATCAAGGAAAGTCCTATTTCCGTCTTTCCGGCCTCGACCACTCCACCGATCACAGCCTCGGTATCTGGGGTTATGACGACAAGGGCTCCGAATATTTCACGCTGAAGGTCCGCAACCTTGAAACCGGCGAGGATCTTTCGGATGTCCTCGAGAACACCGGTGGCGGCGGCGTCTGGGCACCGGACGGCAAGAGCTTCTTCTACACACTGCAGGACGAAAACCATCGCCCGTCCAAGATCTACCATCACATCCTCGGCACGCCGCAATCGCAAGACCGGCTCGTCTACGAAGAGGAAGATGCAGGCTTCTTCATGGGCGTCGGCGGCTCGCTGCTCGACGACTACATCTTCATCGACATCCACGACCACGAGACCAGCGAATATCGCATCATCCCGACCTCCGACCTGACCGCCGAACCGAAGATCGTGGCCGTGCGCGAAACGGGGATCGAGTATGAGCTCACCGAAGGCGGCGATGTCTTCTACATCCTCACCAACGACGGCGACGCCAAGGATTTCAAGATCATGGAGACGCCGGCCAACAAGCCGGGCAAGGAAAACTGGAGCGAAGTGGTGGCCCACAAGCCAGGCACGCTGATCCTCAACCACATGGCCTATGCCCGCCACCTCGTCTGGCTGGAGCGCAAGGACGGCCTGCCGCGCATCGTCATCCGCGATCGCCGCAGCGGCGAGGAACATTCCATTGCCTTCGAAGAAGAAGCCTATTCGCTCGGTCTGCAGGGAGCTGCGGAATACGATACCGACGTCATCCGCTTCTCTTATTCCTCGATGACGACGCCGAGCCAGCTCTTCGACTACAATATGGCGACGCGCGAGCGCACCCTCTTGAAGACGCAGGAAGTGCCCTCAGGCCACAATCCGGCCGATTACGTTACCCGCCGCGTCTTCGCGCCTGCCTGGGATGGCGAAAAGGTGCCGGTGACGCTGCTTTACCGCAAGGACACGCCTCTGGACGGCTCGGCACCGTGCCTGCTCTATGGCTACGGCGCCTATGGCATCACCATTCCGGCCGGTTTCAACACCAACTGCCTGTCGCTTGCGGACCGCGGTTTCGTCTACGCCATCGCCCATATCCGCGGCGGCAAGGACAAGGGCTTTGCCTGGTACGAAGACGGCAAGATGGAAAAGAAGACCAACACGTTCAAGGACTTCATCGCGGCTGCCGACTATCTGAATCAGGAGAAGTTCACCTCTTACGCGAAGATCATCGCTGAGGGCGGTTCGGCAGGCGGCATGCTAATGGGTGCGATCGCCAACATGGCGCCGGAGAAATTCGCGGGCGTCATTGCCGCGGTGCCCTTCGTCGACGTGCTCAACACCATGCTCGACGACACCCTGCCGCTGACGCCGCCGGAATGGCCCGAATGGGGCAACCCGATCGACAGCAGGCAAGAATACGAGCAGATCGCCGCCTACAGCCCCTACGACAATGTCGGCGAAAAGCCCTACCCGCCCATTCTTGCGCTCGGGGGCCTCACCGACCCGCGAGTCACCTATTGGGAACCGGCCAAGTGGGTTGCCAAGCTGCGCGACAAGACGACGGGCGATGCGCCGATCCTCTTGAAAACAAATATGGATGCCGGGCATGGCGGCGCGTCCGGCCGTTTCCAGCGCCTGGAGGAAGTTGCCTTCGAATATTCCTTCGCCATCAAAGTCGCGGGCAAGATGTAGGCTGAGAGCCGGGAGGGAGCGGATGGCAGTCTTTGTAGCCCTGCTGCGTGCCGTCAATGTCGGCGGCACCGGCGCATTGCCGATGGCGAAGCTGAAGGCGCTCTGCGAGGAAATCGGCTTCACGGACGTGATGACCTATATCCAGAGCGGCAATGTGCTCTTTCGCTCCGAAGGGGATGAGGCGACGGTGCAGGCGCGGCTCGAACAGGCGCTGGCGCGCAAGATGGGCACATCACCCGGCGTGATTCTGCGCAGCCGCGAGGCTTTGGATAGGGTGGCTGATAATTCGCCCTTCCCGCATGCCAAGCCAAACTATCTGCTCGTCAGCTTCCTGCCGGATGCGCCGCCGAAGGATGCGCTGGACAAGCTTGTCGCGCCCGGCGGCGAAGAAGTGCATATCGCCGGCCGAGAAATCTATGTGCATTACCCCGATGGTTCCGGACGCTCGAAACTGAAGCTGCCGGCGCTGAAAGCAGGCACATCGAGAAATCTCAACACGGTACGGAAGCTTGCGGAGATGGCACGCGAGCTTGAGGAGCGCAGGGATTAGACGACGAGACGGAGGCGCGATCGATTGCGATCCGCAGCTTGCACCTCCTCTTCATGCGTCCTACTTTAGAGGCATGAGCTCTTTCCTTTCCGAAACACAGATGCTTCAGGCGCCTCCGGTTCTGTTCGACAACAGCTATGCGCGCCTGCCACCGCAATTCTTTGCGGACCAGAGGCCGACACCCGTGGCGGCACCGCAGCTCATCAAGTTCAACGAGGCGCTGGCGCGCGAGCTTGGGCTCGATGTCGAGGCGTTGAGACAGAATGCTGCGGCTATCTTTTCGGGAAACCAGCTTCTGCCGGGATCGCAACCGATCGCAATGGCCTATGCCGGTCACCAGTTCGGCAATTTCGTGCCGCAGCTCGGCGATGGCCGCGCGATCCTTCTCGGCGAAGTGAAGGATCGCAACGGCAGGCGCCGCGACATCCAGCTCAAGGGCTCTGGCCCCACTCCATTTTCCCGCCGCGGCGACGGGCGTGCCGCGCTCGGGCCGGTATTACGCGAATACATTGTCAGCGAGGCGATGTATGCCCTCGGCATCCCGACGACGCGGGCGCTGGCGGCAGTGACCACCGGGGAGCCCGTCTATCGCGAGGAAGTCCTTCCCGGCGCGATCTTTACGCGCGTGGCGGCCAGCCATATCCGCGTCGGCACCTTTCAATTCTTTGCCGCGCGCGGCGATACGGAGAGTACAAAAACGCTGGCTGACCATGTCATTGCCCGGCACTACCCCGAAATCAGAGACCGTGCGAACCCCTATCTCGCGCTGCTGGAAGCCGTGGCCGAGCGGCAGGCGGCGCTGATTGCGCGCTGGTTGCATGTCGGCTTCATCCACGGCGTGATGAACACCGACAATATGAGCGTGTCGGGCGAGACGATCGACTTCGGTCCCTGCGCCTTCATGGACGCCTACGACCCGGCGACGGTCTTCTCTTCCATCGATCGCAACGGCCGCTATGCCTATGCCAACCAGCCGGCCATAGGCCAATGGAATCTCGCGCGCCTCGGCGAAACGCTGATTCCGTTGATCGATCCGTCCGTCGATAAGGCGATCGAGCTGGCAAACATCGTTATCAAGGCCTATGGCGAGCGCTTCCAGGCGCATTGGCTCTCCGGCATGCGTGCCAAGATCGGCTTGGCCGGCGAGGAAGAAGGCGATCTCGATCTGATCCAGTCGCTACTGGCGATCATGCAGCAGCAAAGTGCGGATTTCACGCTCACCTTCCGCCGCCTTGCCGATCTTGCGGCAGACGAGAACACAACCGATTTCGCCGCGACCTTCCAGGATTCGCAAGCTATTACGCCTTGGCTTGCGCAATGGCGTGAGCGGCTCGCCCGCGATCCTCAGCAGCCTGCCGCGCGCGCGCAAACGATGCGAAAGGTCAATCCGGCGTTCATTCCCCGCAACCACCGGATAGAACAGGCAATCGAAGCTGCGGTCGAGGACGGCGATTTCTCCCTGTTCGAAGCGCTGCTGAAGGTGCTCGCCAAGCCCTACGAAGACCAGCCCGCCTTTGCGCCCTATGCCGAGCCGCCCTTGCCGGCGGAAAGGGTATTGCAGACCTTCTGCGGCACTTGAGAAAGCTGGGCGCATAAGCCCCGGGCAGGCTTGCAGAGTCATCGTCTCCCCAACCCATAGGGAGATATGACGATGAAAGTGCACCACGGCACCCACAATTATTTCAGCACCCCGATACGCAGCAAGCAGGATCAGAATTCCGACGACAGCTCGCCTTTTAGCCTGCCTGACGACAGCGAGCAGCAGGACGATTCGCAGGGACCATCGGTCTCAACGAGCGGTGTCCCCTCCTCCATTTCATCGGGCTTCTGGCTCAGCCAGATCGGCGGGGCGTCAGCATCCGGCACCAGCGACGATCAGGATGGCTCGACTGCCGCAAGCGGCAGCAGTTCGACCTCATCGACCAAGCAGTCCAATCAGGACATTCTGGACGAGTTTGCCAAATGGGCGAACATGACGCCGGCCCAGAAAATCCGGGCGCAATATCTGCAGGCGCATAGCCTGACGGAAGAATCCTTCAACGCTCTCTCCACCGACGACCAGAAGGCGATCAACGACCAGATCGCTGCCGAGATCAAGCAGAAGCTCGGCGCTGGCAACAACAAGGGTGACGACGAGAAGGAAACGGACGGCGCATCCTCGGCCTTGTCCATCGCCTGAGCAAATTGCCAGATTGCATGAAGAGGATACGATCCTGATTCACGTCTCGATCGTATCCTCTTGTTTTTACTGGCCGCATTTCGTCACTGACCAACCATTTGGACAATGATCTTGCTGACTTCGACAAAGACGGCTTCGACATCCTTCGCAGGCGCGGTTGCCTCCGCGACGAACGTCGTGACAAGGACGGGGCCACGCTCGGGCGGCCAGATCACCGCGATATCGGCATAGGAGCCATTATTGCCCGTACCGGTCTTGTCGCCGACCTTCCATTCCTTCGGCAGGCCGGCGCGCAGACGATTATTGCCGGTGGTGTTGGCGACCAGCCAATTGATCAGCTGATCCCTGGATGTTTCTGACAGCGTGTTGCCAAGCGTCAGCAGCCCGATCGTGTCCAGCATCGCATCTGGCGTCGTCGTGTCGCGCAGATCGTCCTTGACCGCCTGATTGACGTCGGGCTCATTGCGATCGAGGCGGGTTTCGGTGTCGCCGGTGACGCGCAGCCAGGAGGTCAGCGCAGCAGGACCGCCGACGCTTTCGAGCAGCAGGTTGCCGGCGGTATTGTCGCTCAGGGTGATGGCGGCGCCGCAAAGTTCGGCGACGGTCATGCCATCGGTGCCGGCATGCTTTTCCGTTTCCGGGGAATAGGTAACCACCACCTCTTTCCCATAGGTGACGCGGCGGTCGAGTTTTTCGACACCCTGATCGACACGCGCCAGGACAAAGCCGGCTGCCAGAGCCTTGTAGGTGCTGCACAGCGGGAAGCGCTCTTCCTGGCGATGGCCGAGTGAAATATTGGTTTCAGTGTCGAGGACGGAGACGCCAAGTCGCCCGCCGGTTTTCTTTTCCAGACCCGCCAACTGCTTGTCGACATCGTCGGTCAGCTGCGAATTGTCCGTCTGTGCGCCGTTATCGCCGTCCATGTCTTGTCCGTTGGCCGGCGTTGCGGAATTGTCCTGGGTGGCCGGCGCCTGCGGCGACGTAGCGACACCCTGGGCGAAGAGCGCATCCGGACCGAGCGTCAGAGCGGGGAACAGCAGCGCCGAGCCAGCCACAAGGCGGCGACGGGTGAGCAATATGGGCATGCAAAAAGCCTCCAGCAGAATCGGGCAGATTGTGGGCTATGCGACGAATATGGCAAGCCTCCGACCGGCCCGATTGCTATCGGATTTCATGCCGTCTTGTCGACCGTGACTTCAATGACCGCGTCAATAATGGGCTGATCCCGATTGTACCGTATGACTACCTGCCCTTGTAAATTTAATAGGCGATCGCATATATTGCTCTAGAGACTAGAGGTATTGGAGATCACAGATGTTGTCGATCGGCGACTTGTCCAAGCGTACCGGCGTCAAAGTACCGACGATCCGCTATTACGAGCAGATGGGACTGATCTCGGAACCCGACCGCAGCGAAGGCAATCAGCGCCGCTATACCAAAACCGATCTGGAGCGCCTGGCCTTCATCCGCCATGGCCGCGACCTCGGTCTGACGATCGACGCCATCAAGGAACTGATCTCGCTCAGCCAGCACCCGGATCGCCCCTGCGTCGGCGCCGACCGCATCGCCAAGGAACATCTGGATGACGTGCGCATCAAGATCGCGCAGCTGAAGCGGCTGGAGCATGAGCTGGAGCGCATCGTCTCGCACTGCGACGGCCACAGTATCGAAGACTGCTATGTGATCCGGGCATTGTCGGATCATGGGCTATGCGACGGAGAGCATTGAGGCCCCCATTGACAAATGCGCTGAACCGGACCATTGATGCGCTCATGATCACGCACGCGCTCCATAATTGCTCGTATTTTTGGCTGTACCTGTAAGGGGCGGCCGAGACAGATCATATTGTCAACAAGCCGCCGTCAGGCGGCTTTGTTGTATCGGCAGCGTCCTGACGGCTCATTCAAAAACAAGGACGCAAAATGCCATGCTAGACGATAGCGACATCTCACTTCTACGGCCGCCTGTTCTGACCATCCGCAATGCGCAGCCGCGCGACCTGCCGGAACTGAATGACATGATCCGGCTGCTGGCCGCCCATCACGGCGATCCTTCCGGCACAACGCCCGAGCAGCTCGAACGCGATCTGTTCGGCCCGGTCCCCTGGATCACAGCGCTGGTCGCCGAAGGCGAAGATGGGTTGCTCGGCTACGCCATCCTCGTGCCGCTCTACAAGGCGCAGGAAGGGCAGCGGGGCATGGATCTGCATCATCTCTTCGTGCGTGATGGCCATCGCAGCCATGGCATCGGGCAGCATCTCGTCGACCGCGCCCGCGATATCGCGCGCAAGGCCGGCTGCACCTACCTTTCGGTTGGCGCCGCGACAGGCAACTTCAAGGCTCACCGCTTCTACGAGCACATGGATTTCAAGCCGCGTCCGGTCACCGGTATGCGTTACCTGCAGGCACTGGCCTGATGCCGGCCTTTGACGGGATCGCCATCAGACGCCCGATGTCAGCGATCGATGGCGATCCCGCGGCCGGCAAAGAACCTATCGAACGTCTCCAGCGGCATCTCGACATTCTCGCGTGTCGCATCGATGTGACCGGAAGGATTGTGGAAGCGGATCATATCTCCGTCGATGGCCGTGACCAGCACGAGATGGCCGCCCTTGGCCGGCGGCTCGGTCTCCGGCCAGCGAATGGAATGATGTACTGACGCGATAAAAAATTCCGATTGCGTGAGGATATCGGCAATCTCCGCAATGGAAATGCCGGTGACGACCCTGGCATTCAGATCGAAGCGATCGCGGACGAAGGGAATGAAGGGCGCATAGATCAGCCCCCTGATCCGGCCATCCGGCTCCTCGACATAGCCGCCGTAATCCCTGCATCCCATGGCCAGATCCATGATCGGAACCGTTTTGCCGGTGCGGGCGGCAAGCACCATCTTCAGGCAGGCCATGCCGCAGAGATTGGCAGCCCAATGAGCATATTCCTCGATATCGCGAGCGCCGGAAGACGCCCAGAGCGGGTCCTTCAGCAAGGCGGACCGCGCGCCCTCGGCCACGACAGCCAGCGTCATGTCAGCCGTTTCCCACTGGCTGAAATAAGGAACCCTTTGCGCCACCCTTGCGTCCACGACCACCCTGTCCCGTTGCCGAATCCCGTGGCATAAGCTTTATCGGAAATGCGCTGGAAAAATGGCTGCATCCGCCAAGCGCCGGGCGCTTCGTGGACAATTTCCAGCCTATTTCGCCGGCAGCGCCTTCAGATAAGCCGCGATCGCCTCGCGGTCGGTTGCCGGCAAGTGGGCGATGTTCTGCTGGACTTCGGCCATCGAGCCGCCAGCTGAATCGTAGTTCGGGGTGAAGCCGGTTTCGAGATAGTTGGCGATGTCGCCGGCGCTCCAGCTGCCGATCGCCTTTGAACCTGGCCTGATATCCGGGATCTGGCCCTTTCCTTCCGGATTGGGCGCTCCGGCCAGCCATTGACCGCTCAGGAAGCCGCCGAGGCTATCGCGCGGCGTGTGGCATTCGCCGCAATGGCCCGGCCCTTCCACCAGATACTGCCCGCGCTTAATCTTGTCGTCAGCATTGACGAGGACGACGCGCGGCTGGTCGTTGAGATAGAGAAATTTCCAGGCACCAAGCGCCAGCCGGATGTTGAAGGGAAAGGGCAGTTCGTGCGGCGGAGCGATATTGCTGCTCTTCGGCAGCGTCTTCAGGAAGGCCCAGAGATCGTTGATGTCCTTATCGCTCATGCGGCTATAGGAGCCGTATGGGAAGGACGGATAGAGATGTTCGCCTTGTCTGCCGACGCCGCGTTTCATGGCATTGCCGAAATCTGCGAGCGTCCAGCTGCCGAGCCCTGCCTTCTCGTCCGGCGTGATATTCGGCACATGGAAGGTGCCGAAGGGGCTCTTGAGCCCCAGGCCACCCGAAAGCACGAGCTTGGCTTCCCCTTGAGCGCCTGGCGCGGCATGACAGCTGGTGCAGCCGCCGGTCCAGAACACCATCTCGCCATTCTTGACATCGGGATCGCCGAGATTGGCCCAATGGCTTGCCGGCAAGGACGTCGGCGCGGTGACGACATAGAACGCGCCGCAGCCGAGGATGATCACACCGAAAAGGCAAAGCAGCCACCGGACAAACCGCGCCATCACCACTACCCCCAAGCTCTAGCTCTAAAGCCATGAAGCTCCGCACCGCCAGCAAAACCGGTGCGGAGGCCAAAACCGATTTTCAGGCGAGGCCGACCTACCGCTCAGTCTTTCTTGATGCGGTAGGCCTGATGACAGGCGCCGCAGCTGCCACCGAGGGTCTTCAATGTTGCGCCGACGCCGGCCTTGTCATCCGGGAGCTGGGCGAGCGCCGTCTCGGCATCGGTGGAGAGCTTCGCAGCCTTGGACTTGAAGTCATCGAAGTTCTCCCAGATCTTTGGATTGACCTCGGCATCGCTCTTGTCGCTCTGCGGATTGAACTGGTTCGGGAACGCCTTGGCGGTTTCGGCGATCGTCGCCAGTGACGCCTTGACGATATCGGCGTCATAAGGTTTGTCGCCCTTTGCAATCGCTCCGAGAGCTCCGGTGGCGCCACCGATCTTCTTCATCAATCCGATGCGGGAGTCATGCGTGCCATCGGCCGCCACGACTGAACCCAGGGCGATACCGGCCAAGGCCGTTGCCGCCACAATCGCTTTCCACTTCATTTCCTTCTCCTACGTCTTCCTGATGATCAAGACCGCATGCGCGGCCAGCGCATGTTTACGGCTGACATGTTTGCCGGTTTCCTTTCCCGCAATGAAGTCACAAAGTGGTGAGAGACAAGTGAAATCAGTGTCATGCTATCGACACATTCATTCGCGGCTTCAGCTCTCACGCCAATTTGAGGCCCATACAGACCGTAAACACCGAAACCGCGACGAGCAGCAGCCCTGCCGAACGGCCCGCAAAAGCGGTTGCCCGCGGATTGGCAACCAGCAGGTTGCGGCTGCGCCCGGCAGTGATGGCTAGGCCTCCATAAACGGCAAACTGCGTTGCTATGGTCATGGCTCCCATGATGGTGGCCTGTATCCATACCGGGCCGTATTCCGGCTTCAGAAACTGCGGATACACGGCAAAGATGAAGAGATAGGCCTTCGGATTGATCAGGCAAGTGACCGCTCCCTGGCGAAAGGCTTTCCAGGTGGAGCGGCTGGCGGCGGGGCCATCATGACCGACGGTGATGGAACTGCGCATCAGCGTGTAGCCGATGAAGGCCATATAGGCGCCCCCGGCAATCAGCAGCGGATTGAAGAGAACAGGCACGAAATGCATCAGCAGACCGATGCCGACAGCGCCGTTCAGCGAGTGCACCACACCGCCGAGCATGATGCCGCCCGTCGCAGCAAGGCCGCGATTGCTGCCGCCGGTCAGGGAATTGGCGAGCACGAACAGCATGTCCATGCCCGGCACGATGATGATGCCTAAGAGAAGGAGAAAGAAAAGCCAGAGATTTTCTGCGTAACCCATGTCAGTTGCCTATCGCTCTCTCCATGGAAGCAGGAGAGGAAATGATTGATTTTCAAGTGAATAGGCGATCATATAAATCGAGCCAACTGACGGGGTGTTGTCAGTAGCCTTCGTCATTAAGGAAATAAAATGCGCAAGGCGTCGCGCCTGTTCGAGATCATCCAGATCCTGCGGCTGGCCAAAAGGCCGGTGACGGCGGCCGATATTGCCGGCCAGCTGGAGGTGACCGTGCGCTCGGTCTATCGCGACATCGCAGCGCTTCAGGCGATGCGGGTGCCGATCGAAGGCGAGCGCGGCATCGGCTATATATTGCGGCCCGGCTTCGACCTGCCGCCGCTGATGTTCTCGATCGAGGAAATGGAGGCGATCGTGCTGTCGCTGGCGCTGTTGGAGCGCACCGGCGACTCCGAACTGAAGCAAGCGGCCAAGCGCGTGAGCGCCAAGATCGCCGGCGCCGTGCCGCCACCGCTGCGCCAGACCCTCGATGCCAATGCGCTGCATGCCTGGGGTTTTGCTGCGCCTTCTGCCTCGGCGATCGACCTGGCATTGGTTCGCCGTGCCATCCGCGACGAGGAAAAACTCGATCTTGCCTATCGCGACGAACTCGGCCGGGCCACCGAGCGCCTCATCCGGCCGATCGCGCTGATCTATTACGCCGAAACAGCCAACATCGTCGCCTGGTGCGAGTTGCGCCAGGCCATCCGCAATTTCCGCAGCGACCGGATCGAGGACTGCCAGCCAACCGGCCTCTGGTTCAAGGGCGAAGGCGACCGTCTGCGGCAGATTTGGGTGAATGGCTGGCAAACGAACACCTCGGCCGCGACCGGCTGAGGTGTTGCGAGACGTCCAGGATGTGACCGGGCTTTATAGAATCATTCCGCCGCCGCCTGCGCCTCAGAAAGAGACGTTACCAAGATACGGATGGCGATCGAACGCGTATCAGCGCAGCGCCAAGGTCCTGCTGGTCTCGCGGCCGAATCCCGTAACCTCAATCCGATCCCTATAGACCGAGACGATCGCATAGGCAGTGGTGTCGTCGGTATCGACCATGCCCATGAAGTTGACGAAATAGGTTCCGTCGGACACCCCGAAATTGCCGGCGTGATTGTGGCCGTTGAGATAGGCGACGACGTGATCGTGCTCGGCCAGCAGCGCCAAAATCCGGTCGCTGTTCAAGGCATTGTGCGGATTATCCGGGAAGATCGGATAATGGTTCAGGAGAATGACCTTCTCGCCGGACGCTTTTGCCTCCCGCAGCTTCGCGGCGAGCCAGTCATATTGCGCATCGCCGATGGCCCCGTTCCAGCGATGGCCATTGAGCGCGCCGGCGCGCTCCAGCGCCTTCATCAGGTCCTTCGCCTCCTGCCGGCGCGGATCGCCTTCCGGCGGGGCGAAAACGCTGATCTCATTGCCGTCGAGCGCGATGAAGCGATAGCCGGAATGGACGAAATCATAATAGGCTGACGGCATGCCCACATGTGCTGCCACCGTGCCGAGATGTTCGGATGCCACAGCGAAATCGTGGTTGCCGAGCAGGAAATGCTTGCGATGACGCAGCGCCTCATAGGCGGGCAAGACGGTATCAAAACTCTTCCATTCGCGATCGATGATGTCGCCGAGCGTGACGACGAAGGCGAGATCGTGCCGGTTGAATTCGTCTATCGCCGCGCGAAGCTTGATGAGGCTGTTCGCCGGATAACGATTGAGAGCCAGATTGGGCTCGAGATCGGCATATTGCGGATCGGCGATGACACCGAAGCGGAAGAGCGGTGTGGACGTCATTCGGCCTCCTTGGACGGCTTCCTTGCGCCGGCGAGGCGGCACGCGGATACATCAATGACGGCCGGCGGATAAGAAAACACCCGACGCCAGTAAGGCGCCGGGTGCGAAAGCCAGCCTTTACGGCAAACCTTACTTCGTCGCGGCTTCGTAGCGCTCCAGGACGTAGTCCCAGTTGATCAGGCTGTCGATGAAGGCTTCGAGATACTTCGGACGCAGGTTGCGATAGTCGATGTAGTAGGAGTGTTCCCAGACGTCGACGCCGAGGATCGGGTCTGCACCATGAACGAGCGGGTTTTCGCCGTTCGGGGTCTTGGAGATTTCGAGCTTGCCGTTCTTGACGGAAACCCATGCCCAGCCCGAACCGAACTGCGTGGCACCGGCAGCGGCGAAATCGGCCTTGAACTTGTCATAGCCGCCGAGATCGGAATTGAAGGCTGCTTCGAGCTTGCCCGGCAGCTTGTTGCCGCCGCCGCCCTTCTTCATCCACTTCCAGAAATGGATGTGGTTGTAGTGCTGGGCAGCATTGTTGAAGAGGCCTGCATTGGTGCCGAAGGACTTCTTCACGACTTCTTCGAGCGACAGATCGGCAAGGCCAGCTTCGGCAGCGAGCTTGTTGCCATTGTCGACATAGGCCTTGTGGTGCTTGTCGTGGTGATATTCAAGCGTCTCGCGCGACATGAACGGCGAAAGGGCGTCGTAATCGTAGGGAAGTGCAGGCAATTCGAAAGCCATGGTCATATCTCCTCTTGGCAGAAAATTGCGGTCGGCAGGTGACCGGAACATAGGAGCGGTCGCCAGGAAGAGCAACCGGCGTCATGCCAAAAAAGTTGCAGACACGAGCAAAAATTGCCCTATTTTTCAAACATGTATAGCCTAGACATAGAAGTTTATCCCACAGAATACGACGACGCATGGCTTCATGGCCGAACGCGGTTCCCAAACATCGACAAAGCAAGCCGCTGCGACTAGGTTCACGGTCCTTCTGCCATGCCGAGGAATGCCCGTGACGATAGCTTGCCTGCACACCGCCGAAAGCAATATTGCCGTCTATGAGGCGACGGCGAAGGCGCTCGGGCTGCCTGATGGCATGCTCCGTCATCATGTCCGCGCCGATCTTCTTCTCGCCGCCGAAAAGGTGGGGCGACTGACGGATGAGATATCAGCAGAAACGGCTGCGCTCCTACGGCATCTGGCTGAGGATGCCGATGCCGTCGTGCTTAACTGCTCGACGCTCGGCCCGGCTACGACGGCTGTAAACGCTGGCGCGGCGGCACCGATCATCAGAGCGGATGCCACGCTTGCCGAGGAGGCCGTCAAGGCCGGCGGCAGGGTCATCGTTCTCTGCACGGTCGAAACGACCATAGTTCCGACCACAGCGCTTTTTGAGGCCGCAGCCAAAGCGACGGGCGCTGAGATCAAGGTCCGGCTGGTTCCGGGCGCATGGGCGCACTTCCGAGCGGGCGATCTGCCAGCCTATCTTGCCTCCATTGCCGATGCGGTGACGGCGGCCCATGGCGAGGGTCCTGTTACGATCGCTTTCGCACAGGCGTCCATGACCGACGCTGCACGCCTTCTTCCGGAAAGCTATCCGCAACCGATGAGCGGCCCGGCGACTGCGCTTGCAGCGGCGATGACGAAGATCGCGGGCTGACCCGCTACAAATGCCGTCCGAAATAGACATTCACCTCGGCGATCCGGTCGCCGGCAAAGCGGATCAGTTCGACATTGCGGAAGCTGCCGCCATCCATTTTCTCGGCGCGATAGCCGACGATCACGTCATTGCCATCGGCTACAAGATGTTCGATGTGAATGTCGCGGAAGGCTTTCTCCTTCGGCCAGCATTGCTCGAAATACTGTTCCCGGTTGATATGATCGTCGCGCGGGCTGGAAAAGGTGAAATCCCTGGTCAGCATCGGATCAACGAACTCGGGATGTTGCGCCACATAGGCGGCAAAGAGACGTTTGACCGTGTCGAAGCGAGCATTTTCGAGAGAGTTCATATTGTGCCTCCTCCTTTGCAATGGACGATTTTCGGCTGCCTCACTGCAAACTGATTGCGAAATGCAATCAGTTAATAACATAAGACAGGCGAACCAACAAAGCGCTTTGCGGGCTTGGCATCGTCGTGCGTGTGGTCCAAACTTCAGGATACCCCCATATCAGCAGGAAGCCATCGTCGTGTCCGAGGCTCATCACCACATATTGGAAAAGTTGCGCCGGCTGGCGGCAAAGGATAATCGCCCTACAGCCGCTCCGAACGGCGCCGGCAGCTATTCCACGCTTTTCACCTTCGTGACGCGGGAACGCGAGCGCATTGCCGGCTCGGCCTTTTCACAGGTCTCAATCGTCGCCATCCTCGAAGGTTCCAAAGAAATCGTCAGCATGGGGCGGCAGCGGCACTTTGCGGCCGGTACGGTGATCGTGCTGCCGGCCGGCTGGAGCGGCGATGTCGTCAACGATCCCGACCCGCAGACCGGCGTCTATCGGGCGATCTTCATCACCTTTCCCCAGGAGTTGACGCGCCGGGCGGCAAAGGCGTTTCCGCCCGCCCAGATCGCTTCGCAGGCGGAGTTGCCGCTCGATCCATTGCTGGCAGCGGCCATCAGCCATGCCGGTGAAGGCATTGCCGGCGGCAACATGCCGATCCCTTTGATCGAACACAGGCTTCTCGAAATCCTCATGGTGCTCGGCATGCGCGGCGCCCTGCCCGGCTCGCCTGAGACAACCGCCGAGGCGGTGCGGGCGCTGGTGCGCTGGCAGCCAGACCGCCCCTGGACGGCCGATCTCATCGCCTCCGAACTCGGCACAAGCAACGCGACCCTGCGACGGCGGCTTTCGCGCGAAGGCGCTTCCCTGCGGGATGTGCTGGCAAGCGAGCGCGTGGCGCTGGCAACGACCCTTCTTGCCGAAGACGGGCTGTCGCTGCGCGAAGCCGCCCTTGCCACCGGCTATCGCTCCCCCCGCCGCTTCGCCGATCGACTTCGCAGCGCGTGAGCGTTTCCGACCGCATTTTGAGCGTTTTCGTACGCCGGCGCTCGGCACGAATTTGTTAAACCCTGCCCTCGAAGGCTGACAGCAGCCGCAACAAGAAAGGGCAACATCATGAAAACCATGCTCAAAGTTCTGAACGCCATCATCATCGCGACAGCCGTCGCCACGCCGGCCCTATCGGCCGATCTCAAGGTGACGTTCGCAAAGAGCGACGGCCGGATGCTGCTGCCGGAAAACGCCTCCTGCATTTCGACAGGGTCCGACAAGTCTGCGCCCGGACCCAACAAGAGCTTGGCCGTGTCATGGTCGAAAGGGCCGAAGGGAACGCGCTCCTATGCGCTGACGATGGTCGACCCCGACGTTCCCACGGATTTCTCGCTGTTCAATAAGGCCGACAAGACCATTCCGAAAGACTTCAAGCGGATGGAATTCGTCCATTGGGTGCTGGCCGATATTCCTGCGGCGCGCACCAGCCTTGCCGAAGGCACGGATGGAAACAGTTCGTCATCCGGCGGCCTGCCGCTTGAGCGCACGGCCTATGGACGACGCGGCCAGAACGGCGCCGGCAGCGGCAACTTGAAGGACGGACCGCATGGCGGTTATATGGGCGCCTGCCCGCCCTGGAATGACGAGCGCGTCCATAGCTACCACGTCACCGTCTATGCGCTCGACGTCGACCAGCTGAAGCTTCCCGACCTCTTCACCCGCGCCGACCTGCTCGCCGCCGCGAAGGGTCACATCCTGGCATCGGGCAGCGAGGAACTGTTCTACACATTGAATACCAAGGCCGAGAAATGACCGAGACACGATGGGATGCGGCCGCACCGGCCGAGCCGGAAACCGCTCATTGGATGCGGAACCTGATCATCTGCCTCGTCGGATCGTTCACGACGATCGTGGCGATGACGCTGCTGCTTCCCTTCCTGCCCCTCTATGTCGAGGAGCTCGGCGTCAGCGACAAAGCCGCGATCGTGCAATGGTCAGGCATTGCCTATGGCGCCACCTTCTTTGCCGCCGCCTTCGTCGCGCCGCTCTGGGGGCGGCTCGGCGATATCTACGGCCGCAAGCTGATGCTGGTGCGCGCCAGCCTCGGCATGACGCTCGCTATTTCGCTGATGGGTATGGCCGGCAATATCTGGCAGCTGGTGGCGCTGCGCCTCTTCACCGGCCTTGCTGGCGGCTATGCCTCTGGATCGATGGTGCTGGTGGCGGCGCAGACGCCCAAGCATCGCTCGGCCTGGGCGCTGGGCACGTTGTCCGCAGGCATCATGGCAGGAAATCTCGTGGGACCGTTGATCGGCGGCGCGCTGCCGCCGCTGATCGGCATCCGCGGCACCTTCCTGCTGGCCGGCGGCGTGATCTTCTTCACCTTCCTTGCGACGACCTTCCTCATCAAGGAGGAGAAATCGACGGCAAGGAAAAAGGCCGCGAAGGCGAGCGGCAGCTGGGCCTCCATTCCGAACAAGCGTCCGGTCATCGCCATGCTGTCGCTCGGCCTGTTGCTGATGCTGGCCAACATGTCAATCGAGCCGATCATAACGGTTTATGTCGCACAGTTCGTCAGCGACGCACAGGTGACGATGGTCTCTGGCGTCGTCATGGCCGCTGCGGCGCTCGGCAGCATCCTGTCGGCCTCCTGGCTCGGCAAGCTGGCCGACCGCATAGGCCACTGGAGCGTGATCATGGCAGCTCTTGGCGTCGCGGCGCTGCTGTTGATACCGCAGGCCTTCGTGACCTCGGCCTGGCAGTTGATTGCCCTGCGCTTCCTGATGGGTGTGGCGCTCGGCGGGCTTCTGCCCTGCATCACCGCCGTCATCCGGCACAACGTTCCCGATGCGGCCACCGGCAGCATCCTCGGCCTTTCCATCTCTTCACAATATGTCGGTCAGGTGGCAGGTCCCGTCATCGGCGGCTTCGTCGGCGGCCATATCGGCATGCGCGCTGTGTTCCTCGGCACCTGCGTGCTGCTGGCGATCGGCGCCGTCTACTGCTGGTGGGTCAGCCTCAGGACAGAGGCGAAGTAGTCTCGTCAGCGAAAATCGCTAGCCGTCAGGATATAGAGGCGCCGCCGGGCATAGCCGTAGGCTTTCACCGCCACCTTCTGGATCGAGTCACGTCCGGCATCGAAGGCTGCAAGATAGCCTGCCTCGGTATTCGAGCCCGGGAAGACATCCGCATCGACGAGAAACGAAACCTCGAACATGCCGTCATGGCCGGTGAATCGGATACGCTTTGCCGAGGCATCGTAACTGCGGCTGCGGTTGGGAAAGCTCAGGCCCATCGTCGACTACCTCGTAACAACATGGACCGGCGGCCTCATGAAGGCCGGCGGTTTTAACGGCTTCCAATGTCACCAAGTCAATCCGAACAGCGCCGAGTAGATGACAAATCCAATCGCGGCGGCGACACAGAGCTGCAAGAACAGCTTGTAATAGTCGAAAAGATAGACAGAAGCAGGAAGAGAGATTTTCATGGCGGCCTCCTTAATGGTTGTGCCGACCAAATTCATAGTAGCATAAAAGCTGTCTTCGCGCCGTTTAATTTGGATTGGCCGCGCGGTTAGATATTATTGCCTGGGATCTTCACTTCTATCTCGATAGCCTTGGAGAACAACAGTGCTTCCGACCTTTGAAACCGGCCGCCTGATCCTGCGCCCGCGCACCATGGCCGACATCGAAGATTGCTTTGCCATGGATCGTGATCCGGAGGTGACGAAATTCATTCCGGGGCCGTGGAACGATCCGAAGGCGCACCGGCTATTCCTGACGAGGCGCATCCAGGCCGACTTTGGTAATGGCCTCGGCTATTGGTCTGTTTTCGCCAAGGAAAATCCGAAGCAATTTCTCGGCTGGATACTGTTGATCCCTGATGATGCGGTCGGGCCAGAAATCGAGATCGGCTGGCGCCTGAACAGATTCAGCTGGGGCAAAGGTTACACAACGGAAGCGGCAAGACCGGTTCTTGCTCATGCTTTTGCCACGCTCGGCCTCGACTGCGTTATCGCCGACATAGCACCCGGCAACATCGCCTCCATACGCGTTGCCGAAAAGCTCGGTCTGTCGCCGACGCGCGAGACAAATTATCTCGGCCAGCCCTTTGCGTCCTATCAAATAACCAGGGGCGCTTTCGAAGCAGAATAGGTGTGGGCTATACCCGACTACTCTTCGCTTGCGCTGCGGCCATGGGCCCAATTCATATAAAGTTCCAAAGCCTTGCGGGCGACCGGTCCCTCCTGGAATTCGCGATCATCCAGGCGCTTGACGCCGACGACCTTGGAATAGTTGCCGGTCGTGAAAACCTCGTCGGCCGCCTTGAACTGCTCCACAGACAGGGTTTCCTCGCGAACGTCGAACCCTTCCTGGCGCAGCAGGCCGATGACGCGGGCGCGGGTGATGCCGGCAAGGAAGGTGCGGTTGGCGATCGGCGTGTAGACGATGCCGTCCTTGACCATGAAGACGTTGGATGCGGCGGTTTCGGCGACGTTGCCGTTCATGTCGCACACCAGTGCATTATCGAAACCGCGCTTCCTGGCCTCCAGGATCATGCGGCCGCTGTTCGGATAGAGCGAACCGGCCTTGGCGTCGGTCATCGCCGTTTCCGGCGACGGGCGGCGGAAGGGCGAGACGGTGAGCGTGATGCCGCCATTGCCGCCGAGCGGCGCTTCAAACAAGCAAAGCGCGAAACGCGTCGATTCCGGATCGACGGCGACGACGCTGCCGGGCGAGCCATGCTCGCCCCAATACATGGGCTTGATGTAGATCGGCGTCTTGCCGTCGAATTTCCTGATGCCTTCCCAGGCGAGCGCTTCGATTTCCTCAGCCGTCTTGACCGGCTTCAAGCCCATGGCAACGGCGGAGCGGTTGACGCGCTGGCAGTGCAGATCGAGATCGGGCGCAATACCATCGAACCAGCGCGCGCCGTCGAACACCGTCGAGGCGAGCCACATGGCGTGAGACGTCGGCCCGATCAGCGGCGGATTGCCTTGGAGCCATTCTCCTTCGACATAGGTCCAGGTGGTAGAGCGGGGCGACGTATCGACTGCCATGGTAGCTTCCTCTCTTAATTGGCGAAGAGCAAATAACCGCACAATCTCAAGGTCAAGCAGAAACTGCGCGGCAAAATCCATTTGCAACAAAGCGCCCGATATCGCATTCATAGCGCAATTTTCATGCGCCGAAACAACAACTTGACGAATGGGTTCATCAGGAAAAATGATGAGCCGAACAGACGGCAGGCAAACAGGGAGAACTCCGATGAAAGCCATATATTACGAGTCTTTCGAGGCGACGCCCGAGATCCGTACCCTGCCCGATCCGACACCGGTCGAGGACGGCGTGGTGATCGCCGTCGGCGCGACCGGGCTCTGCCGCAGCGACTGGCATGGCTGGATGGGTCATGATCCGGATATCAAGCTGCCGCATGTGCCTGGACACGAGCTTGCCGGCAAGGTCGTCGCGGCCGGTCGCGGCGTCGTCCGCTTCAAGGTCGGCGATCGCGTCACCGTTCCCTTCGTATCGGGCTGCGGCCATTGCGCCGAGTGCCACTCAGGCAACCAGCAGGTCTGCCCCAGCCAATTCCAGCCCGGCTTCACCCATTGGGGCTCCTTTGCCGAATATGTCGCCATCGATTATGCCGACACCAATCTCGTTCACCTGCCCGAGACGGTCGACGACGCGACGGCGGCAAGCCTCGGCTGCCGTTTCGCCACCTCCTTCCGCGCCGTTGCGGATCAGGCGAAGACGCGCCCCGGCGAATGGATCGCCGTGCATGGCTGCGGCGGCGTCGGCCTGTCGGCGATCATGATCGCCAGCGCCCTAGGCGCCAATGCCATCGCCATCGATATTTCCGACGAGAAGCTGGCTTTCGCCCGCGAATGCGGCGCAGTGGCGACGATCAATGCGGCTGAGGTCGCCGATGTGGCAGAGGCGGTGCGCGAAATCACCAAGGGCGGCGCCCATGTCTCGATCGACGCGCTCGGCCATCCCACGACCTGCTTCAACTCCATCAAGAATCTGCGCCGCCGCGGCCGGCATGTGCAGGTCGGCCTCATGCTCGGCGACTATGCAACGCCGCAGATTCCGATGGCGCAGGTCATCGGCCATGAGCTCGAAATCTATGGCAGCCACGGCATGCAGGCCTGGCGCTACGATGCCATGCTCGACATGCTCGCCGCCGGCAAGATCGCGCCACAGAAGCTCATCGGCCGCAAGATCAGCCTGGACGAGGCCGTCCCCGCGCTGATGACGCTGGACAAGGCCGAGGGCAAGGGCATCAGCGTGATCACGCAATTTTGAACCATGCCGTTGAAGGGCATGAAACCTCAAGATTGACCCGCTTCGCCCGGTTCAACCGGGCGATGAAGATGTGGTTTCGAAAAACTGTCACGCAATCCGGATAGACTCATTCATCCGATGCCCTTGCGCAAATGTCATTTCGTGCCCAGATTGCCGCCCATGCCCGAAAGCGAGCCTCATAGTTCCTGCTCCAGGAAAGCCGGCCCGACAAATAGCGATCCGGATAGCGACGGCTGTACCAGCCGCGCGGTGGCATTGGCGCGCGGCATCTTACTCGACAAACAGAAGGAAAGAATTGGCAGGCCCATCGCGGCCGGCGCCAAGCTTGCACATTGATGATCTTCGACTGGCTATCCGACCCTTCCGCCTGGATCGGTCTTGCTACCCTGATCGTTCTCGAGATTGTTCTCGGTATCGACAATCTCGTCTTCATTGCGATTCTGGCCGACAAGCTGCCGCCGCACCAGCGCGACGCCGCGCGCATGATCGGCCTGGCGCTGGCCCTCATCATCCGTCTGGCGCTGCTAGCCTCCATCGCCTGGGTGGTGACGCTGACGGCGCCGCTGGTCAGCGTCTGGGGCTATGGCCTGTCCGGCCGCGACATCATCCTGATCCTCGGTGGCATGTTCCTGCTGTTCAAGGGTACGATGGAGTTGCACGAGCGGCTGGAAGGACACGAAGCACAGGGCGAAAAGAAGCTCGTCCATGCCGTCTTCTGGCAGGTGATCGTACAGATCGTCGTGCTGGATGCGATCTTCTCGCTGGACAGCGTCATCACCGCCGTCGGCATGGTGCCACAGCTTTCTATCATGATGGTTGCCGTCATCATTGCGGTCGGGGTCATGCTATTTCTGTCGAAGCCGCTGATGGCCTTCGTCTCGAAGCATCCGACCGTCGTCATCCTCTGCCTCGGCTTCCTGATGATGATCGGCTTCTCGCTTGTTGTCGAAGGCTTCGGCTTCCATGTGCCGAAGGGCTATCTCTATGCCGCGATAGGCTTCTCGATCATTATCGAGACGCTGAACCAGCTCGCCCGCCGCAATAAGGAGCGGCTGATTACGCCAAGCAATATCCGCAATCGCACGGCCGATGCAGTCCTCGGCCTTCTCGGCGCCACGCGGCCGCAAGGCGCACTTGGCGAACCGACCGAGAAGACGGCCGAAAAAACCGTCAGCGAAGAGGTATTCTCAACCGAGGAGAAGGACATGATTCATGGCGTGCTCACGCTTGCCGACCGCTCGGCGCGCTCGATCATGACGCCACGGACCGATATCGCCTGGCTGGACCTCGACAAGCCGCGCGAGGAGCAGCAACGCCGTGTCATCGAGATCGGCCATTCGCGCTTTCCGGTGGTCCGCGGCAGCCTTGACGATTTCGTTGGCATCGCCAGCGCCCGCGACGTGATGCGCGACCTGATGGAAAAGGGCGAGATCGATCTGGAGCGCTCCATCCGCCAGCCGCTCGCCGTGCATGAGAGCATCAACGTGCTCAAACTGATGGAGCGGCTGCGCCATCAGAATCAGGCCATGGCGCTGGTGCTCGACGAATACGGCGAGATCGAAGGACTGGTGACGACAACGGACCTTTTCGAGGCCATTGCCGGCGAGTTCCCCGACGAGGAGGACGAGCGCCTGACGATCGACAAGGGCGAGGACGGATCGCTGACCGTCGACGGCTGGATCGACATCCGCCATCTCTCCAAGCTTGTTGGCACCGACCTCGTCGACGAAACAGATCGCTATTCGACGCTTGCCGGTTTCATCCTGTGGGGTCTCGGCCATCTGCCGCATGAAGGTGAGAGCTTCAATTCTGGCCGACTCGCTTTCGAAGTGGTCAAACTCAATGGCCGAAATATCGACAAGGTCCGCATTCAACCGTTGGAATATGCAATCTAGAAAGAGGATAAGCTCATGGCATGGTCTGCCGGCCAATATGTGAAATTCGAGGATGAACGCACGCGCCCGGCGCGCGACCTGCTGGCGCAAGTGCCGCTGGAGCGCATCGAGCGGGCGATCGACCTCGGTTGCGGCCCCGGCAATTCGACGGAACTGATCGTCGAGCGATACGGCGCCGCGGGCGTCTCCGGCCTCGATAGCGACGACAACATGCTGGACGCCGCACGCAAGCGCATGCCCGGCACGGCCTTCGCCAACGCCGATCTCGCGACCTGGCGCCCCGAGGAGCCCGTCGACCTGCTGTTTGCCAATGCCGTCTTTCAGTGGCTGCCGAACCATCTGGATGTTCTCGACCATCTGATGGATGGCCTGAAGCCTGGCGGCGTGCTTGCCGTGCAGATGCCCGACAATCTGACCGAGCCGAGCCATCTGATGATGGAAGAAACCGGCAAGAATGGCCCCTGGAGCGAGGCCTTTGCCAAGAAGAGCGTGCGCCGCAATCCGCTCCCCGCCCCTTCGGTCTATTACAACAGGCTGATCGGCAAATCGGCTCGCGTCGATATCTGGCACACCAACTACAATCATGCGCTGGAAAATGCGGCTGCTATCGTCGAATGGGTGAAGGGTACGGGCCTGCGTCCCTATCTCGACCATGCCGGCGCCGAACATCGCGAGGCCTTCGCGGCCGAATATCTGAAACATATCGAGAAAGCCTATCCGCCGCTCGTGGACGGCAGGGTGCTGTTGCGCTTCCCGCGGCTCTTCCTGGTCGCAGTGAAGAAATAGGCGCGTTATCCCTCCTTAAAAAGTCTGACGATGGCGGTGCGTCGATCCCATCGACAACCGGCGTCGGCCCGCGCTAGAACACAAGCAGCCAAAGCTGAAACAGCAATAGCTCCGAGGAGATAGTCGATGTCGTCCAGAAGCCCCCTCTATGGCCGCCACAAGGAGAAGTGCTCATGACCACCCCCGACGTCGCACCCGCCCCACCGCTGACTTTCGTGATCTTTGGTGCCACGGGCGATCTCACCCGCCGTCTTCTTATTCCAACTCTGATCAACATGACTCGCAGTGGGCTTGTGGGGGAGGATCTGCATATCCTTGGCGTCGGCATCGAGACTGGCGGTGTCGATATGCTGCTGGAGCGTCTGGACGCATTTTTGAAAACGTCCGGCGACATCGACGATCTGGAGCGGCGAGACGCATGGCAAAGCCTGCGGAAGCGCGTCAGCTACATCTCGGGCGACTTCACCCAGAACGCCGTCTATAGGGAAATCGCGAATTACCTTTCGCATGCACAAAGCGCCAACGCGGCCTTCTATTTCGCCGTGCCGCCAAGTTTCTTCGGAGATATCGCCGAAAAGCTGTCAGAGAATGGCCTGACAGATGAAACGACGGGCGCCTTCCGCCGCATCGCGATTGAAAAGCCCTTCGGCCGCGATCTTGCCTCGGCGCAGGCGTTGAACGCGCGACTGCTGAATCATGCCGATGAAAGCCAGATTTATCGCATCGATCACTTCCTCGGCAAGGAAACCGTCCAGAACATCATGACGACGCGCTTTGCGAACATGATGATCGAGGCGCTCTGGAACAACAACTATATCGACCATGTCCAGATCACCGCGGCCGAACTAGTGGATGTTGGCCTTCGCGGCAAATTCTACGATGCGACCGGCGCCTTGCGCGACATGGTGCCTAATCATCTCTTCCAGCTCCTCGCGATGGTGGCCATGGAGCCGCCGAACAGCTTCGACGCGGAATCGATCCGCAACGAAAAAGCCAAGGTCCTAAAGGCACTGCGGCATTATTCGCAGGAAGAAGCTGCCAAGAACGGGGTACGCGGCGCCTATACGGCGGGCCCGCTAAATGGCAGAGATCTGCATGCTTACACTCAGACTGCCGACGTCGCGCCCGACAGCGATACGGAAACCTTCGTGGCGCTGAAGCTCTTCGTCGATACGTGGCGCTGGGCCGGCGTGCCCTTCTACCTGCGCACCGGCAAGGCGATGAAGGCGCGCGATACGGAAGTGGTCATCACCTTCCGGCAGGTGCCTTTCGCGCAGTTCCCCCGCCAGGGCTCGAGCCCGGAACTGCCGCCGAACAGGCTCATCATCCAGGTGCAGCCCGACGAGGGTCTGGACATGGAGATTTCGATCAAGTCACCGGGGTTGGTGCTGAAAACCGCGCCGGTTTCGCTCGACTTCCGCTATGCCGACAATTTCGACATCGGCAAGCAGACCGGCTACGAGAGCCTGTTCTACGAACTCTTCGTCGGCGACCAGACCCTCTTCCAGCGCGCCGACGGCATCGAAGCCGGCTGGGCGGCCGTGCAACCCTTCCTCGATCTTTGGGCCGAAGGCGGCAAGCCCGACCCTTATGCACCCGGCAGCACCGGCCCGGCCTGTGCCGACGAACTCATCGGACGCGACGGCCGCAAATGGCACCAGATCGATGGGACGTCAAGCGGCAGGAGGGTTTGAGGTTGAAACGGGCCGGTATCGGTGGATACCGATGCCGGCCGATCTACTTCTACTCGATCTTACTGCCAAAGGCCTGTTTTGGCCGTTGAGGCTACGGAATTTCCGCCGAGCTATTGGACCCGATCGGCTTCAAGCGCCTCAACCGCTGGCCTCATTGTCGACTTCAGGACAACAATTTTATTGTTTTGGCGTTTTCGACTTTCCACAATCGACGGCGGCAATAGTGGAATTATCCGAATTTTGTACAGACTCTCGAAGGACGGAACAGCCGCTGGCTTTCTCTATCGCCTTTACATTCCCCGCATAGATAGTCGGGTTGATAATCAGGAGAGATGATCCCGTCGGGCGAGTCAAGCCAGCCTGCCATGAGTTCTTTGCTGAAAGTGGCCGGGCCATATATTCGGTGCCGTCAATAGTTACGACCTTCGAATCTGGAAAATAGCCCGACACAGTAGAGCACCCTGCCAGCACAACAAACGCAAAGACTTTTAAGAACTGCTTCATATTCGCCCCAATCCCTCACGAAGACGCCTGCACGACTCGCGTCGAAGTTTCACACATTGGACGGAATATACGTTTTACGTGTTGCAGCAAGAGCATTCTCAGCTTGAGATTGAGCCGCAACGAGGACGCCGGGATGGCTTGAGGCTTTCTGCTCCTGCACTTGCGTCCTCAACAAAAAGCCCCACGGCATCACCGCGGGGCTTTTTACTATCGGCGGTAATACGGATTAGATGAACTGGCTCAGGCCCGGAACGGAATTCACGACTTCGTCGACGACTTCGTTGCCGGCATATTGCCGGGCGGTTGCGACCGTTTCCTTTGCAAGCGAGGTAATGTCGCCCATGCCGAGGCCGGTGCTCATCAGCTGCTGGCCGAGGCCCATGATGCCGCCGCCGGCGCCGACCGCGCTCAACAGACCGCCGAGAAGGCCACCGCCGCCCGAGCCCTGATCGCCGCCATACTGTGCGACGAGATCGGTTGCGCCGGGAAAGGCTTCAATCATCTTGGTAACGGGGCCATCCGGCGCTTCGCGCTGCAGGAAGCTGAGAATCATTCCGACAGCCTTCTCCGCGAGGTCGGGAGCGATACCGGCTTTGGTCGCGATCTGGTCAATAACTTCGTTCACTGTGGCCTCCTGCCTTTACGACGTTAACGTCAACGTAACTGAATGAAGCAACCGACACAAGCCGCGCCGGAGGCCGTCATTCTACCAGAAGCGGAACCCAACGCGAATGGTTGTCCCTCTTCATGCGAGTTCTTATAACAGTGTCAGGACAAATCGATGAATGGCCCTGGCAGCTTGCAAAAGCTGCTGTGCCGCCGCCCAAAGGGAGACGACACCATGCCGCAGCTGGATGGACAGATTTTCGTCGGCGCGAGCCGCAATCCGGATGAAAGCATCAACAAGGATGAGTTCCTGACGCTGAAATTCGGCAACCGCCACGGCCTCGTCACTGGCGCCACTGGCACCGGCAAGACGGTGACGCTGCAGGTTCTGGCTGAGGGCTTTTCCAAGGCCGGCGTGCCGGTGTTCTGCGCCGATATCAAGGGCGATCTCTCCGGCATCGCCGTCAAGGGCGAGGCCAAGGATTTCCTGCTCAAGCGCGCCGAGGAAATCGGCCTGTCGCCCTACGAATTCGATCAGTTCCCGGTCATCTTCTGGGATCTTTACGGCGAAAAGGGCCATCGGGTGCGCACGACCATCGCCGAGATGGGGCCGCTGCTGCTAGCGCGGTTGATGGACGCTTCCGAGGCGCAGGAGGGCGTACTCAACATCGCCTTCAAGATCGCCGATGAAAGCGGCTGGGCGCTGCTCGACCTCAAGGATCTGCAGGCGCTGCTGAACTATATGGGCGACAATGCCAGCGAGCTTTCCAGCAAATACGGACTGATCTCGAAATCCTCCGTCGGTTCGATCCAGCGTGCGATGCTTGTCCTGGAGCAGCAGGGTGCGGAAAACTTCTTCGGCGAGCCGGCGCTGAAGATTTCCGACATCATGCGGGTCAGCAATGATGGCTATGGCCAGGTTTCGGTGCTTGCAGCCGACAAGCTGATGATGAATCCGCGCCTCTATGCGACCTTCCTGCTGTGGCTGCTGTCGGAATTGTTCGAGGAACTGCCCGAAGTGGGCGATCCGGAAAAGCCGAAGCTCGTCTTCTTTTTCGATGAAGCACACCTGCTCTTCAACGATGCACCGAAGGTGTTGATCGAGCGTGTCGAGCAGGTGGTGCGCCTGATCCGCTCCAAGGGTGTCGGCGTCTATTTCGTCACGCAAAATCCGCTCGATGTGCCGGAAACCGTGCTGGCGCAGCTCGGCAACCGTGTGCAGCATGCGCTGCGCGCCTATACGCCGCGCGAGCAGAAGGCCGTGCAGACGGCGGCGACCACCTTCCGGCCCAACCCCGCCTTCGATTGCGCCGAGGTCATTACCACGCTCGGCACCGGGGAAGCATTGGTGTCGATGCTGGAGGGCAAGGGCGCACCGTCGATCGTCGAGCGCACGCTGATCCGCCCGCCAGCCGGCCGCATCGGTCCGGTGAACGATGTCGAGCGTCAGGCCATCATCCATGCCAGCCCGGTTGCCGGCGTCTACGACCAGACGATCGACCGCGAATCAGCCTATGAAATCCTGACGGAACGCGCGCGCAAGGCTGCCGCGCCGCAAAATGAGAGCGCTGGCGATGGCTGGACGCTGCCAGGCTTCGGTGGCGACAGCAACAAGTCGTCCGGCCGCCGCTCCGGCTATCAGCGCGAGACGATCATGGAAGCGGCGCTGAAGAGCGTGGCGCGCACGGTCGCCACACAGGTCGGACGCGCATTGGTCCGCGGCATTCTCGGCAGCTTGAAACGGTAGAAAGTTACCCTCCCCTTGAGGGTCAGAGCAAAGCTTCGGGAGGGGTGATCCTTCGAACCAGGAAATCACCCCCACCCGCCGCTTTGCGGCTACCTCCCCTCAAGGGAGGTGTTATTTTAGCGCACCGGCGCGACCAGCGAGAAGAACGCTCCCTGCGGGTCGGTGGCCTGAACGATCCAGCTGCCGCCGGGGACCTCCATCGGGCCGTTGGTAATCTTGCCACCGCCTTCGGTGATGCGGATGATTGCCGCATCGATCGCCGGGACATTGATGTAGAAGTTCCAGGCCGGCACCGGCATTTCCGCCGGCTTGGTCATGATGCCGCCGAAGTCGCGATCGCCGATCTTGAAGATTTTGTACACGCCCATCGGCCCCATGTCGAAATCGGAACTCGATTCCCAGCCGAACATCTCGCAATAGAAATCGAAGGCCTTCGGGCCGTCGCCGGCATAAAGTTCGTGCCAGCCGAAGTAGCCGGGAGTGGCAGGGGCCGCCGGCTCCCAATCCTGGCCCGGCAGCGGCGTGAAGAGGCAGAAGGCAGCGCCATAGGGATCGGTGACGACGGAGAAGCGGCCGACACCCGGAATATCAGTCGGTTCACGGTAGATCTTGCCGCCTTTGCCGGCGACCGTCTTGGTTGCTTCGTCGACATTGGGAACACCGATATAGCCAGTCCAGCAGGGCGGCGTGCCCATGGCCTTCGCCTCTGCCGGCAGTATCATCAATCCGGCAACGGGGCCGGCGCCGGCGCTAAACAGCGTATAGTCCATTCCGACATCAGGCATGCCGGCATCCGCCGCATCCCAGCCGACGACCTTGGTATAGAAAGCTTCGGCCGCCTTCATGTCGGTGGTCATCAGCTCGTACCAGACGAAATATCCCTTATCAGCCATTGTATCTCTCCCCATTGTGATTGTTGCACTGTCCGTCTCGTCCCGAGCCGGCTTTCGGCGCGAGCGCATCATGGCCAATGAAAGTGACGGCCAAACGATGGTCGATCGATTGATCCGTCCGTCTCCGGCAAACACGCGCTAGGTACTATCTAGGCAGCAAGGGCAATGTTTCGACCCCCACCCCCTACAGCTTGAACCAAGCCACCTCATTATACCTCAATGGCAGCAGGAATGTGCCTGCTGCGTATCCTCATATTCGTCGTGGCGACGAACAAAATTCATCGTGCTGCTTTCGTTGCGTCCCTTGGGGGCTCGATCGAGGATCATCAGCGTGCCGATCAATTCCTCGGGGCCGCGGGCATAGCTCGAATAAGTGTGGAAGAGATTGCCAGCTTCGTCCTTGTAGAAGGCGCTGAGACCGGGAAGCTCATCATACCCTTCGGCCGAATCCATAGGCGTGAAGTTGTAGAAAACGGTCTCGCCGGCAAGCTGCTCCTTCGAGAAGGAGACATGATAATCGAAATTGAAGTCGTTGGCGTAGGACGACACCCAGGGGAAACCCCAGCCCATGCGTTTCTTGTAGGCTTCCACCTTCTCCAGCGGCGCGCGGGAAACGGCAACCAGGGTAACGTCGTGGTGATTGAGGTGCGGCAGCGCCCCATCGAAATGATCGGCAAGGAACGAACAGCCGGTGCATCCGGCATCCCAATCCGGGCCGAGCATAAAATGATAGATGATCAGCTGGCTGCGGCCACCGAAGAGATCCGCAAGCGTCCTCTTGCCGTCCGGCGTGTCGAAAACATAGTCTTTATCGACCTTTACCCAGGGCAAGGCCAAGCGTTCCGCATTGACGCGATCGCGAAGATGCGTTGCCTCTTTTTCGCTGGCAAGCAGTTGGCGGCGGGCCTCCAGCCACACCTCCCTGGAAACGACCTGGTTCATTGTCAGCGCCCTCCTCCGGCGTTTTCATCCCCAAATCTTGACAAATACATTGATATCAATATTAATGAATCATGTCAAACGCAGTCGAAATCCCCTTTGAAACCACGCTGTTAGTGCGCGACACATGCCTTTGCCTGCACGTGCAGCGAGCGGCACGCGCCTTGGCCCGCCGCTTTGATGAGGCGCTGCGGCCCTTCGGGCTCACCAACGGCCAATTCTCTCTGATGATGTCGTTGAACAGGCCGGCGCCGGCATCCATGGGGTCGATCACGGCACTCCTGGCAATAGATCAGACGACGCTGACGGCGGCGTTGAAGCCGCTGGAACGGCGGGGATGGGTTAGCATCATGCCCAATCCGAAAGATCGGCGCGCGCGCCTGCTCAGCCTCACGCCATCGGGAAAGGCAGCGCTTGCCGCCGCCGTACCGATCTGGAAGACGACACATGCGGTACTCGAGGAACGGCTGCCCGACGGCGATGGCAACCGCCTGCGCAGCGATCTTGCTACTCTGCTCTGAACTGCCGTTCCGACAGCCGGGGATCGCCGTCGAAATCCAGCCTTTCGAAACCGATCCGGCGCCGGGGAAATTCGCATAGCGCCTGGACACCGACGCGTGACAGCCGGATGCGCCATGTCTGGCGCTCCACAGGTTCGCGCGCCGAGAAGGCTTTAGCCGTGAGCAGTGCGATATTCCTGCCACCCTGAGGATCGCGGACGGAGCGATAGAGGATTGCCTCGATGCCGCCTGTCCGCGCCGCCTCCGCAAGTGACTGGCAGGCTTCATAATTGACGGGATCCGCCCAGTGCTGCCGATCGCGATCCAAAGGAGACGCGGTCAGATCGATCGCCGCATTCGTGGTGATCGCCGCGGCAAAGGCGGTGTATTCAGCGGCATTGGCGGGCAACGGCGTGTCAGGGGAATCGCGGAAGAAAAGCAGCCTGTAGAAGCTCATCTCCGCCAAGGCCGTCTCCACCTGCTCCGAGGCGTAGAAAACGCCGAGCGTGCGACCTGCACGACGGAAGCGGGAACCATGGGGATAGATCGCTCCGTAGCGAAAGGGTGTGGCAAGCAGATAGTCGAGCCCGGCACATTCCGGCGGCAGGACCGGCTTACTTTCCTCCAGGATGCTTTCAAGGAGAGCCTGTTCCTCCAGCGTATCCACAAGCTTCAGCGTCGAAACCTGATGCTGCGATTCCACCAGTCGCCAATATTGGCCGGAAATGGCCCTCGCCTCAGATGAGAGCGCGGCGGGCGTCCAGATAGGCAATGACATCGGTCAAACCGGAAATCGAGGTGATCTTGTCGATGGGTGCTGCGCCGAAGGCGATATTGCCGTTGCGCAGCCATTGGCGCGCCACAGCCTCATCGCCGCCAACGATGGCATCGAGCGAACGGAAGAGACGAACGAGAAGCACGGCCAGCTCGAACGGCTTGCTTTCGCGCTCGAGCAGATGATCCTGCCGCTTCATGCGCGAAATGGTTGCTTCCGATACACCGATGACGGCCGCAAGTATGCGGGCGTTCAATCCCAACCGCTCGGCGGCATTGACAACGGCCTTGGTGATGACGAGCGCTTCGCCGGGCCTCGCATGATCTATTACCTGGGCATTTATCATGACTACTTCCTTTCCCAAGAAAAGATATAGCACTTTTCTTGCAAAAGAAAAGGAGCGGCCGATGAAACCTGCCGCTCCTTTTCAATATATCCGGCCTTAGATTGGCAGGCCGTTCATTCCGGCTCAGACAACCGCGAATGCCACTTCGGTCGAGGTGCGCATGGCGTGGCTATAGGGGCACACGATATGCGCAGCGGCGGCGAGCTTTTCGGCCTCGGCTTTGTCCATGCCGGGGATGTGAACAGCCAGGGACACTTCGATGCCGAAGCCGGTACCGTCTGCGCGCGGGCCGATGCCGACAGTCGCCGTGACCTTTGCGTCTTCCGGAATCTTGACCTTCTGCTGGCCTGCGACAAATTTCAGAGCACCCAGGAAGCAGGCGGAATAGCCGGCCGCGAAGAGCTGCTCCGGATTGGTGCCGGTGGCGCCATCGCCGCCGAGTTCCTTCGGCACGGTCAAGGTGACGTCAAGGACGCCATTTTCGGAAACTGCATGGCCGGCGCGGCCACCGGTGGCGGAAGCTTTGGTCGTATAGAGAATAGGCATGTCATGTCTCCTTCGGTTTGGATGGTGATCATATCACAGCACGATTTAATCGTGCGCAATATGTATTTTTTGCAATTTGATTTTGCAAGGTGAATTTGTGACAATGGCTCCAACAAGAAAATGGCGGAGCAGCAATGACGGACAAGGCAGATGGGCGCACCATGATCCCGGATGAGGAAACGCGGCTTGAAAGGCAGCTTTGCTTTGCCGTTTACAGCGCCGCGCATGCTTTCAACCGCGCCTACAAACCAATCCTCGATCGCGTCGGCCTCACCTATCCGCAATATCTCGTGATGCTCGTGCTGTGGGAAAAGGGCAGTCTTTCGGTCAAGATCATCGGCGAAAAGCTGGATCTCGATTCCGGGACGCTGTCGCCTCTTTTGAAGCGATTGGAGCAGGCCGGACTGATCGGCCGTGCACGCGACCCGAGGGACGAGCGTCAGGTGATCGTTTCGTTGACGGAGAAGGGTACCGACATGCAATGCCAGGTCGGCAGCATTATGGATGCCATCGGCCAAGCCACCGGCTGCGACATGACCGAGATAGCCCATTTGCGCAACCAGTTGCAGCGGTTGAAGGCCAATCTGGCCGCCGAGTGAAACCAAGCCTGAGCGCCCTGCTCGGTGCGTCGACGCGGTCAGCAAAAATAAGTCAGCAAAAATAAAAAGGGCGCCACATCCGGGCGCCCTGCTACTTCTTCGGTGATGCGCTCCTACGACGTCACCAGGATCGGCGCACGCTCCGGCACGCGATCGTAGAGATCGATGACATCCTGATTCAGCAGGCGGACGCAGCCGGAAGAAACGGCCTTGCCGATGGAACGCCAGTCCGGATTGCCGTGCAGGCGGTAAAGCGAGTCCTGCTTGTCCTCGAAAATATATAGAGCGCGCGCGCCAAGCGGGTTCTTCAGGCCCGGTTCCATGCCGCCATTGGCGATGGAGAACTTGACGAGTTCCGGCTGACGGGCAACCATTTCATCCGGCGGGTTCCAGCGCGGCCACTTCTTGCGCCACTGGATAACGCCACGGCCCTGCCAGGCAAAGCCCTCGCGACCGACGCCGATGCCATAGCGCATGGCGGTGCCGCCCTGCTCGGTGACGTAAAGCATGCGCTGCGTCGTGTTGACCACCACCGTACCCGGCGCTTCGCCCGTCGGATCAACGACGCGCTGACGATAGAAGCGCTGGTCGATCTGCTGATAGGGAACTGCCGGAACATGGAAGCCGCCATCATCGAGCGGCGCGTAGATTACCGCCGGATCCGGCTGTTCGCCATCATAGCTGGAGAACCAGGTCCGGAAGGGTCTGGGCGAACCGGAATATTGCACCGGGCTGACGACAGTACCGTTGTCGACAGCAGAAGCACAGCCGGCGAGCGTCGAGACAGCACCGATGCCGGCAAGGGCAAGGAAATTACGTCGGGATAGAGATGAAGGAAGGCTCATGTCGACAGCATAGTTCCTGTTGAAGAGGAAGCGAGAACCCGCAACACATAAGCTGATTCGGCTCCCCGAGAGGTTTGCAGAGACAGAGACAAAACTAAAGAGCGCAGTTGAACCCGGCTATCGCTCTTATGCAACATCACGAAAATTTGTGGTAAAATATCCCTACAAAACGACGATTTCCGTCCTCACAGGCACTCGGCTGTACAGATCCATCACGTCCTGGTTGAGCATGCGCACACAACCGGACGAAGCCGCTCTGCCGATCGACTGCCAATCCGGCGTGCCGTGGACGCGATAAAGCGTATCCTTGCCGTTTTGAAAGATGTAGAGCGCGCGGGCGCCGAGTGGATTGGTCGGCCCCGGATTCATGCCACCGCGCTCGGCCGACAATGGCTTCATCTGCGGTTCGCGAGCGACCATTTCCGCCGGCGGCGTCCAGCGCGGCCATTTCTGCTTCCATTGGATCACGCCCCTACCATGCCAGGCATAGCCGGCCGCGCCGAGACCGACGCCATAGCGCATGGCCTTGCCGCCCGGCTCGATGAAATAGAGAAAGTGCTCCCTGGTATCGACGATGATGGTGCCGGGCCGTTCATTGGTCTTGTAATCCACTTCCTGGCGCAGGAAGCGCGGATCGATGCGCTTGTAGGGGATGGCCGGCAGCGTGAAGTCGTCTTCGCTCTTCTGCGCATACATGGCCTGATGCACCGGATTGAAGGTCGGCAAGCCATAGGTCTGATGGAACTGGGTGCGGAAGAGATCACGCGATTTCGGCACGGGCTGCACCGGCAGACGCTGCACCCTCTGCGGATCGATACCTTCCGGGCGATAGAAGATCGGCGAGGTTTCCTGCACGAACCGATCCGGATCGGTCGCACCGGTATCGGGAATGATGCTGCAGGCGGACAAGGTCGCCAAAGCGGCAGCGGCAAGCAGGTGGCGGGAAACGGGCAGCAGATCGGCCATCATCGGAAACCAGTTGGAACACATGTCGGGTCGGCGACATGATGACCGGCGCGGCTGGAGCGAGGCTGGCGTCGATGGCGAAGATATTGCTCTGATTGACCAAACACCTGTTTTCCGTCGCGAAATTTGACCTTGCGAGCCAGAGGATGGCATGATTATCGCTCGCATCGACCAGGGCAGTTCGGTCGTGCCTATTATCACAAGACATGGCTGAAGCGGGCGGAGCGGGCACTGAAGGGCAAACATTTCCAGGAAAGGCTGGTACCGCGAACCAACGACGGCATTGCCTTCAAGCCGCTTTATGAGCGGCGGCACTGATCGATGAGATGGCGTAGCCGCCAGTCTGACGCCGACTAGACCGCCACGCTCTGGAAGAACCGGATGCTATCCTCGATCTCGCCCGGCAGGGCTGAATTATGGCTGCCTGCCACTGTCGCCACGTCCATCTTCACGCCGGCGGCGGTCGCCCGCTTGGCGAGCAGGGCGATGCGCGAGTCGAAATGAGCCTCCTCGGTGCCGTGAAACAGCTTCATCGGGCATCGGAAGCTATGTGCATAGCAAAGCGGCGAGCGCATCTGGAATTCGCGCGGGTTCCTGGTGTTGAAGCGGATATCCTGCGGATAGCGTCGGAAGAACGCATAGGCGTCTGGATTACCTGATATCGGTGCGGCTGCACGGAACCGCTTGGTCGACATGGCGGTCAGCATGGCCAGCGTGCCCCCGATGCTATGTCCGGCCAGGAACATGCGATGCGGATCGACGCCGGGCAGATGCCTCAGCCGGTTGGACGCCGCCAGAACATCGGCCACCTCATCATAGAAACCGGAGAAATTGCCCTTCTGGCCGTTTTCACCCCGCATCGAGGGGATCATCACGACATAACCAGCTTCGACATAGGGCTTCATCAACTGCCAATGACCCTGGCCGATGGCGTTGCCGCCGTGCAGGAAGATCACGGCCGGTTTCGGCGTGCGTCCGCGCGTGTATTTAGAAACCCAGGCGACCAGCTCCAGTTCGCCGCCAAGACCGCTGCGATAGAAAAGCTGATCGGCGGTGGGTGGCGTCACGAGCGGCTCGTAGATATCGGGAGCAGGCCCCTTGCTCACCAAGTCTGTCCGAAACAGTCGGCGCTCCTTGCTATAATTGCCCGACAGAAGCGGCGGCGCATCCTCGGCCTTTTCCGCAGCGGCGGCATTCTTGCTATCGGCGGGCTTGCCGCCGGACGTGCTGTCATCGGCCGATCTGCCGATGTTCGGCGCAAAAAGCGTAACGGCCAGACCAACAAGGACGCCGCGGCGATTGGCACGAAATGTGTTGTCGTCAGACGTGGTCATAGGCTCTGTCCAAATATCCCGGCGGCTCGAATCTGCACAGGTTGCAAGGCGAGGCCAACTCACATTGTGGTGAGGAATCGCCCTTCGCTATTCATCAACAACAGGAGCCTTCGCGTCAATCAGCGCGATCAAGCTTTCCAGCCGATCCGCCTCGTAAGGAGGCTTGTCGGGCCGAAGCCGGGCGATGCGGGGAAAACGCATAGCGACCCCGGATTTATGGCGGCTGGAGCGGTTGATACCCTCGAAGGCGACTTCAAGAACGAAGCCGAAATCGCGGTCGGCGCGCACCGCCCGCACGGGACCGAAACGATCGACCGTATTGTCGCGCACGAATTTGTCGAGCACCTCCAGCTCGGCATCGGTGAAGCCGAAATAGGCCTTGCCGACGGGCACGAGTTGTTCACCCTCCGGCGTCGTCGCCCATACGCCGAAGGTGAAATCGGAATAATAGCTGGATCGCTTGCCATGACCGCGCTGCGCATACATCAGCACCGCGTCGACATTGTAGGGATCGCGCTTCCACTTGAACCAGGGGCCTTTGGCCCGGCCGGCAAGATAGGCACTGTCCCTGCGCTTGATCATGACGCCTTCGATCACCGGATCGGGCGGCGATGAGCGCAGCCTGTCCAGTTCCTCCCATGAGGAGAAATCGACGAGCGGTGAGAGATCGAAGCGGTCGTGAGGCGCGGCCTCGACAATCTCCGTCAGCCGCTCGCGCCGATCGAGGAAGCCGCGTGCGCGCACATCCTTCGCACCATCGAACAGAAGATCGTAGGCGCGGATGAAGGCAGGGAATTCCTCCAGCATCTTTGCCGTCACGGTCTTGCGGTTGAGGCGCTGCTGCAGATCGGAAAAGCTGCGCGTCGGGCTGTTGGAGCGGACCGTGCCGCCGATCAGCAGCTCGCCATCCATGACGCCCTCGAAGCTCATCGCATCGACGATGTCGGGAAAGGCGCCGGAGATATCATCGCCCGAACGGGAATAGAGCTTGCTTGTGGCGCCGGAGCGCGAAAGCTGGACACGGATGCCATCCCACTTCCATTCGGCGGCAAAATCCGTTGGGTCGAGCCCATCGAGATCGCCTGGTTCGACGGGATTGGCGAGCATGACGGAATGGAAGATCGCCGGCGTCGCCAATATCGGCCGCTCGCCCTTCCCTTCCAGCCAGCGGAAAAGGCTTTCATAGGGCGGCTGCAGGCCATGCCACAGCGTTTCGATTTCGGTCACGTCCTTGTCGCTGAGCTCAGCCAGCGCCTGTTTGGCGAGGCGGGCCGAGACGCCGATGCGCATGGCGCCGGTCGCAAGCTTCAGGAAGGCGAAACGGCCCGACGTATCCAGCCGGTCCAGCAGATCGCGGACGAAGCTGCGCACCTCGGTACGACCCAGGGCATTCATGCGGCGTACGACCTCGCCAAGCTTCGGCTGTTCGCCGGGAGGGCGCTCGATGTCGCTTTCCTTGTCCCAGACCAGCGAGATCGTTTCGGCAAGATCGCCGACATAATCATAGGAATAACGGAACAGCACCTCGTCCATGCGTTCAAGGACTAGCTCACGCAGCATGGGCGGTTTGACGTTGCGCACCTCGAGCGTGCCGGCGATGGCGGCCAGGCCATAGCCGCGGTCTGGATCCGGCGTATCGCGAAAATAGTCGGTCAGCAGCTTCAGCTTGCCGTTGCGGCTCGGCGTCAGCACCAGGCGGTCGAGAAGGTCGGCAAAGGCTTTCATCAATCGCCCTCGTCTTCATAGCCGATGAGATGCAGCGGCTTGGCGGTGACACCCTGCAGCTCGCACCAGCGCACCAGCGCCTCTTCGCGCCCGTGGGTGACCCAGACCTCGCCCGGCTTCAAATCGGATATCGTCTCGGTCAGTTCCGGCCAGTCGCAATGGTCGGATATGACCAGCGGCAGCTCGACACCAAGCTGCTTGGCGCGCTGGCGCACCATCATCCAGCCGGAGGCGAAAGCCGGCAGCGGATCGTGGAACCGTCTCGCCCAGCGATCCTGGAAAGCGGAGGGCGGACCGACGACGACGGCGCCGTGGAAGATCGATTGATCCCGGCTTTCGATCGTGGCCGGCAGCAACTCGCCGAGCGCGATACCCTGGCTGACATAGTAATCACACAGCGTTTGCAGCGCGCCATGAATATAGATCGGCTTGTCATAGCCGGCATCGCGCAAGAGACGGATGACGCGCTGCGCCTTGCCGAGCGCATAGGCGCCGATCAGATGCGTTCGTTCCGGAAACTGGCGAAGCGAGGCCAAGAGCTTGCGTGTCTCGGCCATGGGATCGGGATGGTGGAACACTGGCAGACCAAACGTGGCCTCGGTGATGAAGACATCGCAGGGAACAGGGACGTAGGCTGCACAGGTCGGGTCCGGCCGGCGCTTGTAATCGCCGGAAACGACGATGCGCAGCCCATCCTTCTCCACCGCGATCTGCGCCGAGCCGAGCACATGGCCCGCGGGGTGGAACTGCACCTTGACGCCGTTGATCGTCACCACCTCGCCAAAGGCCGCCGCCTGTTCCGACCCTGCAAAGCCATCGCCATAGCGGATGCGCATGATGTCGAGCGTCTGGCGCGTGGCGAGCACATGGGTGTGGCCGGAGCGGGCGTGGTCGGAATGGCCATGCGTGACGAGCGCCCGCTCGACCGGGCGCACGGGATCGATATAGAAGCCGCCGATCGGACAGAACAATCCTTCAGGCGCGGGATAAAGCAGCTGGTCAGGTCTCATGACTTATGAGGATAGCGTGATTTGCACGATTAGGTAGCGATACGACCCGCTTTTTGAGCGAATCCGCGTTCGGGTTGTCGATCAGGCAGATCGAAGACAAGGACATCTTCGCTATGCGGCTTCGCCTTGGCCACGACGACACCGTTCGGATCGACGATCGCGCTGCTGCCATAGCTCACCCAGCCGTCATCGTTGCTGCCAACCACATCCGATGCCATCACCCAGCATCCCGTGTGCTTGGCGCATATTTGCAGGCTCGATATGCCTGGCTTGTGCCAGAGTTCAGCCTTGTGGGGCCGGAGCATCAGATTGATGGGATTGCAGATGAGGCCGACGCCCTTTCGGGCCAGACGCCTTGAGGTATAGGGATATCTCAGATCGGCGCAGATATTGATGCCGAAGCGCCAATGCCCTTCCTCCCAGACGGGAAAATCCTTTCCGGGCGTACGGCCCATTTCGAGCGGATGAGCCTTGGCATAGACCCCGACTATCCGGCCTGCCTTGGCGACCAAGGCACTATTGTAGAGCGCATCGTTTCTCCTCTCGAAAAAACCGATGATCGCGGTCGTCTTCCCGGAGGCGAAGCGGCCGACAAGGGCGTTCAACCTGATATCGCCGAGAGAAAGCGCGCGGCTCTTGGCTGTGGCCTTGTTATAGCTATGCCCCTGCAGGTAACATTCGGGAAAAAGGGCGAGATCGATGCCCTGCACTTCGGCCCAGGCCAGATCGCGCGCCAAGACCTCGGCCGTCTGCTCGACGGCGTCGAAAAGTGCCAGACGTTGAAAAGCCGCGATCCGCATGCGTCAGAACTAGCATAGGTGGTGAGTCGCCTCTAGCACCAACCGACTGGACTATGATCGCCGTCCGCGCCGGATTGGTTAAGGAAAGATGACAGCTATCGCTCGTCCGGTGGCGCCAAATGTCTGCGAGCCGTAGCCTGAGATTCCAGGCGTGCCAAAACGAGACAGATTTGGCTGGCACGATTTCTGCTTGGCCAATGTCGTTTCGGGAGTTCGTAATGATCCAGCGCCGTGCCTTCCTCGCTTCTCTGGCTGCTTCGGCCACCGCCGGCCTATTTGCGCCTGGCATCTTCGCTGCGCCGCTTGCCAGAAGCAACGGTGCCGAGCTGCGCGGGTCGATCGACGCTATCGCCTATAAGGCGACGCCGGGCACCAGCGACTTCAAAAGCGGCAAGCTGCAGGCGATGATCGACAATGCCGCGCGCAGCAACGTGCCGCTGTTCCTGCCGCCCGGCAATTACACCGTGTCCAACCTGACGCTGCCGGATAATACCCGCATCAGCGGCGTACCGGGCGCCACGCGCCTTATCTATGGCGGCGACGGCTATCTGATGAATGCGGACAAGGCCAAGCGCATCGAGCTTTCCGGGCTCGTTCTCGATGGTGGCAATCGATGGCTGGCCGACTATGTGGGAGCCCTCCTGCAATTTGCAGGCGTCGGCGATGTGCGGATCGACGATTGCGAGATTGCCGGCAGCCGCAAGCACGCCATGCAACTCGAACGCTGCGGCGGCCGGATCGAACGCAGCCGGATCTCCGGAGCTGCCGAGGCCGGCATCTACTCCGTCCAATCCACCGGATTGCAGGTGACAGGCAACAGCATCGAGGATTGCGGCAATGGCGGCGTCCTCATCCATCGCTGGGACAAGGCGGAGGACGGCAGCAACGTCACCGACAACCGCATAGCCCGCATCCGCGCCAATGGCGGCGGCACCGGCCAGAACGGCAACGGCATCAATGTCTTCCGCGCCGACGGCGTGCAGGTCTCCGGCAATCGCATCACCGATTGCGCCTTCACCGCAATTCGCGCCAATTCGGCATCGAATGTGCAGATCTCGGGCAACCAGTGCCTGCGTTCCGGCGAGACGGCGATCTATTGCGAATTCGAATTCGAAGGCGCTGTCATCAACAACAACCTGATCGATGTCGCCACAAACGGCATTGCCGTCACCAATTTCGACAAGGGTGGTCGGCTTGCCACGGTCACCGGCAACATCATCCGCAATCTGTCTATGACAGCCCCCTATGCCCAGGACGGTGGGTTCGGCATCGGCATATCAGCCGAAGCCGATACGCTGATTTCCGACAACGTCATCGAGAACGCGCCGCTCTGCGGCCTGAAACTCGGCTGGGGGCCTTACCTTCGCAATGTGGTCGCCACCGGCAACATCGTCAGACATGCCGGCATCGGCTGCGTCGTGTCGGTGGCGGATGGCGCCGGCTCGGCCGTCATTTCAAGCAATCTCTTCCAGGAGATGGAGAAAGGCGCGATTGTCGGCTTTCGCTGGGACAAGCCCGCCTCCGGCGATCTCTCCGCCGGAAGCTCGCAATTTCCGCAATTGACCGTCGCGAACAACAGAGTGGTTTAAGCCCGCCGCCAGTTCGGCTGACGCTTTTCGAAGAAGGCGGTAATGCCTTCTTTCGCCTCCTCGGTTTCCCAGGCATCGGCCAACTGTTCGACGACGTCGTCGATCATGCCATCGGTGATCGGCCGGCCGACCGAGCGGGCCAGCGCCTTGGCACGCGCCGCAGCCTGTGGAGATGCCGAAAGGAAATGGCGGATTTCGGCCTCGACGGCTTCATCCAGCGCTTCCTCGGCAACAACCCGGGACAGCAGGCCAGCGGCGTGCGCCTGCCAGGCATCGATGATCTTGCCGGAAAGGAAGAGCGGGCGGGCATTCGCCTCGCCGATACGGGCGACCACATAGGGGCTGATCGTAGCGGGAATGATGCCGAGGCGTACCTCCGTCAGGCCGAAACGGGCCGTCGACGCGGCGATGACCATATCGCAGACACTGAGGACGCCTATGCCGCCGCCGAACGCATTGCCTTGGACCCGGGCAATGAGGGGCTTTGGCAATTCGTTCAACGCCTTGAACAACATGGCGAGCCTGCGCGCCTCGACCATGCGCCCGGCACGCGTTGCATCAAACTGCGCACGCATCCAGCCGAGATCGCCGCCCGCACAAAAGCTTGTTCCCTCACCCGTGAGCACGACGACACGGACCGTCTTGTCATTGCCGAGATCGCGGACCGCTGTTGTCAAGGCATCGATCATCTCGGCCGAGAGGGCATTGTGCTTTTCCGGGCGCGCCAGCGTGAGACGGGCAACGCCGCGTTCATCGGTGGCGATATGGATCGTCGGCGACATCATGAGGCACTCCTGAGGCTACGGGCGAAGGCGGCGGCGCGGGCAAGCTTTTCCTCGTCGAGGCCGGTCTCGTAGCCATGCGCCGTCAAATAATCGTGGACTGCGACTGTATCGACATTGCCCTTTGCGCCGGGAGCGAAAGGGCAGCCGCCGAGGCCGCCAGCGGCGGCATCGAACACGCGCAAGCCGCGATCGAGAGCGACGGCAATGTTGTCGAGCGCTTGGCCTGACGTGTCATGAAAATGCCCGGCAAGTGCTGAGACGGGGAGTTCGCCCAGAACTGCAGCGAGCATCTGGTCGACCGCCTCGGGCGTGCCCTTGCCGATCGTGTCGCCAAGGCTGATCTCGTAGCAGCCGAGAGCTCGCAGCTGCCAGGCAACGTTCGCGGCACTCTCCGGCGGCACGGCGCCTTCATAGGGGCATTCGACGACGCAGCTGACATAGCCGCGCAACGGGACGCCGCGATCGCGGCTCGCGGCCGCCACCGGTCGGAACCGCTCGATGCTCTCGGCGATCGAGCAATTGATGTTGCGCATCGAGAATGTTTCGGAAGCCGACGCAAAGATCGCCACTTCATCGGCGCCGGCCGCAAGTGCCGCTTCGAAGCCCTGCATGTTGGGCGCCAGCGCCGCATAGCGCACGCCCGGCCTGCGTTCTATGCCGGCCATGACGGCGGCGGCATCGGCAAGCTGCGGCACCCATTTCGGGCTGACGAAGCTGGTGACTTCGATGCGGGCGAAGCCGCTGTCGGAGAGCAGATTGACCAGCTCGATCTTGCGCGCGGTATCAATCGGCTGCTTTTCGTTCTGCAGGCCATCACGCGGGGCCATCTCGACGATGGTGACCTGCTTGGAGCGTTCATCACTCATGCAGCATCCTCCGGGCGGAGCGCCAGAAGCACGGCGCTCTCGCTGGTCTGGTCTCCTTCGCCGACGTTCAGGCTCTCCACGATGCCATCGCGCATCGCCGTCAGCGTCAGCTCCATCTTCATGGCCTCCATGACGATCAGTGCCTGCCCCTTCGCCACCGCATCGCCCTCGCGAACGCGGACGATCTTGACGAGGCCGGGCATCGGGGCGATCAGCCTGTCACCGCCGGCGGCCGCCTCTTCTCCGCCATCGAGCGGATCGTGACGATGGAAGTAGTGCGTATGCCCATCCATGAACAGCGTCGTGCCATTCGATGCTTCGAAGATGGTGACGCTCGACTGACGGCCATCAATCTCTACGCGACGAGCCCCGTCTTCTGCCGGCAAAAGCCGCACCGGAATGGTACGATCCTCAAGCGCGACGCTGAAAAGCGCCCTTCCCTTCGCGGCTACGCGGCAATGTATGTGCCCACCGCCGAAATGCAGCGTGACGGGGCGGCTCAATTCGCCCCAAAGCTGCCAGGCGCCGAGCGAAAGCCAGGGATTGCTTGCATCGGGCCGAGCGAAACCGCCAGCCTCGACGATCGCAGCGATGGCCAGCGCCGCATCGTTAGGCTGTTGCGCCGAGGTCAGCGCCTCCACATCCCGGTCGATCAGTCCTGTATCCGGATGGCCGGCGGCAAAATCCGGCCGGCGGCTGAGACGGATGAGGAAATCGAGATTGGTGGTGGTCCCGGCAACCTGTATCTGCTCCAGGCCTTGCGTGAGCTTGGCAAGAGCGGCCTGGCGATCCGATGCATGCACCGTCAGCTTGGCGATCAGTGGATCGTAATGCGGGGTGATGGTATCGCCCTCGCGGACGCCGGCATCGATGCGGACGTCGCCCTCGGGAAAGCGCAGATGCGAGAGCGTGCCGGTTGCCGGCAGGAAGCCGCGCGACGGGTCTTCGGCATAGATACGCGCCTCGAAGGCCCAGCCATTTATAGTAAGCTCACCTTGAGTCTTCGGCAGAGGCTCGCCGCTCGCAACGCGCAATTGCCACTCGACAAGATCGACGCCGGCGATCGCCTCGGTGACGGGGTGTTCGACCTGCAGCCGCGTATTCATCTCCATGAAGAAGAAGCGATCCGGCGACAGGCCATCGGAAACATCGGCGATGAATTCGACGGTGCCGGCGCCGCGATAATCGATTGCACGAGCGGCGCGAACTGCCGCCTCGCCCATGGCGCTACGCATCTCCTGCGTCATGCCGGGTGCCGGCGCCTCCTCGATCACCTTTTGGTGCCGGCGCTGCAGCGAGCAATCGCGCTCGAAAAGATGCACGGCATTGCCTCGGGAATCCCCAAAGACCTGGATCTCGATGTGGCGCGGCTTGATCAGATATTTCTCGATCAACACGGCGTCGTCGCCGAAGGCGGATTTCGCCTCGCGCTTCGCCGCTTCCAGCGAGGCACCGAAATCCTCCGTCCGGTCGACGCGGCGCATGCCTTTGCCGCCGCCACCCGCCCGCGCCTTGATGAGAACGGGAAAGCCGATGCCATCAGCCTGTTCGGCAAGAAAGCCGGGCTCCTGCCCATCGCCGTGATAACCGGGAACGACAGGCACGCCGGCCCGCTCCATCAGTGCTTTGGCCGCATCCTTGAGCCCCATGGCCCGGATCGAAGCCGGCGACGGACCGATGAAGACCAGACCTGCAGCCTCGACCGCCTCGGCGAAATCGGCGTTTTCCGAGAGAAAACCGTAGCCGGGATGGATGGCTTCGGCGCCCGTCCGCTCAGCAGCCGCAATGATCTTTTCCTTCGAAAGATAGCTGTCGCTCGCCGCCGCCGGACCGATATGAACGGCCTCGTCGGCCAGCGCCACATGCAAGGCATCCCTGTCGGCGTCGGAATAGACGGCGACGGTGCGGATGCCCAGGCTCCTTGCTGTACGGACGACCCGGCAGGCGATTTCGCCGCGATTGGCGATCAATATCTTCGAGAACATCGGCAGACCCTATTGCGCGGCAATGACTTCGACTTCGAGCAGCCAGGCGGTATCGAAAATGCCGGCGATCACTACCGTCATGGCCGGCGTGAGCGAGCCTAAATATTCGCTGCGGATCTCGCGGTTCACCATCGTGTGGTGACGGTCGGCGAGAAAGGTGGTGACCTTGACGATATCGTCCTTGCTCATACCGGCCGCCTTCAGCTGGGCGTCGATGTTGTGCCAGACCTGACGAGCCTGTGCCTGAAAGCCCTCCGGCAAGGTGTCGTCGACATCGGTCGGAATCTGGCCGCTGACGAACAGCAATCGCTCGAAATTCTCGAGCTTCACGGCCTGTGCGTAGCCGCCGCGCGGCTGCGGCGCATTCTTGGCATTGATGGCATCGCGTTTCATTTCCATCTCCTCACATCCTGAATAGACCGAAGCGCGTGTCTTCGATCGGCGCGTTGAGTGCTGCTGAAAGCGACAGAGCCAGCACGTCGCGGCTCTTGCGCGGATCGATGATGCCATCGTCCCAGAGGCGGGCCGAGGCATAGAGTGGGTGGCTCTGGGTTTCGAACATCTTGAGGGTCGGCGCCTTGAAGGCGGCCTCCTCCTCCTTCGTCCAGGGCTTGCCGGCGCGGGCCAGCGCCTCTCCGCGCACCGTGGCGAGCACGCCCGCCGCCTGCTCCCCACCCATCACCGAGATACGGCTGTTGGGCCATGTCCAGAGGAAGCGCGGTGAATAGGCACGGCCGGCCATGCCGTAGTTGCCCGCACCGAAGGAGCCACCGATCAACATGGTGACCTTCGGAACCTTGGTGGTCGCAACGGCCGTCACCAGCTTCGCACCGTTCTTGGCGATGCCCTCGGTCTCGTATTTCCGGCCGACCATGAAGCCGGTGATGTTTTGCAGGAAGACCAGCGGGATCTTGCGCTGTGAGCAAAGCTCGACGAAATGCGCGCCCTTCAGCGCCGACTCCGAGAAGAGCACGCCGTTATTGGCGATGATGCCGACGGGAATGCCGTGGATATGGGCAAAGCCGCAGACCAGCGTTGTGCCGTAGCGCGCCTTGAACTCATCGAGGCGGGAGCCGTCCACCATACGGGCGATGACCTCGCGCACGTCATAGGGCGTGCGCAGGTCGGAGGGGACGATGCCCAGAATGTCCTCGGGATCGTAGAGCGGCGCCTCCGGCGTGCGAAGCTCGACACTCTCAGGCTTGCGGCGATTGAGATTGGCGACCGCCTGCCGGGCGAGTGCGAGCGCATGGGCATCGTCGCGGGCGAGATGATCGGCTACGCCGGAGAGGCGCGTATGCACATCGCCGCCGCCGAGATCCTCGGCCGAGACCACTTCCCCTGTCGCCGCCTTGACCAGCGGCGGACCGGCAAGGAAGATCGTCCCCTGCTTCTCGACGATGATGGTTTCGTCCGACATAGCAGGCACATAGGCGCCGCCCGCCGTGCAGGAGCCCATGACGACGGCAATCTGCGGGATGCCGGCCGCCGACATATTGGCCTGATTGTAGAAGATGCGGCCGAAATGATCACGATCCGGAAAGACCTCGTCCTGGTTCGGCAGGTTGGCGCCGCCGGAATCGACGAGATAGATGCACGGAAGATTGTTTTCTGCGGCGATTTCCTGAGCCCGCAGGTGCTTCTTCACCGTGATCGGATAGTAGGTGCCGCCTTTGACCGTGGCATCGTTGCAGACGATCATGCAATCGCGGCCGGAGACACGACCGATGCCGGCGATCAGACCGGCGCCTGGGGCCTCATCGCCGTGCATTCCATGAGCTGCCGTCGCGCCGATCTCCAGAAACGGCGTGGCGGGATCGATCAAGCCGGCAACGCGATCGCGCGGCAACATCTTGCCGCGGCTCACATGCCGCTCGCGCGCCTGCGCTCCGCCGCCTTCCGCCGCCTTCGACGCCGCAGCCTCGGCGACACCGATCGCCTCCAGCAACGCAGCGCGATTGTCGCGGAAGCGATCCGAATGCGTCGATATCTCTGATTTCAGGACGGTCATACGGCCTCACCGGTCGAGTAAGATGGAATTCGAAATCAGGCCGTTTCGCCGAACAACTCGCGGCCGATCAGCATGCGCCGGATTTCGGACGTGCCGGCGCCGATCTCGTAGAGCTTGGCGTCGCGCAGCAGCCGTCCGGCGGGATAATCATTGGTATAGCCATTGCCGCCGAGCGCCTGGATGCATTCGAGCGCCAGCGCCGTCGCCTTCTCGGCGGAGTAGAGAATACAGCCGGCGGCATCCTTGCGGGTCGTCTCGCCGCGATCGCAGGCGGCTGCGACCGCATAGACATAGGCGCGCGCGGCATTCATGGTGACATACATGTCGGCAAGCTTGCCCTGCATGAGCTGGAACTCGCCGATCGACTGGCCGAACTGCTTGCGCTCATGCATGTAGGGCAGCACCACATCCATGCAGGCGGCCATGATGCCGACGGGGCCGCCCGACAGCACAACGCGCTCATAATCGAGACCCGACATCAGCACGCGAACGCCACCATCGACTTGGCCCAGAACATTTTCCTCCGGCACTTCGCAATCGACGAAGATCAGTTCCGACGTGTGGGAGCCGCGCATGCCGAGCTTGTCGAGCTTCTGTCCGACGGAAAACCCCTTGAAGCCTTTTTCGACGAGGAAGGCGGTGATGCCGCGCTGGCCGGCATCCGGGGAGGTCTTTGCATAGACGACGAGGACATCGGCATCGGGACCGTTGGTGATCCACATCTTGCTGCCGTTCAGCACATAGTGATGGCCATGCTTTTCGGCTTGGAGTTTCATGGAGACGACATCGGAGCCGGCGCCCGGTTCCGACATGGCCAAGGCGCCCACATGCTCGCCGGAGATCAGCTTCGGAAGATAGCGCTCCTTCTGCGCCGTCGTGCCGTTACGATGGATCTGGTTGACGCAAAGGTTGGAATGGGCGCCATAGCTCAGGCCGACGGAAGCCGAAGCGCGGCTGATCTCTTCCATGACAACCGTGTGGGCGAGATAGCCGAGGCCGGCGCCGCCAAAGGCCTCATCGACGGTGACCCCGAGCAAGCCGAGATCGCCCATCTCCTTCCAGAGATGCATCGGGAAGCCGTTGTTACGATCGATCTCATCAGCGATCGGCGCGATTCGGTGGTTGGCAAAACGGCGCACCTGCTCGCGCAGTGCCTCGATGTCCTCCCCGAGCGCGAAGTTCAATCCCCCTGCAAACATCCGGCTTCTCCTCCCGACCGTCGCAAACGTCCGATCCTTGTGAACGTATATCTCTTTATGCCCGCTTCAAGCGCCTGCCTTAACCGTCATGCGGCATTGGCCGGCACTTGCTGCTTCTCCTGCGGCGTCTCATAGGCCTTCATCTTGTCCGCGATCTTCGCCATGATCTTCCGGACCGCCTCTTCCTTGACCGGGCCGAAGCCTCTTATCTCGTCAAACAACGAGAGGAGGACAAGAGCCTCGGCTTCGTTGTCGTGGCGCAGACCTGCAAGTACACGCCCGGCAATCCCTTCGTATTCGGCAATCAGGCGGCGTTCCGCCCGACGCTCTTCCATATAGCCGAAGGGATCGAAGACGGTGCCGCGCAGCCGCTTCATCGGCGCAAGGGCGCGCAGCAACGGCAGGATCCAGGCGCCGAATTCGCGCTTTTTCGGCCGGCCGTTCGGATCCTTTCCGCCAAGGATCGGCGGAGCTAGATTGAAGGCCAGCTTGAAATCGCCTTCCATCTCCTCCCGCAGTTGTGCCTCGAACGCAGGATCCGTCAGAAGACGGGCGACCTCGTATTCATCCTTATACGCCAGAACCCGCGCATAGGTGACAGCAACGGCAAAAGGCACCTTGTCCGAAAGCCGCTCCCTGATTGCCAAGGCATTGGCATGAGCCACGAAACGGGCATAGCGCTCGGCAAGCGCGCTGTCCTGATAGGCAGTCAGATGTGCCTTGCGATGCTTGATGAGTTCATCGAGGCTCATGCCCGCCAGCGTCTTGCCGGCATCCGGCTCGGCGATCATGGCCTCCACGGCCTGCGGATCATGCGCGAGAAGCCGGCCCCAATGGAAAGCGGAAAGGCTGGCTTTGACCGCGACGCCGTTGAGCTCGATCGCCTTTTCGATCGCCTCCAGCGACAGCGGCAGCAAGCCACGCTGCCAGGCAAAGCCGGTGAGCAGGATGTTGGTCGACATGGCATCACCGGTGACTTCGGTTGCCACGTGGTTGAAATCGAGGAAGACGGATCTGTCGCTGACCGTCTTGGCAATTGCTTGCTGAACCGAGCCGGCCTTGAAATCGAAATCGCGATTACGCACGAAATCGGCAACCGGCATCAGGCCCGTGTTGACGATGGCAGTGGTCCGCATCGATGAACAGAGCGTAATCGCATCCTTGGAGGCGCCCACAACCTCATCCGCTGATAACAGCAGATCAGCACCGCCGTTGACGATGCGCGACGAGGTGACATCAGCCTCATTGTGACCGATGCGCAGATGGCTCATGACGGAGCCGCCCTTCTGGGCGAGGCCGGCCATATCGAGGATCATTGGCACCTTGCCGTCGAGATGCGCGGCCATGCCGAGGATGGCACCGATGGTCAAGATACCAGTGCCGCCGATGCCGGCAATTGCGATGTTCCAGGGCCGCTCGCCGATGGCGGGGATTTCGGGCATCGGCACTTCGATATCCGCATGCTCCAGAGCCTTTCGTTTGCGGCGCTTGCCGCCATGAACGGTCACGAAGGACGGGCAGAAGCCTTTGACGCAGGAGAAATCCTTGTTGCAGCTCGACTGGTTGATCTGGCGCTTGCGGCCGAATTCCGTCTCAAGCGGCTCCACTGAGATGCAATTGGATTGCACCGAGCAATCGCCGCAGCCCTCGCAAACGGCCGAGTTGATGAAGACGCGCTTGGCCGGATCCTCCATCAGCCCACGGCTCCGGCGGCGGCGCTTCTCGGCCGCGCAGGTCTGGACGTAGACGATCGCCGAACAGCCCTCGGTCTCGCGCAGCGTCAGCATCACCTGATCGATATGGTCGCGATGCAGTATCTTGACACCAGGCGCCAGCTCGGCAGCGCGATAGGCGTCGGGATTGTCCGACAACAGGTAGATCGGCTTGACGCCCTCGTCATGCAGCTGCTTGGTCACCAGTTGCGGCGTCAAATGGCCGTCGATCTGCTGGCCACCCGTCATGGCGACGGCATCGTTGTAGAGCAGCTTGTAGGTGACGTTGACCTTCGCGGCGACTGACTGGCGGATGGCGAGAATGCCGGAGTGGAAATAGGTGCCGTCGCCGAGATTGACAAACATGTGCTTTTCGTCGGTATAGCGGGCGATCGCCGTCCACGGCACGCCTTCGCCGCCCATCTGGGTGAAGGTCTCGGTGCTGCGATCCATCCAGGTGACCATATAGTGGCAGCCGATGCCGGCGATGGCGCGGCTGCCTTCTGGAACGCGGGTGGACGTATTGTGCGGACAGCCGGAGCAGAAGAACGGCGTGCGGTTCAGCGGCGCCACATGGCTGCGGCTGATCTGGCCGCGCTCGGCGAGATAGGTAAGCTTGGCCGCGATGCGATCATGCAGGCCCTGATCGAGGTCGAGCTTGACGATGCGCCCGGCGATGGCTCTGGCAACGGCGCCGACGGTCAATGCCGAAGACAGGCTGAGATAGGGTTTGTCGTGCTCGTCGAACTTGCCGACGATGCGCGGGCGGACATCGGCGCGCCAGTTGAACAGCTGCTGCTTGATCTGGTTTTCGATGATCTCGCGCCGCTCTTCGACGACGAGAACTTCGTCCAGCCCTTCCGAGAAATGCCGGACAGCTTCCGGCTCCAGCGGCCAGGGCATACGCACCTTCAGGATACGCAGGCCGATCGCCGCCATTTCCCTCGGGCCGATCTCGAGCTCGCGCAACGCCTGCAGCACATCTTCATAGGCCTTGCCGGAGGAGATGATGCCGAAGCGGGCATTGGGCACGTCATGCGTGACTTCGTCGACGCGATTGGCGCGGGCAAAGGCGATAGCGGCATAGGCCTTGTAGTTTTGCAGGCGATCGTCCTGGATCAGCGGCGGATCGGGCCAGCGCAGATTGAGGCCGCCGGACGGCAATTCGAAATCGGTCGGCAGGACGAACTGCCGCTTTTCGCCCGAGAGATCCACGGCTGCGGTCGTTTCGACCGTGTCGGCAATGAATTTCATGCCGACCCAGCAACCGGAATAGCGCGACATGGCGATGCCGAGCAGGCCATATTCCAGGAATTCGTGGATGGATGAGGGATAGAGAACCGGAATGAGCGCCGACATGAAATCATGGTCGGTCTGATGCGGGATGGTCGAGGATTTGGCAGAATGATCGTCGCCGGCAAAACAGAGGACACCGCCATGCCTCGAAGTGCCGGCCGCATTGCCGTGCTTCAGCACATCGCCGGAGCGATCGACGCCAGGGCCTTTGCCGTACCAGATGCCGAGCACGCCATCCTTGCGGGCGCCTGGCGAAAGGCCGACCTGCTGCGAGCCCCAGACGGCCGTTGCAGCAAGGTCCTCGTTGATCCCAGGCTGGAAGGTGACGTCATGCGCGTCGAGGTAAGTTTGCGCTTTCAAAAGCTGCTGGTCGTAACCGCCAAGTGGTGAGCCGCGGTAACCGGAAATGAAGGCGGCCGTGTTGAGGCCGGCGACGCGGTCCCGCCGCATCTGGGTCATGGGCAGCCGCACCAGCGCCTGCAGGCCTGTCATGAAAACGCGGCCGTCCTCTGCCTTATATTTGTCGTCTAGCGAAACGCCGGTCGCAAGCATCTGCTCTCCTCCCGAGATCGCAGTCACCGATTGCCCATATGCATTTCACCGGATGCCTCCTACCGCATCCGACGAAAGCCGTGATCGAACGGTAACATGCACCGACGCTAATTTCCGAACGAAGGCTAGGCCTCCGCAGCATGATTTGCAAAGATTTCGGCCGGTTGGCAGATGTTTTCGTGCTTACGGAACAAGCGGTACTGCCATCCATCACAAGCTTTCATCGGAGATATCAGCGCCAAGGCCTTTTACTCCCGCAACTCGCCCAATAATGTCGCGCCAACTCGAATCTGGGAGACCTCACATGCTGACGATCTACGGTGTCTATCGCTCGCGCGCCGCGCGCAATTACTGGATGGCTAGGGAGATCGGCATCGAGTTCAAATCCGTGCCGGTCATCCAGGGGAGCCGGCTTGCCAATCCGCTCGCCGCCGATGCGCCTATCAACACGCTGTCGCCGGAATTTCTGGCGGTCAATCCGATGGGCATGATCCCCTGCATCAAGGATGGTGATCTCATGATGCATGAATCGCTTGCCATCAACCTCTACCTCGCCCGCAAATATGGCGGCCCGCTGGCCGGCAAGACGGTCGAAGAGGAAGGGCTGATGTCGATGTGGACCATGTGGGCCGCGACGGAAGTCGAGCCCTACAGCGTCGCGCTTGTGCGCATCTATGACAATGCCCAGGAAAACAGCGAGCCTGGCAAGGCCGGCATCGCAGTCGCCTGCCGCTCGCTGAAAAGGCCGCTCGATGTCTTGGAAAAGCACCTCCAGAATCACGAGCATCTTGTCGGAGGCCGCTTCACCGTCGCCGACCTCAATCTCGCGGAAGTGCTGCGCTACGCCCAGACAGAACAGGAGCTCTTCGACGCCCATCCTGCGGTGAAGACGTGGATCGAGCGCTGCCAGTCGCGCGACGCCTATAGGGCCATGCAGGCAACCCGCGGCAAAGAGCCGGTCTGATAGAGACTATCGGAAGAGACGCATGCTCTCTTCCATTTCTTCGCGGATCCATGCCTTGAAAGCGGTGACCTTTTTCGGCTCCCGCACACCTTCGGCCGCAACGAAATAGTGGCCGAAGCCTGTCCTGGCGCGGATGCCGAAAGGGTCGACGAGGCATTTCTGCTGCAGCGCATAGGCTGCGAGCGTTTGCCAGGCGAGCATGGTTCCTTGGCCGGCCATGGCGGCATCGAGGCAGAGCGACGCGTCGTTGAAGATATGCCGTTCCTCCATACAATGACCTGACAATCCGGCCTCGCGCAGCCAGATCTCCCAACCGAACATCGCATGTCCGTCAATGACTGCGGGGACTTTCAGAAGGTCGGCAGGCTGCCGGAGCGTGGCGGCGATCTGCGGCGTGACGACGGGGAACACTTCCTGCGCCAGCAATAGCTCGGATTTGACATCAGGCCATTGCCCGTTGCCGACCCGAATGCCGATATCGACATCCGACGTCGCCGGATTGATCAGCCGCGTGGTGGCATCGATGCGCAGCCGGATATCCGGATGGCGGATGGCGAAGCGATCGAGCCGGTACACCAGCCAGCGAGCCGCGAAAACCGGCGCAACCGAAATGGTGAGGATATTGTCGTCCCGATGCTGCGCGACCGCCACGGCCGCCGACAACGCCTTGAAACCCTCTTCAAGCCGCGCCAGCACCACGACTCCCGCCTCGGTGACCGCCATGCCCTTGGACGTACGCTCGAACAGCGGCCGGCCCAATTGCGCCTCGGTCTTGATGACCTGCTGGCTGACGGCACCTATCGTCACGCCCAATTCGTCGGCAGCCGCCTGCAGCGACCCTAGTCGTCCGACCGCTTCAATGGCTCGAAGGCCGTTCAAATGTACGCTGTTGAGATTTCTCATATAGAATATCTATATCAGCATCTCGTCATTCTCAATTGCGCACGGCACAAACAAGCGCGATTATTACAGCATGGAATTGAAACCTGCCGCCACCCCACCGGCTGATGCCCTCATGGTTGCATCGATGCGGAAAATCTCAGGAGGCATGTCATGTCTATATTGAAGCTTTTCTTCAATCACTTGCTGGATGAAAATCGCAGGCGGGAAGACGATCCGCTGCAGCACCCCATGCTCGCGGCCATGTCGCTCGAAGAACTCGCCGACCTGCCGCTCATGCCGGAAAATCTCGGCCGGTCTATGGACAAAAGAGCCGTTCAACCGGAAGAATGCGCTTAGGTGAGACCCTACGCCTCTGGAGCGAACATGTCCTCAAACGTCGATATGGATGTCATCGCGGAACGACTGAACAGGCTCGTGGTGCAAGCCCGGTTGCCGGGGGTCGAACCTGGAGCACATTACGGCCTCCCGGCATTCAAGGTTGGCGGCAAGGCGTTCGTGACGGTGAAGAACAACGAGACCGTCGTGCTGTCGCTGCCGATCGACCGCAAGGAACAACTGATGGAAATGGCGCCGGAGATCTATTTCCAGACGGATCACTATGTCGGCTGGCCTTCCCTTCCCCTGCGCATAGGTGCGATCGGAGATGAGGAGCTGGAGCTGCGTTTGATCGAGGCGTGGCGATACCGCGCCCCGAAAAAACTTCTGGCAGCATTTGGCTGAGACGATCAGCCTTCTTCGACGGCAAGCGCCTTCTTGACAGCCGGACGCTCGAGCATGCGCGCATAGTGGGCGCTTACCTTCGCGAACTGGTCGCGATCGACATTGTCTCCCGGCAGCCACTTTGCCATGGTGAAGAGATAGCCGTCAGCGACCGTATACTGATCGCCCATCACCCAGGGCCCCTTCAGCATCTTGTCCTCGATGAGGGCAAAGCTCTCCGTCATGGTCTGCGGCACCTTGGCCTTCATCGTCTCGATGGCAGCGGCATCGTCCGTCCAGCGATAACCACGCCCCTTGTGCGAATGGTTGATGTGCACCGTGGACGATAGATAGCTGTTGAAGGCCTGCATCTGGGCGAACTCGAAGGGATCATCGAGCGGCGCCAGCTTTGCGGCAGGCACGATCTGGGCAACGTAAGCCAGAATCGCAACGTTTTCCGTAATGACGCCCTTGTCGGTCACCAGTGCCGGCACACGGCCCTTGGGGTTGACGGCTAGATAATCCGGCTGGCGCTGATCGCCATTGGCGAGGTTGAGGCGCCGGGGCTCATAGGCGAGACCGGATTCTTCCAGAGCGATGAGACTGGCGAGAGCACAGCTTCCGGGCGCAAAATAGAATGTCAGCATGTTCCGTTCCTCGATTGGATCCGACGGGAAGCTAAAGGCAACCCAGCCAATACGGAAGTGGCCGATGCTGATACCTTCTACAAAAGGTTTTGATCGATCAAGCGGCATGCCCACCCCCACGGGTCGCGAGAATGGGCTGCCGGCGGTTTAGGCGCAGCCGGGTACGTCCTCCAGTCTGTGCCAGACGGGAATACCGCGTTCGCGGGCGATGCGGACATCGTTGTCGGCGCCCTTGGAATCGCCCGGCAATCTCAGAACGCCCTCGCAAAGCTGCAGCAGACGACCGGCCGTCGGATGAAAAATCTCCTCATAGAGATCGTCACCGATGCTCTTGCCGCCGGCGGCATGCCAGACCGGCAAGGCGACCCATTCGCCGATCATCGGCAAGTGCCCGGCCTTGAACAGAGCGTAGGACGGCTCCTCAAGGCACTTCAGGTTCTCGGCCATCTTCTTCGGATCGTCCCCGGTGCCGGAACGATAGGGCCCGGCGATCAAGATCAACATGTCATTTCTCCATTTTTCCTCCTGCTTCCTGCAGGAATTTGCACGAATATGCGTATATTTTCTTGAATGTCGAATCTATTCTGATAGATTCACGAATATTCATGAAATTTCGTGCAGGAACAGACATGCTGACCAGTCAACGCAAGGCCCTTATTCTCGATCGATTGCGCCGCAACGGCCAGGTGATCGCCAAGGCATTGGCCGACGATCTTGAGCTATCCGAAGACACGATCCGCAGGGACCTGCGAGAGATGGCGGCGGAAAAGCTGCTGAAACGGGTGCATGGCGGAGCGCTGCCGCTTGCCCCAGATCTACCGGACTTCTCGGCCCGGCAGGCGGTCTCATCGGAGGAGAAACGCCGGCTCGGCGCCTATGCTGCGAGCATGATCAAGTCGGGCCAGACCGTGTTTCTCGATGGCGGCACCACGAATGCCGAAATCGCCCGCCAGCTCCCGAAGAATCTTGCCGTCACCATCGTCACCCATAGCCCGACGATAACAGGCGAGCTGGAACATCATCCCCTCGCCGAAGTCATCCTGATCGGCGGCAAGCTCTACAAACATTCGATGGTGGCGACAGGTGCTGCGGCCATGGTGGCGATCGCATCCATAAGGGCCGATATCTTCTTTCTAGGGATCACCGCAATTCATCCCGTCCACGGCTTTTCGACCGGCGATTTTGAGGAAGCGGCTATCAAGCGCCATATCGCACAGTGCTCGGCGGAGACCTACGTGCTGGCGACGGCTGAGAAGCTGGATGCGGCCTCCCCATGCCAGATCCTGCCGACCAAGGGCGTTTCCGGCCTGATCGTGCCGTCCGATATTCCCAAAGAAAGCCTGACACCCTACCGGAATGCCGGTGTGCCGATTTTCCTGGCCTGACGCGCACATCGCATCCGGCCCTTGGAAAAGAGATAGTTCGTCAGGATTTGCGCCGCCGTCATCATGATGCGGTCGAAGATTGATCCTATGCCGACCGGACATCGACTTGTCTTGCGGTCATCGCCGATCAAGTCTACCTCAATATCGTGCAGAGGTTACGATCGCCCATGAACGAACGCCGCATTCACCAAATTTTCGAAATCAGCATCCTGTTGAAGGGTGCCCATGCTTTGATCGAGTGCATTGGCGGCCTCATCCTGGCGCTCGTCAGCACCGAATCCATCCTTCGCCTGGTGAACCGGATCGTGCAGCCCGAGCTCCTCAACGATCCCAAGGACTTCGTCGCGATCCACCTGCATGCCTGGGTGCAGGATTTCTCCGTCGGCACCAAGAATTTCTATGCCTACTATCTGCTGAGCCACGGACTGGTGAAGGTGCTGCTCGTCATCGGCCTGCTGAGGGGCAAGATGTGGGCCTATCCGGCATCGCTGGTCGCCTTGGCGCTTTTCATCGTCTACCAGCTTTACCGCTTCACCGACACGCACGGCATCGGGCTCATCATCCTTACCGTCTTCGATCTGTTCGTCATGGTCCTCATCTGGCACGAATACAGGATCGTCCGGCAACATGTGCCGGCACGACAAGTCAGACATCGGATCCAGGAGTAGAGCTTATGCCGTCAAGGCCGAGGCCGGTCTGATATCGCCGACATGGATGCCGTTCCAGTTCTTGAAGGACTTGTTGGCCATCGCCATCAGCCCCGCATGAACCACGCCATCCTTCTCGAAGAAGCGAGCGAGCGTCGCCGCAACCATGACCTCTGCTGCACGGCCGGTGCCATCATCGCATTTGATCGCGATGGCAATGCCCTGCTCCGGGATCGAAGCGCAGAACACGCCTTCGGCACCGGTCTTGGCGAAGATGCGGCCAGGAGCGACCTGCATCAGCTTGGTGCAGGCGCGGTCGGTGCCGGCCACGTAGAACGGCTCGGCCATACAGGCTTCGAACAGCCGGCGCGATGCCTTGGCGCGCAGCGGCTCGAGACCGACGCCGGTCGCCATCTTGGCAAAGCCATGCGCCAGTCCCTTGAGCGGGACCGCATAGGTCGGAATCGAGCAGCCGTCCGTGCCGCAATTGTCATGCGCGAGAACGGCGCCGGTCAGGCTCTGCATCGTTTCGCGGATCTGCTGCTGCAGCGGGTGATCGTAACCGACATAGCCCTTGGGATCGATGTCCTGATGGCAGCAGGCGCAGACGAAGCCGGCGTGCTTGCCGGAGCAATTGTTGTGCAGCGCCGTCGGCTTGTCGATCGTGCGTGCCTGGTGGATGAGGGTCTTCTGATCGGAAGACCAATGGGCGCCGCATTCGAGCGTGCCGACATCGCGATCGGCGCGCGCCAGCATGGAGGCTGCGAGCGCGACATGCTCGTCTTCGCCATTATGGGAGGCACAGGCGAGCGCCAGTTCCTTGTTGCCAAAGCCATAGGCGTCTGCGGCGCCGCTTTCGACCAGAGGCAGGGCCTGCATCGCTTTGCAGGCGGAACGCGGAAACACGCCCCTGTCGATATCGCCGACCGAGAAGACCACCTTTCCATCGCCATCGACCGCAACGATGGAACCGCGATGGCGGCTCTCGACCAGATTGCCACGGGTGACTTCGACGCAGACGGGATTGGACATGACGGAATGCTGCCTTTGATTTGCGGGATGGGCAGTGATAGCCGCTGCGCCGGGGATTGCCAATCGTCGATGACGCCCGTCAGCATCAAAAAGCGCGCCACTCAGGCGGCCGGCCTGATCCGATAGGCACACCGCCTCGCACCGAGCAGGATATGCTCTTCCCGCTCCACTTGCGCACCGAGCACCATGCGGAAGGTTTCCAGCTCGGAGCGGCAGAAGCCGGCGCAGGCGCAGGCGGCTGCGCAGATGGGACAATGATTCTCGACCAGCATGAGCGAGCCGTCATCATCCTGCCAGTGATCGGCCATGTAACCTTCCTGCGTGCGAATGGCGGCGAGGCTCGCGACGCGTGAGGCGAGGTCAGCCGTGAGATCTATTTCGCTGCGGTAGCGTCGAAGCGTTTCGGTTTCGCGGGCGGAGATGACCGTATCGACGGCGCTCTGCCCCAGCTGGCTGACCATGGTCGCAAGCAGCGTCGCTGTGAGATCCGCGTGGCCATCCGGAAATTGCCGGTTGCCGCCCGCCGTCAGGTGCCAGAGCCGCCGTGGCCGGCCTCTGCCCGTTGCAGTCTCCGTCACTGGCTCGACCAATCCCTCCTCCGCCATCTTCGTCAGTTGCTGGCGCGCCGCCTCGGACGATATGCCGAGCGCATCGCCGACGGCCGCAGCGAGCTGCGGTCCATCCGTTTTCAACAGGATCAGAATTCTGTTGGCAGGTGATTGGCGCATTTTTCCAAGTTATCTCTTGTTTTAATCCGGTAGCCGTGTAATTTTCCAAATTATAACTTGGAAAATAATCAACCGCTAGGGAAAATACCGAGGATCGTCCGATGTCCAGCATCGAAAACACCGCTCCCCTCAAATCAGCCTCCATCTTCACGCTGTTCTCGCCAAGGCTTCTGCCTGCGACGCTGATGCTTGGCGGCGGCGTCGCGCTTTATGCCGTTGAATCCTACATCACTGCCACGATCGCCCCCTCGATCGTCCGGGATATCGGCGGCCTCGAATTGTTCTCCTGGATGACGACCCTCTTCGTCGCCGCCGGCGTCCTCGGATCGATCACGGTCGCGACCCGACCGAAGGGCATGGGCCTGCGTGCCGTCTATATCGCCGCAGCGCTCACCTTCGGCATCGGCAGCCTGGTTTGCGCCATCGCGCCGACCATGCCGGTGCTGCTCATGGGCCGCGCCGTACAGGGCTACGGCTCGGGCATGCTGTCCGGTCTTGCCTATGCCTTTATTCGCTTCATTTATCCTGAGCCCCTCTGGCGCAGGGCTTCCACGCTCTACGCTGCCATCTGGGGTGTGGCGACGGTGCTCGGACCGACGCTCGGCGGCCTCTTTGCCGCCGGAGGCGCCTGGCGAGAGGCCTTCATCATCCTCGTACCACTGGCCGTCTTGATGGCGCTCTCGGCTCGCTGGCTGCTGCCCGATGTCGCGGATGATCGGATCGACACCAGAACACCGCTGGTCCAGATCATACTTCTGCTTGCCGCAGTCCTGTTCGTCAGCATTGCCGGCACGATCGAGCACGGACCGTACAAGGTCGTGCTGATCACCGTGTCGATCATACTCGTGGCAATGATGGTCATGACCGAACGCAAGAGCGAGGTACGGCTCCTCCCCTACGGCGCCGTCGTGCTCGGCAATCCAATCTCGCGGCTCTATCTGACAATATTCACGCTGATGCTGGTGCTGACGAGCGACATCTACATTCCGTATTTCCTGCAGACGCTGCACGGCGTCACACCATTGATCTCGGGCTATCTCGTCGCATTGGTGGCACTTGGCTGGACCATCGCTGCTTTCTTCAGCGCATCGTTTTCGGGCAAGCGGGCGGCAATCGCCATCATAGCCGGCTGCATTCTGGAAACCGCGGCCACAGCATCGCTGATCCCACTTCTGGCGACAGCAACGCCCTTCTCCAGGCTCGCAGAATTCGCGCCGGCTGTTATCGCCATGTTCCTGATGGGCTTCGGTGTCGGCCTCGGCTGGGCGCATCTCGTGACAAGGATCATCGGCATCGCCAGAAGAACCGAGCAGGACAAGGCCTCGGCCGCCATCTCGATGACCCAATCGCTGGGCGGCGCGTTCGGCGCAGCGGTCGCCGGCGTCATCGTCAATGGCGCGGGCCTGACCCATCCGGGCGGCGTTGCCGGCGGCCTCTCGGCCGCAAGCTGGCTCTATGCGCTGATGGCCGTCCCAGGATTGGTCGCCATCGCCCTCTCCTTCACGATCAGGCCAGCTTCAGCATGATCTTGCCGATGTGGTCGCTGGTTTCCATCAAGCGGTGCGCCGCGATCACATCGTCAAAGGCGAATACCTTGTGAATGACGGGGGCAACCGTGCCCTCGTCGAGCAGCGGCCAGACCTGGGAAAGCAGGTCGTCGCGGATCGCGCGCTTTTCCTCCGCCGTGCGCGGGCGCATGGTCGAGCCGGTTACCGTCAGGCGCTTGACCATGATCGGCTGCAGATTGACCTTGTCCGCCACCGCACCTCCGAGGAAAGCGATGATCGAAAGGCAGCCGTCGCGGGCGAGCGACGCGAGGTTCTTCTCCAGATAGGCCGCGCCGATCATGTCGAGAATGATATCGACGCCATGTTCCGTCTCCGCCTTGATGACCTCGGCGAAATCCTCCTGCCTGTAATTGATGGCCCGCTTTGCGCCGAGCTTCTCGCACGCCTCGCATTTTTCCTTCGAACCTGCAGTCGTATAGACCGTCGCACCGAAAGCGCGGGCAAGCTGGATCGCCGTCGTCCCGATGCCGCTGGAGCCGCCGTGGATCAGCACGCTTTCCCCCTCGGTGAGACCCGCCATCTGGAAGAGATTGGCCCATACGGTGAAGAAGGTCTCGGGAACGGCTGCTGCGCGCACGGCATCATAACCATTCGGGAAGCGGAGTGCCTGGCCGGCCGGCAACACGCAATATTCGGCATAGCCGCCGCCATTTGCGAGGCCGCAGACCTTGTTGCCGATCGCAAACTCCGTCACGCCGGGCGCAACGTCCACGACCTCCCCGGCAACTTCCAGACCCAGTATCGGGCTTGCATCCTTCGGCGGCGGATAAGTGCCCTGACGCTGCGCCACATCCGGCCGGTTGACACCGGCGGCCTCGACTCGAACCAAGATCTCGCCCGGCTTCAGGACCGGTAGAGATTTGCGGCCGATGGTCATGACCTCAGGCCCGCCAAAGGACGGCAAATCCACAAAACGCATTTCAGACGGCAAGGGCATGGCGCAATCTCCTCTCCCAGCAAAGCAGTGGAAATAGTTTAGCGCAGCGCGCTTGAAAAGATGGCTCGGCGGAAAGGCGTCAATTCGTCTCGGCCAGACCGAGGAATGCGACGCCGGCAGCACTTTCCTTTGCCTTCGTCTTGATGCCGGCAATGGAGGTGCTGACGCGGTTGATATTGTCGATCACCAGTCCCTCGGGCAGTTGCAGGATGCCGATCGAGCAGCGCATCAGCGGGAATTCGGCTTCGGCGCCGCTGCGATCGTGACCGCGAATACGGCCGGCAGCACGATCCTCGGCCGAATAAAGATCAAGAACATCCGCATGAAAATCGGCAAGCAGCCGGTCCAGAACCTCGCGAAGCTCGCCCGTACTCCAGCCGCTGACGCCGATGAAGAAATCGTCGCCGCCGACATGGCCGAGGAAATTGCGCTCGGCAAAGAAATAGCGGCGCATCAGCGCCGCAAACAGTGAAATGGCATGATCGCCGAGATGGAAGCCATAGGCATCGTTGAACGGCTTGAAATTATCGAAATCGCAATAGCAGAAGTGCCTGACTTCATCACCATCGCGGCCGGTGCTCTGCATAAAATCGTGGATCGCCCTGTTGCCGGGGAGCCCGGTCAGCGGGTTCTGGTCCTGGGCGATCTTCAGTTGCTTCTCGTTGATGACCTTGATCAGCGAGGCAGCGGAAACGATACCGGCATAATGCGTGCCTTCGGTGACGATCAGGCAATCGCTGCTTTCCATATTGGCGAAGATCGCCATCAGCGTATCGGCGTCGGAATCAAGACCGACGATCGGCGCCATCTCGACGAAATGCGAGATCGACCGCTCATAGACCTTGTTCTTCAGAAGGTCGCGGCCGAAGGGCTGATAGATGTATTCCTTGAGCTGGTACTCGTGGATGATGCCGCGCGGCTCGTCATTGGCGTTGACCACGGGGAAATAGGCGCGGCGCGGATTGCGGCGGAAGAGCTCGAAGACGCTGTCGATGCTATCGCTTTCGCGGATGGTCGGCAGCACCTCGATCTGCTTGCGGATGAGGATCTCGTCAAGCGACTGGCTGTTTCGTACCGTCTTGCCGAGATCCTGGAGATGCGGAAAGCTCTGCTTCAACTCGTTGACCAGCACCGTCGGACGCGCAATGAACCAGCCCTGGACGAGATCAACGCCAAATTCGCGGCAGGTCAAGAACTCCGCCTCGGTCTCGATGCCTTCGGCGATGACGCGTGTGCCGAGAACATGGGCGATGTTGACCAGATTTCTGAGAATGTGCCGTTTGCGGGCGCTGCGGTCGATATCGACGATGAAGTGCCGGTCGATCTTGAGGTAGTCGACGGGATAATCGGACAGCAGCTTCATTTCGCCATGGCCGACGCCGAAATCGTCGATCGCCAGCTTGAAACCGGCGTTCCGCATTCTTGCGACCAGACCGGAGAACGCGGGCACGCTGGTATTGTCGAAGCGCTCGGAGAATTCGAAGCAGACGGAGGAAGGCGCCATGCCCGCCTTTTTCATATGCTGCAGCAGGCTATCGACCAGTACACCACCCTGCGGGATCAACCGCACATCCAGATTGAGGAAAAGCGTGGCCGAGACGGCATTGGGAAGCGTGGCAAATTTTGCCAGCGCGCGGCTGGTGACCATCTGCTCCAGGCCGAGAAGCTGCCCGGTGCGCTCGGCCTCGTCGAGCATGTCGAGCGGGCTGCCGAAGCCGATGCGCTCCTGGCCGCGCATCAAGGATTCATAGCCGAAGACGGCGCCGGTGCCGGCTTCCACGATCGGCTGAAAAGCGTTTTCGATCACGAGTTTGGCAAGGGTGACAATCTGGTCGCTGGCATACCGGCGCAACACGCCGGGCTCGACTGCGGCAGTCAGGGACATGCCAATCTCCGTTGGGATTTTTATCAAATTATTTGAGTAAGGTTTTGGATCTACTGCATTTTCAACCCAAGATGCGCCATAAAGCGTCAACGAAACCTTTCCGGTATGTGAAAGTTTCGTGAATGGTAAAGCAATATTAACCATTGATCCGGTCCGAAAACAGGGCACGCCGAGATAGGCCATGGCCGGAACTGACTGATTTTCCGGCCTAATTGTGCGAGTGCTGCTCCGCCTCATAGTCGGCGAACATATCGGCAACGCAGCGACCGCCGTTGGCCGTCTCATCATTGGCCGCTTGTGGCACATCGCAAACATCGCTGCGCCTGCGCGCCGCATCCCACATACGCAGGGCTTCCCGCACGACTTCACTGCTCGAGGCATAGGTGCCGGTGTCGACTGCGGCGCGAATGCCGGCGGCCTGAAGCGGAGAGATGGAAACCGTTACCATCGGCATGATATTCCTCCCTTGACGTTATCAAGCGGAATTCTCGCTGGAGACGCATTTCGCTGCCGTCGGCGGTGCCTTCGAGGCATGTCCTTCAGACATGCGTGCTCCAGAGCTAGCACCGTCGCTACATCCATTCGGCGACGCTCCGCCCACAAGGCAGAGCGATAAGGGTAGCGCCGCTCACGCTTCTTGTCAAAAAGTAGTAGTCCGTTATCCGTTGTGCTAGAACAGTTAGCGCTTGAGGACGAGACCGAAAGCAACCAGCGTCCAGCCCTGGAAAATCAGATCGAATGCCAGAAAAAGCCCGAGAATCCAAAGGCTGTTGACCGGCCAGCCGAGCATGATGGCGATGCCGGCAATGGCAGTCGCAACACCACTGATGACGATCCAGATCCAGCCGCGCTCGGGCTTCACTTTGCGCCCGACCCAGACGCGGAACGTGCCGGCGATAATCAGCGCGACGGCGAGGAACAGCGTCAGCGCCGCGGAGGCCAATAGCGGATTGGCAAAGGCGAGGATGCCGGCAAGCGTATAGAGCACACCGCTAAGCACCCAGAAGAGGATGTGCTCCCAACCCCTCACCTGAAAGGCGTGGGCCAAATGCACGATGCCGCCGATCAGCATCAGCAAGCCGACATAATAGACCGATGCCACCGTGGCGATGAACAGATTGCCGAGCGCAATGCAGCCGCAAACTAGCAGCAGGACGCCGAGGCCAACAAACCAACCCCATTTGTCGCGCATCGCAGATGAGGGAACTTCATCAAGCATATCAACCATGACCGCACCTCCTCCTGAGTGGAAGTATGACACAGAAATACAACTCGGAAAGAGGTTGCGGATTTTTCGCCGACGTCTGCAAGGCACGCAATTTTTTATTGATTGATTAGTCAATCAAAAATAAGCTCAGCTTCAACCTCAAGGATTGATGCATGCCCAAAGTCGGAATGGAACCGGTGCGCCGCAAGGCGCTAGTGGATGCAGCGATGCGCGTGATCGGCGATCACGGCTCGCTGACCGTCACCATGTCCGAAATCGCCAAGCAGGCCGGCGTTTCCCCCGCTCTTGCTCATCACTATTTTGGTAGCAAGGAACAGCTGCTGATCGAGACCGTCCGTGTCCATCTACAGCGGCTGCGCGACAGTGTGGTGACGGCGCTTAGGGCCGCGACGACACCGCGCGACAAGCTCTCAGCGGTTATCCGCGTCAGTTTCCAGGCAGATCAGTTCGCGCCGGAGACGATTGCCGCCTGGCTCGCCTTCTATGCGGAAGCCCAACGCTCGGAAGAGACACGCCGCTTTCTCGTCATCTATGCACGCCGGCTGCATTCGAATCTGGTGGCCAATCTCAAAGCATTGTGCTCGGCCGGCGACGCCGAGCGGATCGCTGAGGGTGCGGCCGCGATGATCGACGGGCTCTATATTCGCCAGGGCCTTAGATCCGCGCCGATCAGCACCGAGGCGTCGATCGCGCTGACCGAGAATTATCTCACGACCAACCTCAACGCGTTGAAAGGCTGAAGACCATGTTGACCGTCTGGGGCCGCAAATCGTCATCCAATGTACAGGCGCTGATGTGGTGCATCGGCGAGCTCGGCCTTGCCTATGAGCGCATCGATGCGGGATTTAAATATGGCGTCAACGACACGCCTGAATTCCTGGCGATGAATCCGAACGGCACTGTTCCGGTGCTGCGCGAGGACGATGGCGAGCCATTGTGGGAAACTGGCGCCATCCTGCGCTACCTCACCACGCAATATGGCGACGATGCCTTCTGGCCGAAGGATGCGCGGCGTCGCGCCCAGATCGACAAATGGACGGAATGGGCCAAGATCAACATTGCCATGAACTTCACCGGCCCGGTGTTCTGGCGCGCGGTGCGAACGGCCCCTGCTCTGCGCGACGAGAAGGCAATTATCGCGGCTATCGCCGCGCTCGGGACGAAGCTTGACATCGCCGAGTCGCAGTTCGGACGGCATCGTTTCCTTGCCGGCGATAATCTGACGCTCGCCGACATACAATTCGGGCACGTTCTCTATCGCTATTTCGAGATCGACATCCAGCGCCCTGCCCATCCGCGGCTGGAGCGCTACTACGAAAACCTGACCGAGCGACCTGCTTTTCAAGAGCATGTCATGGTCTCCTATGAAGAATTGAGGGTTCTATGATGCGCGCACAACCGAAAGCCTCGCATTTCATCGACGGAGAATATGTCGAGGACACCGACGGCACCGTTATCGAAAGCATCTATCCGGCAACCGGCGAGGTGATCGCCCGCCTGCACGCGGCAACGCCCGCTATCGTCGAAAGGGCGATCGCCAGCGCCAAGCGGGCGCAGCCGGAATGGGCTGCCATGAGCCCGACGGCACGCGGCCGCATCCTGAAGCGCGCCGCCGACATCATGCGGGAGCGTAACCGCGAGCTTTCCGAGCTGGAGACGCTGGATACGGGCAAGCCGATCCAGGAAACCATCGTCGCCGACCCGACCTCAGGCGCCGACAGCTTCGAATTCTTCGGCGGCATCGCGGCGGCCGGCCTCAACGGCTCCTACATTCCGCTCGGCGGCGATTTCGCCTATACCAAGCGCGTGCCGCTCGGCGTCTGCGTCGGCATCGGCGCATGGAACTACCCGCAGCAGATCGCCTGCTGGAAGGGCGCCCCTGCGCTTGTCGCCGGCAACGCCATGGTGTTCAAGCCGTCGGAGAACACCCCGCTCGGCGCGTTGAAGATCGCCGAAATCCTCATCGAGGCAGGCCTGCCGAAGGGCCTCTACAACGTCATTCAGGGCGATCGCGAAACCGGACCGCTGCTTATCAACCATCCGGATGTGGCGAAGGTATCGTTGACCGGCTCCGTGCCGACGGGCCGCAAGGTGGCAGCTGCGGCTGCGGGCAACCTCAAGCATGTCACCATGGAACTCGGCGGAAAGTCGCCGCTGATCGTCTTTGACGATGCCGATATCGACAGCGCCATCGGCGGTGCCATGCTCGGCAATTTCTATTCGACGGGCCAGGTCTGCTCGAACGGCACGCGCGTCTTCGTCAACAGCAAGATCAAGTCCGAATTCCTGAAGCGCTTGAAGGCTCGCACCGACGCCATGCTCATCGGCGATCCGATGGATGAGGCAACGCAGATCGGCCCGATGGTCTCCTGGGCGCAGCGCGAGAAGGTGCTCGCCTACATCGAAAAGGGCAAGGCCGAGGGCGCGACGCTGCTGACCGGCGGCGGCATCCCGAACAATGTCTCCGGCGAAGGCTATTACATTCAGCCGACCGTGTTTGCCGACGTCACCGACGACATGACGATTGCCCGCGAAGAAATCTTCGGGCCTGTCATGTGCGTTCTCGATTTCGATGACGAGGCCGAGGTGATCGCCCGGGCCAACGCCACCGAATTCGGCCTTTCCGGCGGCGTCTTCACCGCCGACCTGACCCGCGCCCACCGCGTCGTCGACCAGCTCGAGGCCGGTACGCTCTGGATCAACACCTACAATCTCGCCCCGGTGGAAATTCCCTTCGGCGGCTCCAAGCAATCCGGCTTCGGCCGCGAGAATTCGCTGGCGGCACTGGAGCATTATTCGGAACTAAAGACCGTATACGTCGGCATGGGGCCGGTACAGGCGCCGTATTGAACAAAGCCCTTCGCCCCGTGAAACGGGGAGAAGGTGGGTTGGAGGAATCGAACGGAGTGAGATTGCGACAAGCCGGATGAGGGGCTGCTTCAGATACGCCGCATCCCGTTGCCCCGCCCCTCACCCTAGCCCTCTCCCCGCTCATGCGGGGCGAGGGAACGATCAGAGCCAGCCATTATCCTGCAGCTCAAGAAGAACGTCCGAAAGAAGGCAATAGTCATGCAAGCAGATTTCGTCATCGTCGGCTCGGGTTCGGCCGGCTCCGCCATGGCCTATCGCCTGTCGGAGGACGGCAAGCATTCGGTTATCGTTCTGGAATTCGGCGGCAGCGACTTCGGCCCCTTCATCCAGATGCCGGCAGCGCTTGCCTGGCCGATGAGCATGGACCGCTATAATTGGGGCTATCTCTCCGAACCCGAACCGCAGCTTAACAATCGTCGCATCACCGCCCCGCGCGGCAAGGTGATCGGCGGTTCCTCCTCGATCAACGGCATGGTCTATGTGCGTGGACATGCCGAGGATTTCAATCGCTGGGAGGAGCTCGGCGCCCAAGGCTGGGCCTACGCCGACGTGCTGCCCTATTTCAAGCGGATGGAGCATTCGCATGGCGGCGAAGACGGCTGGCGCGGCAAGGATGGCCCGCTGCACGTGCGTCGCGGCGACGCCCGCAACCCGCTCTTCCACGCCTTCATCGAAGCCGGCAAGCAGGCCGGCTTCGAGGCGACGGAGGATTATAACGGCAGCAAGCAGGAAGGCTTCGGCCTGATGGAGCAGACGACCTGGATGGGCCGGCGCTGGTCTGCGGCGACAGCCTATCTCAAGCCCGCCCTCAAGCGGCCGAATGTCGAGCTCATTCGTTGCTTTGCCCGCAAAGTCGTCATCGAAAACGGCCGCGCGACCGGCGTCGAAGTCGAGCGAGACGGCAAGATCGAGATCATCAAGGCAAACTGCGAGGTGATCGTCTCCGCCTCCTCGTTCAACTCACCGAAGCTGCTGATGCTCTCCGGCATCGGTCCTGGGCAACATCTGCGCGACATGGGGATCGAGGTGAAGCTCGACCGTCCGGGCGTCGGCGCCAATCTGCAGGATCACATGGAATTCTATTTCCAGCAGACCAGCCTGAAGCCGGTGTCGCTCTATTCCTGGCTGCCCTGGTACATGCAGGGGATCGCCGGCGCGCAATGGCTGTTCTTCAAGAAGGGGCTCGGCACATCGAACCAGTTTGAAGCCTGTGCCTTCCTGCGCTCGGCGCCGGGCGTCAAGCAGCCCGACATCCAGTATCACTTCCTGCCGGTCGCCATCAGCTATGATGGCAAGGCAGCGGCCAAGAGCCACGGTTTCCAGGCGCATGTCGGCTACAATCTGTCGAAATCACGCGGCGACGTGACGCTGCGCTCCTCCGACCCGATGGCCGATCCGGTGATCCGCTTCAACTATATGAGCCACCCAGAGGACTGGGAGAAGTTCCGCCATTGCGTGCGCCTCACCCGCGAGATCTTCGGGCAAAAGGCCTTCGACGGCTATCGCGGCGCGGAAATCCAGCCTGGGTCGAACGTCCAGACCGACGAGCAGATCGACGCCTTCCTGCGCGAGCATCTGGAAAGCGCCTATCACCCCTGCGGCACCTGCAAGATGGGCTCAAAGGACGATCCGATGGCGGTGGTCGATCCCGATACCCGCGTCATCGGCATCGATGGCCTGCGCGTTGCCGACAGTTCGATCTTCCCGCATGTGACCTATGGCAATCTGAACGGCCCTTCGATCATGACCGGCGAAAAGGCAGCCGACCATATCCTCGGCAAGCCAAGGCTGGCCCGCTCGAACCAGGAACCGTGGATCAATCCGCGGTGGGAGACGAGTGATCGATAAAGCTCGACATAGCTCATCATGCATCGAAGGTTGACGCCGGCAAACAGTCGGCGCAAAGAGACGACCGTCAGCAAAGTGAAGCTCCGTAAGACAGTGTTACTATCTTAAAACGCCGTTTTTAAGCAGATTGCTCGATCAGAGTTCGAAAGACCCGTCTATAAATCCGTCGGTCACCGGTCATATGCCCCCGATCTATCGCAAGTCCAAGCTGCTCCGCCGTTCCCGCGTCATCTGGGGTTCGTTCAATCTATGGCGGCCGCGATTGGTGTTCTGGACGGGGGCTCTGGCGATCGGCGTGATCAGCGTCGGCTTTGCCAAGCTTGCGGACCTGGCGCAGCGGGCCTTTGCGGGCGTTACCCACTCCGGCGGGTGGATGTGGCTGCTGCCGCTGCTGTTGACGCCGGTCGGCTTCGTCCTGTCTGCTTATCTTGCCGCGACCCTGTTTCCCAATTCGCAAGGAAGCGGCATTCCGCAGGCGATCGCGGCCCGACATCTGCATCATGACGAGGATCGCACGAAACTGCTGTCGCTGCGGCTCGCTTTCGGCAAGATCGTGCTGACCATACTCGGGCTTCTGAGTGGGGCCTCGATCGGCCGCGAAGGGCCGACGGTGCAGGTCGGCGCCTCCTTCATGTTGGCCGTCGCCCGGTTCGGGGGCATTGCGCAGGCAAAGGGATTGATCCTTGCCGGCTCGGCGGCAGGCATCGCGGCAGCCTTCAACACGCCGCTTGCCGGGATCGTCTTTGCCATCGAGGAAATGAGCCGCACCTATGAATCCCGCGCCAACGGCCTGGTCCTGACGGCCGTCATTCTTTCCGGCCTTGCCGCGCTCGGTCTTTCCGGCAGCTACAACTACTTCGGCACGGCCGATGCAGCGCCCACGATGCTTCGAGATTGGATCGTCATGCTGATCTGCGGCGTCGGCGGCGGCGCGCTCGGTGCCACCTTCAGCGGACTGGCACTCTATGCCGGCATCCGCATCCGCCGCTGGGCGCAGCCGCAACCGCTGAAGCGCATGCTGATCCTGGCCGGCCTTTGCGGCCTTGTCGTGGCTACCATCGGCGTGGTCTCCGGCGGCCAGACCTTCGGCACCGGTTACGAGCAGGCCCGCGGCGCGGTGGAAGGACATGCCCTGCCGCCGCTCTTCTTCGTCGAGAAGCTACTGGCAAGCTTCCTGTCGATGATCTCGGGCATTCCCGGCGGCATTTTTGCGCCATCACTTGCCGTCGGCGCCGGCTTCGGCAGCACGGTCGGCACGCTTGTCGGCAGCGGCGTGGCGCTTGCCGCGATCCTCGGCATGGCAGGCTATTTCGCCGGCGTCGTCCAGGCGCCGATGACCGCCTTCGTTATCATCCTGGAAATGACCGGCGACCATCAGGCCGTCATTCCGATCATGGCGGTGTCGATGATCGGCTATGTGACGTCACGGCTGCTGTCGCGCGAACCCTTGTACCATGGGCTTTCGCGCGTCTTCATCGCAGCGGCCATCCGCGCACGGCGAGCCATGGAGAAAGAAGCCGGAGAGGAGCACGTCGCAAGCTGAAACTAGGCCATCAGCCTCGTCACTTCAGCGCCTTGCGGCTGAGCGATCGCGTCGGCGATCGTGGTAGAGAACAGGACCTTGCGGGTCGCGTCCGCCACCCGGGCAAAGACATGGCGGATTTCGCAGGTCTGCTCACCATCGCAATCGTCGCAGCGACGATAGGCGGTGAGCGAAAGACAGGGAAGCGGCGCCAAAGGCCCATCGATGACCCGCAGGATCTCGCCGAAGGTGATCTCGTTTGCCGGTTTGCGCAGGAGATAACCGCCCTGCTTGCCACGGCGGCTGATGACGATACCTTGATGCTTCAGGTCGAGAAGGATCTGTTCCAGGAACTTCTTCGGGATCTTCTGCTGGGCTGCGATGTCGGAAATCATCATCGGCTCGCCTGCCTCGGATTGGGCCAAGGCAGAGAGCGCCCGCAGCGCATATTTTGCTTTCTGAGTAATCATTTCGAACCGCTTCACACACACATGCGATACGTTCGGCCGATGGATTCGGCCGGTCCGCTCTAGAACTCCTCAACCCTCGTCCCCAGGGCGTTTCGAAGCACTCACACCCATGGCGCAACGCCAAGAAATATCAGCAACCCAAACTTGTTATCATTTTTAGCCGCTATGCCCACAGTTTAGCTCAAAATCCACCGCAGCGCATCTTTTTGGGCATCACTTCCGATTTCCATTTGACAAGCTATGTGTAACTCTACTATTTCTATAGACATTAAAGCAAGCACTTAAACATGACAAGTCGTGTCAAGTGCTTCCGAAGGGCCTTCTGGCGGTGAAGCGCCTTGGTTAACAGCCGAGGCGGTCGCTTTTCCTTATCAGCGCTGCTTCATGGAGATATTTACTCTCCATCCGCTTCCTTTCGAAATCTATTTTTCTGTCCGCCATCCTTGCGAGCTGCGATACTCCGGGCAATATCAGGACAGGATCCCCCATGACTGCCATTACATCAATTGAAGATGCCGCGACGCTCAACAGCCAGCTCGCATCGCTCGATCTTGCCGGCCGTCTGTCTCTCGTCGCCGGCCTTGGCGAGCGCGTCGTCTTCACGACGTCGCTTGGGATAGAGGACCAGGTGATCACGGCGGAGATCGGCAATCACCGCCTGCCGATCGAAGTGGCGACGCTGCAGACCGGCCGTCTCTTTCCGGAAACACTCGCCCTGATCGATGAGACGGAGAGCCAGTACGATATCCGCATCGTCCGTTACGAGCCGGAACAAGCAGATATCGAAGCCTATGCGGCAAAATACGGTCTGAACGGTTTCTACGAAAGCGTCGAAGCCAGGCATGCCTGTTGTGGCGTGCGCAAGCTGAAGCCGCTTGCGCGTGCACTTTCGGGCGCCAGCATCTGGATCACCGGCCTGCGCCGCGGCCAGTCCGCCAATCGTGCCGATACGCCGTTTGCCGAGTTCGATCCCGAGCGCAACCTGTTCAAGATCAACCCGCTGGCCGACTGGGACATCGATGCCATCCGCGCTTATGTCGCCGACAACAGCGTTCCGGTGAACCCGCTGCATGCACGCGGCTATCCGTCGATTGGCTGCGAGCCATGCACCCGCGCCATCAAGCCGGGCGAGCCCGAGCGTGCCGGCCGCTGGTGGTGGGAAAACGACGAAAAGCGCGAATGTGGCTTGCATGTTCACGAAGAAGGCACGGCCGCAGCCCAATGATATACCCGCCGGTTCCCGGCATCGATTCGAAGCGCGTCCCCTACGCCGCCGATCAACTGGAAGCCAACGCATCCATTCTTTCCGGCCAACCTTCGGTCGGGACATTTGAAAGTTCTGGAGTGATAAATGCCCGATAGCCGTCCGGATACGGAAATCTCCAATCCGCAAAGCACCAAGCCACCGCTCGATCCGCATCTGAAGGCGCTTGAAAACGAGTCCATCCATATCTTCCGCGAGGTAGCGGCCGAATTTGAGCGTCCCGTCATGCTCTATTCGATCGGCAAGGATTCCTCTGTCCTGCTGCATCTGGCACGCAAGGCCTTCTATCCCGGCCGCGTCCCCTTCCCGCTCTTGCATGTGAACACCGGCTGGAAATTCGCCGAGATGATCACCTTCCGCGACGAGATCGTGAAGAAGTACGATCTCGACCTGATCGAGCACATCAATCCGCGCGGCAAGGCGGAGAACATTACGCCCTTCACCCATGGCTCGGCGCGCTATACCGACATCATGAAGACTGAGGCGCTGCGCCAGGCACTCGATGCCGGCCAGTTCGATGCCGCTTTCGGCGGCGCCCGCCGCGACGAGGAAGCCTCGCGCGCCAAGGAGCGCATCTACTCTTTCCGCACGCCGGACCATCGCTGGGATCCACGCAATCAGCGCCCGGAACTCTGGAACGTTTATAACGGCCAGATCCGCAAAGGCGAAAGCGTTCGCGTCTTCCCGCTCTCCAATTGGACCGAGGTCGATATCTGGCGCTACATCCAGGCCGAAAATATTCCGATCGTGCCGCTCTATTTCGCCGCAAGGCGCCCGATCGTCGAGCGCGACGGCATGATGATCATGGCGGCCGACCCGCGGCTCGAACTGCTGCCGGATGAGGTCAAGCGCGAGGAGCTCATCCGCTTCCGCACGCTCGGCTGCTTCCCGCTGACCGGCGCAATCCGCTCCACCGCCACAACCCTTGAAGACGTTATTGCAGAGCTGGAAATCGCCACGGTTTCCGAACGGCAGGGCCGCGCCATCGACCGCGACCAGTCCGGCTCCATGGAAAAGAAGAAGCGCGAAGGATATTTCTGAGATGACCGTAAACGCAAACGTCGTCACCTTGCCCGCTGTTGGGCCTGCCGTCGAGCCTGCCAAGGCACTTCGCGACTCGCGCCCCCTTCGCCTGATCACCTGCGGTAGCGTCGATGACGGCAAGTCTACGCTGATTGGTCGTCTTCTCTGGGATACCAAAGCAGTCAAGGAAGACCAGGCCGCAACCCTTCAGCGCGATTCCACCGGCAAGCAGAACGATCTCGGCCTGCCCGACTTCGCACTGCTGCTCGACGGACTGCAGGCCGAGCGCGAACAGGGCATCACCATCGATGTCGCCTATCGCTATTTCTCGACCGACAAGCGCTCTTTCATCGTCGCCGACACGCCCGGCCACGAGCAATATACCCGCAACATGGCAACCGGCGCTTCCACCGCCGATCTCGCCGTGCTTTTGATCGATGCGCGTATGGGCATCCTCGAACAAACCCGCCGGCATGCGACGATTGCATCGCTGCTCGGCATCAAGCAGTTCGTGCTGGCCATCAACAAGATCGACCTGACGAATTACGACCGTGCCGGCTTCGAGAAGATCGCCAACGAATTCCGCGAATTCGCTCTCTCGCTCGGCGTCAAGCAGATCACGGCCATCCCGATGTCGGCGCTGAAGGGAGAAAATGTCGTCTATTCCGGCCAGGCGGTCATGCCCTGGTATAACGGTCCGACGCTGGTCGAAGCGCTGGAACTGGCCACCGTCCGCTCGGCACAGACGGTTGGCTTCCGCCTTTCGGTGCAGCGCGTCTCCCGCCCAGGCGAAAGCTTCCGCGGCTATCAGGGCACGGTTGCCGGCGGCTCGGTGAAGCCGGGAGACAGCGTCATGATCCTGCCGTCGGGCATGGTCGCCAATGTCTCGAAGATCGTCACTTTCGATCTGGTGCGCAACGCGGCTGTTGCCGGCGATGCCATCACGCTCGTTCTCGATCGCCAGGTGGACGTGTCCCGTGGCGACATGATCGTCGCCATCGACAACCAGCCGCAATCCGGTCTCTCCTTCGATGCCCAGATCGTCGCACTGCAGCCGGAAGGGATCGAACCCGGCAAGCGCTACTGGCTGAAGAGCGGCAGCCGCCGCCAGCGCGTCCAAGTGCAGCCGATCGCTCAGCTCGAACTCAAAACCGGCGCTTGGGCACCGGCGCAGACGCTCTGGATGAATGCCATCGGCAAAGTCCGCCTGACTTTCGACGAAGCCGCCATCTTCGATCCCTATGAGCAGAACCGTTCGACTGGCTCGTTCATTCTGATCGACCCCGAAAGCAACAATACGGTTGCCGGCGGTATGATCACCGGCAAGCGCTCCGACCGCGGCGGCATCCATAAGGACGGCCAGCGGGTTCTCCTGTCCCTGCCGGCCGACCTCGCCGAGCAGATCATGGCAAGCGAACTCTTCGCCAGCCGCCGCGATGAAACGGAAGTGCGCCGTGTTACCGCGGCGCAAGCAGCCGAGATCTGGGCGAACGCAGCCAGCGACATTTGATCGTGGCTTAATACCGAGTGACAACGAGGCCGACCAAGGTCGGCCTCGCCCCCGGAATGGCGGGGCGGCTGCGATCCGCGTTTGCTGGCAATCTCAAGCCAGAATTCTCAAACTGAAACCGGCCAGCCGGTCTTTTTTATGCCACGGATGCCCCCGGCAAAGCTTCGCAGCTTTTTGCAAAGAGCCGCTCTCCAAGAAAATCGACAAATACGCGGACCTTGGGCGACAGATGCCGGCTTGATGGCCAAAGCATATGGAAGTGGCCGGGTTCATCGATGAAGTCGTCGAGAACGGTTTGCAGCTTTCCTTCGGCAAGCGAACTGCGCACGAGGAAATCCGGCATGCATCCGATCCCGAGCCCGGCGACGGTGGCGCCGCGCACGGCCTCCATATTGTTGCAGGAAAAGGCGGTGCGCATGCGCAGCTCCGGCTCCGCTTCCGGCAGGCTTAGCGGCCATTCCTGCAGCTTGCCGCTATTGGGAAACCGGAACCGTACCGCGGAATGCTCGTTGAGCGCACGCGGGCAATCGGGAATACCGTGGCGTTCGAGATAGCAGGGAGCTGCGCAAAGCAGCATCTGGAATGGCCGCAGGGTGCGCGACATCAACCGCGAATCCGGCAGATCGCCGCTACGGATCGCGACATCGACCCCTTCCTCGATCATATCGACGATGCGGTCGTTGAAATCGATATCGAGTTCGACCTCGGGATAGCGCTCCACGAACTCCGGCACCACGGGCAACAGGAAATGATAGCTGACGATGGGCACGCTGACGCGTAGCCGCCCGCGCGGCACCGCCACTGCCTGAGCGAGCGAGGCCTGGGCATCGTCGAGATCGTCGAGCACGCGTCGGCAGCGCTCGTGAAAGAGGCGTCCTTCCTCCGTCAGCCGGATGCTGCGGGTGGAGCGCTGCAACAGCCGAACGCCGAGCTGGCGCTCCAGATTGCTGACTGCCTTGCCCACCGCAGAGGCCGAAAGACCGAGCACACGACCGGCGGCTGCGAAACTGCCGAGATCCGCCGTCCGGACGAAAGCATGCAGGCCACTCAAGCGATCCATGGGTTACTCCATTCGAGCGTTTTCTTCCGGTATATATGGAGCAATAGCCTCATTATCATAAGATTACAGCAAAACTATCTTGCTGGGGTCCCTCAAAGCCCGTGGGCCGCAGCGCTCGGCTCGCATCCACTCCCAGGAACGCCCACGGTTCTCCTTGCTCGAACCCAACGGAAAACCCGACGATGACCTCGCCCAAGACAAAGGTCGCAAGTCCGACCGAAAAATTCTTTGTTCTCATCGCAGTCTGCTGCGCGGCGGCAGCGATGCCGCTGACATTCACAGGCCCGGCCGTTGCGCTGCCGGCCATCAGCCGATCGCTTGGTGGCAGTCCAATCGCTCTCAACTGGGTGACCAATGCCTTCATGTTGACCTTCGGCAGCAGCCTAATGGCCGCCGGCGCGCTTGCCGACAGCTTCGGACGTCGGCGCATCTTCCTGACCGGCGTCGGCTGCTTCGCATTGTTCTCCGCCGGACTGGCTTTCGCCGGCGATATCGTCTTGTTCGACATATTAAGGGCACTGCAAGGTCTTGGCGCCGCCGCCGCCTTCTCAGGCGGCATGGCGTCGCTCGCCCAGGAGTTCGACGGCACTGCGCGCATGCGGGCTTTCAGCATCGTCGGCTCCAGCTTTGGCGTCGGCCTCGCCTTCGGGCCGATCGCATCCGGCCTGATGATCGACGCCTTCGGCTGGCCGTCGATCTTCCTGCTCGTCGTGGCTCTGGCGCTCCTCTCCCTTGGCCTGGCTGCCTATTTCCTGCGCGAATCCCGCGACCCTGACGCAACCGGGCTCGACTGGCCGGGAGCGCTGAGCTTCACACTTGCGCTGACGCTCTTCACCTATGGCGTGCTGCGTGCACCGGAGACCGGCTGGAGCGATCTGCTGGTCATCGCGCTGCTGGCCGGCGCTGCGTTGCTGTTCCTCGCCTTCGGCATCATCGAACGCTCGGTGAAAAGGCCGATGCTGGATCTTACCTTGTTTCGCTATCCGCGCTTCGTCGGCGTGCAGCTGCTCGCGGCGGCGCCCGCCTACGCCTTCGTGGTGCTGCTGATCCTGCTGCCCGTGCGCTTTGTCGGCATTGAGGGTATGAGCGAGATTGCTGCCGGGCGGATGATGATCGCTCTTTCGGCGCCCCTTCTCATCCTGCCGGTTATTGCCGGTCTTCTGACCCGCTGGTTCAGCGCAGCAACGATCTGCGGCGGTGGTCTTCTCATTTCAGCGGCAGGTCTCTTCTGGCTCAGCCATTTCGCCGCCGGTTCGGCACCGCAGGCATTGATCGGTCCGCTCTTGATGATCGGCATCGGCATCAGCCTGCCCTGGGGCCTGATGGATGGCCTGGCCGTCAGCGTCGTTCCGAAAGAGCGGGCCGGTATGGCAACGGGCATCTTCAGCACCACGCGCGTTGCCGGCGAAGGCGTTGCCCTTGCCGTCGTCAGCGCCATCCTCTCCGCCTTCATCCAGTCAAAACTCGGGGCACCGGCCGGCGAGCAGGCTTCGGCCGCCGCGCAACGGCTCGTCACTGGCGACCTTGCTGCCGCCGCATCAAATGTGCCGGCGATCGGTCATGACGCGCTGATCCACGGTTACGGCGATGCTTTCAGCGCGCTGCTCTGGCTCCTGACCGCGATCACGACCATCACCGCAATCGTGGTTTTCTCCTTCCTCGGCCGGGGAGCATCGAACGATATGGCGGAGGACGCTGCCCCATTGTTGCCGGAAGAAGAAGAGCTCCGCATATCGAAAGCCTAAGCAATTTCATGGGCCGGTTGGGACAACAATTCCGACCGGCCCATGGAGCGTCCCGACACGACAAGGCGGCAATTCGAAGGCTGAAAAGCGCCGAAAGCGCACTCGCGGCGCAACATAATGTTTCGCAACCACATAAAATGTGCGCGCCCCAACGCGATGCGCCTCCCTCTTCGCAACGGTGCGAGGCTGGCGTTTGGGCGCGCCGCTGCTATATCAAATCCCCATGATATCAGACCGGTTTTTGAAGATTATCGCATGGACTTATATCGCGGCGCTCGTTGCCGTGACCTTTGCGCATCTCAATTGGCAGGCCGCGCTTGGTAATCCTTTCGACATTTTCCGCGCCGGGGCGCTTTGCCTTGCAGGCATGCTTGCCCGCCTCGCCTATCCGCAATCCCCATCCTTCACCTGCCTGCTGATGATCGGCAGCGTGCTGGTACTCTGCTTTTCGCATTTCCTGGCAAACGGCAATTACGGCTCGACGCTCGACATCGTCGTCGGCATGATCAGCGGGTTGTGGGGCATCATGCTCGGCTCGGTGTTGAGCAAGCTGCTAAGCTCGGCCTCCAAGCGAACGGCATAGCATCGGAAAACGCGTTATTCGTTACGGGACACCCTCGCCACTTTAGAGGGTTTGCTAGATCCGTTTGAATGGATCGCGCCAATCGCCTCATCTTTTAGCGATCACTCAATTATATCCGGCACGTTTTTAAGCTCCGAATTCGATTATTTCGTTTTCCCAAATGACTATTACGTCACCAATATTATGCAATACTTACTATCTACGTTTGTATCTGTGGCATTCGCGCAACTAAATTTTTTAAATGACGGAAAAACCGTTCTGAGAAAAATATATCATATAACTTTACAGGAATTCGTCTTTAATAACGACCAGAAGCGGGTGGGGCCCGTTTCTCCCGAGTCGGGGTATTTAAACAGGGATAGGGTTAAGGCACGTCGGTTTTTCGGCGCGGTTGCCTGTGCCCAATCTATTATGGATTGGAGTTTTCATGAACATCAAGAGCCTTCTTCTCGGCTCCGCTGCTGCTCTCGCAGTAGTTTCCGGCGCTCAGGCAGCTGATGCCATCGTCGCCGCTGAGCCGGAACCGCTCGAATACGTCCGCATCTGCGACGCATACGGCGCTGGTTACTTCTTCATCCCGGGCACGGAAACCTGCCTCAAGATCGGCGGCATGGTCCGTACCGAAGGCAAGTGGTTCAACGCTTATGCCCCGGACACCCATTTCGGCACGCTGTGGCACACCCGCGCTCAGTTGAGCATCGACACCGCTTCCGACACCGAGTACGGCCCGCTGAAGACCAACACCCTTATGCGTTGGGATTGGCAGGACGGCGGCTCGACCTCCACGAAGATGGTCGCTGCCTACATCAGCCTCGGCGGCTTCACCGTCGGCAAGCTCGACTCGCAGTATAACTCCTACATGGGTTACGCTGGCAACGTCATCAACGACGACGTCGTCTATGACGGCCCGTACGAACTCAACCAGTTGACCTACAACTACGATGCCGGCAACGGCTTCACGGCTGTTATCTCGGTTGAAGACAGCAACTCGGGCACGGGCGCTACCGGCGTCAACGGCGAAGACAGTTCCAACCACTACGCTCCTGACGTTGTCGCCGGTGCTGGCTACAAGGCCGGCAACTTCGGCTTCAAGGTCGTTGGCGGTTATGACTCCATCGTCGAAGAAGGCGCAGTCAAGGCTCGCGTCGATGCCGACTTCGGCGTCTTCAAGGCCTTCTTGATGGGCGGCTGGAACACCAACGGCGACAAGCTGAACAAGTACGCAAGCGCCAACGGTTCCGGCGCCGCCTCCAACATCGGCTGGGGCGACTGGGCTGCTTGGGGCGGCGTAACCGTTCCGATCAACGAAAAGCTGCAGGCTAACGCTCAGGTTGCCTACACCGACTCGAAGATCTTCGCGGCAACCGCAAACCTCCGTTGGAACCCGGTCAAGAGCCTTCTGGTTCAGCCGGAAGTATCCTACACCAACTGGGACTCCATCAATCAGGACCAGTGGGCCGGTATCCTGCGCTTCCAGCGCAGCTTCTAAGACCTCTTTCCCGAGGATCTGATCTGACTTGACCCCTGATCGGATGGGGACTGGTCCGGCTTCCAGCGAAGTCGGACCGGTCCTTCCGAGAGGAGGTTTGTCGTTTCATCCAGCGCCACTGCGATGGCTTGCGATCGTGGCCGGAACCGCAGCCAATGAGCCCGTGCTTCAACTGCCAAGCGATCGACGGCGGTACCGTCTGAACACTCGTATTTCTCCCCCTTCAACGGCATCGACATCCAGCATTTTTTGTCGTAGAGACAGCTCATGTCGAACAACTATGCATATGCCTCGCGATTTTATTCGTACCGCTGCTCTCAGCGGAGGCGGGCCTGTGCGTAGTTAGAAGAGACACGACAGCAAAGACCCGAACAGCCGCTAGTCTACCTGGCGGCTTTTTTGTCGCCACGGTATGACCCTCAAAGGAACCGATACCGTGCTGAATTCCACTGATGACCTGCGCATTGTCGAGATCACGGCGCTGACGCCGCCCTCTCGGATCATAGACGAAATCCCCCGTGACGAGGCTGTCACGGCGACCGTCACACAGGCGCGCAATGCCGTTCACAATATCCTGCACGACGAGGACGACCGGCTGATCGCCGTCATCGGCCCCTGCTCCATCCATGATCCAGCTGCGGCCCATGAATATGCGGCACTACTCAAAGAGCAGCGGGACCGCTTCGCCGACGATCTCGAAATCATCATGCGCGTCTATTTTGAGAAGCCACGCACGACCGTCGGCTGGAAGGGCCTGATCAACGATCCGCATCTCGACGGCAGCTACCGCATCGAGGAAGGTCTGCGCATCGCCCGCAAGCTGCTGTTCGACGTCAACGAGATCGGCCTGCCGGCCGGCTGCGAATATCTCGATACGATCACGCCGCAATATATTTCCGATCTGGTCAGCTGGGGTGCGATCGGCGCGAGGACGACCGAGAGCCAGGTGCACCGGCAGCTGGCATCGGGCCTATCCTGCCCCGTCGGCTTCAAGAACGGCACGAATGGTGACGTGCGCATCGCACTCGATGCCATCGTCGCGGCATCACAGCCGCATCACTTCCCGGCCGTGACCAAGGAAGGCCTTGCCGCAATCGCGTCGACCCGCGGCAATGAGGACTGCCACATCATCCTGCGTGGCGGCAAGCAGCCCAATTATGATGCTGCGAGCGTCCAGGCGACGGCGGAACAATCGCTCAAAGTCGGGCTCGAGCCGCGGATCATCATCGATGCCAGCCATGCCAATAGCAGCAAGAATCCGGAAAACCAGCCGCTCGTCGTCACCTCCGTCGCGGAGCAGGTCTCAGCAGGCGACCGGCGGATCAAAGGCATGATGATGGAAAGCAATCTGGTTGCGGGCCGTCAGGACCTCGTGCCCGGCAAACCGCTGGTCTATGGCCAAAGCATTACCGACGGCTGCATTGACTGGCCGACCTCCGTCCGTACGCTGGAGGATCTGGCAAAAGCGGTGCAGGCACGGCGACGACTGGCGCGATAAATCGGCCCGCCGTCAGCGGACGGGCGGAGTTATGCACGTCGATAGTGCGCGAGGCTCAGATAATGCTTCCTGGGCCCGCGCACGTGCCACATCTCAGCCCATGCATTGGGGCTACGAAAGAAGAGACGGCCCCGGTAGAAATCGGGACCGCAAAGATGGGTGACACGCTGCGACGCGCCTTCGCCGATGCGGATGAACTCCGAAAGATTGGGGAAACGCACGGCGAGATCGTCATCTGCGTCATCAAGCCGATAGGTACGGCTGCTTCTCAGCGTCACGTTATCGCTTCGGGTGTCGCCGTGCTCTTCGAACTGGACAGGCGTCACAGACGCCTGTCCCTCGAATGTGATCAGGGAGCGATTGAAGCGATCGATGATCCGCCGCCTCACCTCCCATGTGCCGAGAAAGAGTTTCAGCTGGCTAGACAATTTCCGCTTCTCTTCGAATCGCGAAAACACTTTATCTTCTTGTTTCTTTACGCATTCCGGACGGAAAACCGCTGTGCACTTTTCCTGGAAATGCTCTAAAGCCGGCCGATCCCTCCATCAGGACGCTGCGCGCTGCGCGGTATCAGCCTGCCGGCGCGGCAGCTTCCAGCCGGGCCGGGCGAAATGGCACGTATAGCCGTTCGGATAGCGCTCCAGGTAATCCTGGTGTTCCGGTTCTGCTTCCCAGAAATCGCTGACCGGCGCAACCTCGGTGACGACTTTGCCGGGCCACAGGCCGGAGGCGTCGACATCGGCGATCGTATCCAGCGCAACCTGCTTCTGCTCGTCGCTACTGTAGAAGATCGCCGAGCGGTAGCTCAGGCCGACATCATTGCCCTGGCGATTAGCTGTGGACGGATCATGGATCTGGAAGAAGAATTCCAGCAGGTCGCGATAGCTGATCTTCTGTGGATCGAAAATGATCTCGATCGCCTCGGCATGGGTGCCGTGGTTGCGATAGGTGGCATTGCGGACGTCGCCGCCGCTATAGCCGACGCGCGTCGAGATGACGCCGTTATAACGGCGGATGAGATCCTGCATGCCCCAGAAGCAACCGCCGGCGAGAACTGCACGTTCCGTTGTCATCTTACATCCTCCACTTGATCGATATAGGCACCATAGCCCTCTGCTTCCATGCGGTCACGCGGCACGAAGCGAAGGGAGGCTGAATTGATGCAATAGCGCAGGCCGCCGCGATCGATCGGCCCATCCGGGAAAACATGACCCAGATGGCTGTCCCCATTTGCCGAGCGCACTTCGACGCGCATCATGCCGTGCGACAGGTCGGTCAGCTCGCTGACATTGGCGGGTTCGATCGGCTTGGTGAAGCTCGGCCAGCCGCAGCCGGAATCGAATTTATCCGCAGAAGCAAAAAGCGGCTCGCCCGAGACGATATCGACATAGATGCCCGACTGCTTGTTGTAGAGATACTCGCCGGAGCCCGGACGTTCCGTGCCGCTCTGCTGCGTCACGCGATATTGCTCGGGGGTAAGCTTGGCGATGGCCTCTGTCGTCTTGCTGTATTTGCCCATTGTTGTTCTCCTTGCCCATCCGCACGCATTTCGAGCTTGGCCGGGTCCTGCTTTAGGATGGGAGAGGGCCGAATAAAGCTCGATCAGCGCTAAGGGAGTGATTGCAGAGCCGAATATAGGCATCGCCAACGCGATTTGCCATATCGATCACGCGTGCGTGACGCCCTGCCCCGCAGCTCGACCGTCCGCTTCGCAAGCACTGACATAAATTGCCGCAAGCGCCTCGATGCCGGCCTGATCGTCACCATCGAAACGACCGGTAATGGGGCTGTCGAGATCGATCACGCCCAACACCCGGCCATCGCTGAAGAGCGGCACCACGAGTTCCGACCGCGAGGCGGCATCGCAGGCGATATGACCCGGAAAGGCATGCACATCCTCGACGAGGATCGAGCGCGCCTTCTCTACTGCCGTTCCGCAGACGCCGCGGCCGACGGCAATGCGCACGCAAGCCGGCTTGCCCTGGAACGGGCCCAGCACCAGTTCGTCGCTCGTGCGCAGGAAATAGAAGCCTGCCCAATTGAGATCCGGCAGCATCTGGAAGATCAGCGCCGATGTATTGGCAGCATTGGCGATCGGATCTTCCTCGCCCGCAAGCAAGGCCTGCAGCTGAAGCGCAAGCTCGCGATAGAATTCAGGCTTGCCGTCGTTCTGGATCGTCTTCTCTGCAAACATCGCATAACGCCTTCTCTAAGGATCTCTTCCCTCGGCAGCCGTATCAGTCCTTGTCATCCGGGTCATCCGGTGAGCATGGCCAGGCGGCGGGCGCCGTCAGCCACAATGGCAATTTGGTGGCATTGTCCCCACAGGCCAGGTTGAGCTGCGCCTGCTGCAGACCTGTCGCATTCGAGAGGTCCAGCCCCTCGATGCGGGTCAGATACAGGAAGGCGCCGCTGAAGGAGACCGGCCCCTGGATCACAGCGCCGCTCAGCGTCGCGCGCGAGAGGTTTGCGAAGGAGAAATTCACGCCTGACAGCACCGCCTTGTTGAAATCGGCGCGGCCGAGCTCGGCCTTCTGAAAATCCGCATTGGCAAGTTGCGCGCCGCCGAATTCAGCCCGCTGCAACTCGGCATTGGCAAAGGAGGCATCATTGACAGACGCATTGCTGAAATCGGAACGGTAGGCCTCGATCTTCTTGAAGTTTGCGCCATCGGCATGAGCATTCTTCAACCAGGCGCGCACCAGTGTCGCCTTTTCGAGATTGGCCGACGTCAGGTTGGTTTCGCTTAGATCCGTGCTGTCGAAATGGACGCCGGCAAGATTGGCGCCATGCAGATCGCTGTTCTGCAGCATGATGTTGGTCTTGCTGCACTTGCTCCAATCGAGACCCGGCGCTGCGACGTTGCCGCAATCGGCAGCATGTAGAGCATTGCCGCTGGAAGCCAGAAGAAATGCGGCACTTAAGGCCGATACGCCAAGGCCCGTCGCAATCCCCAGCCTGCGCCCGACGATAGCGCGAGACCACAGGCCATAGCGTTGCGGCCGACGCATGCGCCCTTCCCCGGCCGTTTCGGCCACTCCTACAGCAAGACTCATACCATCCCTCCGCTACAGCGCCCGCAAATCATCCCAAGCCTGAGTCGGATGCACGCGCCCTCCCTTTGTATATGGTGCTTCGCACGACAAAAAGAGCCGGTTTTGCAAAAGCGTGCCTGAAAGACGAACGGATGCTAACGGCGAGGAAACAAGAGGACAGTCATTGGCCTTCGGACCATCCCGCAAGCGTGGGCGGTATTCCCCGCCATTGCAGAGCACCTACCGGCCATGCGGGCAACCAAGCAGCCGCGACAGCGAACGGATCTGGTTCACCCGATCCTGCGACCGGGATTGGAGAGAATATCTCTATGGGGGATTTTTCGGGAAAAAGATCAGTATTTTAAGCTGGTCGGAGTGGAGTGATTCGAACACTCGACCCCCACGTCCCGAACGTGGTGCGCTACCAGACTGCGCTACACTCCGTGACCAGCGGCGCTTCTATAGACCAGCCATTTTTGATGCACAAGCACCAATTTCAAAAAAAGCGTTTGATTTTTGACGAAAAGATTACAACCGCATCTGCCTAGAAAATTGGCAGGAAACAGGTGCCGAAACTGCCAGCGTGCAAAAGACGCAACAGATCAAGTAAAATCCCGCTTGTACACGCGGATAGGAATTTTCTTTTGCCGGCTTTGGCGCTAAAGCCCTAGGCGGGACAGGTGGAAACGTCGTGGGACAGCGCGGCTTTCTGCGACCGATGCGAGACAGAAGCTCAAGGACGACACGATGAATATCCGCATGATCACCGCGGCGGGACTGTTGCTGGCGCTAGCCGGTTGCAGCACCACAACGACGACAATGAAAGCGGCCCTGCCGCTGCTGGCAAAGAACCCCGTTCAGGATCGCTGGCAAGGCCAGTCCGCCGGGCGCTTCTTCGCAGCCTACGGCCCGCCACTCTCCGACCGCGACGACGGCGGCAGCCGTGTCTACACCTGGCGCGGCGGCTACAAGAACGTCACCATCAAGACCAAGGACGGCAAGAAGACCGGAAAGCGCTCTCTCAGCTGCAAAGCTGATATCGTTACCAACCAGAGCTACGAGATCCGTTCGGTCCACATCCTTGGCGACCAGCCTGGTATCAGCGGCTCTTCCTATTGCGCCGAGCTTCTGGCGCCGCCGGAAAAGGCTGAACAGGCTGAACAGGCAGATTGAGGCCAAAGCTTCACCACGAGACAATACCAGCGGGCGGCCTACAGGGGCCGCCTGTTTTGTTTGCAGGTTCCCCCAGGGCCCTGAACTACGAAGAAAGGGAGCGCAGCGAGCGCTTTGAAGAACGCGAGTCGACCGCCAACAAAGATATTGCAAAGTGCTTTTTCTCAAAACAATGAGAAAGAGGAAATGGCTGGGGCGCCAGGATTCGAACCTGGGAATGCCGGTACCAAAAACCGGTGCCTTACCGCTTGGCGACGCCCCAACAGAGGAAATGGCTTCAATCTCCGCCAAACCGGCGTCTGATTAGCAAAGGTCGCTTGCCGCCACAATCACTAAGTTATGCGGGGACGCATATTTCTGTGTGCTTTTTGGGCGGCTATGATAGGTCTTGCCGCACCGCAATCCCAACGAGGAGGCCCGATGAGCCAGTTTCGCGCCCGCCCGCCGGCCGTTCCTACTATACTACTCGATGACGCCGTGGTGCGCATCACGCGCTGGGATTTCGAGCCGGGCGCCGATACCGGGCATCATGTCCATGGCCTTGGTTATGTCGTCGTGCCGATGACGGATTGTCAGTTTCTGCTGGAAGAGCCTGATGGTAGCCGCCGTGTCGACATCGCCAAGGGTGCCGCCTATCGGCGCGAGGCGGGTGTCGAGCATAACGTCGTCAATGCCGGCTCGGAGCCGATGTCCTTTATCGAAATCGAATACAAGCAATCATGAGCACGCCTGACTTCGACCTTGCCTTCGAGCCCGCCTATGGCCGCGCTGTCCCCGTTGCGCCCGGCATCGAACGCATGACGGTCAACAACCCAAGCGCCTTCACCTTCCACGGCACCAACAGCTACATCGTCGGCGGTTCGTCCGTGGCGGTCATCGACCCTGGCCCCGAAAACGAGGCGCATTTCGCCGGCTTGATGGCAGCTCTGGAGGGGCGCGAGGTCACCCATATCTTCGTGAGCCACACCCACCGCGATCACTCGCCGCTCGCAAAGCGGCTGAAAGAGGCGACGGGCGCGCTCACTGTCGGCGAAGGGCCGCACCGCGCCGCACGGCCTCTCTATCAGGGCGAGGTCAACCCCTTCGCCGAAAGCTCCGACATGGAGTTCCAGCCGGATATCGTGCTTGGCGACGGCCAAAGCGTCTCCGGAGACGGCTGGCAGATGACGGCGCTGCTGACACCGGGCCATACGGCAAACCACGCCTGCTTCGCGCTCGACGGCACCGGCATCGTCTTCTCCGCCGATCACGTCATGGCCTGGGCCACATCGATCGTCGCGCCGCCGGATGGATCCATGGCGGATTACATGGCCTCGCTGGAGCGGCTTCTTGCCCGCGAGGACCGGTTGTTCCTGCCGGGCCATGGCGGGCCGGTGAAGGAGCCTGCGTCTTTCATGCGCGGGCTCAGAACCCATCGCCGCATGCGCGAGCGCGCCGTGCTGGAGCGCATCAAGGTCGGCGACCGCCTGATCCCCGATATGGTGAAAGCCATCTATCGCGATACGGACCCGCGCCTGCATGGCGCAGCCGCACTTTCGGTACTGGCGCATCTGGAAGATCTCGTTGAGAAGGGGCGCGTGGAAACAGACGGTCCTCCGGCACTGGCGGGAACCTACCGCCCCATCTGAGCCGTCTCAGCTTCCCGCGATGCCGAGCAGCTCGGCATCGAGCGTCTTCAGAAAGCGATCTGCCGTGTCGGCGCTGACACCGAGATCATTCTGTCCGTAGCGGGAGGCGACGCGAATATCGACGAGCGTCGTTTCGGCCTCCTCGCGAAGACGGATCAGCACATCGCAGGGGAGACCGAGAATGCGGGTACGCATCTCGCCCTGCAAGACAACATCGGTATTCTGACGGATCAGATCGGCGACACCATCGCGGAAGGGACGCGGCGTCGGTACCGGGACAAAATCAGGCATGTCGCCGACGGCGGTGTCGTCCTGCGCCGGCCTGGTGGTCTGAATACGGGTACGGCGCTTGGGCTTCGCAGCGCCGTTGGGATCGGCGACGTCGGCCCCCTCAGCCTTGACGATGGTGATATGGCTGTCCCTCGCCACCTTGCGCACAGCCTCCAGCACGCGGTCGGCAGCGCCTTCATAGCGGCGGCTGATCAGGGCGGGATAAGCTTCGAATTGCCCCTCGCGCTCCTGCTGGGTCACCAGATGGCGCGGCGGCAGCCAGATCTGCGTGGCGTCCGGCGCCGCAAGCCATGCCGGCGGGTCATTGAGATCGGTCGACACTTCGTAGATCGGCGGGCGGCTCCAATAGCGCTCGACGCCGAAGCCGAGAATGGCAAGCGGCAACGCCGCGTAAAGGATTGCCTTGACGGCCGAGACGCCGCCGAAGGCAGCGTTTTGCCAAAGCTGGGCAAGACCGATCGCTGCCAAAAACACGGCAACGCCGGCGCAACCTGCCGAGATCAAGATCAGCAGCACGAAATAGGGCATTTCCAAAGGCCCGAAACGATGGCCGATCAGCGTCACCCCGCAGAGCACCAGCGCAAAGGCGGCAATCAAACGCGCGGCGCGGGCAGCATGTGAAACGGGACGGTCGAAGCGAATAGTCATCAAGGGCTCGGCGGCGCGTCGGATCGGAAGCCGGATGCACCGAATCCCGGAAAGTGATCCATGTTTAAAGCAAGAAGCGGTGAAAATAAATCGAATGTCATGTCGTCTGTCAGCGATGTCTCGTCGAAGCTGAAACCAGTAATAGCTAACGCAAAAACGTGAGCGCTTGCTTAAATTCCCAAAAAAGGCCATTCTTTGGCGTTTTATCGAGGCTTTGAAGGGACTTGATGAGATGGAACCGATGCTTTCTCAAGACATCGCCGCCAAGCCGATGCCGGCAGCGGCCATTGCCGCGGCTGATACAGCAGACCCGGTCCTGCCGCTCGAGCTTCTCGAACTTGAGCTTTCGCTCGAAGGTTTTTCCGGTGGCGAGCCCTCTTTCTGCGAAGCCGTACGACGCGCGGCCTCGTCCGTGCGCGGCGACTTCCTGTTCGATCTTCCCGCCACGGGCTTGATCCCCGATTGCCGCAGGCTGGCGGTGATCAGGATTCCGGAACCGGACGCGACGATGCGCACCCTTTTTGCGGCGCTCGACGAAGACGGGGCGGAAATCCACCTGCTGCAGCCGGATGAGGAAACCGAACACCTGCTGCGTTTCGCCGATGCCTTCGTCAACCTGCTGCAGCGGCTGCCTGAAAGGCTGAGAGAAGCAGCCTAGGGCAGTTCAGTTCTTCACGGATCTGAGAACCGCTCTCACTTGTTGTTTTTACGCAATTCCGGACGGAAAACCGCTGCGCACCTTTCCTGGAATTGCTCTTGGCGTTCCGGCCTGCGACGACGATAGGCCTTTCGCGCGCTCAGCCGCGACGCTATAATTCATGATTGCATCTCTGCATTCAGGACATCAAGTCATGCGTATCGCCGCTTCCATCTTCTCCCTCCTCGCCATCGCCTTCGTGCTCTCGTCGTGCCAGACGGCCGAGGAAATCCGAGCGGCCGACGAGGCAAGATGCGGCAGCTACGGCTTCAAGCGCGGCTCGGAGAATTTTGCCAATTGCCTGATGAATCAGGATCTTAGCCGACGCGCGGATCAGCGCGCCTTTATGGAAAGCAACAATGATTTCTTCTGGGGGCCGACAGTCGTGGTCGGCGGTCCGGGATATTACTATCATCGCGGCTACTGGCGCCGCTAAACGAAAACGGCGTTCCACCTAATAATGTCAAGCTCGTCCCTTGATCGCCGCTTGCGCGGCTGCGAGCCGTGCGATCGGCACGCGGAAGGGTGAGCAGGACACGTAATCCAGTCCGATATCCTCGCAGAAATGGATAGAGGCGGGATCGCCGCCATGCTCGCCGCAGATGCCGAGCTTCATGTCGTTGCGCGTGCGGCGGCCGCGTTCGGCAGCGATGCGGATCAGTTCCCCTACCCCGTCGAAATCGAGAGATATGAACGGGTCGTGCTCGATGATGCCCTTGCGCTGATAGGTCGGAATGAAGGCAGCGGCATCGTCGCGCGATATGCCGAAGGTGGTCTGCGTTAGGTCGTTGGTGCCGAAGGAGAAGAATTCGGCGGCCTCAGCGATGATATGGGCACGCAATGCCGCGCGCGGCAGCTCGATCATCGTGCCGACGAGATAATCGATCTTCATCTTCGCTTCGGACATGACGGTACGGGCCACCTCGTCGATGCGGTCCTTGACGTAGTCGAGCTCCGAACGCAGGCCGACCAACGGCACCATGATCTCGGGCACGACGGCGGCACCCGTCTCGCGTGCCGCCAGAACCGCCGCCTCGAAGATCGCCCGCGCCTGCATCTCGACAATCTCGGGGTAGGAAATCGCCAGCCGGCAACCGCGATGGCCAAGCATGGGATTGAACTCATGCAGGGCATCGACGCGCTGGCGCAGCATGGCTGGCTCCATGCCCATGCTGCCGGCAACCTCGGCAATCTCCTCGTCTGTCTTCGGGAGGAATTCATGCAGCGGCGGGTCGAGCAGGCGAATGGTCACCGGCAGGCCGTGCATGATGACGAACATGCCGGTGAAGTCGAGCCGCTGCATCGGCATCAGCTTGGCAAGAGCTGCACGACGTCCTGCCTCATCTTCGGCAAGGATCATCTCGCGCATCACATGAATGCGGTCGCCCTCGAAAAACATATGTTCGGTACGGCAAAGCCCGATGCCTTCGGCACCGAAGGAGCGCGCGGCCCGCGCATCGGCCGGCGTGTCCGCATTGGTGCGCACCGTCATGCGGCGCGCGCGATCGGCCCAGGTCATGATGCGCCCGAAATCACCGGAAAGCTCCGGCTGGATCATCGGCACCTCGCCCTTCAGCACCTGGCCGGTGGAGCCGTCGATCGTGATGATGTCACCCCTCGTCAAGGTGACGCCGATGCCGATCAGCCTTTCATTGCGCATATCGATGCGCATGGTGCCGGCACCGACGACGCAGGGGATGCCCATGCCACGGGCGACGACGGCCGCGTGACTGGTCATGCCGCCGCGGGTGGTGAGGATCGCCTCGGCCGCATGCATGCCGTGAATATCTTCGGGACTGGTTTCGATCCGCACGAGAATGGCCTTTCGGCCTTCCTCTTCGGCGACGATCGCCTCTTCGGCGGTAAAGACGATCTCGCCGGTAGCAGCACCGGGCGAAGCGGGAAGGCCGGATCCGATGACATCGCGGCGGACGCGCGGATCGATGGTCGGATGCAGCAGCTGATCGAGCGTCATCGGGTCGATGCGGGAGACGGCTTCGTCTTCCGTGATCATCCCCTCGTCGACCATATCGACGGCGATCTTCATGGCGGCCTTGGTGGTGCGCTTGCCGGCGCGGGTCTGTAGCATCCAGAGCTTGCCGCGCTCGATGGTGAATTCCAGATCCTGAACGTCGCGATAATGCGCTTCCAGTTGCGCACAGATGCTCCGGAACTCGGCGAAGGCTTCCGGCATCAGCTTTTCCATCGACGGTCGTTCATAGCCGGAGGCGATCCGGGCAGCCTCGGTGATGCTCTGCGGCGTGCGGATACCGGCGACGACATCTTCCCCCTGCGCATTGACGAGGAATTCGCCGTAAAGCTCCTTCTCGCCCGTCGACGGATTGCGGGTGAAGGCGACCCCGGTCGCCGAGGAATTGCCGAGATTGCCGAAAACCATCGCCTGAATATTGACGGCGGTGCCCCAAACCTCGGGAATATTGTGCAAATGGCGATAGGTGACGGCGCGCGCGTTCATCCAGCTGGAAAAGACGGCGGAGACGGCGCCCCAGAGCTGGACTTCAGGCTCCTGCGGAAAGGCCTGGCCCAACTCCTCCACGATGACCGACTTGTAGAGCGAGACAACATGCTGCCATTCAACTGCTGTCAGGTCGGTGTCGAACTCATGGCCGAACCGAGCCTTCTCATCCTCGAGAATTTCCTCGAAAACCTCGTTGTCGAGACCCATGACCACATCGGCATACATCTGGATGAAGCGGCGGTAACTGTCCCAGGCGAAGCGTGCGTCCCCGGCATCGTGGCCGAGCGCCTGCACCGTGGTATCGTTAAGACCGAGATTGAGGACCGTATCCATCATGCCAGGCATGGAAGCACGGCCGCCAGAACGCACGGAAACCAGCAGCGGCCGCACGATATCGCCGAATTTACGCCCTGTAATGGCCTCCATCTGCTTCAGGCCCTGCATGACCTGCGGTTTCAGCTCATCAGGGATGATGCGGCCATTCTTGTAATAGGAAGTGCAGGCGTCGCAGACGATCGTCAATCCTGGAGGGACCGGCATGCCGAGACTGCACATCTCGGCAAGGTTCGCGCCCTTGCCGCCGAGCCTCGCATAGTCTGCAGCGCCTCCCTCGGCCTTGCCGTCGCCGAATGTATAAACCCACTTCGTCATTGTCTCGTCCAACTCCCGGGTTGAACTTAATTCATTGAGGCGCAAATGAAAATCGACAAATACGGCAAAATGTTGCGCTGCACAATAAATATGGTGCACAGGCCTCATATTTCAATCGATTGGTCCGAATCGGCGTCTAGGATTGCGTTTCTCGCTGCGCCAATATCTTGTCGATCCGCATGCCGTCGAGATCGACGATCTCGAAATGCCAACCGCCGAAGGTGAAGCTTTCGCCCACCTCGGGCAGGTGGCCGAGCTGGTAAAGGGCGAAGCCAGCAAGCGTGTGGAAATTGACGTCTTCCTCACCCTCGCGCAGACCGAGCCTCGCAAAGGCATCATAAACCGGCATCATGCCTTCCATCAGCAGCGAGCCGTCGGCACGCTCGACCACGTCGGGCGTCTCGTTTTCCATATCGGGCAGATCGCCGGCAATCGCCTCCAGCAGATCCGTCTGGGTGACGATGCCTTCCAGGCTGCCATACTCGTCGATGACCATGGCAAGGCGGACAGGCGCACGCTTGAAGTTTTCGAGCACTTTGAAGACGGCTGTGGACTCGTGGACGACAAGCGGCTGGCGGATAACGGCCATCGGGTTCAGTGGCTCGCCGTTCAAAAGCTGATCAAGCAGATCCTTCTTCAGGATCATGCCGATCGGCTCGTCGATCGAACCACGCGCGACGAGAAGCTGCTCGAAACGACTTTCGCGAATGGTCTTCTGTATCTCCGCCGGCGTATCGTCGGTATCGATCCAGTCGACCTCCAGCCGCGGCGTCATGATGTTGGAGACATCGCGGTTGCCGATATTGAAGACACGTTCGACCAGATCCTGCTGTGCTTGCTCAAGAAGGCCGGCTTCCTGGCTTTCAGCGATCAGGAGCTTGATCTCGGCGGGCGAATGCAGCGACCCCTCGCCGGCACCCGGCTGCAGCCCGAAAAGACGCAGGACCAGATTGCCGAGACCATTGAGCACGGTGATCGCTGGGCGCAGCAGGAATAGGAACAAGCCGAGCGGCCGCACCACGCCTAGAGCCGTCCCCTCGCTGCGCTGCAAGGCCAGGCTCTTCGGCGCGAGTTCGCCGAGCACGATATGCAGAGCGGTGATGATGATGAAGGAGATGGCGACGGCGATCGCATGAGAGCTGGCCGCGGCCCATGCTCCGGGCAGGAAATCGAGAAGCGGTTCCAGGAGATGGGCGAGTGCGGGCTCGCCGACCCAGCCGAGGGCGAGCGAGGAAATCGTGATGCCAAGCTGCGTAGCCGCCAGATTGGCGTCGAGATTGTCGACCGCCTTCTGCAGCGACTTGGCGTTCATCCGCCCTTCGGCAACCAGCTCCGTCACGCGGCTGCGGCGAACGGAAACCAGAGAAAACTCAGCCGCAACGAAAAAGCCATTGGCGGCAACGAGCAGCAGCACGGCGAGTATTCCGAGGAAATCGAAAATACCGCCACCAGATCCAGACATACTTCCCTTCCGGGCGGATTAGCGCCACATGTTGTTGATCGAAAACGAAACTATCACGCTTTCAGGCTGTGCGGCAGCCGAAGCGGCAATTTCTTGTTTATATTAGAACAGTTTTCTTCCATTCCCGGCGGAACGGCCCTCAGGCGATCTCGCGCAGGCGCTCGGCCGTCTGCAGATCGACGGAGACGAGCTGCGAGACGCCCTGCTCGGCCATGGTCACGCCAAAGAGGCGATCCATACGCGCCATGGTGATGGGATTATGGGTGATGACCACGAACCGCGTCTCTGTCGAAGCAGCCATCTCGTCCATCAGATTGCAATAGCGCTCGACATTGTGGTCGTCGAGCGGCGCGTCCACTTCGTCCAGAACGCAGATCGGCGCTGGATTGGTGAGAAACACGGCGAAGATCAGCGCCATGGCCGTCAGCGCCTGTTCGCCGCCCGAAAGCAGCGTCATGGTCTGCGGCTTCTTGCCTGGCGGGCGGGCGAGGATTTCCAGGCCTGCCTCCAGCGGATCGTCGGATTCGATGAGCTGAAGTTCGGCCGTGCCGCCGCCGAAAAGGTGCGTGAACAGCCGCTGGAATTGCGCATTGACGATGTCGAAGGCGACGATGAGACGCTCGCGGCCCTCGCGATTGAGACTCTGGATCGCGCCGCGCAGCTTCCGGATGGCGTCGATGACGTCATCGCGCTCCTTGATCAGTGCCTGCAGCCGCTCCGTCAGCTCCTTGCTCTCTTCCTCGGCGCGCAGGTTGACGGCGCCGAGACGCTCACGCTCCATCTTCAGCCGTTCCAGCTCGCGCTCAACCTCACGCAGGTCCGGCACGCCTTGCGACGGCGACAGGCCGGTCAGGCGCATGGCCTCATGCGGCTCGACATTGAGGGCCTGGCGGATGCGCAGCTCGCTTTCCTGCCGGCGCTCCCGCGCAGACACCAGCCGCTCCTCGATGCGCCCGCGCTTTTCACGGCTTTCGGCGAGTTCGGACAGCGCGGTTGCGGCATGACGATCGGCCTCGCGTTGAACGACCTCGGCTTCGGCAAGACGGTCGGCGGCGGCACGGCGGGCTTCGTCAGCCTTCTGCAGCTCGTTCATCAATGCGCGGCGCTTGTCGTCGAATTCATCCGGCGCAAGATCGAGCTCGGAAGCCTCATCACGCGCTTCCTCTTCGCGGTCGCGCAGCGTTTGAATATGTTCTTCGGCGCTCACGGCGCGCTGGCGCCATGTGTCGCGCTCCTGCCGGATGGCCAGAACGCGCCGCTGTCGTGCCTCGTTTTCCCGGTTCAAGCCCTCATGACGAGCGCGGGCTTCGGCCAGAGCGCCGCGATCCGTCGCGACTTCCACCTGCTGATTGCGCAGCTTCAAATCAACGGCTGCGAGATCCGGCGCATCTTCCAGTTCGATGCGGGCATTTTCGTCCTGCATCGCCACATCTTCCAGCTGCTCCTGCAGCCCGCTGACCGCCTCGGCGATCACGTCGCGGCGGCGGATGAGATCGCCGGAGGCCCGCTCGGCAGCGGCAAGCGCTTCACGAGCCTCGGCCAGATGCCGGGCAGAGAGCCGGCTGGCATCGCGGGCGGTGGCCAGACGACCTTCTTCGCCCCTGATCGCATCCGCGGCTGCCGAAAGGCGCTCTTCAGCCTCCATGAGCACATCGCGAGCGAGTTCAGCTTCGGCTTCCAGCTCGGAGAGGCGGTTCTTCTGGGCCAGCCGCAAGGCAGCCGCACTCGGCGCATCAGCACCGGTCACATGGCCATCCCAGCGGAACACGGCGCCATCCCTGGTCACCAGCCGCTGTCCCGGCTTCAGCTCCGGCATCAGCCGCAGGGCGTCCTCTGCCGAAACGATGCCGATCTGACGAAGGCACCTCGTCAACGCCGCCGGCGCGCCGACATGGGTGATCAACGGCACAACGCCTCCCGGCAGCGCAGGGTCGCTCGGACCGCTGCCGTTGTCCGACCAATAGACCGGAGCCTGGGCATCGAGCGAGGATTCCAGATCGTCGCCGAGAGCAGCGCCGAGAGCAGTCTCGAAGCCGCGGTCGACGCGCAGCTCCTCGGCAACAGGCGAAAAGGCGCCCGACGTATCGCCCGCCGCCAACATCTTGGAAATGGTGCGCGCTTCGGTTTCGAGCGCATTCAGACGCGCCCGCGCCTGCTCAACCGGCCCGCGCGACAGCGCCTCTGTTTCGCGAGCCCTAGCAAGAACCGCTTCGATGCGCTGGATCTCGCCTTCCGCATCCGCAACGGCGTTTTCCGCCGCCTCGACCATATCGCGCTTCTCGCTGGGGTCAGGCAGATCGGCCATCTTCTCGTCGATGGCGGCAAGTTCGCGGTTCGCTTCGTCCGCCTGGCGTTCCAGCCTCATCTTACGGTCGGCAAGATCGCGAATGGCGCGTTCGAGCTGATTGCGGGCAGCCGCAGCCTCGGCGCGTTCTGCGGTCAGGGCGGTAAAAATCCGCTCGCTGTCGGCAAGCTTGGCGGCCGCTTCTTCGAAGGCCAATCGCGTCTCCTCGGCAAGCCTGCCGGAATCGGCAAGAATGTCGGCAAGATCTGCTTCTTCCGCGTCCAACTTGGCGAGGATGGAAGCGTTGTCGGCAACGAGGCGCTCCTCGCGGCGGATGTCTTCGGCCAGTTGCGCCAGCCGGCGGGTCAGCTCGTCGCGCCGGCGCAAGATGCGATTGGCGTCCTCTTCCAGCTGGTTGCGGGCGAACTGCAGCCGCTGCAAGGCGGCAGCAGCCTTCGCCTCGTCATCGCGCAACTCCGGCAGCTTGAAGCTGGCTATGCCTTGCGCTTTTGCCGCCTCCATCTGGATCTGCGCCCTTTCGGCGACGAGCACGGTTGCCTGGTTGAGCGCGCTATCAGCCTCTGCTTCGGCCTCCTTGGCCTGCACCCAGCGGATATGCAGCAGCATCGCCTCACGGGCGCGAATATCCGCCGAGAGCATCTTGAAACGGTTGGCCTGGCGCGCCTGACGCTTCAGACTCTCGATCTGGCTTTCGAGCTGCGACGTCACATCATCGAGCCGCTCGAGATTGCTTTCGGCGGCGCGTAGCCGCAACTCGGCCTCGTGGCGGCGCGAATGCAGGCCGGAAATGCCTGCCGCCTCTTCCAGGAGCTGGCGGCGTGCCTGCGGCTTTGCCTGGATCAGCTCGCCGATACGCCCCTGCCCGACCATCGACGGCGAGCGGGCGCCGGTGGAGGCATCGGCAAACAGCAGCTGCACATCCTTGGCGCGCGCTTCCTTGCCGTTGATACGGTAGACAGAGCCTTGCTCGCGCTCGATGCGGCGCGTCACCTGGATTTCGTCGCTATCGTTGAAGGCTGCAGGCGCGGTGCGGTCGCTATTGTCGAGATAAAGGCCAACTTCGGCGGTATTGCGCGCCGGACGGTTACCCGATCCGGAGAAGATGACGTCGTCCATGCCGGAGGCACGCATGTTCTTGTAGGAATTCTCGCCCATCACCCAGCGCAGCGCTTCGACCAGGTTGGACTTGCCGCAGCCGTTCGGCCCGACGACGCCGGTCAGGCCGCGCTCGATGACGAATTCGCCCGGCTCTACGAAGGATTTGAAACCGACGAGTCGAAGCCTGTTGAACTTCATAGGGTATGCCCCCTTCTCCTTTTGAAGGAGAAGGTCGCGCGCAAAGTGACCATTAGGGATGCCGAGGCGGCGTCCGTGGGCTCGTACGTAGAGAGGTGCGTCACAGGCGCGCGACCATGGCCGCCCGCCTGTGGTTCAAAAAGGCGCGGATCAGAGCAGGCTGTCGATAAGCTTCGACATGGCACCAATAGACATGTCCCCTGCATAGCGCTTGCCATTGATCAGGAAGGTCGGCGTTGCGTTGACGCCGAAATCCTTGGCTGCGCGTTCACGTACGGAGTTGACATCATCCAGAAGCTTCTGGTTCGTCAAGCATTTCGTGAAGCTATCCTCAGTAAAACCGGCCAGTTTCGACATTTGCAGCAATGCGGCGCGGCCATCGACATCGGGCGAAGCCCAGGCGATCTGCTGCTTGAACAGCATTTCGACCATCGGCATGTACTGTTCCTGCGGCGCGCAACGGGCCAGCATGAAGGCGGCGGCGGCACGCGGATCGAACGGGAATTCGCGGATGAGGAAGCGAACCTTGCCGGTATCGACATACTTCTGCTTGATCGTATCGAAGGTCGTGACGGCGAAATGCGCGCAATGCGGGCAGGTCAGCGACATGTATTCGACGATCCTGACCGGGGCATCTTCCTTGCCGAATGCGACTTCCGGCAGCGGGCCGGGCTTCAGCACCTCGTTCATGTCGACATTGCCATCCGACGGAGGAATGGCGTCGTCGCCGGACGCGGCGGATGCGGTGTCGGCAAAGGCAGCGAACGTCACAGAAAGGGCTGCAACGGCAGAACCGCCCAGCAGGTGGCGTTTGGTCAAGAGCATGTCGGACATCGGCATAGAGTCACCCGTCGTTAAAAGAGGTCTTCGAATGTTTCATGCGATATAACGGCTGGTTGCCGCTAACAAGGCACGCTTGACCAACTTTCTTCAAAGAATTGTGACCTGGCAAAGACAAACAACTTAAATTTCCTCCGCAATTCACGAAACAGCGGCTCGCCCGGCCTTTCAGCGCCGCTTCCAAGCCATCGCGGTGCCCAATCTCTGGATGGCGGCGCGAATTTTTTCGTCCTCTATTCCGTCCATCATGCCCTCAAGCTTTCGTGCCGCCTCGCCTTTCAGCGGCGGCGGCGTGCGGGACCGCCTTGAAGCGACCGAGACCGGCTTCTGCACGATGCGGATCTGATGGACGGCGTGAAAGCCGAAGAAGCTGTTGATGCGCTGAATGAGTTCGCCCTGCGCATGGGTGAGAAAGAGCGCGCGGGCGCCTTCGCAGGCGATCGTCAGCACGCCGGGCTGATAGCGACTATCCTCGCCTGGCCCTCCGCGCCTTGCCCAGGCGATCTTTTCCGGCCGCGTACAATCGGCGAAATCCTCGCCGGCGATCTCGTCCCAGCAGCCGAGCAACGTCGTATTGATGCCGGCGCGCTTCGCCAGCACGGGATCGACGATGCCGTTGGTCAGCTCGGAAATCTGTTTCTCGCCTTTTCGGGGATAACTCATCTCAATCGGGTTCCGGTGCATGCTTTGCGCATTCGGGACCTTGATCGCCCGATGCAGCTTGGCCAAGTATAGAGCACTTCCCCTCGATGCGGCAAATCATGACCACCATATTAGAATCACCTTCGGCCGCACGCCTGCTTGCCTGGTACGACCGCCATCACCGCGACCTGCCCTGGCGCGTCTCGCCGGCGATGGCGGCGCGCGGCGTCAAGCCGGATCCCTATCGTATCTGGTTGTCGGAGGTGATGCTGCAGCAGACGACCGTACCGGCGGTCAAATCCTATTTCGCGAAATTCCTGGAGCGCTGGCCGACGGTCAACGATCTGGCGGCGGCGGCAACCGATGACGTCATGGCGGCGTGGGCGGGGCTGGGCTACTACGCCCGCGCCCGCAATCTGAAGAAATGCGCGGAAGCGGTCGCGGCCGAGCATGGCGGACGCTTTCCCGATACCGAGGAAGGCCTGCGGGCGCTCCCAGGTATCGGTGATTATACGTCTGCCGCAGTCGCGGCCATCGCATTCAACCGGCAGGCAGCCGTGATGGACGGCAATGTGGAGCGCGTCATCTCCAGGCTTTACGCGATTTCAACCCCTTTGCCCGGCGCAAAACCGGAAATGAAGCAGAAGGTCGCCCTGCTGACGCCCGCAGACCGGCCGGGCGATTTCGCCCAGGCGATGATGGATCTCGGCGCGACGATCTGTACGCCGAAGCGCCCGGTCTGTTCGCTCTGTCCTTTCAACGGCGCCTGTCAGGCGCTGGCCGGGCATGATCCCGAACATTTTCCCGTCAAGGCCGCCAAGAAGGACAAGCCTGTGCGACAGGGTGCCGCCTTCGTCGCCGTCAACGACGAGGGCGAAATCTTTCTGCGCCGACGTGTCGAAAGCGGTCTGCTCGGGGGGATGGCCGAAGTGCCGACGACCGGCTGGACGGCCCGTATCGATGGTGAGACCGGCATCGAGGCGGCCCCCTTCCCGGCCGACTGGCAGCCAGCAGGGACAGTGACGCATGTCTTCACGCATTTCGAACTGAGGCTGTCGATCTGGCGGGCCAAGTCGATTTCGCAGAAGGACAACCATGACGGATGGTGGGCGCCGGTTACAAATCTTGAAGAGCAAGCGCTGCCGACAGTCATGAAAAAAGCGATCGCTCAGGCTATTCCCGATGCGTTCGCAAAAGCACGCATCCCAGAAAAATTAGGCAAGAGAAAATCAGGAACTAACTTATGACGACGGAAATACGGCATATCGTTTTCGATATCGGCAAGGTCCTCATCCACTACGATCCGAACATTCCCTACAGCCGCGTCATCCCCGACGCTGCCGAGCGCGAATGGTTCTTCGCCAATGTGTGCACGCACGACTGGAACATCGAGCAGGATCGCGGCCGCACCTGGGAAGAGGCAGAGGGCCTGCTGATTGCCGAACATCCGGAACGCGAAGAGCAGATTCGTGCCTTCCGCAAACACTGGCACGAGATGGTTCCGCATGCCTATGAGGAAAGCGTCTCCATCATGGAAAAGCTGATCGACGAGGGTCGCGACGTCACCATGCTGACCAATTTCGCCTCCGACACCTTCCGCGAGGCACAGGTGCGCTATCCCTTCCTCAACAAGCCGCGCGGCGTCACGGTTTCGGGCGATATCGGGCTGATCAAACCGGATGTTGCCATCTACGATGCCCATGCTAGGAGTTTCGGGCTCGACCCGGCTGCGACGATCTTCATCGACGATTCGCTTCCGAATGTCGAAGGCGCACGCGCTGCCGGCTGGCATGCGGTCCACTTTACCAGCACCGAGAAGCTGCGCAGCGATCTCGCTGCCTATGGCATAAAGGTTTGAACCATGATTTTCGATCCCGCAGAACGCATCGACCTGTTCCACGACGCGATCAATCGTCTCGACTACGAAGCAATTGAGAATTTCTTCGCGGAGAACGCCACCTATGTATCCAACGGCGTCGGCAGCCTTGCCGGCCGCGCGGCGATCATGGAAGCCTTCCGCGGCTATTTCGATAAGTATCCCGATCAGACGGCGTCCAACTCGCTGGTTGAGACGCTGACGCCGCTTTCCGGCCGTGCCGTCTGGTCGATTCGCGCCACCAACAGCAAGACGGGCGAGCCGCTGATCCGCGAAGGCGAGGAAACGATCACCTTCGACGAGGACGGCCGCGTCGTGCGCGTCGACGTCACGGACTATCAGGAATTCTGAGAGCTTAAACTAAAGACGCCCAGGGCCTTACCGTATGTTTCGTCGGTAAAGCCCTGGGCGTCTCGCCTTCTTCCCTAACTGGAGGTACACGACGGAAGAAGACGGATATGTCGATCAGGCCAGAGGCGCGCTTCGGAAACCGTGGGGCGGTTTACTGCAGGGCCCGCCTGAGCTAACTCCTTGTTTTCTCGCAATTCCGGACGGAAAACCGCAGCGCACTTTTCCTGGAGCTGCTTTAATGGCTGAGACTACCCCACCTTCGCCAGATCGCTGCGGATGATGGCCCTGAGTTCGTCGATCGGGCGCAGGGACCGTCCGTCATCGACATGCCAGAACATCCATCCGTTGCATGCATCAAGGCCCTGGACCTTCGCGCCAAGGCGATGAATGGAACCGGCTTCGCCGCCGGAGGCGACCGTGCCGTCGGCCCGGACGATGGCGCTATAACGACGCTTCGCATCCGTCAGCACCTGGCCAGGCTTGATGAGGCCGCTCTCGATGAGGACATTGAAAGCCACGCGAACCTCGGCCTTCTTGCCGGTCATGACGGTCAACTCCGCCTTACCGAGCGGCTCGACGGCAGCGATGCGGGCGCTTGCCGCATCGATATAATCCTGCTCGCGCTCGATGCCGACGAAATGCCGGCCGAGGCGCTTGGCGACGGCGCCCGTGGTGCCAGAGCCGAAGAAGGGATCGAGAATGATGTCGCCGGGCTTCGACGAAGCCATGATGACGCGGGCAAGCAGCGCTTCCGGCTTCTGCGTCGGGTGCACTTTCTTGCCGTCGTCGCCCTTCAGCCGCTCATTGCCGCTGCAGATCGGAAACAGCCAGTCGGAGCGCATCTGCACGTCGTCATTGGCCGCCTTCATGGCGTCGTAGTTGAAGGTATAGCCCTTGGCCTTGGCGTTCGGGCTCGCCCAGATCATCGTCTCATGGGCGTTCTGGAAACGGCGGCCCTTGAAATTCGGCATGGGATTGGTCTTGCGCCAGACGATGTCGTTGAGGATCCAGAAGTTGAGATCCTGCATGGTCGCGCCGACGCGGAAGATGTTGTGATAGGAACCGATGACCCAGATCGTGCCCGTCGGCTTCAGCACGCGGCGGCAGGCGAGCAGCCAGGCGCGGGTGAAGGCATCATAGGCTTCGAAGGAGGCAAACTGGTCCCACTCGTCATCGACGGCGTCGACAAGCGACTGATCGGGACGATGCAGCGTGCCGCCAAGCTGGAGATTGTAGGGTGGGTCGGCGAAGATGACGTCGACGGATTGATTGGGCAGTGCCTCAAGAGCGGCCACGCAATCGCCCTTGATGATCGTGTCGATCCAGGAACCCGGAACTGGGGATTTCCTGAGGTCGGCAAGCGGGAAAACTGACGCCATTTGATACTCGCTGTTACGCTGACTCGATGCTCTTAACTGAGTGTTATGGTTACCTATCTTGGTTACCAAAGGCTAAATCGGCGAGATATTTTCCGAATTCCCGAGGAAGCCCCCGGGAATTCATGGCTTGCTGAACGGCACTATTGCGCTGAATTGCCTTGGATGTCGTGCACGGCATGACTGTCGTCAGGCGCTTCATCCCGCTCCGTCATTCCGTAGTCGCGAAGGACCTGCGCCACGCGCAGCCGATAGTCGGCAAACACCGTCTTTCGGCCCGCCGTCTGCGCAGCGCGATGGGCCTCGCGGTTTCGCCATTCGCGAACGGCTATCTCGTCGCGCCAGAAGGAAAGCGACAGGAACTTGCCGGGTTGGCTCAGGCTTTCGAAGCGCTCGATCGAGATAAAGCCGTCGATCGTTTCGAGTTCGGAGCGCAGCCTTGCGGCAATGTCGAGATAATGCTGACGTTCATCGGGATGCGGGACGACTTCGAAAATCACTGCGATCACGGCGATACCCTCGGAGCATGTGGTAGGGATATGTTTTTCAGGAAAATACGATCCTCCTGCAAGATGAAACGCTCTCGCCGGGAAAAATCGTGGTTGGCCTGCGCCAGCGGGTCGGCGGCGAGGCTCTTTCGATAGGCCTCGTAGGCGGCCAGGCTCTCGATGTTGTAGATGCCGTAAGCTGTCGTTTGAGAGCCCTCGTGCGGAGCGAAGTAGCCGATGAGATCGGCACCGTTGCGCGGGATGATCTCGCCCCAGGCCTTGCCGTATTCGGCAAATGCCTGCTGCTTGAACGGGTCGATCTGATAGCGGATGAAACAGGTGATCATTGGCTTTCTCCTTTGCTGATGAGAATGTTTTCGCACGTTGCAGAGCGGAGATGCTTCGGTTACGATCGAAGTATGAAGGAAGGTCCTGACATAGCGCAAATCGGCTCGCTGATCGGCGATCCGGCGCGGGCGAACATACTGACGGCGCTGATGGGCGGCCGCGCGCTCACGGCGACGGAGCTGGCGGCGGCGGCTGGCGTAACGCTGCAGACCGCAAGCGCTCATCTCGCCAAGCTCGAAGCGGGCGGCCTGCTGGCGCAGCGCAAGCAGGGTCGCCATCGTTATTTCACGCTGGCCGACGACCGCGTCGGCAAGCTGCTTGAGGGTATCATGGGCTTTGCGGCAAGCCGTGGGCATCTGCGCCATCGCCCCGGCCCGAAGGAACCGGCCCTGCGCAAGGCGCGCATCTGCTACGACCATCTGGCTGGCGACTACGGCGTCCGCATGCTCGACAGCCTGGTAGAGGCCGGCGCTATTTCGGTCATGGGAGAAGGCCTGAACCTGACGGCCCAGGGCGAAAAGCATCTCGGATCGATCGGCATCGATGTCTCCGGTCTGCGGTCGAGCCGCCGCCCGCTTTGTCGGTCCTGCCTGGACTGGAGCGAGCGGCGCGCGCATCTGGCCGGCAGCCTCGGCAAGGCGCTGCTTTCGAACTTCTTCGACAAGGGTTGGGCGCGCCGAACCGAAAACAGCCGCTCGATCTTCTTTACGCCCGAGGGCGAGCGCCGTTTTCTGGCGCTGTTTCCGATCGAGATAGGGGATGGCAAGCCAGAGCCTGAGCTCAGCGAAAAGCCCTAAAGCGGCTCGCTCCTTACAGAAGCCCTGATCCACTTTATCTTATTGTTTTTACAAAAATTTCTTACGGATTCTGCCTGGTACGTCAACGCGAAATCTTCGCTTGCAGCCCGCATTTCAGCAACCGCGCATGCCCCCCTCAAGATCGAGGGAGGCGACGCGTGCATCGCGACGTCTTTCGGACATTTCGACCTTTTCGCTAATTGCAGTCCAGCCATGCCCGCCAATTGGTTGAGCTTTGTCGACGTATCGTGTAAAGGCCGACGGTCGTTTTTCAGAGCATGTCCCGAAATACCAAAGGTTTTCCTGGAGCGTGCCGAACCCAGCCACATCAAGGGCAGCAATTTTCATGAGCAATGGCTTCGACCTCATCATCTTCGACTGCGACGGCGTTCTGGTCGATTCGGAAATCATCGCAGCAGAGGTCGAGTCAAAACTGCTGACCGATGCGGGCTACCCGATCAGCACCGAGGAAATGGGCGAGCGCTTCGCCGGCATGACCTGGCGCAACATCCTGTTCGAAGTCGAGCGTGAGGCAAGCATCCCGCTCTCGGCTTCGCTGCTCGACAAATCGGAGGCGCTGCTCGACCTGAAGCTCGCCAAGGACGTTCAGGCGATCCCTGGCGTACCGCTTGCGCTGTCGCGACTGCCGATGCCGCGCTGCATCTGCTCGAACTCCAGCTCCGCCCGCCTCGACATGATGCTGACGAAGGTCGGCTACATCAAGCTCTTTGCGCCGCACATCTACTCGGCCAAGGATCTCGGCGCCGACCGGGTGAAGCCCAAGCCGGACATCTTCCTGCACGGCGCCAAGCAGATGAACGTCAGCCCAGCCAATACGATTGTCGTCGAGGATTCGATTCACGGCGTCCAGGCGGCACGCGCCGCCGGCATGCGCGTCATCGGCTTCACCGGCGCATCGCATACCTATCCTTCCCACGCCGACCGGCTGACCGATGCCGGCGCTGAGACCGTGATCAGCCGCATGGCCGATCTGCCCGGCGTCGTGATGGCGCTCGCCGCCTGGGATGGCGTCCTCTAAGGCGGATTGAGGCACAGACCAAATACAAAAGGCCCTGCCGATCGGCGGGGCCCAGATTGCTGACAAACCTCTGGCTTTGGCCGGAGGTTTTTGATTCTCATGTCCGTTTTCAAGAGTTTGGGCATAGGTTTTTCTTGTCGCCTTTTTCAGCGTCGACGAGGGACAAATATGCTGCCTATTGCAGGACGCGGCGGCATTGAGACGACGGTTGATCAGACTCTGATGCGCGGGTTGAATACCGCAGGACCGTGGTTCGTCTCGGGCCTTCCTCTGTCTCACATGGCGCGTGTTGCCGTTTCAGGCTCGCAGAATCACAACGAGGGTTGCCCTGACCGGCCGCCACGCCCAACAATAAGCAGCGTGATGGAATTAAACCTTTCTCCTTTGTATTTGGCGCCCCT
>NZ_FMAH01000069.1 GCF_900094545.1 Martinezella miluonensis
GGTAGCCGTTGCGCTGTGCAAGCCGCAGCGGGTTCTTCTCCCCGAACCCTGCACCCGTAGCCGAGCTGACCTCCAGCTCCATCAGCCGTTCGGCCGCAAAGCCGATCATCTCACGCAACAAATCTGCGTCCGCACTCTTCTCAACAAGCGAACGCACGTTCATCATGTCATCGGTCATCAGTGATCTTTCCGTCAGGTTGTGTCTTGAACAACCCGACCCTAGCGGAAAACACTGATGGCCGCCCGCAAAGCCGATCACCCGCTACAGCGCTATGAAAAGCGCGCGGGCGCTCGGCTTTGCTATCTTCCGTCACCTACACCACGTGCCGGGACACAATCAGTTTCGCCGCCGGATGTTATTGTCAATAAAATTTATAGAGTATATCCTTATCGGATACGGCAATTGCGATTGCTCGGCGGGCGATAAGCTCTTCACGCCGATCAGTCCGGAAGGAGTTGGCTATTGACCATTGGCTCTGACCAGCGGGCGCATGATCTGCCCGTTATCGCCATTATTGGCGGCGGGGTATCCGGAACGGCTGTTGCCTTCCATCTGCTGCAGCGACAGTCATTGCGGCCTGGCCAGCTTTTCATATTCGAGCCACGCGAGCGTCTGGGCGCAGGGCTTGCCTATGATACGTCGGATCCTGCTCATCGGATCAATGTACCGGCAGCCAAGATGAGCTTGCTGCCCGATGACATCGAGCATTTTCAACGCTGGCTGCAGGAACACCAGGCGCTTGAGGAGGATGAGACGGCGGTTGCCGCCAATGGCAGTCTGTTTCCGCGCCGTGCCGCTTTCGGCAATTACATCAACAGCATGATAGGTCCGTTCGTCGGCGACGGTCGCGTGACCCATGTCCGGCAGAACGTCGAGCGTATCTCGCGGACGGATCGCTATTGGACGGTTACGGGAGAGGCAGGGCAGAGCGTGGATGCGGATATTCTCATCATCGCCACCAGCCATCCGTCGCCGCTGCCGCCGCAATTGCTGCGGGATACCCTTGCCGGCCATCCGCGCTTCGTTCCGGATCCCACTAAATCGGATGCGCTGACGGCCATCCGCGCCGATGATCGCCTGCTAGTGGTCGGCAATGGCCTGACCTCGGCTGACGTCATAGCTTCCCTCGAGTTGCGGGGGCACCAGGGGCCGATCACTGCCATATCCCGGCGTGGCTTGCGCTCGCGCGGCCATGCGCGCGTCAAGCAGGAGTTGTTCGGCGATTTCGTCGACAGCCCGTCGAAGACAGCGGTCTCGCTGTTGCGGCGTGTACGCGCTGTTATTCGGGAGGCGGAAGGCGCGGGGCGCAGCTGGCACGCTGTCGTCGATCAGGTGCGGGCGCAAGGGCGGCATTTGTGGCTGGCCCTGCCGCTTGAGGAGCGTCGCCGTGTCGTTCGCCATCTGCGGCCTTTCTGGGATGTGCATCGCTTCCGCGTCGCGCCGCAGGTCGAGGCGGTCAGCGAACGGGCAATCGATGCCGGCAGGCTCGAAGTGCTCGCGGCCTCGGTTGCCTCGGTTGAGGTGACGGATGGCGTTATCGATTGCAGGCTGAGGCTCAGTCGGTCCGACCGGAGCATCGACAGGCAATTCGACGCCGTCGTCGTTACCACAGGTCCCGGCCATCGCGGCATTCTGCAATCGCAGGACTGGATCGAGGCACTGGCAAAGACAGGGTTCCTTGCCATGGATCCCATGCGGCTCGGGCTTGCCTGCGATATCCAATCGCGAGCGCTCAATGAGAACGGAACGGTCGTGCCATCGCTATTCATTTCCGGGCCGCTGGCGCGTGGGACCTTCGGCGAACTGATGGGGCTGCCTGAGGTGGTCGAGCATGCGGTTCTCGTCGCCGAGCAGACGGCAGGGGCTATTGCTGAATGTGTGAACGAGCGTCGCAAGGCACAATTGGCCAGTAGCGCCGCTTAAATCCAAGAAAAACCGCAAAATCGTTGCTTGAGCGATACATCTGCCTAAATTTACTCATATAAACTATACAATTTGTGAGTTACTATCTTGTTCGTCCGGGGTGGCGGGGTTACTTCCGCAAACCATGATGACAAGACAGGCCGGTTGAGTCTCTCTCGAAGCAAACCGGGTTTCCGACAATCGACTTTGCAGTGAAGCGGACAGCGATGCTTACGAAAAAAGGGAAATACGGATTGAAGGCGCTGGTGGATCTGGCGCGTCTGGCGCCGGGCGAAACAGCGTTCATCAATGATATTGCCCAGCGCAACAACATTCCGAAAAAGTTCCTCGATACCATCCTGCTCGAACTGCGCAATGCCGGTGTGCTTCGCTCCAAGAAGGGACCGGGCGGTGGCTATTCCCTGTCTCGCCCGGCGGCGGATATCCGCATCGGCCATGTCATCCGCACGCTGGACGGTCCGCTTGCGCCGATCCGCTGCGCCAGCCGCACGGCCTATGAGGCCTGCGATGACTGTTCCGATCCGGAGCGCTGTCAGGTGCGGCGCTCCATGACGGAGGTCCGCGACGCCATTGCCGAAATTCTCGACAACATGACGCTGGAGCAATTCGTCGCCGGAGGCTCGGAGATCGAGATCCAGGAACGGGAAGATTATCGCGCGTCGCATATCGGCTGACGTGACGCCTCCGACACTTCGTCTCAAGAACAGAGCGATCAACGCCTCGACGGCTTGATGCCATTGAGATGATAGTTGCCGACGATATTGTATTTCTGTCGAGCCGGGCCGTGCAGCGTATGAATGCGGGCGTTACGCCAGTGGCGGTCCAGATTGAGGCCAATGCGTGCCGCCGAGGTGCCGGCGAGATCAAACAGCGTATTGGCCGTTTCCATGGCGATCTCGGCCGTCATGGTCTGTGCCGCTGCGACCGACAGTGCCGCATCGATCACATGATCTTCGGTGAGATTGATCTGGGCTGCATCGATCTTGCTGCCGGCGCGTTCCACCATTGCAGTGGCCGCTTCGATACGGACGGCGATCTCGCCTATTCTGGTGACGACCAATGGATCGTCTGCGGCACGCTTGCCATCGCCATCGGGCCATGGATGGGGATTTGCGCGGACAAAGTCGATGGTCGCCATTAGGGCCGATCGGGCGATGCCGAGATTGATGCCGGCATGGGTGAGTTGGCCCACGGCGTCGACGATGGTGGGTTGCCCCAGCTTTTCACCCCGCGAGAGCACCGCATCGGCATTGAGATAGACGTTATGCAGGATGGCCGTACCGTTTCCGGAGGTGCGTTGGCCAAAGCCATCCCAGTCGTCGATGATCTGGATGCCCTCTGTGTTTCTAGGAATGACCGCGACAAAAGCTCCGTTATCGTCGGTGGCGGCGAATATGGCGATCCAGTCGGAAAACAGCACGCTAGGGGAATCGAAGCTTCTGCCGTTGAGGCGATGGCCTAGCCCATCCAAAGTCACCTGCAGAGCGTCTTGACCGGCTGTGCCGACGCCGATTTTCGTAAAGACGCCACCGAAGCGGTCGCCGATGATGGCTCTGGCAAAGAGGGAGGCCTTCTGCTCCTCGCTGCCGCCGATCCGCACGGCTTCCAGCACATGAAAATGCGTCTGCGGAATCTGTGCGATGGAAGGGTCGGCTTCCGCGAGGATGGCGACGACCTCGGTCAGGACGGAATTGGAAATGTCGATGCCGCCATGTTCCGAGGGCACGGAAATTCCAAGCAGGCCGGATTGGGAGAGGGCTTCGATTTCGTCATAGGGCAGCACGCGATTGATATCGCGATCGCTTGCCTGCAGCGCGAAACCGGCGGCGAGCGACCTTGCGATATCGAGCGCTTCCTCTTCGCTTTGAATAGAATGCGCTGGCGGTCTGAGGCGTTCGTGCAACTGCGAAACAGTCCCCATTCATCACTCCATCGGCTGATGCCAGGTCGGTTCTTCAGGCGCGGCAAGTCAATAAGATCTTAATTTCTATAGATGTAGTATACAATGGATTTTCTTTGCTTATTCGCCCGGCGCCGTTCGGCATAATAGGCGTCAAATGGAGAAATTGTAAGCGCACCGCCGGGCAGCGCGGTCGGTTGCAGCCAGGAGATTGCCATGGGCGCGACCTTGATCCTTCCCGGTTTGAACGGCTCTGCAGAGGGCCACTGGCAGCGCCATTGGGCGCGCGACGATGCGTCCGCGACCATCGTGCGGCAGTCCTCCTGGTCGAGACCGGTGCTGGGAGAGTGGCTGCAGGCGCTCGAAAGCGAGCTGGAACGGGTGGGGGACGCCTGGCTGGTCGCGCATAGTCTCGGATGCCTGCTTGCGGCTCATCTCGCCGATCGGCCCGCGGCAAGGCATGTGAAGGGTGCCTTCCTTGTCGCGCCCTGCGATCTCGAGAGGACGGAGCGGTTGCATCCGGGCGTTATCGATTTTGGCGCAATGCCGGCCAATCCGCTGCCATTCAGGAGCCTCGTCGTCGGCAGTCGCGACGACCGCTACATGGATTTTGCCAGGCTTCGGCGTTACGCAGCCTGTTGGGGCAGCGAGCTGCACGATCTCGGACATGCGGGCCATATCAACATCGAAAGCGGCTTTGGACGCTGGCGCGAGGGCTATCAGCTGTTCTCTGCCTTTGCCGGCAGAATAGGCCATCGACCGCAAGGGGCATGCAGTCGCAGGGTGTCTTTTGTGCGATGACGGCATCTGTTTGACCGGCGCAGATTACAAGGCTGACAAGAAAGCACTTGCTAGCGGCGCATTTTCGCGCTTTCATATACGACTAAATAAGTAGACAATAGCAATAATTCCGCTGCCTCCTGATGCTCCGATTTATGGTCATCTGTGCAGCCGATTGCAGGCATCTGGTTTCGGATCGGAGTTGGACCTGCGTGTCGCATCGCTTTCAGGGTGGGATAGAAACCCTGGCTGAAGCGGATGCGCCGAATTTTGAGAACCGATGCGGTTTTGTGCGTTCTGTGTGCCGCAGTTCCTTGCCTGTCAGCGGCCGGATGTCTGAATTCTGTGTTTTGCAGGCCGTAAATTGGGCAAGCCCAGGGAAAGCATGATCGACCAGCTCTCGCTCCAGGAGTTGATATGACGGTTCAGGGATTTTTTTCCGCCAAGGCAAATACGGCGAGCCGGGCCTATGCGATGCCTCGCATCGCCGTAATCGGCCGCGGCTTTTCCGGCATGATGATGGCGATCGCCTTGATGAAGACGGTACGCTTTCCCTTCTATCTGCAGCTTTTCGACCCTAACTCTACTGTCAGTGGCGGCCAGGCGCTGGCCTCTGGACGTAGCAGCGAGATTCTGAACAGCCGCGTTCGCGATCTTTCCGTCTCCGCCGGCGATCCCGATGATTTCAATCAATGGCTTTCCGGCAATGCGCCCTTTCGCAGCGCTGTTCCGGCGGCGATACCCGGCTTTCTGCAGATCTTCGTCCCGAAGAGCATTTTCAGCGACTACGTCTACCAGCGCTTCTCGGAGGCCTTCGCTTCCCGACGGGACGTCACAGTGCAGGTCAGCAGCCAGATGGTCTTCGGGCTCCGGCGCATTCGCGGCGAACGCTTTATGGTGGAGAGTGACGGCGCGGCCAATGCGCCCTTCGACATGGTGGTGCTTGCGACCGGCTATGGTGTGACCGATCAGGATGAGCCGGCCAGCGATCTGGCGAGCATTCCGACGACGGTGCGCGCACGCCGGCTGGTTTCGCGCCCACACACGATCCTGCTCGGCAGCGGCCTGCGCGTCGTCGACCGGCTGCTGCAGATGCGCGACAATGGCTATATGGGCCAGATCACGATTGTCTCGAGGCGCGGTTTCCTGCCGCAAAGCCATACGCGCAACAATGCCGACCCCGTCTTCCCGGCTGACGAAATGCCCGATCAGCTCAGCGGGATCGTCCGTTTTATTCGAAGCGCCTGCCAAGCCGCAGAGGCCGATGGCCAGAACTGGCAATCGATCATGAATGGCTTTCGCAGGCATGCTCGCTCCCTGTGGCGCTCCTTGCCGGCCAGTCAGAAGCAGCAGTTCAATCGTCACCTGAGGGCGCTCTATGACAGCCATCGCAATCGGTTGCCCGAGGCGCTCCATGTCCGCCTGATGCAGGAGTTGGCCGAAGGCAATACCTTGCTGCGGCGCGGCCATCTCATCCGGCGGACGCCGACCGGGCTGGTGCTGAGGCCGGCCGGACGGCAGGACATAGAGCAGCTTTACGCTGACGACGTGATCGACTGTCGATGCCAGGCGCCCAATCTCAATGCACCGTTGTTGCGCAGCCTGATCGATGCCGGTCTCGCGGTGCCGGATGAGCTGGGCCTCGGCCTTGCCGTCGAGGCGACGGGAGCGCTCGAAGTGAACGGTCATACGACGGGAGCGCTCTTTGCCATCGGTCCCCTGGGGCTCGGCAGTCTTCCCGATATCGACCTGGTGCCGGAAATCGTCACGCAAGCCTATGCGGCGGCCGAAAGCATGGCGGAGCGCTTCCATCCGCAATGCAAGGCGGTGTAGCCTCCTCTCGAACATCAAGGGGAAAGGATCGAGTGTATTTCACCTTCTCCAAATTGAGCGTCCGCTGGCATCTGCGCAGCAGGAGCAGATGTGCCCGATCGGCGTCGTCACCGGATCGGTCGGCGAGGTCGCCTTTATCCCGATATAGTTGAAGGGTAGGCAGCGAGATCCCCCATTGTCAGGAACCTTCCTCGGCCTATTTCCGCCAGGCGAAGATGTGGTTGATGCACAGTTTGGCGGAAAGGAATGGACGATATGCGGTTTCGCGGGGGTTTCCGGGGTTAATAAAGGCGAAAATGCCTTTGTGTCGCCTTTCTTTGTCTTACAAGCCGTACGCGTAGGGACTATGAAATTCGCTGTCACAATATAGGACGACTCGGTTCTCATTTTCTGTGGCGATTCTGGTCATCCGTTGCCCAAGACCTAAATCTGCGACGAGGAGCTTTGCTTGCGCCTGTTGAAATTCCGTTTCCCTCTTCTGTCCATTTTGCTGTTGGGGCTGAGCGTTGCCACGACCGCCGTTCCGCTGGTGGGTGCGGATGCATTCGCGCAGGATCAGCAGCCGGCACAGGCACAGCCGGCGGAACAGGCGGACCAACAGTCTCAGCCGGTCGCCAACGGGCTGATCGATGCTGCCATGGCCGACCTGAACAAGGCAAAGAAGGAATACGCGTCCCTACACGACAGCGCAAAGCAGCCGGGCGGCGATGATGAGACGCTGGTGGCGCTTTCCGGACGTGCGGACGAACTCAATCGTTCCGTCACGGCTATATCGGCGCGGTTGAAGCCCCGTAATGCCGAGATCGATGCACGCCTGACACAGCTCGGCCCGGTGCCCAAGGAGGGCCAGCCGCCGGAAGCGGCCATCGTCGCGCAGGAACGCGACCGCCTCAATGCCGAGCGTGCACAGATCAGCGCCCTGATGCTTGATGCCGATAATCTGACCACAGAGGCCAATCGAGTCTCGATGCAGTTGGTGGATAAACGTCGAAAGCTGTTCACCGAGACGTTGCTGAAGCACACCGAAATTTCCGGCAATACGTTTCAGGATGCCGGGTCGGCGCTTGTTGCCGAGAGCCTCAGCTTCAGCGATGCGGTAACCAGTTGGATCGGATTCGTTCTGAAGGCCAAGCTTGGCTCGCTTTTGGCCGCTGTCCTCCTGTCGGCCGGCGCGGCCCTGCTCTTCCTTTCCGGCGGCTACCGCTTGTTTCGCCGCTACTACGTCCAGGACGAAGCCATCGAGAACCCGGCCTATATCAGCCGGCTCTCCGTTGCCTTCTGGTCCACCTTGATCCGCACCATCTCGCTGGCGGCGTTTCTCATTACGTCGTTTTTCTTCCTTTCGAATTTCAATGTGTTGCGGCCGGATATCGCGCCAATATTGGCAGCAGTCTTTGGCTTCATCGGCCTCGTCTATTTCGTCGGGCGCCTGAGCAATGCCGTCTTTGCGCCTTTCCGGCCGCATTGGCGCCTCGTCAAATTGTCGAACAAGGGGGCGTACTCGCTGACCTGGTGTCTGCGGGCGATGGCTGTGGTCAACGGGTTGGATTATGTTTTCGACCGCATCAGCGAGTCGATGGGATCCCCCGTCGTGGTCACCGTGGTGAAGAGCTTCTTTGCCGCCTTGCTGATCGGCGTGATCTTGATTGCGGCTTCGTTCGGTTCGCCGATGCTCGCCAAGAACGGCGATCCCAATGCGCCGGGGCGCCGCTGGCCTCATGGCATGGCGATCATCCTTCGCGTTCTCGGCATATTGGTGATTTTCACCTCGTTCATCGGCTATGTCGGCCTTGCCCGCTTCATGGCAACGCAGATGATCATGACGAGTGCCGTCATCGCGACGATGTATCTCGGCTTCCAGCTCGGCAAGGTGGTCTCCAAACAGGGTGTCTTTGCCGAAACGATCATCGGCCGCTTTCTGGAAAGCCGTCTCAAGCTTGGCGAGGTGGCGCTCGATCAATGCGGCCTCGTCGCTGGGCTTGCGACCTACTCCGTCGCTCTTCTGACCGGCATTCCGCTGATCCTGCTATCCTGGGGCTTCCACGTTCAGGATCTTGAACTCATCGCCTACCGGCTGTTTACCGAGATCAGGATCGGCAACATATCGATCTCGCTGCTCGGCATCTTCGTCGGCATTCTGTTGTTTGCCGGCGGCTATTTGCTGACGCGCTGGTTCCAGCGCTGGCTCGACAGCAATGTTATGGCGCGCGGGCAGGTGGATCTCGGCGTCCGCAATTCGGTGAAGACGGGTATCGGCTATCTTGGCATTGCCGTTGCAGCGATCATCTCGATTTCCGCCGCTGGTATCAACTTGTCGAGCCTGGCGCTCGTCGCCAGCGCCCTTTCGGTCGGTATTGGTTTCGGCCTGCAGAACATCGTGTCGAACTTCGTGTCCGGCCTGATCCTTCTGGTCGAGCGGCCCTTCAAGGTCGGCGACTGGATCGTTTCGGGCACGTCGGAAGGTATCGTCAAGCGCATCTCGGTGCGCGCCACCGAGATCGAGACCTTCCGCAAGCAGTCGATCATTGTGCCGAACTCGGAGCTCATCAATGCTTCGGTCGGCAACTGGACCCACCGCAACAGGCTTGCGCGTTCGGAAATTCCGGTCTCTGTCAGCTTCGATTCCGATCCGCGGAAGGTGATGGAGATCCTGCTGGAACTCGTGCGCGGCGTTCCGAAGATATTGAGAAACCCGGAGCCGCATGTGGAGTTTCTGCGCTTCGGCCCTTCGTCGCTCGATTTCGAAATGCGCTTCTATCTCTCGGATCTTTCCGACGGCATGGAAATCCGCAACAATCTCCGCATCGAGATCCTGAAGCGGTTCCGCGAGGAGGGGATCTCCATTCCCTATCCGCATCAGGAATTGCATATCGTTCGCGGTGGCGCGCGCGGTCAGCGGGCGGATGTCGCCGGGAAACGGTTGACGGATTCAGCTGACGGTCCCGAGACCGAGGACGAGCTGATCGAAAGCCTCGCTTCCCCGGCCGAGGAAAGTGCGCCTGGCGCAAAGAGCACAGGGCGCCGACGCGGCAGAACGGCAGCTGAGTGACGCGGACCAGCGAGGGAGACGCTGTGAGCCCCGCATGGCGCCTCCTCGCATCCGGTCTGAGGATTTCATAGGACCGCCGATGCCGGCTTGGTTCCCCGGGCTCGGCGGCGGCGTGCGTGCTTGGCAACGGGCGCGCTTCGGATGCCCTTTTTGTTCATTTTCGAGAAACCAGTCGACTTAACAAATATTCAAAGGCTTTTGTTTTAGAAAAACTATAGAGGGGCAATTTTCAAAACGGGTTTTTTACTATGTCATTTCTAGGTGTTTCGGGAATGCAGTATTCCGGTGCGTCGCTTGCTGGGTCGCGCATTCTTCTTGTGGAAGATTCCAATCTCTTCAATTCGATGATCCGTGCCCGGATGAGGGAGCTTCTGGACATCGATGTCGAAATCTGCCGCAATTTCGATGAATTGCAGCTCGCCTATGACAAGTCATCGGAACCGATCAAGCTGGCGATTTCCAACATGAATCTGCCCGGTGCCGAAAAGGGCGAGGCTCTGACCTATCTGCTCGATCTCAGCATTCCCACGATCGCCTTCACGGGAACCTTCCTGGAAGGCACGCGCGACGAACTGATCGCCAAGGATGTGGTGGACTACATTCTCAAGGACAATGTATTCGCCGTCGATATGCTGGCAGAATCGATCTGCCGCTTTCTCACCAACCATCGCCATCACGTCCTCATCGTCGATGACAGTGCGACGGCGCGTGCGCTGCTGTCCAGCCGGCTGAAGCGTTACAATTTCCGGGTCAGCGTCGCGGAAAGCGGCTCCAAGGCTCTCGAACTATTGAAGGCCAATTCGGATATCGGCCTCATGATCACAGACTACAATATGCCCGATATGGATGGCTTCGACCTGACGCGCCGCATCAGGGCGACGACCGGCTCGCATGAGCTGCGCATCATCGGCGTTTCGTCATCCAACAACCGGCTTCTCTCGGCACGTTTCCTCAAGGCTGGCGGCAATGACTTCATCCTGCGGCCGTTCATCGATGAAGAATTCTACTGCCGCGTGAATCAAAACCTGGATACGTTGCTGCAGATCCAATCGGCACGTCGAGTCACCGAACCCGCCTGAAACAAGGCGAAGCGGGCGATAAAAATCCTATAAAATGTGAGGAAGATTCATTTTTATGTGAATGTATGCAATCAGTGGTTCCAATTTTTTCACGAATCCTGTTCAGGATACATTGAAGACGGTTTGGCAGACCTGCGATTGACTGAAAATTCATGTGCCGGAAGGCATGGGAGGAATTTAAGGGAAATGGTACTGCATGTGGGATCCCTCGGCGACGGCACAGGCCATCGCAATGGCGGCCAGAAGATACTTCTGGTGGAGGATTCGCGCATGTTTTCCGCCGTGCTGTCGCATCGGTTTGAAACCGAGCTCGGCCTTTCCGTCACCCATTGCTCGTCATTGAAGGCGCTGAACGAGGCGCTGGAGAATGAGGACCGCGGTTTCACCATGGCGGTGATCGATCTTAACCTGCCGGATGCCGCCCATGGCGAGGCACTGGATGTTGCCGTCGCCCACAATATCCCGACCATTGTTTTCACCGCGTCCTTCGACGTAGCGACGCGTAATCGCATCATGGTGCGCCGCGTTGTCGATTATGTGCTTAAGGATAGCGAGTTTGCGCTCGACAACCTCGTTTCGGCTGTGCAACGCGCCATTGCCAATCGCGCGACGCGCGTACTGGTTGTGGACGACCTGCCGTCGGCGCGCAAAATGCTGACGGATCTGCTGCTCGCCCAACAGTACAAGGTTGCCGAAGCCAGCACGGGCGTCGAGGCGCTGGCGATGATCGATCAATTCGATGACATCGAAGTCGTCGTTACCGACTACAACATGCCTGATATGAACGGTCATGAACTGACCCGCCGAATCCGTCATCGCCATGGATCGGATCGGATGCGCATCATCGGCATTTCGTCGTCGAACGATCGTCTGCTGTCCGCGACCTTCCTGAAAGCTGGCGCTAGCGATTTCATCTACCGCCCCTTCGTCCCGGAAGAGTTGCAATGTCGCATCGCGCTGAATGTCGAGACGCTGACCCAGTTGAAGCAACTGCGCGCGGCGGCGGCGAGCGACTATCTGACGGGTCTCTATAACCGGCGCTATTTCTACGATCACGGCCCGAAGCTCGTGAACGAATGCTTGCGCTCTCAGCGGCCCAGTTCGGTCGCCATCCTCGATATCGATCATTTCAAGAATTTGAACGACACCTACGGCCACGAAATCGGCGACCAGGTGTTGAAGGCGGTTGCCGGCCGACTTCAGTCTCTCTTCGAAGGAAGCGAAAACTTGCTATCCCGCCTCGGTGGAGAAGAGTTCGCCATTCTCTTCACGGAGATGAACTCGCGGGCAGCCACGGCGTTGTGCGACGAGGTTCGTCTCAGCCTGGCCAGTCTAAAGGTGCATGCCGACGACGAGGAGCTGTCGGTTACCGTTTCCATCGGCGTCGCCGAGATCGCCGGTTACGAATCCTTCGATAATTATCTCAATGCTGCCGATCAGTTTCTCTACATGGCCAAGCACAACGGCCGTAACCAGGTCTATTCCGATTTCAAAATGTCCGAACAGGCGGCCGAATAGGCCGCCCGTATTATTGGCTGCTCCGGTCTGAGATCTGCTCAGACGACGATGCCGGTGCGGTTAGTCGACATGGTCAGCTTGCGCTCGGCGCGCTCCTGCTGCGGCGAGCGGTTGTAGAGTTCGCGATAACACTTGGAAAAGTGCGAGGCGGATACGAAGCCGCAGGCAACGGCCACTTCCACGACCGGCATGGAGGATTGCACGAGCAGGTGCCGCGCGCGATCCAGCCGGATTTCGAGATAGTAGCGCGCCGGCGAGCGCCCCATTTCCTGGCGGAAGAGCCGTTCGATCTGCCGGCGCGAGAGGCCGGCGTCATCGGCGATCTCCAGCAGCGACAGCGGTTCGGCGAGGTTGCTTTCCATCAATTCGATGATCGACAGCACCTTGGCGTTCTGGACGCCCAGGCGGGCGCGCAGCGGCAGGCGCTGGCGGTCGTGCGGGCTGCGGACGCGGTCGGTCAGCTGCTGCTCGCAGACGCGATTGACGAGGTTCTCGCCGAAATCCTGGCCGATCAGGTTCAGCATCATGTCGAGCGAGGCCGTACCGCCTGCGCAGGTATAGAGATTGCTGTCGACCTCATAGAGATCGGCATAGACCTCGGCCTGCGGAAAGGTCTCGGAGAAGCCTGGCAGGTTTTCCCAGTGGATCGCACAGCGCTTGCCGTTCAACAGACCTGCCTGTGCAAGCACATGTGCGCCCGTACAGAGGCTGCCGACGGCGACGCCGCGATTGTAGGTTTCGCGCAGCCACGCATTGACCGATTTGTTGTTAAACTCCTCGACATAGATGCCGGAACAGACGAGCACCATGTTTGGCCGGTTTTCCCCACCAAGATAGCGCCGCTCGTCGGCGAGTGCCGAGTTGACCTCCAGCCCGATGCCGCTGGAAGAATAGACCTTCTGGCCGTCCGTCGAGGCAAGCCGCCATGTATAGGCGGGGTAGCCCAGCATGCGGTTGGCTATTCGCAGCGTCTCCACTGCAGCGGAAAACGGCAGCATGGTGAAGTGTGGAACGAGGAAGAAAACCAGGGAACGCGTCTTAATCGGAGTCTTGCTCATATCGTGAAAATCCATGCTCCAGGACCATTCTGTATTCCTTGCGTCAAATACGGCGGCTGGATGGTCTGTTAGCGACATTGGCATAGATAATCGCGGCCGCAAAGGAATATTTGCGTTTACTAAGGAAAATACGGCGCTGGGGAAGGGAGGCTGGAGAAAGGCAAGCAATTTGCCTGAAAAGCTAAATATATATGTGGCTAATTCTCAAGATTAATCCGGAATGCGCGCAAAGATGCGCAAATGTTCAAAAGGCGACACCCGTGGGAGTTGAGCGCCGCCTCAGATATTTACGGTCCTGTTCGATCATCGAATGGCCTTCGGATTCTTGGTTTCATCCGCGGCCGGCCAGCCCAGATCCTTGCGTACGTCGTCGGACAGAGACTCGAGCTCGCGCAGCGAGCGCCATTGCTGCCAGCGATGAGCAACATGAGAGAAGAAGGACGTCAAGCTACCACCGGACGGAAGCGATCCCCGCGCCCTGCCAGTGTGTCTGTAAGTGATTGCTGTCATTTTCTGGTTCCTTTCAGCGTTGGATACTCAAAGGGTCGCGACCATTGAGGACAGTATGAACCCGGCCTTCTCATCAATCAAACGAATAGATCTTATAGTTGTCATTAGGATTATTGAACGATCGCACTTTGCCGGACTTTCGTTCGAGAGCGGAGAGGGTGCGATCCGGCGGAAGACCGCGCGCATTCACATCGTCGATCAGATGGGCGGGAAAGCGCGTCGCGATTTCATCGAGCGTGTGCTGTGCCGTCCGTTGGACTCTCCTGACATGCAAAAGGTTTAGAAGGCGAGAGGTTTCGCCGAATGCTGTGTCAGCCATGGTTTTGCTCCTTTACGGCTGCCTGTATCAATCTCACTACGTCTAACATGGTGTTTCATTGACATTCAGACAAATGAAATGATATGGTGTTTAAAATCAGAAAAATTGAAAGGTTCCGATATGACCGCTCCGCTCCGCCGGCCCATACCGTTGCTTGACAATGAAGTTCTGCGCACCTTTGTCGCCATCGCCGAGACCGGCAATTTCTCCACCGCCGCCGATGCGGTCTTCCGTACGCCATCTGCCGTTTCTATGCAGATCAAGAAGCTGGAAGAGCAGCTTGGCGTCATATTGTTCCTGCGCGACGCCCGCTCGGTGAGCCTGACGCAGCACGGAGAAATGCTGCTTTCCTATGCCCGCAACATCCTGGCGCTCTCCAACGAGGCGGTATCGCGCTTCATCATGCCCGAACTCAGCGGCGTGGTGCGGCTTGGCGCACCTGACGATATCGGCGAGCGCCTGCTGCCGACTATCCTGAAGGGTTTTTCGGAAAGCTATCCCGGCATCATGGTCGATGTCGTCGTGGATATGAGCATCCAGCTAAAGAAGCGCATCGAGGAGCAGCGGCTTGACCTTGCGCTGATCAATTGCGCGACGCGACCTTTCCCGACGGAAGGCGAAGTCATCTATACCGAGCGTCTCGTTTGGGCCGGTGCCAAGTGCGGCACCGCCTATCGCCGCGACCCGTTGCCGATCTCCATTTGGGAGGAGGGATGCATCTGGCGCTCCGAAGCCATGGCGCAATTGGAACGGCAGAAGCGGGCTTATCGCGTTTCCTATCTGAGCGCCCATACGATGGCGCAGCGCGCCGCGATCGTCTCAGATCTTGCCGTCGCGCCGTTCCCGCGCTCCTATATCACCGAAGATATGGAGATCCTCGGGCCGAACGAGGGATTGCCGGAGCTGACCTCCTTCGACATTCGCCTTCTGACGGCATCGCAGATGACGGGGCCGATGAAGGCCGTGGCCGACAGCATCCGTCAGGCCTTCGTCGAAATCGGGCGGAAAATGGCTGCATGAGCCGCGGGCGATCACCCGCTATTTGCGTCGACCGTGATGTCTGATGCCGTTCCTTGTGTCGGCGGTAGCCCGCCCAAAGCGGCGATGCGTGTATTGGGCCAACAGTTGATCAGCCCTTGCCTTTACCGAGGCGAGGCCTGTTCGAACGCACATGCTTGCTGCAGGGCGGCCTAAGTCTTTCGATTTCAATCCGCCTTGTGCTGCGGGTGATGGGCGGCTGCCTCGACCATTTCTTGCTGGCGTTCCTCTTGACCCTCGCGGATATGGCCCAGACGCTCGGCGACAAGCACGTCGCTGCGGCTGGCTTCATGTTTCCATGGCTGGCGGCCGCGAAGCACGCCCGATTCATGCACTATTTCTGCGACATATTCTTCCTGGCGGTAGGCCATGACGTGAATGCCGGAAACGCCTTCGATTTCCTTCACCTCGTTGATGATGTCGATGCAGAGCTGCTTACCTTCCTTCTTCTGGTCGGCAGCGCCCTCGATCCGCCGGATGATCTCGTCGGGAATATGCACTCCAGGCACATTTGAGCGCATCCAGCGGGCAGTTCTGGCCGATGCCAGAGGGCCGACGCCGACAAGAATGAAGCACTTTTCGGCGAGGCCGAGGTCGCGTACCTTCTTCATGTATTCCCGAAACATCGGCACGTCGTAGCAATATTGGCTTTGGACGAACTGCGCGCCGGCTTCGATCTTCTTCGCCAGCCGATAGGGCCGGAAGTCGTGGGGTGGCGCAAAGGGATTGATGGCCGCGCCGAGAAAGACCTTCGGCGGCGAGGTCAGCTTGCGGCCGGACAGGAATTTCGCCTCGTCGCGCATGGTGCGCACAGTCTCGAGCAGCGACATGCTGTCGAGATCGAAAACTGGCTTGGCCCCCGGCTGATCGCCGACCTGAACGCCATCGCCGGTAAGGCACAGGATGTTGCACACACCCATGGCGGCCGCGCCGAGCACGTCGCCCTGTATGGCGATGCGGTTCCTGTCGCGGCAGGAGATCTGCATGATCGGCGCATATCCCATGCGGGTCAGCAGTGCACAGATGCCGACGGAGGACATATGGCAGTTGGCGCCGGAAGCATCGACCGCGTTGATGCCGTCGACCCAGCCGGAGAAGATCGCGGCACGCTCGTAGACATCTTCCGGGTTGGCGCTGTCGGGCGGATTGAGCTCCGCGGTCACGGCAAATTCGCCGCGACGCAGCACGCGCTCCAACCGCCCGAGCGAGGAATGGCCGGGCAGGGGATCAAGCGGCAGACCGACTCCCAATGGATTTTCGTCAATCTGCGCCATGGATCAGGCCTTCCTCTTTGTCGCTTGACGCGTCGCGGCAGCTTCCGCCGTGACGCGCAGCCAAGACGAGGTCCCGCGTAGCGACTGGTTCACCGGCGCCTGCACCTTCATTATCGCATCGCCATGGACCATGTTGCTTGCGCCTTTCCAGGCCTGCACCCAAACGCAGGGCATATCAGGCTCGACTTCGCAATTGCCGTTGGCGCGCACGCCGCCACAGGGCCCGTTGCGCAACTGTTTCGGACAGTTCATCGGGCAGGACATGCCGGTCGATGACAGCGCACACTGGCCGCACATACGACAGTCGAACAGGAACCCTTTCACATGACGCTCGACGAAGGCGACTGGCCGCTCGGCGCGTTGATAGCCGATTAACGCCCAAAGTGGATGGAGAAGGAGGAAGAAGCTGGCGAAGCGACCGTAGAACCATTCGAAGAAGCGTGAATGGCGCACCACCCAGAGACGTACCGCATATTTGCGTTGGGTGCTGCGGTCCGGCGAGGCGCTGCCGGGCACGCGGTTGTCGCCGGCGGCTTTCTTCACGGGCGCCGCGGTGTCGGGCTTTTGCATGACGTCAGCCATTGTCGAGGTCTCCGGTCGTTACCGGCCGTCCGTGACCACGAGCGCGTCTCGCCGTCTGCCTGCCTCTTTTGGCGATGATCCGGGCCGGAATGCCCCGCTGGTCAACGGCAATGCGGTCCGCCATGCATAAATCTCCCTTTCATCCGACAATGCACGGCAGCCGATTGCCGGACTGCGCTTGGCACGACGCTGGATGGGCCGAAAAGCGACGGACCGGAAAAGCGTGTCAGCGATCGGCGGCAACGCGTATCGGCCTCCTATGCCGCCGGGTTCGACCTGTTTCCATATCTGTACGCATTCAACATAGCGGCAGGCGCGCGTTCACAGCAACTACTTCCAAAGGTCGAACTAATCTTCCCATGGCGGCTCCACCGTTTGTCGCCGGCCACGAATCTCAGGCGATCGGGTGCACGCGCCAGACCGCGGCGCATGTGTTTCATCAAGTTCCCGATCGTCTGGCCTGCCACCGCGGTATCACCCGATCGTCTTCCTTCTTTCGCCGCAATCGCGTAGCGCTCTGTCGCCTATGTCATGCGTATGGAGTTGCGCGCTTGATTCGATTGATGCTCATCCTTGCCGTTCTTGCCTGCGCCGGCGCTGCGTCAGCCGGTGAAGCGTGCCGTAGGGTCCAGCACCTCGGCGATGGTTACATCGTGTGTACCTACGATCCGGCCGTTGACGATATCCAGCTTTTCCAGAATGATCGCAGCGGCAAGCCTTACGGTTCCTTCCGGGCACTGGAGATTGATTTGCGCCAGGATCGCATCTATGTGCGCTTTGCCATGAATGGCGGCATGTATCTCGACGATCAATCGCCCGTCGGTCTCTTCGTCGAAAACGGTCGCGAGCGGAAGTCGATCAATACGAACAAGGGCTGGGGCAATTTCCATCTGCTGCCGAACGGGATCTTCTACCTCTTGCCGGGGCGGGCGGGCGTGATGGAAAGCAAGGCTTTCGCGGCCTCCGGCATCAAGCCCTTCTACGCGACCCAGTCCGGCCCGATGCTCGTCATCGGTGGCAAGCTCCATCCGTCATTCCTTGCCGACAGCACCAGCTTGAAGATACGAAACGGCGTCGGTGTCGCTGCCGATGGCAGAGTTGTCTTTGCGATTTCCGATGGGCCGGTGCGCTTCCACGACTTCGCGACGCTTTTCCGCGACGACCTCAGCTGCGCAAACGCGCTGTTTCTGGACGGAAGCATCTCCAGCCTCGACATTCCGGAATGGCAAAGGCGCGACAGCTTGTTTCCGCTCGGTCCGATCATCGCCGTGACGCAAATGCTGCCGGGTTGAGCGCGGCAGCGCGCAAGGTTGGAGCCAGCCACATTCGCTAATCGAGGTAGCGGGGGATCTCATATCCTCCGGATGCACATTGTCGGATTGAGGCTTCGAAATATTGATGACGAAAATTGCAAACGAGGCAAAGGCGCTGATCTTCATGACGGCGCGCGATTGCGAAATGTATGTCCGGCAGTCCCTCGCAAGTCTTTCGCGGCAGACGCTTGACGACTTGCATGTTCTTTTTATCGACGATTGCTCCAAGGATGACACCGGCATTATCGCCGCGGCACTTCTGGGCGATCTCTTTCCGGGCCGGCACACCTTCATCCGCAACGATGTGCAATTCGGAAAATCGCGCAACGCCTGGGAGCATCTGAGGCCGCGCACCGGCATGGCCGAGTTCATCGCCGTCCTCGATGGCGATGACCAGCTGATCATGCCCACCATTCTCGAGCGGATGTCGCGGAGCTATGCGAGCGGTCAGGACGTCGTTTGGACGAACTTCATCACCGATGGCGGCGGGCTCGGCGGCAATGGCGCTCTCGACCCCAATCTCTCGCCGCGCCGGCAAGGGTGGAAGACCAGCCATTTCTTCAGCTTCCGCGCATCCTTGCTGGATAATGTTCCCGCGGGCTATTTTCAGGACAATAACGGGCATTGGTTCATGGCCGCCTGCGACATCGCCCTCGCGCTGCCTATCCTCGATCAGACGCGACGCTACGAGTTCATACCGGTCAATGCCCATTGCTACACTGCATCGAATCCCTATTCGCATCACAATCTCGACCCGCAATCGCGCGGCCTGAATTCCACCTCGCAGCAGCGCTCGGCGCAGGACGCCTTCAGCAAGCCGCCGCTGCCGCTGACGCGGCCAGCGCAATCGACGGCACCGCGGGTCGCAGCGCCGGCTTTCACGGGCAATCGCCCGTCCGACGTCGTTTCTGCCGCCGTTACCGTCGGCAGCGCGGATGCCTGGCAGGCGACGGCAAGCGAGATCCTCGTCGCCGGCTATCCGACCCTGCTCGACGCCCAGTGCGCCGCCGGCCGCGATCCGTTCACGCCGATCCAGGTATGGGCGCTTCGCCGCGCGGCGTTTGGACGAACCGATAGGCCGAATATACTGCACATCGGCGCACCGCGTTCCGCATTGGCGCTGGCATCGCTGATATCCGGCCAGGATGCCGGCCTGAACTGCCTGTGCATCACGCCCGAGCAGGTGGGCGATCTCGAAGCGCGTTTCATCACCGGCGGCCTGATGGAGGGTATTTCCATCATCGAGACCGAGACTGCCAATGTGAGTTTCGAGGACGTTTCGGCGATCTTTCCCGATACCCGCCAGATCGGCGAGGAGGTCAAATTCGATCTCGTCGTCGTGGACCTGCAGAATACGTCCTATCCGGCCGAGAGCGCCTTGCTTGCCCTGCCGGCGCTGGCCAGCAACCTGGCGCCCACCGGCTTCAGCCTCTGCCTTTTCGCGCAGGACCGAGCGACCGAGGCACTGGCGGCTCAGCGCTGGGCCAGCGTCAGCGCGGGCTTGAAATTCAGCCTCGACGCCATTGGCGGCAGCGGATTGATGGTCGTCGGCGGCCGCTGACGATGGTCTCCGCCGCACCGACGCGTTGCCGATAAGCCTTTGCCCCCAAACCTTTGCATGTTGGAAAGAACTGCGATGACGCTGCAAGCCATGATCGCCTGTGAAGTGAACAGCTACCGGAATCCGGTCCGGTTCCACCTCCCCAATCCGGACGATCACATTCAAAGGATTATCCTGCAGGACCGCGCCTTCTACGAGCGGGCCATGCTGGAGGATGTCGGCTCCTCATTGCCGGAAGATGCCTTGGTGATCGATGTCGGCGCTTATATCGGCAATCACACGCTCTTCTTCTCCTCGGTTCTCGGTGTCAGAACGGTCGCGTTCGAGCCGAATCCGGCTGCCTTTGCCGCGTTGCAGGCCAATGTCGAGCTTAACAGCATCAACGGGCTGGTGGAGCTTTGCCCGTTTGCTCTTGGCGCCGCTCCGGGTGTCGGGGAGATCGGCAACACGGATCCGACCAATCTCGGAGGCGCGCTTTTCCAGCCGGCCGATCAGGGCTCCATCCAGATGGCGAAGCTCGACGATCTTGTCGGCGATCATCGGGTGCATCTCATCAAGATCGATGTCGGGGGCGCTGAGGCCGATGTGCTTCGAGGCGCCCAGGAAACCATTGCCCGCTCTCGGCCGAAGCTGCTTGTCAGCGCCGGCACCCGCGCGATCCTGGCGGAGGTCGAGGCTGTCCTCCGGCCGCTTGGCTACCGCAAGATACAATTCTACAACGACACGCCGACCTATCTTTTTGAACCGATCCATGCGGAAGCTGCCGCGCCCGTGCGGGTGGTAGATCTGCTCGACCCGCGTCACCTTGAGATGCTGCCGCCGACACGTCAGGTCGTCGCCGGCATGGCGACGGTCGCGGGAAATGAAATTGCCTTGCGCGCTACCGTCATGTCGCTCTTGCCGCAGGTCGATTGTCTCTACGTCTATCTCAACGGCTTCACGCAGGCGCCGCGCTTTATCGCCGACCATCCGAAGATCCGGCATTTCATCGACACCGACGGCAGCCGTTACGGCGATGCCGGCAAGTTCTGGGGGCTGGAGCAGGTCGAGGACGCCGTTTACATCACCTGCGATGACGACATCATCTATCCCGACGATTTCGTCGCTCGCATGGTCGGCGAACTCGCGCAATTGCGCGGTCAGGCCGTCTTCGGCGTCCACGGGGCGATCATCCTGCAGCCGAGCCGGGGTTACTATAAGGATCGCGGCCGCGCGGTCCTTCATTTCGAGCACGCTTTCATGCGCCGTCGTCGGGTTCATGTCGCGGCGACCAATGCCTGTGCTTTCCACTCCGGCACGGTGAAGATGAAGCTCACGGATTTTCGCCATCGCAACATGGCTGATACGTGGCTTGCGCAGTACCTTCATCGCGAAGGCATTCCTGCCTATATCGCGCCGCGAAAGGAAAGGTGGCTGCTGCCGATAGAAGTGCAGCGCCCGACGATCTACGATCAATCGAGCGCCGGCACGGGTTCGGCCTACGACAGCTCGCGGAAGCAGGATGAAGTCTTGTCGTCGATGTACCCGATCTCGCTGCTGCGATCGGACGCTGCAGACGCTTCCTCGATCATCTACCTCGTCGATGCGGACCGGGCCGACGGGTTGGTGGAATTCATCATGGCGGTTGCCGCCCGCGAACGTGATCCGGTTATCTTCGTCACCTGCGATCACGAGACCGAGGATATGCGCAATACGGCGCTTCATCCCGATTTCCTCTGCGAAGTGCACCTTGTTGCACGCAGCGGCGGTCATACGCCCGTATATAAGGAACTGCTGTCGAAATATGCCGAGCGCGTCCGCGCCTGGACACTTCGCAACGGTAGTGAGCTGAAGTTGGCGGACGCCGATGAGTGGGGAACATGGTTCGAGCCGATCGAACCGCTCGTCAATCTTACGCCTGCCGTACCTTCCTTCTTGCAATCGGCGGCAGACAATCGACCGGGCTTCGATTCGGCAAAATACTGGGAGCACCGCTATCTGGCCGGTGGCAATTCCGGGGCTGGTTCCTACAATAGATCAGCGGAATACAAGGCTCTCATTCTCAATGCCTTCGTTGCCGAAAAGCAGTTGGGACATGTCGGGGAGCTTGGCAGCGGCGACGGCAATCAGCTTCGCTATCTGAATTTCGAAAACTACACCGGTTTCGATGTCTCACGCACGGCGATCGATCTTTGCCGGAGCATCCACGGAAGCCGCCCCGGCTGCACCTTCGTCTGGCTTGGCGAACCGCAACTGGAGATGAGCCGATACAACGAAGCGTTCGAGCTGACCTTGTCGCTCGATGTGATCTTCCATCTTATCGAGGAAGATGTGTATCGCGCCTATATCGAGCGGCTGTTTGCCATGTCGAGGCGCTACGTGATCGTCTACGCTTCGAACCACGACGGTCCGGACCGCCATGGCGCCATCCATGTCAGGAACCGGCGCTTCACCGATGACGTTGCCCGCTGGCTACCGGAATGGAAGCTGCTGAAGCACGTCGACAACCCCTACAAGCATCCGTTGATTTCGGAAGCGGATTTCTTTGTCTTCGGCAAGGACGAAGCCGAGGATGTATCCTTCCTGGATGACGTCAACCATACCCCGCTCGGACAATAACGGGTGCGATTTTGCCCGGAAGCATCGGTTTAAGGCAACGCCGGCCGCAATCGTCTTGCGGCCGGCTTTGACGTTTGTGATGCCAGCCGCGCCGCCGCGTTCGCGTTCCGATGCCGATCAATCATATTTGGTGGTCTCGATATGGAGCGGCCCGATCCGTTCGATGATCGTCTCCAATGTGGGGCGAGGGCCGGGCACGTCGCTGTCCAGCGCCTGCCGCATGGCGGCCAGGTGGGCGCAGGACGTACCGCAGCAACCGCCGATGATTTTGGCACCGGCGTCGCGTGCGAGGCGGGCGTAATCGGCCATCAGGCTTGGGCTACCCGGGTAGTGAAGCTCGCCGCCACGATATTCGGGGATGCCGCAATTGCTCTTGACGACGACCGTCGCCGACGGGTCCGCCTCGGTCATGAAGAGCAGGCTCGACAATGTATCGGCTACCCCCGCGCCGCAATTGGCGCCGACGGCGAGCGGTCCTTGGCCTATATCCGTCGCGACGCCGTGAATGTCCCGCGGATGCAGGCCTGCCGTGGTTTTGCCGTCCGCGTGGAATGAAGCCATATAGATATATGGCAGGCCGACCTTGACGGCTGCTGCTGCGGCGGCGCGGATTTCGTCGGGCGACGACATGGTCTCGATCCAGATGAGGTCGGTGCCGCCGGCCTGCAGGCCCTCGACCTGTTCGATAAAGGCTAAAACGGCGTCCTCATAAGCCAGCGTGCCAAGCGGCATCAGCAATTCGCCCGTCGGCCCGACAGAGCCGGCGACGAGGATCGTGCGATCGGCCCTGTCGGCGACGGAGCGCGCGATTTCAGCCGCCCTCTTGTTCAAGCTGTGCACGCGATCCTGCGCATGGCACAGCTTCAAGCGGTAGCGCGTTCCGCCGAAGCTGTTGGTCAGGATGATGTCGGCACCGGAATCGATCAAATGCTGATGCAGCTTTGCGACCAGCTCAGGATGCCGCTCGTTCCAGAGTTCCGGCGCTTCGCCGATCTCAAGGCCCATGGTGAAAAGGTTTGTGGCCATGGCGCCGTCGGCCAGCAGAACGCCTTTTTCGGCAAGGAGATCGGCGAGGGGGTTGGCGGTGACGGTCATTGCCTCTCCTCGGACAGGCGGGCGCTCGGATGCAGAGCGCAAATATGGGCGCTTCTGCATTTCGGTGCAATGAGCGAACGGCCTTGGAGCAAGATCCAGCCTGCTCATAAAAAGAAAGCGCCCTTGCGGGCGCTCAGACTGCTGACAAACCTCTGGCTTTGGCCGGAGGTTTTTGATTCAATGGGACATGTTGAAGAAACCTTGTGCCGAACAGACGGGTCTCGAGATGGTGACGCTCGACAGCCTGGTGCCGAGAGATCATCTGCTTCGCAAGATCGATGCGGTGATCGACTTTACTTTCATCCATGATCGCGTTGCGGGATTGTATTGCGCCGACAACGGCCGGCCGCCGCTCGATCCGACATTGATGTTCAAGGCGCTGTTCATCGGTTATCTTTTCGGCATCCGCTCGGAACGTCAGCTGGTGCGCGAGATCGAGGTCAATGTCGCCTATCG
>NZ_FMAH01000011.1 GCF_900094545.1 Martinezella miluonensis
CGTAAAGGGCTGTCTTGCCCTTCAAAAAGCCGACAATATGCGCAACCGAGTATTTCGGCGGGATCGATATCAACATATGCACATGGTCGGGCATCAAATGACCCTCTTCGATCTGGCAACCTTTCTGCTGTGCCAGCCGACGTAAGAGTTCTCCCAATTCACGCCGTACGTCCCCGTACAGTCTTTTCGTGCGGTATTTGCTGCCAAAAACAACGTGATACTTGCAGTCCCACGTCGCATGCGAGAGCGGTTGTTCATCCACAGAACCTCCTTGTTCGAAGTCTGGGCCAACCCAGCGGTTCAAGCAGGAGGTCTCTCAACTACCGTGTAGAACTCGTCCAGTCCTCCACCGTAGGTGGAGGTTTATTCATGAATATAAAAAAGGCGGCCTTGCGGCCGCCAGCTCTCGGGGAAAGCGTTTGTTACTTGGCTACGGCCTTCGGCATCCAGGCCGGCATGGCGACATCCGCGTGGGCAAACTGCGGCAGCTTGGCTCCGAGTTCTTCCATATTCTTGATGTTCTGCTCGTTCAGCGCCTTCTGGGTGATGAGCGTCGGCGGGACGACGACCTGATGGCCCGGATCCTGGCCAGCAAGCAGCATGGCAAGTGCGCGGACGGAGACCTGGCCGACCACGGCCGGATTGGTTGCTGCCGTCGCTGCCCAGGCGGAGCCGGACTCGCGCATGGCGGCAATATCGGACGTCGAAATATCGGCCGAATAGATCTTCACATTGGAGGAAAGCCCGGCCTCGTCGACGGCGATCTTCACGCCCTTGGCAAATTCGTCATAAGGCGCAAACATCACGGTAATGTCGGGATTGGCCGAGACCACCGAACGGGCCTGATTGGCAACCGAGTTGGCGATCGGGTTGTCCATGGTGCCGAACTGGGCGGCTTCCTTGATACCAGCGTATTTCTTCTTGAACTCCTTCCAGGTCTCGTCGCGTCGGTCGAGCGGCGCAATACCGGCGACGTAGACATAACCGGCCTTGAAGCTTTCGCCATTGTCCTTGACGGCCTGCTCGAGTGCGAGGCGAGCAAGGTCGCGGTCGGACTGTTCGATCTGCGGGATCTTGGCATTCTCGACATTCACGTCGAAGGCGACGACCTTGATGCCGGCGTCGATGGCGCGCTGGGCAGCATCCTTCATGGATTCCGTCAAGCCGTGCTGGATGATGATGCCCTGCACGCCGAGTGCGATGGCCTGGTCGACCATGTCGGCCTGGACAGCTGCATCCTGGCGGCTGTCGAACACCTGCAGCTGGACGCCCAGCGCCTTGGACTGCGCCTCCACACCGGCCAGATAGGACTGGAAGAAATCTCCGGTCGAGAGATATCGAACAAGCGCAATCTTGACATTGCCTGCCTTGTCGAAGGGCTTTGGCATCTCTGCCGCAAAGGATGGCGCACCAAACGCCGCCGCTCCCATCAAGCCGAGCGTCAATACGCCTAGCGTTCTGCGTGTCATCTTCATATCAGTCTCCTCCTCCAGTGAAATTATGATTATCCGCCAGGGCAATGCGCCCTTAGCGTTTGCTCCTCTTTGAGAATGCAAAGGTGAAAATCAGGGCAACGACGAGAACCGCGCCCTTGACGAAATCTTGCGTGTAGTAGGGCACGTTCATCATCGTCAGGCCCTGCAGCAGGATACCAACGAAGAGGGCGCCGGTCGCCGTCCCCAGGGCATTGGGCTTTGCTGCGCCAAGCACGGCAAAGCCAATGAGCGCGGCGGCAACGGCATCGAGCAAAAGGTTGTTCCCCGACGCAATGTCGCCACGGCCGAGACGGGCTGCGAGCAGAATGCCGCCAATCGAGGCGAAGATGCCCGAGATGATGTAGGCGGAAATCTTATAGGCATTGACAGGTGCCCCGGCGAGGCCGGCCGCCCGTTCATTCGAGCCGACGGCATACATCATCCGTCCGAACCTCGTATATTCCAGAAAGAACCAGATCAGGATCGCCAGTACGATCAACACCACGACCGAAACCGGCACGAGATTGGGCAGGATAAAGTCGAAGCGGTGGCGGCCGAGGGCGAGAAAGCCGGGGCTGAACGCGCCGTTTGCGACAGACCCGTCCGGCATCGTCATTCCGGTGGCAATGGAGCGGCCTTCGGTCGGAATTCGCTGGAGACCCAGCAGAAGGAACATCATGCCGAGCGTTGCGAGCAGGTCCGGCACGCGCATATAGACGATGATGATGCCGTTGATGAGCCCGACCAACACGCCAACGGCAAGGCAGACGAGCGTTGCGGTGACAGCATCGCCACCCATGACGACCATGACATAGGAAGAGGCCATCATCGCGCTCGTCGCGACCGACCCGATCGACAGATCGAAGCCTCCCACCACCAAGGTTGCGGTGACGCCGAGGGCAAGGATCCCGGTGATCGACACCGACTGCAGGATGAAGACCGCGCTCTGCGGCGAAGCGAAGCCGCCAGTGACGAGCGAGAAGTAAAAGATCATGCCGGCAAGCAGTACGAGGAAGCCATATTTGATGGCGATGTCTCTGAAGCTCGCTGTCGGTTGGGACAAGGGGACCGCGCCTGCGGATTTGCTCTGTTCACTGCTCATATTGCGCTGACCTGTTGAGTGGATTGACCTGCGATCTCAGACAGCAGGCGCTCGACATCGATGCCGGAATTGCGATGCTCGCCGACGATCGTCTGCTCCGACATGACAAGAATGCGGTCGGCCACTTCAAAGACTTCGTCGAGCTCGGTGAGAAAAAGAATGGTGGCTCGCCCGTTTGCCGAGGAGCGTAGTTTTTCGCCAATGTCGCGGCGGGCCACGATGTCGACGCCCTGGAACGGTTCATCGAGAACGAGGAGAAGCGACGGCTCCGAGAGCCAGCGGCCGACCATGACTTTTTGCTGATTGCCACCGGAGAGCGTGTGCATCTCGTCCCGCTCATTGCGGCAGACGACGCCAAGCGCGGATATCTGCTGGCGTGCCCTCACCCGTTCGGTGCCGCGGCTCGATACTCCAAAACGCGACAGCCGCCGCAGAAACGGGAGGCTGATATTCTCGTAGATGTTGAAATCCGGCACGATACCGCTGATCGCGCGGTCCTTGGCCACGAGGAACACGCCGCGGCCGATGGCCTGGCCCGTCGATTTCGGCTGATAGCTTTGGCCGTCCAGCGTCATCTGACCGGCTGCTGGCATGCGCGCTCCGGCAAGCACCTCGGCAAGCGCCGACTTGCCGACGCCGACGAGGCCGGTGACCGCAACGATCTCGCCTTCGCCGAGCTCAAAGTCGAACGGCCGCGAATGCTCGGACAGCTGCAAGCCCTGCGCGCGAAAAACCGGAACGTTTGCTTCGCGCACGCCGATCGCGTCGGCAGAGACTTTGCGGCCGAGCATTGCATTCACGGCACCTTCATAGTCGAGATCCGGACCTTCGAAACGGCCGGTGATACGGCCGTCGCGCAGTGACACGATGCTGTCTGCAAGCCGGCGGATATCGGACATTCGATGCGAAATATAAAGAATGGCAACGCCTCGAGCCTTCAGCCGATCGACAAGCTCGAACAGGCGATCGGCTTCTGCACTCGACAGCGACGAGGTCGGCTCGTCGAGGATCAGGACTTTCGGCTCATGCGCCATGGCGCGCGCGATCGCCACCATCTGGCGATCGGCAAGGCTCAAGTCGTTGATGTTGGATTTGAGATCAATCGTCAGACCCATGCGCGAGGCGACCTGAGCGGCCTCACGCCGAACCCGGCGCGGATTGAAGAAGAGCCGCGCGCCGCGCCCGCTCAGGCGGTCGAGCGTCAGATTGGTAGCCACATCGAGATCGGCAACGACACCGTCATTGATGTTCTGGTGCACCGTCACGACGCCGGCGCGGATCGCCTCCGCAGGCGTCGAAGGGTCGAACGGCGCCCCCGAAAGGGTGATCATGCCGGCATCGCGCGGATAAACGCCGCTCAAGATGCGCACCAGCGTCGATTTGCCGGCACCATTGGCACCCATCAAAGCCGTAACGGCGCCGCCCTTGAGGTCGAGACGCACCCCCTGGAGTACCGCCACCGCACCAAAGGATTTGCGCACGCCTTCGATGCGAAACACTGCATTGTCGCTCATTGTCTTCTCCCAATGGTGGCAGGTTAGGATAGCTTTTCATCAAATGTCAAGGCCATTGACATTTGACAGAATGCTGACTTAGTTGTGCCCATGACGGCATGTCGAAACACGGTGGAGGCCGCGACATGCGCAGGAGGAGAGCATTATGGACACCCAAGTCTTTGCGGCGCTCAGCGTCGAGACATTACCGGGCCGGCTTGGCGGCAACGCCATTCTCAAGGAAAAAATCGGCGAGGATTCCGCGCGATGGGAGGTCAGGGAAGTCGGCGACGGCAACCTCAATCTCGTTTTCATCGTCACGGGCGAAAGTGGAGCCGCCATTGTCAAGCAGGCGCTTCCATATGTGCGCCTCGTCGGCGAAAGCTGGCCGCTTCCTCTGAAGCGCTCATATTTCGAGTATCATGCCCTCGCGCGCCAGTCCCAGCGCGACCCAGGCATGGTGCCGGAAATCTACTGCTTCGACGCGGCCCAAGCCATCATCGCCATGGAATTTCTGACCCCGCATGTCATCCTGCGGCGAGCATTGATCGACGGAAGGATCCTTCCGAAAATCGGGCAGGATCTCGGTCTCTTCTGCGCGCGCACGCTCTTTCGCGGCTCGGATCTTTCCATGATCACGCGCGACAAGAAGGCCGACATGGCCCTCTTCGCCGACAATATCGAACTCTGCGATATCACCGAAAACCTCGTCTTTTCGGATCCCTATTTCGAAGCGACGCTCAACCGGCACACCTCGCCGCAACTCGATCCGCTTGTCGCGGAATTGCGCGGTGATCGTGACCTCAAGGTCGAGGCACAGAGGCTGAAACATCTCTTCTCTGCAAAGGCCGAGACGCTCTGCCATGGCGACCTGCATACCGGTTCGGTGATGGTCACCGAGGAGGAAACCCGGGTGATCGACCCGGAATTTGCCTTTTACGGTCCGATCAGCTTCGACGTCGGCATGCTACTCGCCAACTTCTGGATGAGCTATCTCGCGCAAAGCGGTCATGAGAGCGACGGCTCCAAACGAGATGAGATGCGTGTCTATTTGCTTGATACCGTCGAAACCATCTGGGAAACATTCCGCGCCGAATTCGCCAATCTCTGGCGCAACGAGCGCAAGGGTATCCTTTACCAGGCAAGCCTCTTCGAAGATCAAGGAGACATGCTGGGTGCCGAACAGGCGCTGAACATCGTCCTCGACGAGATCTATCGCGAAATGCTGGGCTTTGCCGGTATCGAGATGCATCGCCGCATCCTCGGTCTCGCCCACAATGCCGATTTCGAAACCATCGCCGATCCCGATCGTCGTGCCGCCTGCGAAAAGAAAGCGCTGAAACTTGGTCGGCATCTCGCCGTCAATCGACATCGCATCCACAGCCTCAAAGATGTCCGCGCAACGGCGGAGCTGCTTGAGAAGGAGACACTCGCTTGAAAGTCGGAGAACGCCACTACCATACCATCTGGCTCAACGAGAACGGCCGCTCCGTCGACATTATCGACCAGCGTTGGCTGCCGCATGAGTTCAGGGTCGTCACGCTAAAAACGGTAAGTGAGGTCGCAGTCGCAATTCGCGACATGTGGGTGCGCGGCGCCCCGTTGATTGGCGTAACGGCCGCCTACGGTGTCGCGATCGCCATGGCGAAGGACCCTTCCAATGCGCATCTCGACGCCGTCTGGGAAGAACTCAACGAAACACGCCCGACAGCCATCAATCTGCGCTGGGCGCTCAATGCGATGCGCGAGCACTTGCGGGTGCTGCCGGAAGATGCGCGTGCCGACGCCGCTTACAAGCGTGCGGCCGAAATTGCCGAGGAAGATGTCCAGCTCAACCGCGCAATCGGCGCAAACGGTCTCAAGGTCATCCGCGAGATCGCCGCGAAAAAGAAGCCGGGCGAGCCAGTCCGCATCCTGACGCATTGCAATGCCGGCTGGCTTGCGACCGTCGACTACGGGACCGCGACTGCGCCGATCTACATGGCAACGGAGGAAGGCATTCCCGTCCACGTCTATGTCGACGAAACCCGCCCACGCAACCAGGGTGCCTACCTGACCGCCTGGGAGATGAACGGCCATGGCGTACCGCACACGCTGATCGTCGACAATGCCGGCGGTCATCTGATGCAGCATGGCGATATCGACATGGTGATCGTCGGGACCGACCGCACCACCGCGAACGGTGATGTCTGCAACAAGATCGGAACCTACCTCAAGGCGCTTGCAGCCCGCGACAATGGCGTGCCCTTCTACGTCGCATTGCCGTCACCGACGATTGACTGGACGGTGCATGACGGCATCAAGGAAATCCCGATCGAGGAACGATCCGCGGACGAAGTCAGCTTCGTTCAGGGCAAAGCACGGGACGGCTCGATAGCGAGCGTTCGCATCTCGCCTGAAGGAAGCTCTGCGGCAAATCCCGCCTTCGACGTCACGCCTGCCCGCCTGATCACCGGCCTGATTACGGAACGCGGCATCGCGACGCCGTCGCCGGAAGGTCTGAAGGCACTTTTCCCCGAACGGAGCTGAGACGATGACCCTCTCCAATCAGAAATCCACGGAAGACATTGCGCTTGGAATTCGCCGCCGCGTCTTCTTCCACACCATGAAGAACAACGGCGGCTATCTGAGCCAGGCTTGTTCGGCCGCCGAGAGCCTCGCGCTGCTCTACAATGAATTCTTGAAGCTTGGCGAACCGACGCTTCCGAAAGTGCCCCTGCCCTTCCGTGGCGTGCCCTCGGCGCACAATCCCGATGCCTTTACCGGCGCCGGCTACCATGGTCCGTTCGCACCTGAATTCGATCGCTTCTTCATTTCACCCGCGCACTATGCATTGGTCATCTACTCGGCCCTTATCGAGATGGGGCGCATGGACGAACATGCGCTCGACCATTTCAACAAGGACGGCGGCTCGGTCGAGATGATCGGCGCCGAACACAGCCCGGGCATGGAAGTGACGACCGGATCGCTGGCACAGGGCCTTTCCATGGCGTCGGGCGTCGCCTGGGCACGGCAGAAGAAAGGCGAGCCGGGCAAGGTCTGGGTCTACATGTCGGACGGAGAATTCCAGGAGGGCCAGACCTGGGAATGCCTTGCGGCCATGGCCTATCACCGGATCGACAATATCCGCGTGATCGTCGACGTGAACCGCCAGCAATGCGACGGCGCCATGTCTTCGGTGCTCGATCTCGGCGATCTCGCCGCCCGCGTCAGCGCCTTCGGCGTGACGTGCCGCTCGGTCGACGGCCATGATCTCAACGCCCTGCGGCAGGCAGCCGAAAGCGCGGAAGCCGGCAAGCCGCTGGTGATCCTCGCCAATACCTCGCCCTATCAGGGCATGAACTTCCTCAAGAAGCGCTTCCCGCGACTGCACTATGTTCGCTTCAAGAGCGCGGACGAGCGGCTGGAAATGCAGGCGGCACTTGCCGCCGAGCTTGGCATCGACATGAACGCAGTGGAAAGGGCCTGAACATGGTCGAGATCGTCAACCGTCCCTATGCCAAGGCGTTCGAGGCTTTTGCCGTTGCGCGGCCCGAGGTTCTCTGCCTTTCGGCAGATCTTACCTCCTCCTGCGAGGTCGACGGCTTTCGGGATCGGCATCCGGAACAGTTTCTTACGCTCGGCATGGCCGAGCAGAACATGCTTTCCTTTGCCGGCGGCCTTGCAATGCAGGGCTATCGCCCGTTCCTCCACACGTTCTCGGTGTTTCTCTATCGCCGCCCTTATGATCAGCTGATCAATTCGATCGCCTACTCCAATCGCAAGGTGCGGCTCATGGGCTTCCTGCCTGGCATTACGACACCAGGCGGCATTACCCACCAGGCAATCGAAGATATCGCCGTGATGCGTGCGGTGCCGAACATGACCGTGCTTGAAACCGGCGATGCAACGGAAGTCGAAACGGTCCTCGAGGTTGCGGACGCCATCGATGGCCCCGTCTACGTCCGCGTCCTGCGCGGCGAGGTACCGCGCCTCTTCTCGACACCTTTCGAATTCAACAGGCTGCGTACGCTATCTGAAGGCGACGACATTCTCGTCGTCAGTTCGGGTGTTTGTACAGAAGAAGCATTGCGCGCGAGTGGGCCGCTGACCGCGCGGGGGATCGGCGTTCATCACCTGCACGCCTCGACTTTGAAGCCCTTCGATCGCGACGGCCTGCTCAAGGCCGCGCGCGGCAAGAAGGGCATCGTCACCCTGGAGAACCACACGATCGTCGGCGGTCTCGGCTCGCTGGTGGCGGAAATCCTCGCCGAGGAGGGCCTCGGCATTAGGCTGAAGCGGCTTGGCCTCAACGACACCTTTGCGCATGGTGCCTCCAAGCCATATCTGATGAAGAAGTACGGGCTTGACGCCGGTGCCCTTGTTGGCGCCATCGAGCAGCTCCTCGGCAAGCCGCTTTCCATCGGCGACAATGAACTGGCAGAGGTGCGTCTCGATCACGTTCATTCGGCGCAGAAGGCCGAGGCGCTTTGATGGCTCCGCGCTTTACCGTCACCTATTTCATCCGCGCTGCCGACGCGGCGGAGGCGAAGAGCCGTGCGCTTGATATCGCGCTCGAGCAGACTGTCGAAATCCCACGCCATGTCGTGCCGAAAGGCTACGTCGAGGAGGAAATTCTCGGCCGGCTGGAATCCCTGGAAACGGACCCGAACAGCCGGCAGGGCTTCCTTGCAACCATCTCGTATTCGGAAGACGACATCGGCGGCGATTTCCTGCAATTTCTCAATATCGTGTTCGGTAACAGCTCCATCAAACCAGGTTTGAAGGTGGAGGATATCGGCCTTTCGCCCGGCATCCTCGATCTTTGCAAAGGGCCACGGCATGGCATCGCCGGTCTTCGAGCGCGCGCCGGAATTGGCGAAAGTCCATTGCTGATGTCGGCGATCAAGCCGGTCGGCCTTTCGACGAAAGAGCTTGCCCGCCTTGCCCATGATTTCGCGCTTGGCGGTATGCATTACGTCAAGGACGATCATGGCCTGGTCGATCAGAAGACATCGCCATTCGACGAGCGGCTGAAGGCGTGTGTCGAGGCCGTCGGCGAGGCGAACGCCAGGAGCGGCGCCAAAACCGGATTCGTGCCCAATGTGACAGGTCCCGCCAATGCCATTATCGAGCGAGCAAAGCAGGCTCAGGAAGCGGGCGCTGGCGGCATCATGATCGCTCCGGCGCTTGCCGGCTACGATGTCATCCGCACCCTTGCCGCAGATCCGGATTTCACCCTGCCCATCGTCTCGCATCCGGCCTTTTCCGGCGCGAACGTCGTCTCGCCCGACTGCGGATTTAGCCATCGTACGTTCTTCGGAACTCTGCACCGGCTGATGGGGGCAGATGCGGTCATCTATCCGAATTTCGGTGGCCGGTTCGGCTTTACGCGCGAGGAGTGTGTGTCGATCGCTGACGCTTGCTCGGTCGAACTTGGCGGCGTGAAGACCATTGTCCCCGCCCCAGGCGGCGGCATGACATTGAACCGGGTCGCCGAGATGCGTGAGACCTATGGCAACGATATCATGTATTTGGTTGGCGGCGCGCTGTTGGAGCAAGACAACCTCGTCGAGGCATGCCAGCGTTTGTGCGATGCCGTTAACGCGTGATCGGTCAAGAGCATCCGGGCCTGCCTGACAGGGGTGCGTCGGAACACGCCGATCTTGCCGATTGGCTGGATTTTTGTGACGCTGGCCAGAACACATCATAGGCCGACGTTACGGGACCGGGATGGATGCGGTCGAATAGGGTGAGATGGTTTTCCACCCCAATGTGGTATAAAGCGCGCGCCCGTCTTCCGTCGCGACCAGCAGTTCCGGCACGGTTGGTGATGCTTTCGCTCCCTGGAGCGCTGTCATGACAGCATTTCCCAAGCCTTTCCGGCGATGCGCCGGGTCGGTCGCTATCCGGTCGTAGACAAAAACATCCTCCGTCTCGGCCCCATATCCGCTGGCCGCCAGCAAGCCCGTATCCGAGAAAACGCGTACCTCCACCGCAGACCCGACACGCCGGATATCGATCTCATATCCTTGAGCCAATGGTCGCTTCGGATGCACGCCGTTGGCTCGCATGAAGTAGCAAGGCGCATGCAGCGTCCAAAAGTCCGGAAGCGCCGATCGCAATTCGCCGGCCTCACCACAAAGCTTCACGAAATAGCGCGGGTCATCGATAGAACGGACGAGTTCCTTGAGGCCCGGTCCCAGTTTCGGAAAAATCCAGCGGCTCACTTCGACATCGCTGTTGGTATCGATGCGGAAGCCGCCATATTCAGGCAGAGGTGGAGCAAGGCCCCGCGCGATCGACCGCGCTGAAAGCCACGCATTCAAGATCAGAGGATCAACGCTCATCATCTCTAGTGGTTGGGACGACAATTACCCGAACATAGAAGTAGCGCCGCAACCTTGCAACAACCCACCCGTCATCACCGTTCGCGCTCTCATGGAGAATGGAGGCCGAAGCTATTGTCGCCGGGGATCTAGTCGAAGTTGACGCGAGCTCCCCCGGGGGACCCGCGCCAAGCAAAAGTCGATCCATCTCGTTTCGGCTTCACTTCCAGCTGGTGTAGTCGGAAGCGGCGCATCCGAAGGGCGCACTTTGATCGCCGAAACGCTTCTTCAGCTGATCACAACCCCAGCGGTTGAGAGGAGCCGGCATCACGTTGTTGAGGTCCATGCCGGGCGAAGTGAACTGCGAGCCGGCGCTGGTCACGTACCAGACCCAGTAGCCGAAAACGCCGCCGAGGATCAAAAGTATGACGAGGAAAGCTCTCGCCAGCCGCGCCCGGAGAGGCGGTCCTTTCTTCCCCTGCGTATCGAGTTCCAGCGGACGGACGCCCAGCGCGGCAGCCAAGGGCGTAAGAGCTGCCGAGCGCTCTTCCGGCGTCATATCAATAGCCCGAAATAAGCGATGCCCGGCCGCTCAAGCGCTCGCTGCCGATGATTTGAAGCTTTGCCGATAGCGCGTCGGCGGCAGGCCTTTGGCGGCGCGAAACTGATGGGCGAAATGCGCCGTATCGGAAAAGCCGCATTCGCTGGCGATATGGCTCATGGGCATATCGGTTTGCATCAGCATTTGGCAGGCCCGGCCGATGCGCAACTGCATCACATATTGGCTGATCGACATGCGAGTGCTGCGCTTGAACACCCGCTGCAATTGGCTGTCCGTCAGATGCGCGATGACGCAGAGCGGGGCGAGCCGCAGCGGTTCACGATAATGCGCGTGCAGCCAGGTGAGTACCCGGCGCATCCGCTCCCGGTCGCGCGGCGTCTCGCTGACGGAAACCTCCCCCGAAGCCAGCGACCTCCCTGAAACTGCCGCGAGATCCAACAATATCCCCTGCAATTCCAGTACTTGCCGCGCCGGCGGGAACCCGCCGAGCGCCAGCATACGCGGGCGCAGACGCGCGACCGTCGCCGCATCGAACTCCAGTCCGCGTCCGGCCGCAGCAGCCAAGGAAGCAAGGCCGCGATATTCCGGCATCAACGCCATCAAGCCCTCGATCCATTCGCGGGTGAACCAGCACACGATCGCCCGGTGCAGCCGCGCCTCTCCCACGAGTGACTCGGACTGCCATGCATGGGGCAGGTTCGGCCCGAGCAGAACGAGATCGCCATCGCCGTAGCGCTCCACGTGGTCGCCGACGAAGCGCACGCCGCTGCTATCGACCGTCAGCGTCAGCTCGAATTCCGGATGGTAGTGCCAGTTGAACGGGAAGTCGGGCAATTGCCGATCGAACAGGAGCCAGGACCGATCAGCGGGAATGGCAACCGTTTCGAACCATGGCTGCATTGGCGCATTACTCCGCATAGATCCCAATAGAATGCGGCTATCATACAAATTCTTGCGGCTGAAGGGAATGGCGCAATCCATTGCCATCCGTAGTCTGATCATGCCAGGCAGCAGGAGGAGCAGATGGACGCGGCAATTAGACCGGATGTAGTGATCATCGGATCGGGTGTTGGCGGTGGCACGATCGCACGCCAGCTGGCGGGGACCGGAGCACGGATCCTCATCCTCGAACGCGGCGATTTCCTGCCCAACGAACCGGAGAATGCCGACGCCGAAGCGGTTTTCACCCAGGCGCGCTACCGGACCAAGGAAGAATATCAGGACGAGACCGGCCGCCGCTACCGCCCGGGCCAATATTACTATGTCGGCGGACACACGAAATTCTACGGAACCGCCATGTTCCGGTTCCGGGAAAGCGATTTTCGCGAGGCACGGCACGAGGGCGGCATATCCCCGGCCTGGCCTGTCTCCTATGCCGATCTCGAACCTTACTATGACGAGGCGGAGCGCCTGTTCGGTGTGCGTGGGCAGGCGGGAGAGGATCCAACGGAGGCCGTTCGTTCAAACCCCTATCCCCATGCGGCCATTCCCCATGAACCGATCATTGCCCATATGGCGGAAAGATTGCGCGCGCAGGGCCTTCGCCCCTTCTTCATGCCGTCTGCAGTCGACTTCGGCCCCGGCGGCAGCTGTCGCCGCTGCGGAACCTGCGATGCCTTCCCCTGTCGCTATGGCGCAAAGGGTGATGGCGAAACGCGGCTGATCCGGCCTGCCCTGAACCATCACAACATCACGCTGTGGACGGAAGCGCAGGTGATGCGGCTCCTCCCCGAAGCGGATGGGCGCATAGCCGCGGCCGAAGTATTGCGTGACGGCCAGCTTGAGCGCGTCGAAGCGCCGCTGTTCGTCCTCAGCGCCGGTGCGATCAACTCCGCCCTTCTCCTGCTGCGCTCATCTGACGCCTCCAATCCGAACGGACTTGCCAACCGCTCGGGCGTCGTTGGCCGCTATTTGATGAACCATCATCTGACCGGGCTGATGGGGCTGATGCCGTTTCGCGTGAACGACACGAAATTTCCAAAGACCTTGTCCGCCAACGATTTCTATCATGGGCTGCCCAACGACAGCGCTGCGCGCGGCAACATTCAAATGCTCGGCAACATCAAAGGGCCGATGATCCGCTCCGCCTACCCTTGGGTGCCGCGCCCGCTTGCCAATCTCCTCGGACGGCATAGCGTCGACTGGCTGTGCATGTCCGAGGACCTGCCGCGTGCCGAAAGCCGTGTCCGCCTTCTGCCTGATGGTCGGGTCGAAATTGCTTATCACCCTGGAGACGGGCCGGCGCATGATCGCTTCGTGGAGCATGTCCGTTCCCGGCTGCGGCGAATTTTCCCGGTCGTGCTGCGCCACTCCTTCGGCATCGAGGCACCGTCCCATCAATGCGGCACGGTGCGCATGGGTGCGGATCCGGCGCAGTCGGCTCTGAATTCCCTCTGCCGAGCGCATGACCACCAGAATCTTTACGTGATCGACGCGTCCTTCTTCCCGTCCTCCGCCGCGCTCAACCCGGCACTCACCATCTGCGCGCAGGCTCTGCGTGTCGGCAATCACCTGCGCACCGCCTGGCGCAACGGCACTCTCGCCGCCTGATCGTTTGGGAGCTCTCCATGGTTCACAATTTTCTTTCGCCGCTCACCGGTTCCTTCGCGATGCCCGCTGCCGAAAACCCGACGGTCGCCATGATCGGGGCAGCTTATCGCCATCACGGTCTCGACTGGCGCTACATCAATTGCGAGGTCGCTCCCGAAGCCCTGGCAGATGCCGTGCGTGGCGCCCGCGCCATGGGCTGGATAGGCTTCAATTGCTCGCTTCCTCACAAGGTGGCGGTGATCGAGCATTTGGACGGGCTGGGTGAATCCGCCCGCATTATTGGCGCAGTCAACACTGTCGTTCGCCGCGACGGTCGGTTGATCGGCGAGAATACCGACGGAAAGGGTTTTGTCGCGGCGCTGCGCGAAATCATCGATCCGGCGGGCAAGCGTGTCGTGCTGCTAGGAGCCGGTGGCGCAGCCAGGGCCGTCGGCGTTGAGATGGCGCTGGCCGGGGCTGCCGAAATTACGGTCGTCAACCGCAGCCCCCAACGCGGAGAGGAGGTCGCCGCCGTCATCGACGAACAGACGCCTGCGATCGGACGCTACGAGCCCTGGGTGGGCCACTATCACATACCGGAAGGTACGGACATCCTCATCAACGCCACGTCGATCGGCCTGTTTCCGGATGTCGACGCCGTGCCGGAAATCGAGTTCAGCAGCCTGCGCGCCGACATGGTGGTTGCCGACGGTATCCCGAACCCATCGCTGACGCCGTTCCTCAAACAGGCGCAGGCACTGGGATGCAGTACGGCCGACGGCCTTGGAATGCTGATCAACCAGGGCATCATCGCCATCCGCTACTGGGCCGGCATCGATGCCGACGCCGATATCATGCGCAAGGCACTTGCCGATTTGGGATTATGAGCGGGCGCGCTCACTGCGAGAGCTCTCGATGCTCCCCCCTGTTCAAACCTCCGATAGGCGAATAGCTTTCGTCGGCCTAACCCGAGACGCCGACGCTGGAGTAAGCTCTATTTGATCAAGGATAATTTCGCCTTGCGTCTTTATACGCGCGTAGCCCGCCTCGGCAGTTTCTCGGCTGCTGCACGGGAGTGCGGCCTGTCGCAGCCTCAGGCATCGCGGATCGTTGCGGATCTTGAGGCCGAGCTTGGCGTGCGGCTATTGACACGCACGACGCGGGCCGTCGTGCCGACCGAAGCCGGTGCGGAATTTCTGGCCCGGATAGAATCCATCCTCCTCGCTTTGGACGACGCCGAGCAAAGTGTGCGCGAAGGCGGAGAATTGCGTGGATTGCTCAGGATCAGCACGCCGACCAGCTTTGGCATTCACGATGTCATTCCCAACCTTGCCTCCTTCGCCGAACGACACCCACAGCTGCACATCGAAATGCAACTCGGCGACAAGCGTCAGGATCTGATCAAGGATGCGGTGGACGTCGCCATACGGCTTGGCCGGCTGCCCGACTCGACGGCAACCGCCAGGCTGATCGCGACCATCCCTCGCGTCATCGTCGCATCTCCCGGTTATCTCGCGCGCCATGGCATGCCCGAGACACCCGATGACCTCGTCCGGCACCATATCGTCGGCGGCACGGCTGCTGCCGTTCCCACCGCCTGGCGATTTGAGCGGAATGGCCAGGAATCGGCAATCAAGCTGGAACCGCACTTTTCGACGGACGAGAACGAGGGCGCCATAGCAGCCACCGTGGCGGGCTTCGGGATAACATCGACGAGCGGCTGGGCGTGCCGCCGCGAACTCGCGGACGGTAGCCTGGTGCGCCTGCTTGCCAATTGGACGTTGGCCGGCATACCCGTCCACGCTTATTTCCCGATGGGACGGGCAACACGCGCCGCAGCACGGGCAGCCATTGATCACCTTGCCGTCGAATTCCGGCGCAGATCAAACAATGGATCGATGTGATCGCCGCCTATTGGCGGAACGTGTCTTGGCGGGCTGCGACGATGGCGCCACTCTCTCGCGCAATCCCAGGAAAAGTGCGCAGCGGTTTTCCGTCCGGAATTAATTAAAAACAATAAGTTAGAGCTGTTCTCAGATTCCGTGAAAAACTGAACCGCTCTAGCGATTAATGCGTTCCATGCATAGAAATTAGCGGAATCCGACAGCTACCGCCGGAAGCACGCATAGATGATCTTTACCTCACACGACACCAAAGTGAGGTTTTTCATCATGTCCAAGACAACACCGGAGCAAAACAAGGCGCTCGTTCTCGAAGCCTTCGATCTGCTGTTCAACAAGCGCGACTATGGCGCCGCCGAACGCTATTGGTCGGATAGCTACATCCAGCATAGCGCCCATATCGCGCCCGGCCGCAATGGTCTGTTCAATCTGGTCCGCACCCTCCCCGACACGTTGCGATACGAAAACCAGTTCATCGTCGCCGAAGGCGATTATGTGATCACGCACGGGCGCTACATCGGCAATGGCCGGCCCGCCGCCTGGATTGCTGCCGACGTCGTGCGCATCGAAGGCGGCAAACTCGCCGAACACTGGGATGTGCTTCAGGACGAGGCGACCGAGGCCCAGTCCCTCAGCGGCCTGCCGATGTTCGGCGACAAGTTCCCTTACTGATCATCTCACTTCACCTCTTCAAGGAGAAAAGCCATGAAACTCTCTGGCAACACTATTTTTATAACCGGCGGCGGCTCGGGCATCGGGCGTGGGCTCGCCGAAGCGCTGCACAAGCGCGGCAACAAGGTCATCATTTCCGGCCGCCGCCGTGCCAACCTCGAAGCAGTCGTCGCCGCCAACCCCGGCATGGCAGCGATCAAACTCGACATCACCGATCCTGCCAGCATCAATGCGGTGGCCTCTCAGCTGATCGCGGAACATCCTGATCTCAATGTCCTTATCAACAATGCCGGCATCATGTTGCCGGATCAGGCCGCCAGTCAGATCGACGACAAGCTGACGATCGATACCGTCATCACCAATCTTGTCGGCCCGATCCGCATGACGTCAGCCCTGATCGAGCATTTGAAAGGCAAGGAAGACGCCGTCGTCGCCTATACCAGCTCGGTGCTCGGTTTCGTCCCCATGGCGGTCACGGCGGTCTATTCCGCGACAAAGGCGGCGCTCCATTCCTATGCGCTGTCACAGCGGTTTCTGCTGAGGAATTCCGGCGTGCGGGTGCTTGAGATCGCTCCGCCCTGGGTGCGCACGGACCTGATGAACAGCCGGGAAGCGGCAGAGGCGATGCCGCTGGATCAGTTCATCGAAGAAACGATGGCCGTGCTTGGCACGGACGCCGACGAGATCTTGGTCGAGGGCGCAAAGGCTTTCAGGTCGAATGTCGGCCCACATGAGCATGCGCTCGTCAACAGCTTCAACGAGTTCGCATCCGCACGCTTCGCTGACGATTGAAGCCGAGGGGTTTGGCTGGACAACAGACAATGCAAGCAACCATCGCCAGCCCAGGCCATGTATTCATAGCCTGGGCTGGCTCACGCGAAAATGTGCATGGCAATCCCGGCATAGACTGTTAGGCCGCAGAAGTTTTGCGACAAGGGTGGATCCTGAAATGGCAACGAGCGACAATCCGCCTGATCCATGGATCGGCATCACGCCAATCGTCCCATCCGCTCGCCAAGAAAGTTCCGTTCGGCCTCCGTGCCTGAAAGCTCTATGGCTTTCTCATAGGCCATGCGTGCGAGATCGTCCTTGCCGAGCCGGGCGAGGATATCGGCCCTGACTGCGTGATAGGGCTGATATTCGGCAAGCAGGCCGGCGATGGCGGCCAACCGGTCGAGTGCGATTGCCGGACCATCGGCATAGGACAAGGCAACGATGCGGTTCAGCTCGAACACCGGGTTCGGCTTGACCGTAATCAAGGCATCGTAGATCAGCGCGATCTCACGCCAGTCGGTTTCCTGAAACGAGGGCGCTTCCGCATGCACGGCCGCGACCGCCGCCTGAAGCTGATAAACACCTGGTCTCCCGCGCCTGAGCGCCCTTTCGAGAAGCGATGTGCCCTCCGCAATCATGGTCCGGTTCCAGGCAGTCCGATCCTGACATTCGAGAGGGATAATCTCGCCGAGATCGCCCAGGCGGGTCGCCGCGCGGGAGTGGTGGAGAAGCATGAGGGCAAGCAACCCCTCGATCTCGGCTTCATGCGGGCAGAGTGTCAGAAGGATGCGGCAAAGCCGGATCGCCTCGTCGCAGAGGTCGACCCTTACATGCCGATCGGACGATGCGGCGTAGCCTTCATTGAAGGTGAGGTAGATGACTGCGAGGACGGCGTCGAGCCGCTCGCTCCAGCTTTCAGGTCCCGCAACGGAATAGGGAATGCCCGCCTTGGAAATCTTGTGACGCGCGCGCACCAGGCGCTGCGCCATCGCGTCAGTGCTGACGACGAAGGCGCGGGCGATTTCCTCGGTCGTCAGGCCCGAGATGGAGCGTAACGTCAGCGCCACGCTGGCTTTACGGTCAAGCGCCGGATGGCAGCAGGTGAAGATGAGGCGAAGCCGCTCGTCGGGAATCGCCGTTTCTTCCGGCGGCTCGGCGGCTTCGCTGTCGAGTGCGATCAGCGCCGCCAGTTCGTCCGACTTTGAGCGGAAATTGGCGGCCCTGCGGATACGGTCTATTGCCTTGCGTTGCGCCGTGCGCATCAGCCATGCCTCGGGCGAGCGCGGTAGACCATGGCGACCCCAGTGGATCAAGGCCGATTCCAGCGCATCTTGAAGACAGTCCTCGGCGAGTTGGAAATCCCTGAGCCTTGCAATTAAGCACGCCATCAACCGGCCACCGTCGGTACGGATGAGCCTGTCGATCTCGTTGGCCGTTTGGACGGCTGCTGGCGCATTGACCATCAGAGCTTGTTCGCATAGTTCCGAATGGGACGTACTTCGACGCGGCCATAGGTCGCAGTGGGGATCATTGCGGCATAGCGGATCGCTTCATCGAGATTAGCACAATCGAAGATGTAGAAGCCGCCAAGCTGTTCTTTGGACTCGGCGAACGGACCGTCCAAGGTCTCTATGCGGCCGTCGCGGACGCTCACCGTCGTTGCCGTCGAGGCGGCTTCGAGGGCATCGCCCGCAACCAGAACGCCATCCTTGGCGAAGCGCTCGTTTGCTGCCTGATAAGCCGCCATCAATGGGCCGAATTCCGGCGATGCATCGGGTGCAAAGTAGATCAAGGCCATGTATTTCATCTTAAGCTCCTCAATTTGCCTGTTTAGGTTTCTGCTCCTTCAAAGAAGGGACGTCGATGACGAACGGCTATGGTCTCGATCGACATTCCAATCGAAATATTTTTCGCTGGGATCAGAAAAACGACCTCAGCAGATACCCCGTCGCACCCAGCACGGAGACTTTCATTTTTGGGTCGTCTCGCAATTGTTTGTTTTCGGTCACGATTAGCTGGCGCAGGCCACCGCATTTCATGGCGCCTCACCCATTCGAAAGACAATTGCTCCCCCCGTCATTCCCGCACCTGCGGCGGCAAAAAGCAACTGCTCACCTGGAGCGAAGGGCTGCTTGTGATTTTCCAGCGACAGGGAGAGCGGGATCGTTGCGGCCGAAGAGTTTCCAAAATCGCCGATCGTACTGACCGCCCGTTCGATTGGGATTGTCAGCTGCTCGCAGACGGCGTCGATGATACGGATGTTCGCCTGGTGCGGTATGAAGCGGTTGATGCTTTCCGGTGAGCTTCCGGCCTGCGCTAAGGCCCGGCCTGCGGATTGGCTCATCATGTGAACCGCCTTCATAAAAACAGCCTTTCCGTCCCGCATGGTCATGGTTAAGAGATCCGGGTCCATGCCGGCGTGAAAGGGGTAGGCGCTGCCGCCGGCAGGAATGGAAATGAGATCGTAGCCCGCGCCTTCCGACACGAGATCGACGCCGACAACACCCGATCGCGGATCGACCGAAGGAACCAGAACCACTGCGCCCGCGGCATCCGCGAAGACCACGGCGCTTGCTCGCTCCTTCATGTTGATGCGTCGGCTCAGGATGTTGGCGGCGACCACGAGGACCGGCCTCCTCTGGGTTCTCACGAAGCCATCCGCCAGCGTCAACGCATAAAGGAAGCCGGAACAGGCGCCAGCGAGGTCGATGGCGCCCGAGGCGGAAAGACCCAGCTTGTGCGCAAGCAGAGGTGCTGAAGGCGGCAGCAGATGGTCGGGCGTGGACGTCGCCAGCAGCGTCAATGCGACCGCCGTACGATCAATACCCGCGTGATCGAGCGCCATGAATCCGGCATGCGCGGCCATATCGGTCAAGGTTTCACCGGGTGCCGCCCAATGTCGCTTGCGTATGCCGGTTCTTTGTTCGATCCAACCCGCCTCCAGGCCCAGCCACGTCTCGATTTCGATATTGTCGATGCGACGCTCGGGGACATAGTGACCGAGGCCTGCGATCCTGCTCGTGACAGTGCTCATGACGCGGCCGCACCGATGAAATCGGCCGCCTTATCAATGGCCTCGTAGGCCCGCCGCAGATCATGTGCCGTCACGCAATAAGGCGGCATCAGATAGATGACGTTGCCGAGAGGACGGATGAGAAGATCCCTTTCGCGGAAAAAGGCGCGCAATTTCGGACCTACTTCCGAGAGATAGCCCTTTGTTTGAACGGCGAGATCAAGTGCTGCGATCGTGCCCTGCTGCCGGACTGCAGCAAAACGCGGATCGGACCGGAAGTCGGAGAGCCAGTCGCGGTGGATGGCTTCGATACTCTCGATCCGCGATAAGACCGGTTCATCACGCCAGATTTCAAGATTGGCCACTGCCGCCGCACAAGCGATCGGGTTGGCCGTATATGAACTGGAGTGAAAGAACATGCGGCTTCGGTCTTCGGACAGATGAGCCTCGAAGATCTCCGGTGTGCAGAGCGTCACCGCCAGCGGCAGCGCACCCCCGGTTATCCCCTTGGACAGACACAGGATGTCCGGCGTGATGCCAGACCGTTCGCAGGCGAATAGCGTCCCGGTCCGGCCCCAGCCCGTCATAACCTCGTCGGCGATCAGCAGGGTCCCGTGGCGTGTGGCGATCCGCCGAAACTCCTTCAGCAGATGAGCTGGATACATCTTCATTCCGCCGGCGCCGAGCACGAGCGGCTCGACGATAAAGGCGGCAACGTCTCCGTTCCGGCAGCATGCTTCGAGTGCATCGAGGGTTTCCTGCTCCCGGCCGGGCGTTGGAAAGGGAATACTTGCGACGTCGAACAGCAAGGGGTCATAGGCGGCATTGAACACACCTCGGGCGCCGATCGACATCGTACCGATCGTATCGCCGTGATAGCTATGTTCCATGACGACGATCCGCGAGCGTGGGATGCCACGATTGTGAAACAGGCCGAGGGCCATTTTCAGTGCGACTTCTACCGCCGTGGATCCGCTGTCTGAGAAGAAGACGTGCGACAATCCTGGTGGTGCGAGCTCGATCAGCCCCTTGGCCAGCGTCTCCGCCGCCTCATGGCTGTATTCCGCGAAGATAATCTGGTCGAGCTGCTCGAGCGCTCTCGCTATTGCCTGCGTAATAACAGGATGGCGATGCCCGTGGGTGGTGACCCACCATGAGGAGATGGCGTCGAGGACCGAGCGACCATCCTGATCGAACAGATAGGCCCCCTCGGTCCGGACGATCTTCTTGAACACCGGATCAAGCTGATGCTGCGTAAAGGGATGCCAAATCGGCGAGGAAGTGCGGCAAGTCGTCATGCCAAGACCTCGCGGAAAACGGCAAGATCGAAGTGATCGGCGAAGGCGGCGCGCAAGGCGGCAGGGGTCAAAGGATCGAGATGCGGCAGACGACCGAGGATCGGAGCGCCGCCCATTTCCTTGATGATCTTCATCGTGTCGGGGCGGTCGTCGCCGATGAAGGCGACGCCGAGAACGGGTATCTCGCGCCGACGCATCGCCTCGAGCGAGAGCAATGTATGATTGATCGTGCCGAGTTCGGTGCGTGCGCAAAGAATGACCGGACGGCGCCAGCGCGCGAATATATCGGCGAAGGTGCATTCCGAGGTCAGAGGCACGAGCAGCCCTCCGGCTCCCTCGATCACCAGAGGCGATGACGTCGGCGGTGGCGTCAGCATGTCGGGATCTATCGCAACCCCGTCGATTTGCGCCGACAGATGCGGTGAGACCGGCGTTCGCAGGCGCCATGCCTCGGTCAGAATGCGATCCTGGGGGACCTGCCCGAGCATGGCAACCGTTTCGCTATCGGTCCCGTCCTCCAGACCCGATTGCACCGGCTTCCAGTAGCAGGCGCCGAGGGCGTTAACGAGCGCAGCCGAGAACACCGTCTTGCCAATGCCGGTATCGGTTCCGGTTACGATGAGACAGTTTTTCATGGAGCCTCCGTCGTCAGGAGTTCTGCCAGCCGGTCGACCATGGCTGCGATCGTCGGCCTATCGACGTTGATCGTGATTGTGATGCGCAGGCGTGCGGTACCTACCGGAACGGTGGGCGGCCGGATCGCGCGGATATCGAAGCCGCTGGCGCGCATGCGTTCGGCGACAAACATCGTCCGACCGTTTTCACCGATAATGACGGGGAGGATCTGCGTGCCGGTTCCGGCCAGACCCAGACGCTCGGCAAATTGGCTGTTGGCGAATGCGACGAGATCATGCAGCGTTTCGCGCCGTTCCGGCTCGTCCGCAAGGATAGCCAGAGCCTCACGGACGCTCGCCGCCTGTAATGGCGATGGCGCCGTCGCATAGATGAAAGAGCGAGCCCGATTGACGAGATAGTCGCAAATCGTACGGCTTGCTCCGATCAATGCCCCAGCAGATCCCAGAGCCTTTCCGCAGGTATGCAGGACGATGACATTGTCCCTACCTTCAAGATCGGCAGCGTAACCCCGCCCGGCTCGGCCATGAACTCCGGTTCCATGCGCCTCGTCGATATAGAGGAAGCCTTCGTTGCGATCTGCGATCTCGACCAAATCGGACAACGGCGCACGGTCTCCATCCATCGAGTAGAGGCTCTCGGCGACGATCCAGGGCACACCCCTGCCGCCGCTCCTGCGCCAGGAACGGATGGCATCCTCGACGGCGTCGGCATCATTATGCACGACCGAAACGGCGGCCGCCCTTCCCGCCCCGATCCCGTCATGGGCGCTCGCATGGACCAGGGCATCATGCACGATCAGATCGCCGCGCTGAGGCAAGGTCGAAAGAACTGCGAGATTGGCGGCGTAACCGCTGCCGAAATAGAGCATTCGCTCGCAGCCGAAAAAAGCAGCGGCTTCCTCCTCAAGCGCCTCGTGCTCGGCATGATTACCGCGCAGCAGGCGCGAGCCCCCGGCACCGACCGGCACGCCACGCTCGAGAGCGGCGATTACGGCCGCCCGCATGCGAGGCGATGAGGCCAGGCCGAGATAGTCGTTGGACGTGAAGTCCGATCCGATGTCCCGGCTTAGCTCCCGCTGGCGCCCCCTCTGCCGAAGCTTTTGCAGTTTCGCATCGTAAAGATCGAGCAGACCGGCGCTCATTCGCGCATCTCCAACGTCGCCGGCGTCAGACGCAGGCGGCGCAGCAGGCTGCTGTCGCGATCTTCGCCAGGGTTGGCGGCTGTCAGGAGCGTATCGCCGATGAAGATCGAGTTGGCACCGGCAAAGAAACAAAGCGCCTGCATCTCGTCGCTCATGGACGCCCGTCCCGCGGTAAGACGGACATGGGATTGCGGCATCATCAGCCGGGCGAGAGCAATGATGCGAACGAAGTCGATAACATCGACGGGAGCAGCCTTAGCCATCTTGGATCCGGGCATCGGGATCAACATATTGATCGGCACGCTTTCCGGCGGCGTCGGCAGATTTGCCAGGGTGAGCAGCATGTCGATCCGGTCGCCTACCTCTTCGCCCAATCCCAAAATGCCGCCGCTGCAGACCTTGATCCCCGCCTGCCGTACATGGGCGAGCGTCTCCAGCCGGTCGTCGAACGTCCGGGTGGTGATAACCTCAGGGTAGAACCGTTCGGACGTATCGATATTGTGATTGTAGTAGTCTAGCCCTGCCTCGGCGAAGGTGCGGGACTGCTGGTCCGACAGCATTCCGAGCGTCATGCAGGTTTCCAGACCGAGAGCCTTCACGCCCTCGATCATCGAGACGATCGCCGCTTCGTCGCGCGGCTTGGGGCTGCTCCAGGCGGCCCCCATGCAATAGCGGGTCGCGCCCTCCTGTTTTGCCTTTTGAGCCTCGGCGATCACCGTTGCGGTATCCATGAGCTTCGTGGCCTTCACATTGGAGTTGTGAAAGGCGGACTGGCTGCAATAGCCGCAATCCTCGGGACAGCCGCCCGTCTTGATGTTGAGCAACTTGCTGAGCTGAACGAGATTGGGATCGAAATTCTCCCGATGGACGCTATGCGCGCGAAACAGCAGATCGTTGAATGGCAGCTCGTAAAGATCGCGAGCTGCTTCAGACGTCCATTTTTCGCGTTCGGTATGCTCGGTGGTCCCTAGGGTTGCTTCAGCGTTCTGCATGGCACTCTCCTGGCGCGATGGTCCAAGGCAGCACCTCCATCAGGCACTTGAATAATAGATAATCTATAATTATGCTGCCACCTTCGAGGTTATTGGCATCTCGCAATTGAGATCAAGCGGTATTATCATAGATTATCTAGGATAGAGGCATGGCAGAAACGGTCGCAGAACGCATTGCCCACGTCATCGGAGAACGTATCGTCTCGGGCGAACTCCTTCCCGGAACCCCTCTCCGCCAAGATCGGATCGCCGAGGAATTCGAGGCGAGCCACGTCCCGGCTCGCGAAGCTCTCCAGCTCTTGCGCGCCCAAGGCTTGGCGACGAGCGAACCGCGCCGAGGCATGCGGGTTGCTCCGCTGGACCCCGCATCGATCCGGGAGATCGTAGAAATCCGCGCCGCCCTGGAAACGCTGGCCCTCAGGCTGGCGGCCCCCCGGTTGAATGCGGCGAGCTATGAAAAAATCGAGCAGGCACTCGCCGAGGGAGAGCAGGCGAAAACCATGACCGAATGGGAAAAGGCAAATCGCACCTTTCACAGATCGCTGGTTGCGCCCTGCAAAATGCCGAGACTGCTGTCCATGTTGGACGACCTCCAACTTGCAAATTCCCGCATCATCTTCTCGGCAGCCCGCTCCACGGACCTGCAACCGGATTCCAGCTATGCTCACCGGCAGATCGTCAGCGCGCTTCGACGGCGCGACATCAACCGGGCGGTAAACTTGCTTGGTGCCCACATTCGCGGACTGGAGCGAAACGTGGATGAGCCGGGCGTTAGATCACCCCAGTCGAACACGAGCAAAGCAGCACCCGGAGTTGAATGACCGCCGACGGCGGCGCCGAAGCAAGATCTTTCGGCGCCGATAAGTTGGTTCACAAAGACATCAGTGCCGCCGATGCCGCCTGTCGGCTCGAGGAGAGATCGCTCGCGCTCCGCCGCCAGCCGTGCAGCAGCACAAGACATTCCTCGCGATCCTTCTCCGCCACGCGCACGGCGGTCTCATCACTTTTCGTGACCTGGCACCCAGCCACGATCATTTCACGCGTGCAGCACCCGAGGGGCCGGGATCCGCCGCCACCGGCGCGCTCGGCACCATGCGCCCGACCACGAGAACCAAAAGAGCCGCCGCCAGGAGGCATGCGGCCAGGAAAAACATCGGCGCGATCGTGCTACCGGTCGAATCCTTGATCCATGGAACGACGTTCTGGGCGATGAAGCCACCGAGATTGCCGACGGAATTGATGGCGGCGAGACCGGCCGCCGCCCCGGCACCCTGGAGGAAGCGCGAGGGCAGGCTCCAGAAGACCGGCTGGCCTGCGAAGATGCCGGCGGCTGCAATGCACAGGAAGGCAAACTGCAAGGTATGGTCGGGGATGATGGCGGACAGAACAAGGCACACGGCGCCGAGAAGGGCGGGGATGACGATGAACGGCGTCTTGGAAGTCGCCTTATCCGCCGCCGCTGGTACAGCGTAGAGCGCAACGGCGACGAGCAGCCAGGGAATGATGTTCAGGAAGCCATTCGTGGTGTTGCTGACGCCGAAATTCTTGACGATGGTCGGCAGCCAATAGCTGAGCCCGTAGGCGGCCAGCGGAAAGCCGATATAGCAAAGCGCCATCAGCAGCACGCGCGGATTGATCAAGGCGCGGAAGCCATCGGAAGCATTCTGCTCCATGCTCGAATTTTCTGCGGCGAGCCGGTCTTTGATCCAGGTCTTTTCCATATCGCTGAGGAAGGTCGCCTTCGATGGCAGATCGGGCAGATAGAGCAGCGTGACAATGCCGGCAATGATCGCTGGCCCGCCGGTGACGAGGAAGACCCATTGCCATCCTGCCATGCCGTAAAGGCCATTCAGATCCAGGAGGGCGCCTCCAAGCGGCGCAGCGATCGCATTGGCGAAGGCACTGAAGATCATGAAAAGGCCGACCATGGTGCCGCGATAGGCAGAAGGATACCAGAGGGTCAGCAGATAGAGTACGCCCGGAAAGAAGCCCGCCTCGCAAGCGCCGAGCAGGAAGCGCAGGATATAGAACATCGTCGCATTCTGCGTATAGGCGAGCGCGACAGTGACGATCCCCCAGGACACGAGAATACGCGCGAACCATTTGCTGGCGCCGAACCTGTCGAGAAGCAGGTTGCTCGGCACTTCGAAGATGAAATAGCCGATGAAGAACAGCGAAGCGCCAAGACCATAGGCATATTCGCTCATGCCAAGATCGCCGACCATTTCCAGCTTCGCGTAGCTGACATTCTGGCGGTCGATATAGGCAATTAGATAAAGGATCCCCAGGAACGGCATGAGCCGCCAGGTGATCTTCGAGATAAGCTGCTTTTCATCAACCACGCATCGTCCTCCCAGAAAGATGGTTCAGATTGATATAGATAGCGCAACTCGGCTGTTATCAATGCATTGACTTACAAAGCTCATCTCGCCCATCGGGTCCGCGGTCGACGGCAAACGAGCAGGCCCTCTCCCGCATCGGGTTGGGAGCTTTTAACCTCGCACCTTACGCGACGCGTTCGAACTGAGTGCGGATGTGTTCGATATAGTGCTGACCGGGCGAAGACGCCTTGACCATGGCCAGCGCTGCCTTCTGCGGTACGCCGGTGAACTGGCGCTCCTCGCCGTTCTTGAAGCGGATGTAAAGCCGTCCGTCGTCCGAGCTGAAGAAGACGGATTTGATGATTTTCGATGAAACCTGAAGTTCTTGCATGGGTCACCTCTCTTTCATCCGGCTTTTCGCATAGAAAACCAAAAGATGGGTGAAGTGACCTAGTTAATGAAAGATACAGTTGTATCGGTGGATTTTATCGATTGCCGCTCAATAGCTTACCGGTCCTTCGGCAAGGCGTCGTCGGCATAAAGGGCTGCGAATTCCGCGCTCGGCGGAATCGGCTTGATGATGTCGATCAGCACGCCGTTTGGATCGGCGGTAATGAAATGTCGCTGACCGAAAGCCTCGTCGCGAATGGCAAGCAGAATGGGCAGACCGGCTTCTCGCAGACGGTCATGGACGGCATCGACATCGTCCACCTCGAAATTGAGCAATAGCCCAGCCACCTTGCCCCGCCCCTGTTCAGGGATCGTCTCGTGCCGGCCGTCCAGAATGGCGAGATTGATGCCGCTGTCCTCAGCCGATTGCAGATGCACGTACCAGTCGCTCGCGAAGTTTTCCTGAAAGCCGAAATGCCCGATGTAGAAGGCTGCGGTCTCTTTCACGCGTTCCGTCATGATGACCGGATAATAGCTCGTCACCTTCATGCTTCACTTCTCCCTCAAAACAACATACAGTCTGTCTGTATTTTTCGAAATAACATACAGGCTGCATGCATGCAAGACTATCGCTCCAATCGGGACAGAACCGAAAAGACCAAAGCCGCACTCATCGCGGCTGCGCGGGCGTTGTTTGTGGACAAAGGTTATGCCGAGACCTCGACGCCGGAGATCGTCGCCGCGGCCGGCATTACGCGCGGGGCGCTCTATCACCATTTCGAGGACAAGCGCGCGCTCTTTCGCGCCGTCGTCAGAGACGAAGCCCTTGCGGTGACGCGGGCCATCGAACAAGCGATACCGGAGCAATTTACGCCGCTCGAAGCGCTGGTGGCCGGGAGCAACGCCTATCTCGATGCCATGCGGATCGTCGGCCGCACCCGGCTTCTGCTCATCGAAGGACCGACCGTACTGGGTTTCCTCGAAATGAAGCAGCTGGACGAGGAAACCACCACACTCAGCCTGAAGCACGGGCTGGCAGCAGCGCTCAGCCATGGCCGCGGGCCAGACACGGCCATCGAAGCGCTCGCCGATATTCTTTCAGCCGCATTCGATCGTGCCGCCCTCGCCGTCGATGCCGGCGGCGATGCAGATCGCTATCGCGCGGCTATTGCGCATATGATCGAACGCATTGCAGGCTGAGCCGTCATACCCAGGCAGAATTCCGAGGAGCCTTCATGTTCGATCTGATCATTCGCAATGCCAACCTGCCCGATGGCCGCAAGGGCATCGATATCGCGATCAAGGATGGCAAGATCGCCGCCGTGGAAGCCTTGATCACGGCGGCAGGGAAGGAGGAAATTGACGCCACCAATCGGCTGGCTAGTCCGCCCTTCGTCGATCCGCACTTTCACATGGACGCGACCCTGTCGCTCGGTCTGCCGCGCATGAACGTCTCCGGCACTCTTCTCGAAGGCATCGCGCTCTGGGGAGAGCTGCGTCCGATCGTCACGAAGGAAGAGCTTGTCGAGCGTGCGTTGCGCTATTGCGATCTCGCCGTAACGCAAGGACTTCTTTTCATTCGCAGCCATGTCGATACGTCCGACCCGAAGCTGGTGACGGTCGAGGCTCTTCTTGAGGTCAAGGATCGGGTCAAACCCTATATCGACGTGCAGCTCGTCGCCTTCCCCCAGGATGGCTATTACCGGGCTAAGGATGGCGTGGCGTCGCTTACCCGCGCCCTCGATATGGGCGTCGACATCGTCGGCGGCATCCCGCATTTCGAGCGCACCATGGATGAAGGCAGAGCCTCGGTGGAAGCGCTTTGCACGATCGCCGCCGATCGTGGTCTTCCCGTCGATATGCATTGCGACGAGACCGACGATCCGATGTCGCGCCACATCGAGACGCTGGCGGCCGAAACCATCCGCTTCGGGCTGCAGGGTCGCGTTGCCGGTTCGCACCTGACGTCGATGCACTCGATGGACAACTACTATGTCTCCAAGCTCATCCCGCTGATGGCAGAAGCTCGGATCAATGTCATTCCCAATCCACTGATCAACATCATGCTGCAGGGCCGGCACGACACCTACCCGAAGCGGCGCGGCATGACGCGGGTGCGCGAGCTGCTGGACGCCGGGCTCAACGTTTCCTTCGGCCATGATTGCGTGATGGACCCCTGGTATTCGATGGGCTCGGGCGACATGCTCGAAGTCGGCCACATGGCCATCCATGTCGCTCAGATGGCCGGCATCGAAGACAAGAAGAAGATCTTCGACGCGCTCACCATCAACTCTGCCCGAACGCTTGGGCTTGAAGGATACGGGCTGGAAAAGGGCTGCAATGCCGATCTCGTCATATTGCAGGCCGTCGATGCGCAGGAGGCTTTGCGCCTCAAACCCAATCGTCTCGCCGTCATCAAAGGTGGCAAAGTCATCGCCCGGTCCGCGCCGCGCATCGGCGAACTCTTCCTCGATGGCAGGCCTTCACAGATCGATGGCGGGCTGGACTACGTGCCTGTCGGCTCGTGAGGAAGTAGCTGCTCCATCAGGACGCTATCGAGGCGTGTGCCAAACAAGCGCCTTCTGCGGAGCAAGCCAGGTAATTCGAATGGCAGTCAAGCCGCGGAGCGACTTGCGCGGCCGATGGCGGCGCATGTCAGGTCGCCGCCACATGCTTCATCCACAGGTCGGACATTGCGAACAACGACTGATCGAAACTTCGCTTTACAACTAACATGTCAGCGTGATACGCACTGATCTTATAAGATCGGGAGGATCGGATGAAAGAGAATTTTGGCCTGTCGGCCGCACTGGCAACGCCTTTTGACACCGACGGTGAGATTGCCATCCCGGGCGTCATCGAACAGGCTAAGCATTGCCTTGCCAATGGCTGCAAGAGCGTCACGCTTTTCGGCACCACGGGAGAAGGTGCCTCGATCGGCATGCAGGAGCGCCAACAGGTCCTGGCAGCGTTGATCGCGGCGGGCATCGCTCCCTCACAGATCGTCATGGGCGTACTCGTCGATGCCGCCGAGGATGCTGCCGCTCAAGCTGGCCAGGCGCTCGCCAAAGGCGTTCGCAACATCCTTCTGGCGCCGCCTTCCTATTTCAAGAACGTCAGCGACGATGGCCTCTTCAAATGGTTCGCTGCCGTCTTCACCATGCTCGGCGCCCACGCCCGTGACGTGATCGTCTACAATATCCCGTCCGTAACGATGGTGCCGCTCTCCGTTTCTCTCGTCGGTCGCCTGCGCGCCGCATTTCCGGATGTCGTCGTCGGCGTCAAGGACTCCTCCGGTGACTGGCCCTATACGGAAACGCTCTTAAAGACGCATGGCGATCTCATCATTCTGATCGGCGACGAGCGCCATCTGGCACGCGGCGTTCGCCTCGGCGGACAAGGCGCGATCTCCGGCATGGCAAACCTGCTTCCCCGCGAAGTGCAGGCCATGGCGGAACAGGGCGACGACGACACCAAGGTCGAGCGCTTTGTGGGCGAGCTGTTAAACTACCCTGTCATTCCATCCATCAAGGCGATCCTTGCCCGCCTGACAAATGATGAAAGCTGGCTTGCTGTACGCCCGCCGCTCGTGTCAATGAACAGGCAAGATTCTGACAAGCTCTTTGCTGCTTTCAGCGCGTTGTTTCGCGCCAAGGCAGCCTAAGCGAACAGCCCGGAGCTGCCGATGGACGGACCAGGCGAACAGCCGACGTTGAGAGAGAAGGCTTACGAGAGCTTCACGCGTCATCTTTTGGCGCGCGACGTTCGCCCGGGCCAGTTCATCTCACAACGACGGCTCGTCGAGCTGACGGGACTGACGCTCGGAGCGATCCGCGAGCTGATCCCTCGCCTGGAGGCCGAAGGGCTGATCAAAACGGTTCCGCAGCGCGGGTTGCAGATCGCCCATATCGATCTGGACCTGATCCGCGAAGCGTTCCAGCTTCGCCTTTTTCTAGAGAAGGAAGCGGTGGCGCTGTTCACCTACTCGGCATCCGACGAGACGATCGCCAAGCTGTTGAAAGATCATCGCGATATCGCCGATGCCATCCGCGCCGGCGACAGTTCGCAGGAACTGGAGCTGCATGCGCAATCGGTGGACTGGGGCATGCACGACGCCTTTATCGACGCGCTGGGAAATACCATCATTTCGAATGCCTATCGGGTCAATTCCATCAAGATGCGGCTGATCAGTCAGGACAGGTTCCGCATCAACGGCCATGTCGGACCCGTGATGGAAGAGCATTTGAAAGTGCTCGAGGCCATTCAGCGTCGATCGGCCGATGAGGCCGTTACCGCTCTCGTATCCCATATCGGTGGAGCACGAGACCGCGCATTGAAGATTTGAAGAGCTTTGAATAACGCGGCCGCGAATGAGGAGATTTTCGGCCAAAGGAGGAGGAACAGGATGTCATCGTCATTTTTCAATCCGACACGTCGCGGCTTCATGGCTGGCACGGCCGCACTTGGCGCGGCAAGCCTTCTGGGCGTCCGCACCGCGTCGGCGGCCGTCGACTGGAAGCGCTTTTCCGGCACGACGCTCGAAGTCAACCTGGTCAAGAGCCCGCGCAGCGAAACGATCCTCAAATATTTGAGCGAGTTCGAAGCGCTGACGGGTATCAAGGTCAACGCCGAGGCGACGCCGGAGCAGCAGCAGCGCCAGAAGACCACGATCGAGCTCAGCTCAGGCAAGCCCAGCTTCGACGTCGTGCATCTGAGCTATCACGTTCAGAAGCGCCAGTTCGAAAAGGGTGGCTGGCTCGCCGATATCAGCGGCTTCATGAAGGATCCGTCGCTCACCGATCCGTCGCTGACGGAGAGCGATTTTGCCGAAGCAGGCTTGAAGTTCGCCAAGGACTCGGCAGGCGTCATGCGCTCCCTGCCCTTCTCGGTCGATTACTGGATCGTCTACTGGAATAAGACCCTGTTCGAAAAGAAGGGCCTTGCCTATCCGGAAACCTTCGAAGATATGGCCAAGGCCGCCGAGGCGCTGACCGACAAGTCGACCAACACTTACGGCTTCGTCGCCCGCGGCCTGAAGAACGCCAACACGCCGGTCTGGACAACCTTGATGCTCGGCTATGGCGCAACGCCGCTTTCGGCCGACGGCAAGCTGCAGACCGAGTCGCAAGGCGCTGTGGATGCTGCGAAGCTCTATCAGCGCCTGATGACGAAATCGGCACCTCCCGGCATTTCCGGCTTCAACTGGGCCGAAGCGCAGTCGGCCTTCCTGCAGGGCAAAATCGGCATGTGGCTCGATGGCGTCGGCTTCGCGCCGCCGATCGAAAACCCGGAAAAATCCCGCGTTGTCGGCCAGGTCGGCTACGGCATCATGCCGAAGGGACCGAACGCACAGGCTGCAGCGACCACCGGCGATGGCATCGGCGTGACGGCCGCCAGCCAGAAGAAGGAAGCGGCTTACCTCTTCTGCCAATGGGCGATCTCGCATGACATGGGTGCGCGCCTGCTGCAGGCCGGCGCCGGCGTTCCTTTCCGCCAGTCCATTCTGGAGGACAAGAAGGTTCGCGAGGGCGTCAAGATGCCGGCCGCCTGGCTGGATGCTGTCGCCGGCTCCGCCAAGGTCTCCCAGCTTGCTCTGCCCGTCATCATCCCGGTCACGGAATTCCGCGACATCTATGGCGTCGGCTTGACGAACATGATCGGCGGCGCAGATCCGGCGAGCGAACTCAAAAACGCAACGGCGCAGTTCGCACCGGTGCTGGCGCGAAGCGAGGGATAATGGCCTCCGTGAGCATCGAAGAGACCAGAGCGGTGACCGAAGGAAGGAGGAAGCCGAAAAGGCTTGCTCCCAACTACTGGCCTTTTGTCGTTCCGGCACTGATCGTCATCGCCGCCGTCATCGTTTTCCCCTGGGTCTTCACCCTGTGGATGAGCGTGAACAAATGGACGCTCGGCCAGTCGCAGAGCTTCATCGGCTGGGACAACTACGTCCGGCTGGCAACCGACGCGCGCTTCTGGGAATCGCTATGGCATACGGTTCTCTATACTGTGTTGTCCGTCGTCGGCCCGCTGATCTTCGGGACGCTGGCCGCTCTCATCTTCGATGCCAATTTCCCGCTGCGCGGCTTTCTGCGCGGCGTCTTCGTCATGCCGATGATGGCGACGCCGGTTGCCGTGGCGCTCGTCTGGACCATGATGTTCCACCCGCAGCTCGGCGTGCTGAACTACCTGCTGTCGCTGGTGGGCATCGGGCCGCAGGAATGGATCTACAACCAAAACAGCGTCATCCCGTCACTCGTCCTCGTCGAGGTCTGGCAGTGGACGCCGCTGGTCATGCTGATCGTGCTCGGCGGCCTCGCCTCGGTGCCGCGCGAACCCTATGAAAGCGCCGAAATCGACGGCGCCAACGCCTGGCAGAAGTTCCGCTATCTGACGCTGCCGATGATCTCACCCTTCCTGATGATTGCGGTCATCATTCGCGGCATCGACGCGATCAAGAGCTTCGACATCATCTATGCGATGACGCAGGGCGGCCCGGGGACGGCGTCCGAGACGATCAATATCTACCTCTACAACACCGCGTTTTCCTATTACGACATCGGCTATGGCTCGGCCATGGCAGTGGTGTTCTTCATCCTCATCGTCGCGCTCTCCTTCATCCTCCTGATGATGCGGCAGCACACGCGATGGACCGACGCGGAGGGACACTGAGATGAAGCGTTCGACACTCAACCGCATCGGCCTGTTGTTCGTGGCCCTAGTCATCGTTTCGCCCGTTGTGCTGTTTTTCCTCTGGATGATCTCGCTTTCGCTGAAATACGAGATCGACAACGGCGCCTATCCGCCGATCCTCATTCCGGATCGCATTGCCTGGACGAACTACGTCAACGTTTTCCAGGAAAACAATTTCTTCCTGTATTTCTGGAACTCGATCCTCGTGACGGGTGCGGCTACCCTGCTTGCCCTCATAATCGGCGTGCCGGCAGGCTATGGCATTGCGCGTATGAAGGCGGAAAAATCGGCGATCGTCATCATGATCGCCCGCATGACGCCAGGCCTCTCCTTCCTCATTCCGCTGTTCCTGTTGTTCCAATGGCTCAATCTTTTGGGAACGCTCTGGCCGCAGATCATCATCCATCTCGTCGTGACGGTACCGATCGTCGTCTGGATCATGATCGGTTATTTCGAAACGACCCCGATGGAGCTGGAGGAGGCCGCAAGCATCGATGGCGCGACGCCGTGGCAGGTCTTTCGCCTCGTCGCCCTGCCGATCGCGCGCCCCGGCATCGTCGTTGCCTTCATTCTCTCCGTCATCTTCTCCTGGAACAACTTCGTCTTCGGCATCGTACTTGCCAGCCGCGAGACCCGCACGCTGCCGGTCGCCGTCTACAACATGCTCTCCTTCGAACAGGTGAGCTGGGGGCCGCTAGCGGCGGCCGCCTTGATCGTGACTCTGCCGGTTCTCGTGCTGACGATGTTTGCGCAGCGGCAGATCATCGCCGGCCTGACCGCCGGCGCCGTCAAATGACGCACCTCACCTTTCCGACAGGACCACATTCATGGCACCGGTAAACATACAAAACATCCAGAAGCGCTACGGCCAGGTGAAAGTCATTCACGACATCAGCGTCGATATCGCCGACGGCGAATTCGTGGTGCTAGTCGGCCCTTCGGGGTGTGGCAAGTCCACGCTGCTGCGCATGATCGCCGGGCTCGAAGAAGTCAGCGACGGCGAAATCCACATCGGTCGCCGCGAAGTCAGCCATCTGCCGGCACGCGATCGCGACATCGCCATGGTGTTTCAGAACTACGCGCTCTATCCGCATATGACCGTCGCGGAAAACATGGGCTTCGCACTGAAGCTGAAAAAGGCGAGTTCGGCTGAGATTGCCACTAAGGTACAGAAGGCGGCCGCCATCCTCGGCCTGGAAAACCTACTGGATCGCCTGCCTCGCCAACTTTCCGGTGGCCAGCGCCAGCGTGTCGCAATGGGCCGCGCCCTTGTGCGCGATCCGCAGGTCTTCCTGTTCGACGAGCCGCTGTCCAATCTCGACGCCAAGCTGCGCGTGCAGATGCGTGGCGAGATCAAATCGATGCATCAGCGCATCGGCACGACGACGATCTACGTGACGCACGACCAGGTCGAGGCGATGACCATGGCCGACAAGATCGTCGTGCTTCACGGCGGTCTGATCGAACAAGTCGGCACACCTCTCGACCTCTACGATCGCCCCGCTAACCTCTTCGTCGCCGGTTTCATCGGCTCGCCCTCGATGAACTTCGTCGACGGCAGGATCGAAGAAGGCGTCTTTCGGAGCGACAAGGGCTTCATCTTGCCGCTGCCGAAGGGCTCCAACACCACGGAGTATGGCGGGCGACCGCTGGTCTACGGCATACGCCCCGAACACATCCGCGTTTCAACAACAGGCATTTCCGGGCGTGTCGGCATGGTCGAAGGTACAGGATCGGAAATCTACGCCAAGCTCGACTGCCACGGCGAAGAGATCTCCTGCCTGTTCCGCGAGCGTCTGAACATCCGCTTCGGCGACCAGATCGATATCGCAATCGATCCGACGAGCATCCACCTGTTCGACAAGGCAAGCGGAAAGCGGCTTTGACCTCCTGTTCGGTTTTCGATCCGCCGGCGGGCGCTCCTAAGCATGTCCTCTGCGTAGGGGCAGCGGTTCTCGACACGCTGTTTCGAGTTCACACGTTGCCATCCGGTGAGGGTAAGGTTCTGCCCTACGAGATGCTGCAGATAGCCGAGGGCATGGCATCGAGTGCTGCCTATGCCGTCGCGCGGCTTGGAGGCCGGACAAGCCTCTGGGGTGCTGTCGGCCACGACGAGACCGGCGAACGGATCATCCGTGAGCTTGCTGACGCCGGCATCTTCACCGACGGCATGCTGCGCGTCGACGGTGCTCGCTCGGCGGTCTCGACAATCCTCGTGGACGACCACGGTGAAAGGCTGATCGTTCCCTTCTACGATCCCAAACTGCATCACAGCAACAAGGCGCTCACGCCGGAAGATATCGCCATTTTCGACGCCGTGCTCGTTGATGTGCGCTGGCCGTCACTGGCGCTCGAGGTTCTGCGAACGGCACGAGGCTTGGGCAAGCCGGCCGTCCTCGACGGCGATGTGGCGCCGGATGGCATCATCGAGCAACTGGCGCCGGAAGCCACTCATATCGTATTTTCCGAACCTGCCGCGCAGCGCCTTACCGGAGCCGAAGATTTCACTGAGATGGCGCGCTTGTTGAAGCGAAGATTCAACCATTCCTTCATCTGCGTGACGGCGGGTGCGGCCGGCAGCTTCTGGTTCGACGATCAAAGCGACAGCATCCGGCATAGCCCGACAATTGCCGTCAAAGCCGTCGACACGCTGGCAGCCGGAGACATCTTCCACGGTGCCTTTGCTCTCGCCATTGCCGAAGGCAAGATGCCCGCAGACGCCATCCAGCTCTCTTCCGTCGCCGCCGCAATGAAGTGCGAGGTGTTTGGAGGCCGATCGGGGGCGCCGACACGCGCCGAGGTCATCGCACGCCTCGGCATGCATGACGCGCCAAGCCTGGCATAGGCAGCGCATTCAAATCCCGGCACCCCATCGGCCATCCGTTGTTTATGAGGGGTGACACCGATGCACGCCTGGATTATAAAAACTGCGCGACTCAAGCAGGAGGATCGCCAGATGAGAAATTTCAGCACCAATTGACGCTGAACGGCAATGCCGAATGGGGCTGCTGTCCAGTCCATTCTCGTCTACCGACATCCTCTTCTGTGCCCATGGAGGGCATTCATGCTTCGTCGTTTCTTCTCCTATTATGCGCGCTATAAAAAGCTGTTTTTCCTCGATTTCGGCTGCGCCGTGCTCGCGGGCCTGCTGGAACTCGGCTTCCCTCTTGCAGTCAAGCTTTTCGTCGATGAATTGCTGCCGAGCCGCGACTGGGCTCTGATCTTTGCGACGGCGGCGCTGCTGCTTGTCGTCTATGCGCTGAACACTGGCCTTTCGGCCATCGTCAACTATTGGGGCCATGCGCTCGGCATCTCGATCGAGTCCGACATGCGCCGTCAGGCCTTCGACCATATCCAGAAGCTCTCTTTCCGCTATTTCGACAACAACCGCACCGGCCACCTCATTACTCACGTCACCAAGGATCTCGAGGAGGTCGGCGAGATTGCCCACCATGGCCCCGAGGACCTGTTCATCGCGATCATGACCTTCATCGGCGCCTTCCTGCTGATGTTCAGCGTCCATTGGAAGCTCGCGCTGCTGACGACGACAATCGTGCCGTTCATGACATGGCTGGTCAGCCGCTACGGCTCCAAGATGACGCTGAACTCGCGCAGCCTGTTCGGCAAGGTCGGCAACTTCAACACGCGGATGCAGGAAACCGTCGGCGGCATCCGGGTGGTCAAGGCCTTCGCCAACGAGAGATACGAAAGCCAGCTGTTTGCCAGCGACAACGAAGATTACAAGGCGACCAAGCTGGACGGCTATGCCTATATGACCGCCGGCATCGCGCTCAGCTATTTCAGCACGCGCCTGGTGCAGCTCGTCGTCATGATGGCCGGGACCTGGTTCGTGATTTCGGGAGAGCTGAGCTATGGCGGCTTCGTCAGCTTCCTGCTGCTCATCAATGTCTTCTTCCGGCCGATCGACAAGATCACGTCGGTGATCGAAACCTATCCCAAGGGGATCGCAGGCTTCAAACGTTTCCTGTCTCTGATCGACACCGAGCCGGACCTCGCCGATCGGCCGAATGCGATCGCGGTCGATCACCTCAAGGGCGATATCGCCTATAATAGCGTCGCCTTCGGTTATTCCGAGCGAGACTCGATCTTCAAGGATCTCTCTCTGATCATCGCCGCCGGCGAGACTGTCGCTTTCGTCGGCGCCTCCGGCACCGGCAAGACGACGGTCTGCTCGCTGCTGCCACGCTTCTATGACGTGACGTCGGGCAGCATCACCATCGACGGCATCGATATCCGCGACATGACACAGGCGTCATTGCGCAGCCAGATCGGCATCGTGCAACAGGACGTCTTCCTGTTCGGCTCGACCATTCGCGAGAATATTGCCTATGGAAAGCTGGGTGCGACCGACGAGGACATCATGAAGGCGCTGGAACGCGCCTCGCTCGACGAGTTTATCCGATCCCTTCCCGGCGGGCTCGACACGCCGACCGGCGAGCGCGGCGTCAAGCTTTCGGGCGGGCAGAAGCAACGTCTTGCGATCGCTCGCATCTTCCTGAAGGATCCGCCGATCCTGATCCTCGACGAGGCGACTTCCGCACTCGACACGGCGACCGAATACGCGATTCAGCAGGCACTTTCAGAGCTTGCGAAGGGGCGCACCACGCTTGTTGTCGCGCATCGGCTGTCGACCATCCGCAACGCGGATCGCATCATCGTCATGGGTGACAATGGCATTATCGAACAGGGATCGCATGACGAGCTGCTCGCTCGCCGCGGCGCGTATGCCCGACTTCACAATGCACAATTCGGTCTTTATGCCTGATCTGCAGGTATGAGCCCGTAATTCCAAGCCGAGGCGCCATGCCTCGGCGACCATCGAGCTCAACCAGATCGTGTGATGAGTAGCGGCTCAAGCATCAGCCCCGCAGACCGAGCCGCTCCTTGGGCGGCGGCGGATGACGTCATTGAAAATCGAACACGCTGAGACCCGTCGCCATTTCGTCGAGACCAAGCGGCCGCGTAACCGGCGGCTCGGCTCTTGCCAGACAGCCTTGGCGCTCGCACAGGCGACAGGCCGGGCCGATCGCAACCGACATAGAGCTCAGCGCCTTGCCATAGACGATCTCGTCGCGATGGGCGAGATCGCAACCAATGAGAAGCGCCGTGCGGCGCGCCCTTTCGCCGAAATCCGCCTGCGGGCCTTCGATGGTACGCGATACCGTCAAAAAACCCATGCCATCCGGCATTTCCGTTACCTCGGCCAGTATCTGCCCCGGCTGAGCAAAGGCTGCGTGAACGTTGAGCTTGGGACAGCCGCCGCCGAACCGGGCCTGCGGGAAACCCTGTGCCCCGACCTTCCGCAGGCGGTGGCCGGCGCCGTCGATCTCCATCAGAAAGAAGGCAATGCCCGAAGCGCCAGGACGCTGCAATGTCGTCAGGCGCGTGGCCGCCTGCTCAAAGGAAACACCGAAACGGGCGCTAAGCCCGTCAATGTCATAATGCAGGCGCTGCGCCGCCGAAAGATAAGCACCGTAAGGCATGAGCAGGGCATGCGACGCATAGCGCGCCAGCTCGAAACGGGCGATCCGCCTGGCTTCCGGCGTCGAGAGAGCGAGCGCGTCCAGCTCGGCGGCGATCTCTTCGCGCATGACCAGTAGGCAGACTTCGGTAGCGATCTCGCGAAGCTGGTCGAAGGGCGACAGCCGCTCGGAAAGAAAAAGCCGCATGGAATGGCGATCATAGCGGCGGCGCAAACCCGGCATGGCGCGCACCGGCAGCAGACGCACGGCAACGCCATGCTCGCTTTTCAGCCACGCCTTCAACGCGCCGGCGATGTCGTCGCCCGGTGCGAGACGGATATGAAAGCCCTCCGCGGCATCCTCGATACGGGCGAAGAAATTCGCTCGACTTTGCAACCGATCATGCACTTCGTCGAGCGGCAGACGCGGACCAGCCACTTCCGCGACCCGGCCCTCACGGGACAGAAGCTCGGCAAGATCGGAAAGCCTCGCCGCCTGTTCCCGATAGGCCCGATAGAGCCGGATCATGCCATTCGTCGCATTGGGCGCAGCCTCCGCAAGCTCGATCAATTCCTGGTCGCCGGGGATCTCTCCGGCCAGCAGCGGATCGGCGAAGATTTCCCGCAATTGCCCGGCATTGCCGCCCTGCCCGCTCTGCAATTCGTCGAGATCGACCTTATAGACCGCCGACAGCTTCAAAAGCAGCTGCACGGTCAGTGGCCGCTGATTGCGCTCGATGAGATTGAGATAGGACGGCGATATATCCAGCGCCTGCGCCATCGTCGTCTGCGTGAGACCGAGACCCGTCCGGATGCGCCGAACCCGAGGTCCTGCAAAAATCTTGCGCTCAGCCATCTGTCATTCCTTTTACAGGATTCACCGAAAGTCGATTTTTACAATAATTACAAATTTACTGGCGGTCGCCGTCAACAATAACACATCATAACCCTTTTATCTATCTAGGTCTTTTGGTTTTTCTGGCACTCAGGGCGAGTCTCTTGTAAAACTCGTTATACACACCCGGTCAGCCAAACGCTCAACGGAACAGTATAGAGAGATCAGTATGACAGATTTTTACAAACTGGTTTCCGACGCCTCGGCAGGGCGTTTCAATAGGGGTTCGCCGGTGATAACCGACGGCCGCCATGCGTGAAGCAACAGTGCATGCTCGGTTCAAGCCAGCTGCAGAGTAACATCCAGCTCAAGAGGAGGAGAATGAAATGCCATCGATAGCACGCGTTCGGGAGAGAGCAGAGGAACAGTCTCTCACCATGAATACCGACCAGCAGGCTACAATCCGTATGCTGGCCAATGAGCTGCATCGCCTCAACCAGGCGGTCATGAACGCGGTCGAGGCTGGCGTTTCCGTTGAACTCGTTCGCTCGGCGCGCCACCATGGCGGCAACGGCAATTGGGGCGACCTGCTGATCCCCGTCATCGTTGCCAATGCGGTTCGCACGAACTAGGGTGCACCTTCAGCGGCTGCCTCCGTGATGTGCCCCCCGCGCGCAGAGGGGCGGCCTTGCCCCGCCAGCCGTCAGGTCTCGGGCCTGCAAACGGCAGTCTGCCTGCGCTAACACATCGATTGAAGGCGGAATCCGCGGCGGCCAATCAATCATTGGTCGCCGCAGTTTCGTTTGATCAGAAGGGATAGCGCTGCGCGGGATCCTTGATGGTGATCCATCTGAGATCGGTGAACTCGGCAATCGCCGCCTTGCCGCCGAAGCGGCCGCAGACGCTGCCCTTGACCCCGCCGAATGGCATCCGTGCCTCGTCGTTCAAGGTCGGGCCGTTGATGTGGCAAATGCCGGACTGGATGCGGCCGGCGACGGCCGACGCCCGCTGTACGTCACTGCTGACGACCGCTGACGAGAGACCACGTTCGGTGTGGCTGGCAACCCGCACTGCGCCGTCTTCAAACGGAAGACCGGTTTTTCGCCCGGCGCCGATCAGACGATCAGCCCCTTCATTGGCAGCACATGATCGGATCCGGGAAAGACATCACGCGTCAATACGGCTGGAGAAGCGCCGAGCAGATCGACCGCGATACCCTTGACCACAGCGCGCAGATCCGTCGTGGCGGCAAGGTCGCGGCCATCGCGCAATTGCGCCTGCTTGAGACCGGGCCAATCGGCAATCACCCGGCCGCCCTTGATTGCGCCGCCGGCGAGGAAGGCCGCCGTTCCGGTGCCGTGGTCGGTGCCCTGCGTACCGTTGACCTGGGCCGTGCGGCCGAATTCGGTCGCAACGAGGATGGCCGTGTCCTTCCATGCCGGACCAAGCTCTTGCTGGAACGCAGCCAGGGAATTGTCGAGCCCGACGAGCAGCTTGTTTAGCCGGTCCACCTCGCCGGCGTGCGTATCCCATCCTTCGAAGGCCAATGCCGCGACGCGGGGACCGTCATCCTGCGCGAGCAACCGCGCAGCGCCTCTCGCCATCTGCTCCATTCCGGTGGGGTCGCCCGGGCCGCCTTTTGCCTTGACGTCGAGGCCGGCGGCGATCTTGCCGGTCGAAATGCCCTCGGCGAGGATTTTCGCAAAAAGAGGGTCAGTGTGATTGTAAAGATCCATCAGGCGCGGCGGCAGGTCGTCGCTCACCGGCTGCAGGTTGGACGGAGACCAGCCGAGCACCGGCGCCTTTCCGCGGATGACCAGCGGGGCGTTGGCACCAACGGACAATCCGCGGATCGCCGATGCGCCCGGCGCAACCTTGTCGCCCTTCGGCAGCCCGTCCAGCATCCGGTTCAGCCAGCCGGACTCGACGCGGCCGGGCATTTCATAGCCCGATTCTAGCACATCCTGACCGTCGAAATGAGATCGGTCGCGATAGGGGGTCGCGCTGGCATGCACGACGGCCGCCTGCCCTGCCCGATAGAGCCGGTTGAAATTCAGCATCGACGGATGCAGCGCAAAAAAGCTGTCGAGTGGCAAGGCCGCCTGGGGGCCGCTCGTCGTCATGGCGATCTGCTGCCGCAGCGCTTCATAGTCTGGATCGCCGACGGGCGGCACGGCCGTCAATCCATCGAGCGCGCCGCGCAGAATGATGGTGACGAAGCGCGGGTCGCGTCCGCCGGCCGCATGGGCGAAGCGCGGAATGAAGGCCCAGGCGAACAAGGCGCTTGAAGCGCCAAGAACGGCACGACGGGTGGGGGTCATGAGTTCGCAGGTCATGGTCAGCGCCTTTGAAATTCGGGGGAAAGATAAGCGATTGCCAGACCCTGATTACGGGTCTCCGCGCGCGACACCGCCTGTAGCGTCTCATTCGAAAGAAGCGGTCCGAGGCTGTCGGAAACGAAACGTCGGGGATCAATCTGAGGCGGTACCGCATTCGCGATCATATTGGCGACATCCATGCGCATGCTGAGGCTCTCGCTGGAGGCCCAGGCGTCGACGGTGTCGGCAAAGCCGTTGGGACCGGCGGGCGCCCAGAAGGGTTGGCCCATCGCCGTCAAAGCGCCGAGAACGACATTCGGCTTCGGCGTCTCGCCGCTTGCCCGTAAGAGAGCGATCATGAATTCCAGCGGGGAGCGAACCTTTGACAGCGTCGGGTCCCAGGCCTCCTCGGAGCCGATCAGCGCCCGGTAGACGGCCGAGAGATCGCCATCCGTCTTGCTGAAGGTCGCAGCGACGGTCTGCACGAGCGCCGGCGGCGGCGTATCGGTGACGAAATGGCGAACAAGCTTGGTGGCAATATGCTGCGCGGTCGCCGGGTGGCGGGCGAGATCCCGCAGCGCTTCCCGCCCCTGCCCGACGCCATTGTCGGCATAGGTGAGGCCAAGCAGCGTCTGGTCGCCGGGCTCGTGCGCGCCCGCATTGAAGACGAAGGTGCCGGGTTCGCCGAGCTTGCCTTCGGCTCGCGCCACTGTCCAGCCGGTGATGATCTTGGCAAGCGTCGTCACATCGGTCTGCGTATAGCCGCCGTTGACGCCGAGCGTATGCAATTCCAGTGTCTCGCGGGCGAGGTTTTCATTGAGGCCGCGCTTCTTGTTGGCGTTGGCCCTGGAGTTCGGCCCGATCGATTGCTGATTGTCGAGATAGCCGAGCATGGCCGGGTGCGTCTCGACGGCGAGCAGCATATCGGCGAAACGCCCGAAAACATGCGGCCGGATGGCTTCGCGCTCGAAGGCGCCGGCAACGATATGAACCTCCTCGCTCTTCGAGACGGCGACCGCGAAGTGGTTTGCCCAGAACATGGCAAGCCGCTCGCCGAAGCCGATCAAGGGCTGCCGGATGGTGCCGTTGAAGCGTGCATCGACCTCTGCCAGCAGAACCTGCTGCGGAAGGTATGGCATTGCGGCCATTGCAGGCTTTTCCTGCTTCTCGACCGGCTTGCCTGTTGGCGCAGCCATTGCCGGATTGCTTGGCTGGGCTGCCATGGCACCCGAGGCCTGTACAGGCGGTTGCTGTGGCCGTTGCGGCCCTTGCATCGGCTTGTCCTGTTGCATGGCGGCTGCAGCCTGCTCTCTGGCCTCCTTGCGCTGCTCCTGGAAAGCAAAGAGAGAGACGAGAAGATCAGCGGTGGATTGAAGCTGCGGTCCGACCGGAACGGGAACGAAGCGTTCCGTGATTTCCTCCATCAATGCTCCGCGCGGGTTCGATGCGATCGGCGCGGTGCCGTTACGGTCTGCTCCCAACCCGAAGCGGGAAAGGGCGAGCGCGGCATAAACATCATTCGATTGCTGAGCCATGTCCTGCCAACTCCTGTTTCAAACACGTTTCTTAAACGCGGTCGTCTTCCCGATCTGTCGCCCGGCAGGCATGATCATTTTGTGACAGCGGCTTTCGGCACGCTGCGGCGGATCATGCTTTCGGCAAGAGCGCGGCGTTCGTCATAGGAAAGCGTTGCCGCGAAATCGACGGCGCGCTGCTCGAGTTTGGCCCTCAACCCAGTATCGGCGTTGCGGGCTCTGGCCAGAGCGGCCGACAGCGCTTCCGTATCGAGTGTCGGCTGCCCCAGAATGGAAGCGGCGTCGACCTTGGCCTGTTGCGCATCGAGAATGGTTTGCCTTTCCTCCTTGCGCGCCTCGTTGAGGGCGGCCCGGAGGGCCTTTCTCTGCGACGACGGCAATTGCTCGCCGCCCAAGGGCATCATGGCGGTACGCGCCTGCGAATTGCGGATCCAGGTCAACCCTCCACCTGCAAGTGCTGCGATCAGGAAGGTGTTCAACACCAGCAGAGATATGACCAGTATTCGGAAACTGCGGTCTGTCATTGGCTTTCCTGCGTTATGGTCACGTCCGGCCCGATGTCGCCGAACATGGTGCTGGTCCCATCGGATATGGGCGGCGTTTCCGATGTCAGGCTCGGCGCCAACACGGCGATGGCAACGCTGCCGGCAAGAGCGCCCGCGAGCCCGACGCCGACAAGGCCAATGCCGGCAGAGCCGAACCGGAACCAATTGCGGATCTTCGATCGGCGGGCGATCTGCGCGACGATCCGGCCATCCAAGCCGGCAAGCGCAACTTTCGGCATATAGGTATCAAGCAGCGCATCGAGATCGGCGGCCCGCTCCAGCAGGCCGCCCACATCGTTGTTCCTGGCATAGTCGCGCGCCGCCGCTCGCTCCGCCTGAGGCCAGCGGCCGATATCGCTGCCATAGGCATCGGCCAGTTCAGCAAATCGTTCGCCGCTCATCGGGCCCGCGACATGTTCAGCCATCGCTCTGTTCCTTCAACAAAAGCGCCTGCAGGGATCGCCTTCCTCGCGCCAGCAGGCTTTCCAATGCATCCACGCTGACATCCATGATCGCAGCCGCTTCCACATTCGACAGCGCCTGATAATAAACCAGAATGATCGCCTCGCGCTGCCGGGGCGCGATCATCTGCATCGCTCGCTCCACACGCCGGGAGGGATCATCCTCGCTCATCAGACCCGCATCCGGTCCCGGCCCTTCATCCTCGATGTCGGGCGGTTGTTCGGCAAGAACGTCCTTGCGCCGCCTTAGGCGATCGTAGCAAAGGTTGATCGCGACACGGTGCACCCAGGTGCTGAAGCGGGCGTTGCGCTGGCGCCAGCCGCCGGCGTTTCGCCACACCCGCAGGAATGTCTCCTGCGCCACATCCTCGGCCTCGGCGGCATCGCCAAGCATGCGGGTCGCCACCGAAAGGATACGAGGCAGCTGCCGTGTCACCATAACGCGCATTGCCGGGACATCGCCGGCGGCGATGCGACCCACCAAATCCTCATCCGGGTCGCCACTCTCGGGCGCGCGATCCCTTTTCATCGACAATCGCCACCGTCCAAGTTTCGTGCGACTTTCGCATAGCACGCCCCTTCCCTGCCGTTGACAAGAGAGCTTTGCCTACCTGCCGCTTGCGGCGCATGGTACCAATCCGATCGCAGCGTCTCTTTCCTTCGACATCGAGCATGGGTTCTCAACGGTTCAACGCACAAGGCGCCGAAATCCGTCGCTCTCACATCATCGATTTGCGAATAATTATTGCCGCATGATGGCGCTGCAGCGAAGATGCGAAAAGCCGGCTCGCCTGGACACCGAGGCCCAGCCTCTAGCCTCCAGGCTGCCGGCGCATCCGCTGGCTCAGATGCCAAGATCACTTCCGATCAGAGCGTGAGCAGATCGCTTGTCGTCTGCCCCTGATCATTGGCGGTGTAGGGGTTGCCGACATCCGGCGTTTGCGGGCGCTGCGCCTTCACAGCCGCTTCGAACTGGCTTTGCGTCAGCGATCCGGAATTTGAAGTATCCAGGCTCTTGAACAGCGTCGTTGCCTGATCTTCGCCGACATCGGACGGGCGGGCGGCTACGAATTCCGCTTCCGTCACATTGCCGTCGCCGTTGGTGTCCATCGAGGAAAATAAGTCGGAGAGCTGCTTGTCGCTCATATGTCCGCCATGATGCATGTGTCGACCCGAACGCATCGCCTCTGCCAACTGCGTTTCGCTCAGCGAGCCGGTTTTGTTCTTGTCGAAGCTTTTGAACAGCGTCCGGGCTTGATCCTCGCTGACACTGGAGGGACGCGCGGCAACGAATTCCGCCTCGCTAATCTTGCCATCGCCGTTGGTATCCATGGCTTTGATCTTATCGCTCTGACTGCTGCTCACTGTAGCGGCGGCCGCGGACTGCTGCGTGCTCGACGTCGGATCGACGGAGCTGCCGTCGGAGTTCAACGTGGGGTCGTCGTTGCTACCATCGCTGCTGGCCTGCAGGTTGAGAATGATATTCATCAGCTGCGCCATCAATTGCTCGGCGGCAGCGGTCTGAGATTGACCGTCTGATGATGACGAGGAGTTTCCCCGCGAAGAACCGCCCGCTAGTGTCAAGGATGTGGAATCGTCTGTTGCGGACAGTGTCGAACGCGATGTCAGATACTGATAATAGTTGTTTGGTAGGACCGAGGTAATGCTCGTCATGGGGACCTCCAGGGGGGAGCGTTGAGGAGAATTGCGATAGCCCGCGCGTACACGAATCGAACATAAGGCCGTCGAGGCCGACCGCGCGAAAGCGCCGCCATGGCTTCGACCATCGATATGGGCGCATGGAATTGCCGAAGGCTGGCGGTCAAATCCGCGTTGCGCCCGGATTTGACGGATAGGCCAATCATGAAGCGGTGATCGCCAGTGGCGACCTGTCGCCATCATGGCGCTATCGGCATCTGCACATTTTCGATTTTGCACTTCCCAACGCAGCGAAATTGCCGAATGAAACTTGTGCGTGGCTTATAGGTGCTTGACGAATACGTCTCGTTGCGATTTTCTCTCTCGATTTCTAGGGAGTATTTAGGGGTTCGCTTCGCCACCTGACGTTGCCTGGTGTATGGGGTTACCGGCACTGACGCGGCGAGGCGGAATAAAAATACCAAAAAAGAGGGGTACGGCTAGAAATGTGCTTCTGGGGAGAACTGAATGCGGCGAACTAAGGAAGAGGCGGCGGAAACGAGAAGCGAGATTTTGCAATCCGCAAAAGCTCTGTTTCTCGACAAGGGATATGAGAATGTCAGCCTCGAGGAGATAGCCACAACAGCCGGTGTTACGCGGGGGGCGGTGCACTGGCATTTTAAGAACAAGCAGGGGCTGATGTTTGCGATCCGCGACGAGGCGCAACAGCCATTTCAGGAATTGGCCGAGCGGATGTCGCGCGAGCTGCCGCCCAACCCACTCGATCTCGTGGCAGATGCGATTGCAGCCATATTCGAGGACGTTCAGCAAGATCCGCGCAAGCGCAGCATGCTGAAGGTGATGATGCATCTCGACATGGCTTTTTGCGACGGAACGACGAGCCGCGCGAGCTCCTTCCGGCAGGATATGCACGATAATTTTGAGCGAATCTTCACGTTGATGAACGAGAAGACGCAGTTGCCGGCACCCTGGACGCCGGACACGGCTGCCTCGGCGCTAACCGCCGTCATCGGTGGCTTGATCACCGAATGGACGCTCGACAGGGGCAATTTCCAGCTCGCGCCCTGCGGACAGATGTTCATCAAGATGGTTTTGAAGACCTGGTTCCCATCGGCCCAGATGCAGGAAATAGAGACGTCTGCGGCTTAAAAACTTAGCGGCTCGAAAACTAAAAAGGATCCGGAGGGAAAGCCGGATCCTTTCTCTTTGATCGGAGGTCAACCGATCAGTTGAAGAAGCCTGACGGATTGGAACGTCAGGCTTCCCTTACCCGGCGCGGGCCGGGTAATCTCTTATTAGAAGCTACGCTCGAAGCGCAGGATACCAGCCCACTGATCCTGGTTCACAGAATCGAAGTTGGTGTAGGAAACTTCCGGCTCGATGAGCAGGTTCTTGACCGGGTTCCACTTCAGGTTCGTGGTAGCGGCGAAGATCTTGCTGTCGGTGTAGGCGAGCTGGAGGTTCCACTTCAGCTTTTCGTTGATCGGAACGCTAGCGCCACCCCAAACGGCCCAGTCACCCCAGCCGCACTTCGATGCATCAGCAACGGGGCAAGCAGAACGGTCAAGGTTCGTGCCGGCATACTTGTTCAGCTTCTTGCCATCGGTGTTGTAACCACCCATCAAGAAGGCCGAGAATACGCCGAAGTCGGCATCGACGCGAGCCTTGATAGCGCCTTCTTCAACGATCGAGTCGTAACCGCCGACGACCTTGAAGCCGAAGTTGCCAACCTTGTAGCCAACACCGGCAACGGCGTCAGGAGCGTAGTGGTTAGCCTTGTCGTCTGCCCACCAGCTGGAGCCGTAGGAAGCGCCGGAGCCGCTGGAGTTGCTGTCTTCGACCGAGACCACAGCCGTGAAGCCGTTGCCGGCATCGTAGTTATAGCTGATCTGGTTCAGCTCGTACGGGCCGTCATAGATGACGTCGTCGTTGATGACGTCGCCGGCGTAGCCGATGTACGAATTGTACTGCGAGTCAGCCTTACCGACGAGGAAGCCACCAAGGCTGATGTTAGCGAACAGCAGCTTGGTGCTGGTCGTGTTGCCTTCGCTCCAATCCCAGCGAATAACCATGTTGGTCTTCAGCGGGCCGTATTCAGTGTCGGAAGCGGTATTGACGTTCAGCTCAGCACGGGTGTGCCACAGCGTGCCCTGCTTGCTGTTCGGGTTGTAGGCATCATACCATTCACCTTCGGTACGGACGCGGCCGCCGATCTTGAGGCAGGTTTCCGTGCCCGGAATGAAGAAGTAGCCAGCACCGTATGCGTCGCAGATGCGAACGTATTCCAGCGGCTCCGGCTCAGCAGCAACGATGGCGTCGGCTGCGTGAGCACCGGATACTGCTGCCAGCGCAGCAGCGGAGCCGAGAAGAAGGCTCTTGATGTTCATGATAAACTCCTGGTTGCAATATGCATTTCGAACCTACCGCGAGTACAGGGCTGGAATACCACTTTAAAGATCGGCCTCGTTCAAACGCGACCAGGCAGCCCGGCAAATACGCACCTAATGTTGGCTTGAGTCCCCTCGAACCTCCACAATTGACCCCGCGGCAAAGGTCTGGAAATGCCTTTACCGATCCGGCCGATAGCTCGACCGTAAGACAACTTGTGTCCTGCATCCGATTTACAAACAGCCCGTATGTTTGTCAATTATGTGAAACCGACCCGCGCATTAGTCTTGATCGCTGTTGCCTAAATGCAACTGCCGACAGCGAGGCCCATGCAACCTCCTCTGGCGAAAGCCGAAAGGCGCCGATTGCGCCCTACCGGAAGCATGAACGCGCCAGCGGGCGGCATCCTGGACAAGTCCGAGCTTGGTGGTCAACTCCGATCGGCGCGCACCGATATTTTCGACTCATGGTGGAACGTTCCCGTCGAAGCCATCCGGTGCCCGGCGCAGCTGGGAGCCACCAGGCGAAATGCGATCGTCGCTATAGGGTTGACAGCAGCGGAAGAGAGAGCTTAGCCTTCCAGCATTCACCAGGGGGGTCCCGGCAAGGGGCTGAGATACTGCTGGACAATATGGCTTTGCCTGTTGTGGCGCAGTGACCCGTTGAACCTGATCCAGTTCATACTGGCGTAGGGACGGTGCAAGCGCTCGATGGCTCTGGGTTCACGCGTGGAATCCATATCGACGTCTTTCCATCATTCCGGCTGATTGACTGGGTCTCCAACCGCAATTTGGAGCCTCAAACCATGAACATTGCCGCAAAAAACCTCACTCCGACCGTCACCACCGGCCCACTGCCGGCCTCGAGGAAGATCTACATTCCTGGAGACATCCATGCCGATATCCGTGTGCCGATGCGTGAGATCAGCGTCCATCCGACATCGGGTGAACCGCCCGTCGTCGTCTATGATTCTTCAGGCCCCTATACGATCGAGGGCGCCGATATCAGCATCGAGCAGGGCCTGTCGCAGCTCCGCCGCGACTGGGTGCTCGCCCGCGGCGATGTCGAGGCCTACGAAGGCCGCCATGTGCGCCCCGAAGACAATGGCTTCGTCAGCGGCGACCGGTTGACACCCGAATTTCCCGGACGTCGCCAGCCGCTGCGCGCCAAAGACGGCAAGGCGGTCACGCAGCTTGCCTATGCGCGTGCCGGCATCATCACCCCGGAGATGGAATTCATCGCCATCCGCGAGAATCTCGGTCGAAAGGCCAAGGCAGAAGCGTTGGTTCGAGACGGCGAAAGCTTCGGTGCTCATATTCCCGATCATGTGACGCCGGAATTCGTTCGCCAGGAAGTCGCCGCCGGCCGCGCCATCATCCCGGCCAACATCAATCACCCCGAGGCCGAACCGATGATCATCGGCCGGAACTTCCTGGTGAAAATCAACGCCAATATCGGCAACTCCGCCGTTACCTCCTCCATGGCAGAGGAAGTCGAGAAGATGGTCTGGGCTGCCCGCTGGGGCGCCGATACCGTCATGGATCTTTCGACCGGCCGCAACATCCACAACATCCGCGAATGGATCATCCGCAATTCGCCGCTGCCGATCGGCACGGTTCCGCTCTATCAGGCGCTCGAAAAGGTCGGCGGCATTGCCGAGGAACTCACCTGGGAGGTCTATCGCGACACGCTGATCGAGCAGGCCGAACAGGGCGTCGACTATTTCACCATCCATGCCGGCGTGCGGCTGCACTACATCCCGCTGACGGTCAATCGCGTCACCGGCATCGTGTCGCGCGGCGGCTCGATCATGGCGAAGTGGTGTCTCCATCACCACCGCGAGAGCTTCCTCTACGAGCATTTCGAGGAGATCTGCGATATCTGCCGCGCCTATGACGTCTCCTTCTCGCTCGGCGACGGCCTGCGCCCCGGCTCGATCGCCGACGCCAATGACGCCGCGCAGTTTGCCGAACTCGAAACCCTGGGCGAACTGACGAAGATCGCCTGGGCGAAAGACTGCCAGGTGATGATCGAAGGCCCCGGCCATGTGCCGATGCACAAGATCAAGGAAAACATGGACAAGCAGCTGGCCGTCTGTGGCGAAGCGCCTTTCTACACGCTCGGGCCGCTGACGACGGATATCGCGCCGGGCTACGATCATATCACCTCGGGAATCGGCGCTGCCATGATCGGCTGGTTCGGCACGGCGATGCTCTGCTACGTCACCCCGAAGGAGCATCTCGGCCTGCCCGACCGCAACGACGTCAAGACCGGCGTCATCACCTACAAGATCGCGGCCCATGCGGCCGACCTTGCCAAGGGTCATCCAGCCGCGCAGGTGCGTGACGACGCGTTGTCGCGCGCCCGCTTCGAGTTCCGCTGGGAAGATCAGTTCAACCTGTCGCTCGATCCGGACACCGCCCGCAGCTTCCACGACGAGACCTTGCCGAAGGAAGCCCATAAGGTTGCGCATTTCTGCTCGATGTGCGGCCCGAAATTCTGTTCGATGCGGATTTCGCACGACATTCGCGCCGAGGCCCAGAAAGAGGGGCTGGACGCAATGGCGGCCAAATACCGTGAAGGTGGCGATCTCTATATGCCGATCGACAACCTTCCGCATCCGGCCGAGTGAGATGCGCGTCCTAGTCAAAGGGGCCGGCGTCGCCGGCCTCACGGTCGCCCATGAACTTCATGTTCGGGGCGCGGACGTAACCGTGCTGGACCCGTGCCTGAAATTCGACCATGCCGCCTCCTGGCTCGCCGGCGGCATGCTGGCGCCCTGGTGCGAACGGGAAAGTGCCGATGAGGCAGTGCTTCGGCGCGGCCTCGACGCCGCCGATCGATGGGATGCGATCCTGCCGGGCGAAGTGGCGCGCAACGGCACCCTGGTCGTCGCGCCGCCGCGCGATCACGGCGAGCTCAAGCGATTCGCCGGCCGCACCTCCGGCTATCGTTTGATAGAGGAGAGCGAAATCGCCGCTCTCGAACCCGTCCTTGCCGGCCGTTTCAGGCAAGGCCTGTTCTTTCCGCAGGAAGCCCATCTGGATCCACGCCGGGCGCTGCGCCGACTGCAGGAAAAGCTTCTGGCGAGAGGCGTTGCTTTTGCCGCCATGGATGTAAGCGAGGACGATTTCTCCGAAATCGTCGATTGCACCGGCGCCGCTCGCATCGGACACACTCCTGACCTGCGCGGTGTGCGCGGCGAAATGCTCTATCTGCGCACGGAAGAAGTGGCACTCGCCCGGCCCATCCGCCTGCTGCACCCTCGCATTCCCGTCTATATCGTTCCGCGCGGCAGCGGTCACTTCATGGTCGGGGCGACCATGATCGAGACCGAATTCGACGGACCGATCACGGCGCGTTCGCTGATGGAACTGCTGAACGCCGCCTACGCGCTGCACCCCGCCTTTGCAGACGCCGCGGTCATCGAAACCGGTGCCGGCATCCGCCCCGCCTTTCCCGACAATCTCCCGCGGGTGACGCGGGAGGGAAACGTCGTCGTGACGAATGGCTTCTATCGCCACGGTTTCCTTCTGGCGCCGGCAATCGCGGCCGAAACTGCCGACCTCGTGCTTTCCGAACAATCCAGGCAAAGGAGCCCCAGATGCGCCTGATCATCAATGGAGAAGCTCAGACAATCGCCGCAACCACACTTTCGCAACTTCTGACGGCGCTCGACTACGAAGGCGACTGGTTGGCAACCGCCGTCAACGGCGAGCTCGTGCACCGCGAAGACCGCGATGATCACGCGCTGAACGATAACGACAGGATCGAAATTCTGACCCCAATGCAGGGAGGTTGAGCCATGCCCGATTTCTACGGAAGCCAAATCGAATCTCGTCTCCTACTCGGTACCGCGCGCTATCCCTCGCCGGCCGTCCTTGCCGAAGCGGTCAGGCGATCGCAAACAGAAATCGTCACCGTGTCGCTGCGGCGTGAAACGGCCGGCGGGCGCAATGGCGGCGCCTTCTTCGACATGATCCGCGCGCTTGGCGTTCGTGTTCTTCCCAACACGGCCGGCTGCCATGGCGTCTCGGAAGCAGTGCTGACGGCAAGGATGGCCCGCGAGGTATTTCAGACCAACTGGATCAAGCTCGAAGTGATCGGCAATCACGATACGCTACAGCCGGATGTTTTCGCACTTGTCGAGGCGGCACGAATTCTGGCCGATGACGGCTTCGAGGTCTTTCCCTATACCACGGACGATCTCGTGGTCGCCGAACGGCTGCTGGAAGCCGGATGCAAGGTGCTTATGCCCTGGTGCGCGCCTATCGGAACGGCGGCGGGGCCGCTCAATCTTTCTGCCCTACGTTCCATGCGGGCGCATTTTCCCGAGGTGCCGCTGATCGTGGATGCCGGCATCGGCCGACCCTCGCATGCGGCGATCGTCATGGAGCTCGGCTTCGACGCCGTGCTGCTCAACACAGCGGTTGCCGGCGCCGGCGATCCGGCCACGATGGCGGAGGCCTTCGCCAAGGCCATCGATGCCGGCAGGCAGGCGTTCGGTGCGGGCATGCTGGAGCCCCGCGACATGGCGGTGCCCTCGACGCCCGTGATCGGAAAGGCGGTGTTCGCGTGAGGCTCGATCCCTTCTATCTGATCATCGACAGCGGCGCCTGGATCGAAAGGCTGGTGCCGCTGGGCGTCAGGCTGGTGCAGCTGCGCATCAAGGATCGCAGCGCTGCTGAAATCCGCGCGGATATCCGCAAGGCTAAGGCAATCTGCGCGGTCCATGGATGCCAGCTGATCGTGAACGACTACTGGCAGCTTGCCATCGAGGAAGGCTGCGATTTCATTCATCTCGGCCAGGAAGACCTGGCGGAGGCGGACCTCGATGCCATCCGGGCGGCAGGACTAAGACTGGGGCTTTCGACGCACGACGAAGCCGAGCTGGAAACAGCGCTTGCCGCCTGCCCCGACTACATCGCGCTCGGGCCGATTTATCCCACCGTGCTCAAGGTCATGCCGTGGGCGCCGCAAGGCCTGCAGCGCATCGGCCACTGGAAAGCGCGGGTCGGCAATATCCCGCTTGTGGCGATCGGCGGCCTGACCGTGGAGCGCATTTCCGGCGTGTTGGAGAGTGGCGCCGACAGCGCCGCGGTCGTCACCGACATCACACGCAATCCCGATCCCGAATCACGGACGCTGGAATGGCTCAAAGCGACGCGCAGCCACATTCCGGCCACGTGATCCCACGCAAAATCATCGTGGAAGCGCTGAATTTCAGGACTTCAGCGCGGATGAACGGCGCATTCATCGAACATTCAGCTGAACATATTCATGCTTCAAACGTTGAATAGATGACTCGCGAATTCGCTGAGCAATGTAGACTGCTTTGGAGGTAGTCATGATAAAGAAAACGGTCCTTACAGTTTTGCTGGCCGCTACGGTTGTAGGCGGCACGTTGGCTCCCGCCAACTTCGCTCAGGCGCAGCAATATTATCGCTACCACCATCATCACCATCACAATGGTGGCGCAATCGCAGGCGGCGTAGCCGCAGGCCTCCTCGGCGGCCTCATCGTCGGTGGCGCCCTTGCCAACCGCGGCCCCGTTTACGGAGGCCCTGTTTACGAAGAACCGGCGCCGAGATGCTGGCTTGAAAGCCGGCCGGTTCAGAACCGCTACGACGAAGGCTACCACTACGAGCGCGTCCGCGTCTGCGATTAAGCAGCTAAGGCTTGGTCAACTCACAGACGGACGTCTCGTTTAACGAGCGGCTTTGTATTGCCGGCGACCCAAACCGCCGGCAATGTATCTATGGGCGACGTGAGTACACACCGTTCGCCCGCCTAAAGGCCATGCGTTCTCGAATAGGCGTTGCGCTCGGGAAAAGTCCGACCGGCAAGGCTCTCCGGATGAGGCCGCCAGATTTCGACGCCTAGCGGATAGCACGGTGCCGCATCGCTCGAATGGCCGCTACCGCAATCACCACCTGGGCAGGCCGAAAGAGCACCGAGAAGATCGATCTCAGCAAAGAACTCAATGAAATCGCCCGGCCTTACCGGACTTGCCTTCATGAAATACTGATGGGTGTCGTGGGTGAACCCCGTGCACATGAAGACATTCAGCACATCATGAACATGGGCTTCCGCCTCCCGAACCGACATGTTCATTTCTGAAGCGAGCGCGCGCGACAGGTTCGAATGGCAGCAATGATGGTAATTGTCGCCTTTCAGCAGTCGATTGGTATAGGGGTCGCAGCGCGTGCCGATGACATCGTGAACGCCGGCTCCATCCTTATCCCATCCATACCAGCCGAGCGTGTCATGGGTGATCGTCGCCATCGGACGTAGATGTGGCAGGCTGCTCCACAAGCGATCGCCGACGCCGACATGCGTGGCATGAAGCGCGCGGGTCTTGCCGCTGAAGAAGCGTTCCGAAAGATCGTCGGCATTCCATAGATTGAGGTCGCCGACCTGGGAGCCCTCCATACTGACGATACGGAAGAAATGCCCTTTCGGCACCCGGAAGCTGCCCGCTTCCCGCGGCGGCACGATGACCTCTGCGACCTTGGTCATGCTTTGCCTTGCGGCTTGGAGTATATTCATCCCGGCGGGTGGCAGCGTCTCATTCGGATAGACGACAACGGGCGGCTTGCTGCGCCGTTCCTCGGCATCAGCGGAAGCGGAAATGTCACGAATTGTCTGCATTGCGGTCACATAGCCCCTTGTCGGCTCCGGGTTTCGAGGTTTCGGGCTTTCAACAACGCCGCAGGCGGCGGTGGGCAAGCCACGATGTCGCCCGCAATGTAGCGACATCATGCCAATGCACAACGCTCATTGTTCTTGCGCTTTGGCTAAGTTTTGCTTAGCCTTGGTTCATGCGCCATATCCCCTATGCCTCCCTTTGCGCCTTCGAGGCGGCCGTGCGCCACGAGAGTTTCGCCCGAGCTGCGGCTGAGCTCAATCTGACGGCGGCCGGGATAAGTCAGCATGTGCGGATAATGGAGAACTGGCTTGGCGTTGCGCTGTTCACGCGCCACGCCCGCGGCGTGACGGCAACGGCGGCCGGCCGCGAGTTCGGGGCTGTCGTGGCAAGTGGCCTCGGTCATATCCAGAACGCGGCACAGCAGTTGAAGCGGGAGAGCCATGACAGACCGGTCAGCGTCGCCTGCATCGCATCCTTCGCCACGCGCTGGCTGATACCGCGGCTGCCGGATTTCCGGAAGGAGCACCCGGAGATTCGCATCAACATCGTCTATGCGCTCGATGCGAAGACGCCGGAAGCAGCAAGCGTCGATCTGCTGATCCGCCATGGAACAAGGCCCGGAGCAAATTCCATCCCCCTTTTGAGCGCTCAAACCCGACCGACGTGCTCGACGGAATTCAAGCTTCGCCATGGCTCGTTCAACGCGCCGGCCGACCTGGTCGATGCCGAGCTCCTGCATGATGAAACGACGGCGGCCTGGGCGCGCTGGTTTGCACTCAAAGGGGTCCATCGGCCTCTGAAGCCAGGCCCGATCTTTGCCGATTTCAGCCTGATGATCGGATCGGTCATCGGTGCTCAGGGCATCGGCCTCTGCCCGGTCTCCTTGATTGCCGAGGAACTGGCCAACGGAACATTGGTCACCCTGTTCGATTCGCCCCTGGACACCGACAAGTTCTATTGGCTGATCGAAGCCGACCGCCTTTCCAGGGAGGCGGAAACTTTTCGCGACTGGCTCGTCGCGGAAAGCTGCAGATCGGAATCCAAGCTGGTTCCTTGATAATCTGTACCTCCGAATCCGCCGCTTGGGGCGTTGGCAAACGATACTTTTGCGTCTCGTCTCCTGGCCGCCTTGCTGCGTCGTTAAGGCGCAGATGATATCCACAAACGAAGCCGTGCAAGGCCGCTTAAATAGATGGAAACTATCGATTCTTTCTGATTTATCTATTTTGCCTATTGCGGCGCACGCTCTATGTTGCGGCGCGAAAGCCATTCAGTCCAAACATTGCAAGGGTACCATGTCCGTTCTCAATACCGCCGTTAAGCCGTTCAAAGCCCAAGCCTTCAAGCAGGGCAAATTCATCGAGGTCACGGAAGCTGACATCGCAGGCAAGTGGGCGGTTTTCTTCTTCTATCCGGCCGATTTCACCTTCGTCTGCCCGACTGAGCTTGGCGACGTCGCCGATCATTACGCCGAACTGCAACGCCTCGGCGTCGAGGTCTTCTCCGTCTCGACCGACACGCACTTTACGCACAAGGCCTGGCATGACAGCTCCGAGACCATCGGCAAGATCCAGTATGCCATGATCGGCGACCCGACCGGCACAGTCACTCGCAACTTCGACGTCATGCGCGAAGCCGAAGGCCTTGCCGACCGCGGCACCTTCGTCGTCGATCCGGACGGCGTCATCCAGGCGATGGAAATCACCGCCGAAGGCATCGGCCGCAACGCCGCCGACCTCTTGCGCAGGATCAAGGCGGCCCAGTATGTCCGCTCGCATCCGGGCGAAGTTTGCCCGGCCAAGTGGGAAGAAGGCGAAAAGACACTCGCTCCCTCGCTGCACCTCATCGGCAAGATCTGATTTGAGGATTGCTGGCCCTTCCTGGATCCAGGGAGGGCCACCTAACAAATACAAGAGCCTATACCGTCCGCCACCTCACGCAGGCGAAGAATTCCCATTTCCCGCAGGAGACATATCGATGCTTGACGACGCGCTGAAAAGCCAATTGAAGGCCTATCTGGAGAAGGTCGTGCGTCCGATCGAGATCAGCGCCAACGTCGACGACAGCGCAAAATCGACTGAAATGGTGGCTCTTCTGAAAGACATCGTCGGCCTCTCAGACAAGATTGCCCTGACACAACAGTATGATGGCAACGAGCGCGCACCTTCTTTCGCGCTGACGAGCCCAGGCCACGATATCAGCCTGCGTTTTGCCGGCATTCCGCTCGGTCATGAATTCACCTCGCTGGTCCTCGCATTGCTGCAGGTGGGCGGCCACCCGCCGCGCGTCGAACAGACGATCCTCGATCAGATCCGTGATCTCGACGGCGACTTCCGCTTCGAGACCTATTTCTCGCTGTCCTGCCAGAACTGCCCCGACGTCGTGCAGGCGCTGAACCTGATGTCGATCCTCAATCCGCGAATCAGCCATGTCGCTATCGACGGCGCCGTCTTCCCGAAGGAGGTCGCCGACCGGCAGGTCATGTCCGTGCCGACGATCTACCTGAACGGCGAGGTTTTCGGGCAGGGCCGCATGGAAGTCGAGCAGATCATCGCCAAGCTCGACACAGGTGCCGCCAAACGCGCGGCCGAAAAGCTCAAGACGCTGGAAGCCTTCGACGTGCTGGTCGTCGGTGGGGGACCAGCTGGTGCGGCCTCTGCGATTTATGCCGCACGCAAGGGCATCCGCACTGGCGTCGTTGCCGAACGCTTCGGCGGTCAGGTGCTCGACACCATGGCGATCGAAAACTTCATTTCGGTTCCACATACCGAAGGGCCGGCTTTCGCCACAGCGCTTGAGACGCATGTCAAAGACTATCCGGTCGAGATCATAAACCTGCAGCGCGCACAGAAGCTCAGCCGCCACGGCGACCTGTTCGAAGTGGAGCTGGAGAGTGGCGCAACACTCAAGTCTCGCTCCGTCATCCTTTCGACTGGCGCGCGCTGGCGGCAGATGGGCGTGCCGGGCGAGGAACTCTATCGCAACAACGGCGTCGCCTATTGCCCGCATTGCGATGGTCCGCTGTTCAAGGGCAAGAGCGTCGCCGTCATCGGCGGTGGCAATTCCGGCGTCGAAGCGGCGATCGATCTTGCCGGCATCGTCAAGCACGTCACGCTCATCGAGTTCGACAGCAAACTTCGCGCCGACGACGTGCTGCAACGCAAGCTCCGCAGCCTTGCCAATGTCGATGTCATTCTCTCGGCCAAGACGATGGAAGTGCTGGGCGACGGCAGCAAGGTCACCGGCCTTGTCTATGAGGATCGCCTGAAGGGTGACAAGCATACGCTGGCGCTCGACGGCGTGTTCGTGCAGATCGGATTGCTGCCGAATACCGAGTGGCTGAAGGGCACGATCGCGCTGTCTGTTCGCGGCGAAATCGAGGTCGATCATCATGGCCAGACATCGATGCCAGGCGTCTTTGCCGCCGGCGATTGCACGACGGTTCCCTACAAGCAGATCGTCATTGCTGTCGGCGAGGGTGCCAAAGCTTCGCTAGCAGCTTTCGATTATCTGATCCGCACTTCGGCGCCGAGCGAGGAAGAGGCCAAGGCCGCCTGAGCCGATATTAGCATCGCCGACGATAAAAGCGGCTTTTGGCCTCAGCCGAAGCGGGCCACGAGGAAATCGATCACGCTGCGCAACATCGCCGTGGGGCGCCGGTCCGGTGCGTAAACCAGATGCATCGGCGTCGGCTTGTACGACCATAGCGGCAATACAGCTTCCAGCCGCCCGGCATCGAGATCGGCAGCCAAAAGCAGCTCCGGCTGCAACACGATGCCGGCACCATGCAAAGCGGCAACGCGCAGAGCACCCCCTTGGTTTGTGGTGAACCTGCCCTTTATGGCGATTTCGCGCGTCTCGCCCTCCGGACCAACGAGGTGCCAGAGGCCCTGCAGGCGCCAGTAGGAATGGCCGAGACACATGTGATTGGCGAGATCCTCCGGGCTTTCCGGTCTGCCGCAGCGGGCAAGATAATCCGGCGATGCCGCGAGAATACGCCGGTAAGGCTTTAATGGGCGGGCCACCAGACCGGTGTTCGTCAAGGCGCCGATCTGAATGCCGAGCTCGTAGCCCTCGCCAATCAGATCATACGGATTGTTGTCGAGCGCCAGATCGACGCTGACGTCGAGATTCTGATGCAGATACTCGACAAGGGCCGGGACGAGGGTCTGTGTGCCGAAGCTGACGGGTGCGACGAGGCGAAGCCGGCCGCGCGGTGCCGATTGCAGTTCCGAGGCCGCCGCCTCGGCCAGCTCGACCTCGGCCAGCACCGTCTTGCACCGTTCATAGTAAAGCTTGCCGACCTCGGTCAGTTGATGGCGACGCGTGGTCCGATGGAGCAACCGCGCGCCCAGGCGCTGCTCGATCGTCCGGATATGCTTGGCAACCATGGTGGCCGATACCTGGCTGGTCTCCGCGGCCGCGGCAAAGCTTCCCTCGTCGACGACTCGGACGAACATCGCCATGCCAGCCAATTTGTCCATGATTGCGTACCTGTAGGTTCGGAATGAACCAATTGACAGCCTATTTATCGACCCCTGGTTTTGCAAGATAGTCCCACCAGCCTGATGTCAGGCAAGGTTTATCAAGGAGTCGTCATGCCCATCTTGCGCTTGGAAATGCATCCCGGACGCACACAGGACCAGAAGCGCGCCTTCGTTCGCGAAGCGACCAAGGTCGCCGTCGAAACGCTGGCCTGCCCGCCGGAATCGCTGGAAATCATCATTACCGAGATTTCGAAGGATTCCTGGGCGACGGCGGGCAAGCTGAAATCGGATAGCTGAACCAATCCGGTTTCATGATCTTGGCCTGGCGGTCCCTATCCGACCGTCAGGCCCCATTCGGCGTCAGAACCTGACGCCCCCATGCTTCGGCCCAATCCATCAGACGCGCCATCTCCTGCTTGAGGGCGTGGGAACGGACGATATCGGCAGAGTGATTCAGATTGGTGCGCGGATTGTAAAATGCGCCGATCTCTTCGCCGCTCTCCTGCCTTGCCGCCTCCAGGCGGGACTTCACGTCTTCTACTTCGGCCTTCACCGCAAAGTACCGCTTCATGACCTCGACAAGGTCGCGGTCTCTGGCATTGGTCTCCATGCGTACTCCATCTCACTCATTTTAGCGTTTCGCAATGATCCGATTCGGTTGGCGAAATCTAGACGGAGTGGCAGATCGGGACGGATATCCGGCGCGCAGAGGGAGTTAGTTGGCGTTTCCATGTCACATTGGAACTACGACCAGTTTTCCTTGACGGACTGCATCACCACATTGGTCGATGTGCTTGCAACGAAGGGCAGGCTGGAGATCTTCTCGCCGAGAACGATGCGATAACGGCGAATATCCGACGTCCGCACCTTGAGGAGATAGTCGAAGCGGCCGGCGATCATATGGCACTCTTCGATTTCCTTGATTTTCTTGATGGCATTGTTGAAGCTGAGCAAAGCCTCCTCGCGCGTGTCGGTCAGCTTCACTTCGGCAAAGGCGACATGATCGAGGCCGAGCTTGATCGGATTGAGCACCGCCTTGAAGCCATCGATGTAACCGGAATCGATCAATTTCTTCAGCCGCGCCTGGCATGGCGTCTTGGAAAGACCGACCCGTTCGGACAGCTCCGTGATCGACATGCGGCCATCTTCGACCAGCGCGTCGAGGATCTTTTGGTCGAATTGGTCAATTTCACTGGATTTGGTCATTCCTATAGGCATTCCTATTTGAAATATGGGCCATTGAAGTCCAATATGACTTGAAAGCCGCAATTTCAAGGCGGAACGCCTTTCGGGAATGAAGTATGTTCACACCGAAGCAACGGGAGGGCCAAGCAGAGCGAAATCGCTCGCGCCTGCTTGGTTATTGGGTCCCTTGCACCTTGAGGTTATCATGACTGCCATTGTCGCACATTCTGCAGAAGAACCATCGCCAGACGCCGCCCCATTTTCGCAGTTTGCCCCGCCGATCCAGCCTCAAAGCCCGCTTCGCAAGGCGATCACCGCTGCCTATCGGCGCCCGGAGACCGAATGCCTCCCGATGCTGGTCGAGGCCGCTACCCTGCCGGAGCCCGTTCGCGCGGCTGCCAAGAAGACGGCCAAGACGCTGATCGAGGCGCTGCGCGCCAAGCACAAGGGCGACGGCGTCGAAGGGCTGGTGCAGGAATACTCTCTTTCGAGCCAGGAGGGCGTCGCGCTGATGTGCCTTGCGGAGGCATTGTTGCGCATTCCCGATACCGAGACACGTGATGCGCTGATCCGCGACAAGATCGCCGGCGGCGACTGGAAATCGCATCTGGGCGGCGGCCGTTCGATGTTCGTCAATGCCGCCACCTGGGGACTGGTCGTCACCGGCAAGCTGACATCGACCGTCAACGAAAGTGGCCTTTCTGCCTCCCTGACGCGACTGATCGCGCGCTGCGGCGAGCCCGTCATCCGGCGCGGCATCGATATGGCCATGCGCATGATGGGTGAGCAATTCGTCACCGGCGAGACGATCGATGAGGCACTGAAGCGCGCGCGCGCGCTCGAGGCGAAGGGCTTCCGCTATTCCTACGACATGCTTGGCGAAGCAGCCACGACGCATGCCGATGCCGAACGCTACTACCGCGACTACGAGACCGCCATCCATGCGATCGGCAAGGCTTCGGCCGGCCGCGGCATCTATGAGGGCCCTGGTATCTCCATCAAGCTCTCTGCGCTGCATCCCCGCTATTCGCGCTCGCAGGTCGACAGGGTCATGAGTGAGCTTCTGCCGAAGGTGAAGGCGCTCGCCCTGCTCTCCAAGCAATATAATATCGGGCTGAATATCGACGCCGAGGAAGCCGACCGGCTGGAATTGTCGCTTGACCTGCTGGAAACGCTTTGCCTCGATCCGCAGCTTGCCGGCTGGGATGGTATCGGCTTCGTCGTGCAGGCCTATGGCAAGCGCTGCCCATTCGTTCTCGATTTCATCATCGATCTTGCCCGCCGCTCCGGGCATCGCCTGATGGTTCGCCTCGTCAAGGGCGCCTATTGGGACGCCGAAATCAAGCGCGCGCAGCTGGATGGCCTCGAAGGCTTCCCGGTTTACACCCGCAAGATCTACACCGATGTCTCCTATGTCGCCTGCGCCAAGAAGCTGCTCTCGGCAACCGACGTCGTCTTCCCGCAATTCGCCACCCACAATGCCCAGACGCTGGCGACGATCTATCAGATGGCCGGAAGTGATTTTTCGATCGGCAAGTATGAGTTCCAATGCCTGCACGGCATGGGCGAGCCGCTCTATGAGGAAGTCGTCGGCGCCGAAAACCTCGGTCGCCCCTGCCGCATCTACGCGCCGGTCGGCACTCATGAAACGCTGCTTGCCTATCTCGTCCGTCGCCTGCTGGAAAACGGCGCCAACTCCTCCTTCGTCAACAAGATTGCCGATCCTGCCGTTCCCGTATCCGAACTGATCGCCGATCCCGTCGAGCGGGTACGCGCAATGCCTGTCATGGGCGCCCAGCACGACAAGATCGTGCTTCCCGCCGATCTGTTCGAAGGCGCTCGGGCGAATTCGGCCGGCATAGATCTGTCAAACGAAATGGCACTTTCCGACCTCTCCGGACAGCTTCATGCTTCCGCCGCCAAGGCGTGGATCGCCAAGCCGCTGCTCGCCGATGGTTCGGAACGCGGCGAGACGCGCCCGATCCTCAATCCCGCCGATCATTCCGACGTTGTCGGTCAGGTTGCCGAGCTTGCCCCCGATGACGCAGCCGAAGTGATGCGCCTTGCCGCCGCTGGTGCCGCCCAATGGGCTGCGGTCAGCCCGGACGCGCGCGCGACGATCTTGGAGCGCGCTGCCGAAATGATGCAGGGCGAGATGCCGTTGCTTGTGGGCTTGACGATCCGCGAGGCCGGCAAATCGGCCGCCAACGCTGTCGGCGAAGTCCGCGAAGCCATCGACTTCCTGCGCTATTACGCTGAACAGGCGCGCAAGGTGCTGTCGCCCGAAAGCGTGCCCCTCGGCCCGATTGTCTGCATCAGCCCGTGGAACTTCCCGCTGGCGATCTTCACGGGTCAGGTGGCCGCCGCATTGGTTGCGGGCAATCCGGTCGTCGCCAAGCCCGCCGGCAACACGCCGCTGATTGCTGCTCAGGGTATCCGCATCCTGCATGAAGCCGGAATTCCGCGTGAAGTACTGCAGTTCGCGCCGGGCAGCGGCAGGATGGGTTCTGCCTTGGTCGGCGCGCCCGAAACGGCCGGCGTCATGTTCACCGGCTCGACGGAAGTCGCCCGTCTGATCCAGGCGCAGCTTTCCGAGAAACTGTCGAAATTCAGCAAGCCAATCCCGCTGATCGCCGAAACCGGCGGTCAGAACGGCATGATCGTCGACTCCTCGGCCCTCGCCGAGCAGGTCGTCGGCGACGTCATCGCTTCCGCCTTCGACAGTGCCGGCCAGCGCTGCTCGGCACTACGCGTGCTGTGCCTGCAGGAGGAAGTGGCGGATCGTACCCTGACCATGTTGCGAGGTGCGCTTCGCGAACTGTCGGTCGGCCGCACCGACAAGCTTGCGATCGATATTGGCCCCGTCATCGACGAAAGCGCCAAGCGTGGCATCGATGAGCACATCGAACGCATGCGCAAGCTCGGCTGCTCCGTCGAGCAGCTCGACCTCCCCTCGAGCGCTGCAAAGGGCACATTCGTCGCCCCGACGATCATCGAGCTGAAGAAGCTGAGCGACCTGAAGCGCGAAGTGTTCGGCCCCGTCCTTCATATCATCCGCTACAAGCGCAAGGGGCTCGACAAGCTGATCGACGACGTCAATGCATCCGGCTATGGCCTGACCTTCGGCCTGCACACCCGGCTCGACGACACCATCGCGCATGTCACCGGACGTGTCAAAGCGGGCAATCTCTACGTCAACCGCAACATCATCGGCGCCGTTGTTGGCGTTCAGCCCTTCGGCGGCCGCGGCCTTTCCGGCACCGGCCCGAAGGCGGGCGGTCCGATGTATCTGCGCCGCCTGGTCGCCTCGTCGACTGAGCCGCTGCGCAACGCCACCGTGCAGGCGGATTCGGCTGCACAGCAGTATCTTACCTGGCTCGACAGCAACGGAGCCGCCGGGGCTGCCAAGCAGGCGCGAGCAATTGCCGGCCAGTCGTCCCTGGGCTTCAACGCCGAACTGCCAGGCCCTGTCGGCGAATTGAACCTCTATGCGCTGCATCCGCGCGGCAGGGTCCTGCTCGTCCCGCAGACCGCACTTGGCCTGCAGGTCCAGATCGCGGCCGCACTCGCAGCGGGCAATTCGATCACCATCGACGCCACCTCGGGCTTGCAAAGCGAGCTTCGGAATTTGCCGGCGGCAGTCGCCGCCCGCATCTCCTGGTCGAAGGACTGGGCGGTCGACGGACCGTTCGCCGGCGCCCTCATCGAAGGAGATGCCGAACGGGTCAAGCAGACCATCAAGACGATTGCCGCCCTTCCCGGCCCTTTGGTGCTGACGCAAGCCGCCTCCAGCGAAGAAATCGCTGCAAGCGCGGACGCCTATTGCCTGAACTGGCTGCTGGAAGAGGTGACGACATCGATCAACACCGCGGCAGCCGGTGGCAACGCGAGCCTGATGACGATCGGATAACACCCGGCGCGAACTCGAAATGCATACCGGCCGGGCAAACATTGTCCCGGCCGGTGGCTTTTCAAATATCTCCGTGACGACATTCGTGTCGAAAATATCACGCCGCCTTGCTGATGCGCACCGGGATGGACTTATAGGAAGGCGTGCCGCTTTCCTTGTCCTGGTAATCGATCGGGATCAGGCAATTGGCCTCTGGGTAGTAGGCAGCGACGGATCCCTCTGAGATGTCGTAGGAAATCGCCGTCAGCTGCAGCAAACGCTTGGCGCCTGAGGGCAGCGCCGTTTCGATCTCGACGAGATCGCCATGCTCCAATCCGTTGGCTCGCAGGTCCCTGTCGTTCATGAACAGGACGTCACGACGGCCAAAGACGCCGCGATAGCGGTCGTCCAAACCGTAGATCGTCGTATTGTACTGATCGTGGCTGCGGATCGTCGCAAGCTTGAGGATGCTGTTATCCGAAAGCAGGATATCCTCGTTAAGCCCGGAAAACAGCTTGAACTCGGCCTTGCCCGAGGGCGTATTCCAGACACGCTCCGTCGGCCCAAGCGGCAGGCGAAAGCCGCCCGGCACGCGGATGCGCTCGTTGTAATCGGCAAAATCGGGAAAGACGATTTCGATCTTGTCGCGGATGAGATCGTAGTCGGCCACGAGCTCCGTCCAAGAAACATTGCTGTCCGGCAAAGCGGCCTGCGCCATGGCGGCAACGATGGCCGGCTCGGAGCGCAGCTCGTCCGAAGCCGGTTTCAGCCGGCCGCGCGAGGCATGCACCATCGACATCGAATCCTCGATCGTCACCGACTGCGCACCGGTTGTCTGAATGTCCTGCTCGGTACGGCCGAGCACGGGGAACAAGAAAGACTCCTTGCCGATGAGCAAGTTGGAGCGATTGAGCTTGGTGTTCATATGGACGGCAAGATCGAGCTTGCGCATGCCCTCGGCGCACAGTTCCGGATCAGGAAGCGCGATCGAGAAATTGCCGCCGAGGCAAAGCAGCACCTTGGAGCGGCCTTCCGCCATGGCCTGCATGGCAGCAACAGCATCGTGGCCATGATGGACCGGCGACTTGAAACCGAAGGCGCGCTCGACACCTTCGATCAGCGCGGCATTTGGCTTCTCCGTAATCCCGACCGTGCGATTACCCTGCACATTGGAATGTCCGCGCAGCGGGCAGATGCCGGCGCCCGGCTTGCCGAAATTGCCGCGCAACAGCAGAAGATTGGCGATCTGCTGCACATTGGCCGTCCCCTTCGCGTGCTGGGTGATGCCCATGCCATAAGCGATGATCGTCGCCTTGGATTTGGCATAGATCGCGGCGACCCGCTCCAGATCGGCGCGGGCAAGGCCCGAAACCCGCTCGATGTCGGCCCATTCGGTCTGATTGATGTCATCGACGAGAGCATCGAAGCCGGTGGTGTGTTCGGCGATGAAGGCATGATCGAGCACATCTTCCGAGGTCTCGGCAAGCGCCAGAACGGCTTTCATGATGCCCTTGAGCGCCGCCGCATCGCCGCCGATCTTGACCTGATAGTAGGAGGAGGCAATCCGGGTCGATCCGAAGGTTCCCATTTCGATCGGATTCTGCGGATCCGCGAAACGCTCGAGTGCACGCTCCTTCAAAGGATTGAACACGATGATCGGCACGCCGCGGCGGGAACATTCGTGCAGCGTGCCCATCATCCGCGGATGATTGGTGCCGGGGTTGTGCCCCATCGAGATTATCAGATCGCATTCGTCGAAGTCGTCGAGCGATACCGTGCCCTTGCCGATGCCGATCGACTGCGGCAGGCCGACGCTGGTCGCCTCGTGGCACATGTTCGAGCAATCAGGGAAATTGTTGGTGCCGTATTCTCGCGCGAAGATCTGGAAGAGAAACGCCGCTTCGTTGGAAGCGCGACCCGATGTATAGAACTCGACCATATCCGGATCCGGCATGCTGCGCATGACCTCGCCGATGCGGGCAAAAGCGTCCTCCCAGGCAACAGGCCGATAGGTGTCGGTTGCGTGGTCATAAACCATCGGATGGGTCAACCGGCCGGAGTTCTCCAGCTCGTAATCGCTCCATGTCAGGAGCTCGCTAACGGTGTGTTCGGCGAAGAATTCCGGCGTCACGCGCTTGTTCGTCGCTTCCCAGGTGACGGCCTTGGCGCCGTTTTCGCAGAATTGGAAAGTCGAGGTATGCTCTTTATCGGGCCACGCGCAGCCGGGGCAATCGAAGCCGGCCGGCTTGTTGGTGCGGAAAAGAAGACCGGGCGCCTCGGTAATGTCCATCTGCTCGCGCACGGCATTGGCAGTGGCCTTCAACGCTCCCCAGCCGCCGGCGGGACTGTTGTAGGGACGGATACCAGGGACTTCACGCTTTTGCGCCATCATACGCTCCTGTGGTTACCCAACGGCCTAGCCTTAACGAATAGGCGCGCCTCAGAAGGGAGTAAAGCACAATCCATCAGCAGACGATCGGACAGTCGCTACATGCTGGCGACCTATCTGCAATCTGCCCGGAAGATCGGCAAAGCTCAATTTTTGAACACCAGGCAAGTGCCGCCCTGCTGCCGAACCTGGGTGCAAACGGCATCGGCCTCGGCGCGCGTCTGCCGGCCGATGCGGGCTGCAAAGCGGATGCGCCGGCCGAAATCGGCGTTGCGCTGGCGCACGATCAAAGGCTTTTCCGCGTTCAAAGGCGAGGGAAGCTTCCGAACATTGGCCGCAAACAAACGGCGAGCGGCATCGACCTGAAAATGCTCGGCCAATTGCGCACCCCAAGGTGCCCAGGGCCGCTCCTGCTCGAAGGGAATCGGCTTCAGCCGCCGGCTTTCTGCAAGAGCCACGCAGGATGGAATGAAAGGCCTGTTCTTGTCCAAGGCGGGCGCGACAAGATCAGGCGGCCCATCCCGCCATTCTTCGACCGTATGCGCGGTGATCGCACTGACGTAGCTGCGCGTTTCATAGGGAAGATCGCCGGAATTCAAGAAATTCGCGAGGCCGCCCTCGCCGGCATTATAGGCGGCCGCCGCCAGCCCGAGATTGCCGAAGCGGTTACGCAGCTCGTCGAGATAAGTGGCCGCCTTGCCGAGCGCTTCAAGCGCATCGTAGCTATCGCGAACGCCACGCAGCCTTGCCGTCCCAGGCATGAACTGCGCGATGCCCCGCGCTCCCTTGGGACTGACGGCATCGGAGCGAAACAGGCTTTCGCGCCAGACCAGCCGGGCCAGATAATCCGGTGGCAGATGATTGGCATGAGCGAAATAATCGATGGCCGCGCAGAGGTCGCGGTTATAGCTGTCTTTGCGAAGGCAAAGGGTTTGGCCCGTATCCGTGATCATGGGGCCAGAGATGCAGGCCGACGGCGCAACGCTCCATTCCGGTTGCGCATTCGCCGGGAGAAAGGCAGAGACCGTAACAAAACACGACATGACCAAGGCGACCACGCCGCCGACAGCCCTTGTCCAATACCGCTTGCCTGCCATCCGTGCGATACCCGTCCAAGATCGTCCGATCGCCAATTGCGATCTCTTCATAGCATCGTTGGACTGCCGCGAGAACCTGTGACGGCGCGACGCGCCTATATCAAACGGGTGCCTCCTTATTCGGCAAGACGTCCGCCGCGCATCGGCGCCGGCGCACCTGTCGTGCCGGGGAAGCTGATCGGCAAGCCTCGCAACACCCGCACCGCCAGAAATGCAAAGCACTCCGCTTCGACGGCGTCGCCGCGCCAGCCCAGCGTTTCAGCAAAAATCGGCTCAACGCCGGCACGGCTTTGCAGCATCGACATGATCGTCGGATTGTGGCGACCGCCGCCGCTGACGACGACCTTCTTCGGCCGGCGTGGCAAAAGATCGAGCGCCTTGCCGACAGCGCCTGCCGTGAAGGCCGAAAGCGTCGCGGCGCCATCTTCCGGGCTGAGACCATCGGCCATCGAGGCGCCGAAATCGAAACGGTCCAGTGACTTCGGATAGGGTGCTGTGAGATAGGGATGCTGCAGTAGCCGCGCGAGCCTCGCCTCATCGACCTTCCCCGCCCGTCCGAGCGCGCCGTCGCGATCCATTTCGCCGAGGCCACGAGATTTGATGAAGTCGTTGAGCGGCGCATTGGCCGGTCCGGTATCGAAAGCAACGAAATTGCCCTCACCATCCCACCAGGTAATATTGGCGACGCCGCCGAGATTGAGAATGGCGGTCTCGCCAGCAGAACCCGCGCCGCGCAACAGGGCGGTGTGATAGGCGGCGGCGAGTGGCGCACCCTGGCCGCCAGCGCGCATGTCGGCAGAGCGGAAATCATAGGCGACCTTGGTGCCGAGGATGGAGTGCATCAACTCGCCGTCGCCAAGCTGGCGCGTCTGCCCCAGCCGATCCTTTTGCGGTGCGCGATGCAGCACGGTTTGGCCATGAAAGCCGACGACGCCGATGTCGGCCATGGTCATTCCCTGGCTTTCCACCAGTTCCCTGACCGCCTCTGACTGGGCGCGCGTCAAAGCCTGTTCTGCTTCCTTGAAGATCGCCGGCTCGGGGCCTTCGAAATTCCAGACCCGCGCCTGTCGCAGCGTCTCCTCCAGCAGAGCCCGGATCCAGCCGGGATAGGGAGCGAGAACATAGGGGCCAAATTCCTCGATCCGCTCGCCGTCCGTTTTCAGCATGGCGACATCGATATTGCCGTCGAGGACGGTTCCGGTCATCAGACCGACTGCCCAGATTGGTTCCATGGTCAGGCTCCTATGCTGCGTTGACAAGATCGCCGACAGTCTGACGAAGCGCCAGGATGCCGCTGTCGAAGTGGCGTGTCGGATGAATGCGGTTGGTGAGCAGGGTCCAGGCCCTGCCCTTGTCGAAGTCGATCCATAGAGCCGTGCCAGTAAATCCGGTATGGCCGATGGTTCCCGGCGAACACAGGGTACCGCCATGCCAGCCGTCAAAGGGCCGCTCCCAGCCATGCGTGCGTGTGGCGGAAAGCGGTGTCCGCATCAGCGCGATCGAATGCGCTGATGCCCTGGTGCCATCGAGCAGGCCTTTGGCGAAATCGAGAACTGCCGCCGCCGTTCCGAAAAGCCCGGCATGACCGGCACCCTGCAATGCCGAGCAATTGTCGTCATGAACTTCGCCCGACAGGATGCGATGGCGCCAGGTGCAGTCTTCGGTCGCCGCTGCCTGATCGGGCGCGGCGGAAAAGGCAAAGCCCGGCCCGGGATCCATGGCACGGATCGTCTGCCCGCTCAGACGCTCGAGTGCAAAGCCCAGCAGGATGAAGTTGATGTCGGAATAGACGGGCGGACCGGCCTGCCACTCGCGCTGCAGGATGAAGGCGCGCAGGAGATCCGGATCGCGGCCATAGGTGTAGATCGGTTCGACCGCCGGAAAAGGTGTCTGATGCACGAGGCATTGGCGAAAGGTCACCTTTCGCTCCCAGGCCTCGGCACTGTACTGCCGCAGATCGGGCAGAAGCGTCGTCAATGGTGCATCGAGATCGATGGTGCCGGCCTCGGCCTGCGCAAGGATGCGCGGCGTGGTGAAAATGACCTTGGTGAGCGACGCGAGATCGAACCACGTGTCGACCTCCATCGCCCTGACGTTCGGGATCTTCTGTGCCGAACCGATGGCGCGCACGAGCCGGTTGCCGCCGAGATCGACCATACCGAGGACGCCGCCCGGAATGCGAGCGGTCGCTACGGCCTGCTTAAGCGGTGCGAAAGCTCGATCGAAACGTTCTTCAAATTGCATGCGCCCCCCAGCCATATCTCGCCTCTTTGCCGGTTGCTCAGGCTTCCGCCAGAGCCATGTGATCCGGCGCGAACCGGCGCCATTCCGGCGCAGCCGGCTCAAAGCCGATCGGCCGCACCAGCGAAGGAACCTGCCGCGTATCGAGCGTAAAGTTTTCCTTTCGCCGGGCCATCGTCGGAACTGCCGAAATCAGCTGCCTGGTATAGGAATGCTTGGGCTGCGACAAGATCGAGGCCGCATCGCCGATCTCGACGATCTGCCCGGCATAGATCACGGCGATGCGATGGGCGATCCGCTCCACGACGGCCATGTCATGCGAGATGAAGAGATAGGCAAGCCCGTATTCGCGCTGAAGCTCGATCAGCAATTCCAGAACCTGCGCCTGAACGGAAACGTCGAGTGCGGACACCGCTTCGTCAAGCACGAGCACGGACGGGTTCAGCATCAGGGCACGGGCAATGCACAGTCTTTGCCGCTGGCCGCCTGAAAATTCGTGCGGATAGCGTTCAAGGGCATTTTCCGGCAATCCAACGCGCTTCAGCAGCATGGCCATTCGTTCGCGCGTTTCGGCCGAAATGCGGCCACTTGCGGCGATCACCGGTTCGGCAAGAATGTTGTCGACGCGTAGTCTCGGGTTAAGCGAGGCATAGGGGTTCTGGAAAACCATCTGCACGGCACTGGTGCGATCGGCAGCCTTGCCGGCATTGGTCGTAAACGTGCCGCGGGTCGACTTGACCAGCCCGAGGATTGCCCGCGCAGTGGTGGATTTGCCCGAACCGCTCTCGCCGACGATCGCCAGCGTCTCGCTGGGCATCAGGTCGAAGCCCACCCCTTCGACGGCATGGACCGTACCAGTCGCGCGGTGCAGAAAGCTGCCCCTGACCGGGAAGCGGACGGTCAAGCCATCCACTTTCAATGCAGGCTTGGCCCGCGCCTCGTCACTTTGGAAATCCGTGCGCGCGGCCTTTCCTGCGGCGAAATGCGGGACGGAATGCAAGAGATGCTGGGTGTAGGGATGCGTTGGCTGATCGAGCATCTGATTGAGCTCGCCTTGCTCGACCGCCTGGCCGGCCTGCATCACCATTACCTTGTCGGCAATGCCGGCGACAAGACCGATGTCGTGCGTGATGAAAATCATCGACATGCCGGTCTCACGCTTCAGCTCGGCGAGCAGCGCCATGATCTGCGCCTGGACGGTAACATCGAGCGCCGTCGTCGGCTCGTCGGCAATCAGCAGGCGCGGATTGCAGGCGAGTGCCGTCGCGATCATCACGCGCTGAAGCATGCCGCCGGAGAGTTGGTTCGGGCAATAGGTCAGACGGCGTGCAGCATCGGGAATGCGCACGCGATCCAAGGCGTCCTTGGCGGCGGCCTTTGCCTGCCTGCCCGTCAGCCCACGATGCAGCCTAAACGATTCCTCGATCTGCGAGCCGATGGTCAGGACCGGATTGAGCGAGGTCATCGGTTCCTGGAAGATCATGCCGATTTCGGCGCCACGGATCTTCGTCAGCTCCGCTTCGCTGGCCTCGGTGAGGTCGATGATGCTGTTATCGGCACGTTTCAGCCGGATCGATCCGCCGATAATGCGACCGCCGCCGAAATCGACGAGGCGATTGATCGAGAGCGCGGTAACGGATTTGCCCGAACCGCTCTCACCGACGATCGCCAGCGTCTCGCCGGCTTCGAGATCGAAACTGACGCCGCGAACGATGGGATTGGCCTGCGGATTGCGGCCAAAACCGACGCGCAGATCCGAGACTGACAGCAGAGGGCTCATATCGTCGCCCTCCGCATTTTAGGATCGAGAATATCGCGCAGCGCGTCACCGAGCAGGTTGAAGCCGAGAATAGAGATCATGATGGTCACGCCGGGGAAAATCAGCAGCCAGGGCGCCGTTTCCATGAGATTGCGGCTGTCACTCAGCATCAGGCCCAATGAGGAGGCCGGCGGCTGCGTTCCCAGGCCGAGGAAGCTCAAACCTGCCTCCGTCAGCAGCGACCAGGCGAGCGCCAGCGTCACCTGCACCGTCAACGGCGCAACGAGATTGAGCAGGAGATGCCGCGTCAGGATGTAGAAGCGGCTGCTGCCGAAAGTGCGAGCCGCATCAACAAAATCGCGTCCCTTCAGCGAAAGGGCCGGACCGCGCACGACGCGGGTAAAGATCGGCGTATAGACGATCGCGATCGCAGCGACGCTGGTCCAGGTGCCTGGCCCGACGATCGCGATGATCAAAAGCGCAAGCAGGATCGCCGGGAAGGCCAGCAGCACATCCATAGTGCGCATGATCACGCCGTCCCAACGCTTGCCGGACCAAGCCGCAGTCAGGCCGAGCACGGTGCCGACCAAGGTTGCTGCGGCAACGGAAAAGAAGGCGACGACGAAGGATTCACCGATGCCCTTCATCAACCGGCTCGCGACATCGCGGCCGAAGAGGTCGGTGCCCATCCAATAGGTGAGGCTCGGCGCATGCAGGCGGTCGATCCGGTTCTGCATCAAGGGATCATGCGGGGTCACGCCCAGCATGCCGAGAATGGCAAGCACGACATAGATGAGGACGATGATGCCGCCGATCCGGCCACTCATATGTCCGAAAATAGCCTTGACGATCCGCATCAGCCTTCTCCCAGACGGACGCGCGGATCGAGCGCGACATAAGCGAGATCGACGAGCAGGTTGACGATCATGAAGTTGAACGCAATGAACAGCACGCTGCCCTGCACCAGCGCATAGTCGCGCTGCAGAATGGCGTCGAGCACCATGCGTCCGAGGCCCGGCAGAGCATAGATCTGCTCGACGAGCACGGCACCGCCGAGCAGGTAGCCGAACTCGACGCCGCTCAGCGTCACCACCGGGATCAGCGCATTCGGCAAGGCATGCCGCCAAATAACGCCCCGCGCCGGCACACCGCGGCTGCGGGCCGTGCGAACGTAATCATCGCTCAAGACGTCAAGCATGGCGGAGCGCACGACACGCGTCACGGAAGCCGCAAAGGCAAAGCCCAATGTCAGTGCCGGCAGGATCATCTGGCCGAGATTCTCAAGCGGATTCTGCCAGAGGGGCGTGAAGGCACCCATGGTCGGCAGCACGCCAAAACCGGCGGACAAGGCATAGATCAGCAGAAGACCGAGAACGAAATTCGGCGTGGATTGCCCGATCATGGCAACGATGCGCACGGCAAGATCGGACAGTTTTTCGTTTCGTGTAGCGGCAAACACGCCCGCCGGCAGGCCGATGGCAAGCGCGATCACCATGGAAAGCAACGCAAGCTCGAGCGTCAGTGGAAAGCGCTCCAGGATGATATCGAGCACCGGCTTGCCGTAAGTAACCGATATGCCGAGATTGCCCTGGAATATCCCCAGCAACCAATGCCAGTATTGGATGGGCCAGGACTGATCGATGCCGAAATAGGCAGCAAGGGCCTGCCGCTGCTCCGGCGTCAACAGGCCCGCATTGGTTCCGAGCATCGCCGTAATCGCATCGCCCGGCACCAGCCGGATGGCGACGAAGACGAAGATGGACACGCCCAGCATGATCAGCGGGAATGTCATCAGCCGGCGCGTCAGATATGACATTGCAATTCCTCTAGAGCAATTCCAGCAAACATGCGAAGCAGCTTTGCGCCAGGAATTGCGTGAAAACAAAGAGATAGAGCATTCCCGTGACTCCGTTTGAAACGGAAATGCTCTAGGTCTAGGTAGCCGTTACTTGATCGAGACCTTGCTCAGACCAAACAGCGAACCGGTCGGCGTCGGGACAAAGCCCTCGACGTTCTTCTGCTCGGCGGTATAGCCATAAGCCGTGTAGAGCCAGATCCAGGGCGAGACTTCGGCGATATGCTTTTCGAATTCGGCAAAGATCGCCTTGCGCTTGGTCGGATCGGTTTCGGCGCGGCCCTTCTGCATCAGGCTGTCGAGCGTATCGTCGATATAGTTGGCGACCTTCTGCAGGTTGCCGGTCTTCGTCCAGTAGCGGTTATACATGGAATAGGGATCGGCACTGCCGCCATTGAGCGCAACCGCCATGTCGAAATTGCCCTTCAGCCAGGTGTCGACATAGACGTTAAGTTCCATCACCTTGATATCGAGCTTGATGCCGATTTCGGCGAGCTGCGACTGGATGACTTGCGCTTCAGCCGTCGCGGTCGGCGGTTCGCCGGTGGCGGCGATCACGGTCGCCGAAAAGCCATTGGCAAAGCCGGCATCGGCCATCAGCTTTTTCGCCTTGGCAACGTCGCGCTTATAGCAGAAGAGCTGGCTCGGGTCGGTTGCATAAAGCGGCATCGTCAACGGCCCGGTCACCTTGCCTTCGCCGAGCGCTGCCGTATCCATCACGTCCTTGCGGTCGATGGCGCAGGAGATCGCCTGGCGCACGGCAAGCTGGTCCATCGGCTTGCGGGAAGGATTGAGCTGAAGGACATTATAGGACAGCACCGGCGTGCGGGTGAGCTGCAGCTTCGGCTCCTTGGGCACCAGCGTTGCCACGAGCGGATCGTTCAGAAGCGCGAAATCGGTCTGGCCGGTGCGCAACGAAGCGAGGATCGCCGTTTCGTCAGGCAATACGCTGATATTGATGCCGTCGACGCCGATCGTCCCGCCTGCCCAGTCCTTATTGGCGCTCAGCACTTCCTTGGAGTTCGGAACCCAGCTGTCGAGCTTGAACGGGCCGGAGCCGATCGCCTTGGTGCCAATGGTGCCGGCGGTAATTTCGCTCGCCGGCACGACAGCGGCGTTGAGGCTGGTCATGGCCGTCAGAAGCGGAACGTCGGGCTGCGAGAGGTTGAAGACCACGGTCGTGGCATCGGGCGTGTCGATGCTGGCGATGGACAGGAAGTTGGCGCGGGCGACCGCACCGGTCGCTTGGTCGAGAATACGCTGGAAGGAAGCCTTCACATCAGCCGAAGTGACGGGCGCCCCGTTCTGGAACTTGCCCTTGGCTTTAAGCTTGAAGGTCAGCTGCTTGCCATCGGGCGAGAACTGCCAGCTCTCGGCGACGCCGGGTACGATCTGCAGATTGCCATCGAGACGAACGAGCGGCTCGTAGATCAATTCCAGCAAACGGATGGAGGAGAAGGCAGTCTGTTTATGTGGATCGAGGCCGGTCGCGTCCTGCGACCATGCCATGCGCAGCGTTGCCGCCTGCGCTGGCATTGCGACCGCCGCCATGCCAAAGCCTGCCGCCAGTACCACCCCCGAAATCAACTTCCCTACAAAATGCGCTTGCATTCCTATCCCTCCGACTTTTTCAAATGTCCCCGGCCGATTTTGGCCAATTGATTGCCGTCGCGGCTCGCCGCGACGTCCTTTTAAGTACTCTTCGCATTGATGGCCTTGCGCAGGAATCCATCAGCGTTTTGCAATGCCACGCGGGCTTCTTCAATGCCCATTCCGGTTATTTCCATGAGAATGGCGAGCTTGACGTCGTTGCCGGTCAAGTCGAGCACTCGGCGCGCTTCCTGTTGCGAGCAACCGGTCGCCTGCATGACGATGCGCGCGGCGCGCGCCACCAGCTTCTTGTTGCTGGCGCTGACGTCAACCATCAGATTCTGATAGCTTTTGCCGATGCGGATCATGCTCGCCGTCGTCAGCATGTTGAGGATGAGCTTCTGCGCCGTACCGGATTTCAGGCGGGTCGAGCCGGTCAGAATTTCCGGGCCGACGACCGGTGAGATCGCCAGATCGGCGATACCGGCAATGATGGAATTGGGATTGCATGACAGCGCAACGGTGAAGGCACCGATGCTCTTGGCATAGTTCAAGCCGCCAATGACATAAGGCGTGCGGCCGCTGACGGCGATGCCGACGACGACATCGACCTTGGTCAGATTGATCTCTTCCAGCGCCCGGCGCCCCTGCTCCGGATCGTCTTCTGCACCTTCGATCGAACTCCGCAGCGCATCGGGACCGCCCGCGATCAGACCAACCACCATGTTCGATGGCACGCTGAAGGTAGGCGGGCACTCGGACGCATCGAGAACGCCGAGACGGCCGCTCGTGCCTGCCCCCATGTAAATCAGCCGGCCTTCCTTCTGGAAGGCGGCGACGATCTGATTGACGGCGGCGGCGATGGCCGGAATAACCTTCTCGACGGCGATCGGTACCGTCTGATCCTCATAATTGATCTCGCGCAGGAGATCGAAGGTCGGCAGCAGATCGATATGCATCGTATTCGGATTGCGGCCTTCGGAAACCAACTGCTCCAGCTCGGATATCAACTTCTGCTCTGTCATGGGCCTGTTCTCGAAATGAGGCTTCGATATCGATAGGTCAGGGCGGCAAGTCCGGCCGATGAGACGCCGGGCCTGCCTCCGCGAAGTTCGGTTTTCAACAAAGCGAAAGACTGAAATCAGTCACGGTGCAGCCGTGCCTTTTCGGCCTCGTTCAGCACCCACTCCCTGTTTACTTTCGTTAACATTATGTCCGATTATTCCTCTCGTCAATCAGAAAAGGAATAAAATATTCCACTTTGAACATGCGAAAACCCGATGGCAAAAAAGCCGCCGGTCAGTGTTGGCAAATCGCCCTTCTGGCAAGGATGATGGCACCCGAGACGGCATCGCCGTCGATGGGTTTGAGGCTGCGGCGCACATCCGGCGCAAGCCACGGCTCGAGCGGGCTTGCAAGTCCGCCAAGTAGGCAGACGCGCGGCGCCCCTTTTTCGAAAAGAGTACGGATCAAAGTATCGATATGTCCGGCGGCACTCTGGACGATGCGCCGCGCCACGGCATCGCCCTGATCTGCATGACGCAGAACCATCGGTGCGAATGTCGCGTAGTCCGTCGCCGATGCGCGATCCATCCAGGCGACTGCCTCCATCGGATCGTTCTGGAACCGCTGCATGATCTCGCTCAGCAATGCCGTCTTCTGCTCGCGACCATCATGGGCGCGCAAAGCAAGCTGCACCGCCTTCAGCCCGAGATAGGCACCGCTGCCCTCGTCGGAGATCGGAAAGCCGTAGCCGCCGACCCGTAACTGTCGCCCCTCCACAAGACCTAACCCGATGGACCCAGTGCCGGCGATGACGATCGCTCCGTCGCGGCCGGAATGAGCGCCGAGGCAGGCCCCCTCGCCATCGCTGACAAAATCGATACTGGCGAAGGGATGCGCTATGGCTTTGAGAGCCGCCAATGCTCCCTTGCGGCCAATGCCCGCCAAACCAATGCCCGCATGAATGCGGCCGATATCGGCGGCACTCAGACCCGCCTCTTCGATTGCGGCATCGGAGGCCCGGGTGATGGAAGCCCATGCCTCGTCTATGCCAAGCCGCGTCGTCGCCGGACCGGATAGTCCCTGCCCCAGCACCGCGCCGACGGCATCCTCGATGCGGGCACGGCAGCCGGTGCCGCCGCCATCGACACCGAGGAAATAAGGGGAGCCTTTTGCCACAGCGATCATGACGTCAGCCGTTCGATATCCGCGCCGCAAAGGCGAAGCTTGCGATCGAGCTGCTCGTAGCCGCGGTCGAGATGATAGACGCGATTGACGATGGTCTCGCCTTGCGAAACAAGCGCTGCCAGCACCAGCGAGACCGAAGCGCGAAGGTCCGTCGCCATCACCTGCGCCCCTTTGAGCGGTGTGCCGCCACGCACAAGAGCCGTCGTCCCCTGTAGGGTGATGTTCGCCCCAAGCCGAATGAGCTCGGGCACATGCATGAAGCGATTTTCGAAGACCGTCTCGCGGATCAGCGACGCACCCTCCGCACAGCAAGCAAGCGCCATGAATTGTGCTTGGAGATCCGTCGGAAAACCCGGATAAGGTTCGGTGGTGATATCGGCGCCCTTGAGCGGTCCATCTCTCGAAACGACAAGGCCGCGATCGCTCGGCCAGACGCTGACGCCCATGCCTTCCAGCGCCTGCACAACCGAGGCAAGGTTTTCCAACCGGGCGTGAATAAGCTCAAGCCGTCCGCCGGTGATTGCAGCCGCCACGGCATAGGTGCCGGCCTCGATACGATCGGGAATGCCGTGGTGTTTGGCTGGGCGCCAGCTGGTCTCACCATTGATCAGGATGCGGTGTGTACCTGCCCCTTCGATCCGCGCGCCCATGGCGCTGAGGCAGGCGGCAAGGTCAGCGACCTCCGGCTCGCGCGCCGCGTTCAAAATCTCCGTCTCGCCCGTGGCGGCGCAGGCCGCCATCATCACTGTTTCCGTTGCGCCGACCGACGGGGAGCTGAGCACGATGCGCGCACCCTTCAGCCCGTTGGGAGTCTGTGCGACGATCAAACCGTTTTCGATGGCGATATCCGCGCCGAGGGTCGCGAGCGCCTTGATATGCATATCCACGGGCCGGGCGCCGATGGCGCAGCCGCCCGGAAGAGAAACGCGTGCATGACCGAAACGGGCAAGCAGCGGCGCCAGCACCAGAACCGTCGCCCGCATGCGCCGAACCGTATCGTAAGAGGTTTCCCTCGAGACGATGGCGCTCGGATCGATCGTGATGCCCTGCGCCGTTCGTGTGATCTGCGCGCCATGAAGAGCAATGACACCGAGCATGTTCTCGACATCGCTCACCAAAGGCAGGTTGGTGAGCTCCAGCGGATGAGGGCTCAAAAGTGCCGCTGCGATCTGCGGCAAGGCGGCATTCTTGGCACCCGAAATCGTCACGGCACCCTGCAACCTTTTGCCGCCGTAGATGCGAAGTCTGTCCATGATCAGAAACCCGTTGAGGCATGATGCGAAATGCCGGAGATTTCGCCATCCGTTTCCCGCAGAAGATTATTCGATCATTCCATGCTGTCAACGATCATTGGAATTTTTTATTCCAATTCCCTGTGATAGTCTCTCATCGCGCGAAGCATGGTTGCCCAGCTTCACCCAAATGCTATTTTCCATGTGCTCGTGATGATGCGTGTATCGGCCGCGAAGACTCGAGGGGACCCCAAAAGGACCAAATGTCTATCTTGAAGAAAATCAGCGCGCAGCTCGAAACCATGGCACCCGCAGATCGCCAGATCGGGCAATTCATCGTCGACAAACCTGACCAGATGCTCCGCCTCTCATCGGCGGCTCTCGCAATCGAAACCGGGCGCAGCCAATCGAGCGTCGTCAAGTTCAGCCAGAAGCTCGGCTATGCCGGCTATCAGGAATTGAAGCTTGCCGTCAGTGAGGCGAAGGCCCAGGAGTGGCCCGCACCGGTCGGCATGATCCACGGCACGATCGAGGTGGGCGACGGCTACCTCACCATCCTGCAGAAACTGCTGGGCAGCAAGCTGCAAGCCATGCAGCAGACGATCTCGGTCAACAATGAAGGCGATATAGACAAGGCGCTCGAAGCCCTTCACGATGCCAGGCGCATCCATTTGGCCGGCGTCGGCGCCTCCTCGCTGGTCGCCCGCGATTTTTCCTACAAACTGATGAAACTCGGCCGCAATGTCCTGCACGACAGCGACAGCCATGTGCAGATGGCCAATGCATCGACGCTCGGTCCTGACGACCTGCTCTTTGCCCTTTCCTATTCCGGCGCCAGCATCGAGACACTGCGGATCGCAGAACTGGCGAGCCAGCGCAAGGCGACCGTCATTGCTGTGACTGGTCTGCAGGACAATCCGCTCGCCCGCGTCGCCGATATCTGCCTTCACACCGTCGGCGACGAAGATCGCGTCCGCTCCTCGGCGATCACCGCGCGCGACGCGCAGCTGATGCTGACCGACCTGCTCTTCATTCTGCTGGTGCAGCGGCAACCCGATGCCAACGACTATGTCCATAACAGCGAGACGGCCGTTTCCGTACTGAAGGCCAAACGGCTTTCCTAAGCAGCTGCTCGCCGCATCGGTTCGCGGTAAACAAGCTGTGACGGCTGCACATCTGTACGGCACGGATTTCCGGACGTAGCTTGCGGGCACTTTCGCAACACACCCGGAGACATCTGATGGACCTTGGCCTCAAGGATAAAGTCGTTCTGATCACAGGCGGCTCGAAGGGCATCGGCTATGCCTGCGCTGAACTCTTCCTGCAGGAGGGTGCACGAGTTGCAATCTGCTCACGCTCGCAGGCCAATATCGACACGGCGCTTTCCAAGCTTCGCGGAGCACGCGGCTACGCCGCCGACCTGATATCCGACGAGCAGGCCCTCACGGTCGTGAATAAGGTCGAGTCGGAACTCGGCCCGATCGATATCCTCGTCAACAGCGCGGGTGCTGCGGCGCGCACGCCCGCAGACGATCTGACCCCAGCCATCTGGCGCGCTGCGATGGATGCGAAGTATTTTTCCTACATCAACGTGATCGATCCCGTCATCAAGCGCATGGGCGCGCGCAGTTCGGGCGCAGTGATCAACATCATCGGCAATGGCGGCAAGATCGCTTCACCCGTGCATCTGGCGGGCGGATCGGCCAATGCGGCCCTGATGCTCGCAAGCGTCGGGCTCGCCAATGCCTATGCCGGCCGGGGCGTGCGCGTCGTCGGCCTCAATCCCGGGCTCACGGAAACGGATCGTGTTGCTGAGGGCCTGAAGGCGGCGGCAAAGGCTACCGGCTCGACCGAGAACGAAGTCCTTGCCGATGCCTTAAAGCGCATCCCGATCGGCCGCATGGCCGATCCGGCCGACATCGCCAATGTCGTCGCTTTCCTGAGCTCGGCCAAGGCGGGTTACGTCACCGGCGTCGTGATCAGCATGGACGGCGCACAGGTACCGGTCGTAGTATGAAATTTAGTCTATTCTTTAAATGGTTCCCACTTGATTGCGCGGCTTTTTCATTGAAGAGACGATCCATGAATGCTATCTAGATCATTCGTCTAGAAAGAAGACAATATGGCATTGAGCATCAAAACCGAAGAAGCGGATCGGTTGGCGCGCGAGTTGTCCCGCCTCACCGGTGAGACTATGACCGACGCCATTACCCGAGCGATGCGCGAGCGGCTGGAACGGCTGCGCGCCGAACGGGAGGCGCAGGGCGACTATGTTGCCCGTATGAAGGCTTTCGTGCGCGAGCGCGCCGGCCGCTACGACCGCCGTCCTGTCACGAAGCAGGAATGGGATGAAGCGGTCGGCGACACATCTGAAGAGTTAGATCTTCCCCGATGATAATCGTTGATGCATCCGCCATCATCGCAATCATGTTTGAAGAAGTGGAAGCTCCTGACTGCATGATGGCTCTTCAGACGAACAGCCCACGTCTTGTATCGGCGGTGAACTACGTCGAAGCCGGTACGGTCATGGCAGGTAGGATTAAAGACGGAGACCGAAGCGAAGCGATTGCCGATCTCGACGAGTTTTTGGTCGAATTCGGCGTCGAGATCGCCTCGGTTGACGAAAGTCTCGCGCGTGCCGCGATGAAGGCCCGTCTAGAATACGGCAAGGGTTTCGGCACGCGAGGCGGCCTCAATTTCGGTGATTGCTTCGCCTATGCCCTCGCCAAACGGCATTCCGCGCCGCTGCTGTATGTCGGAGATGACTTCGCATTGACCGACGTGCAATCCGCGCGTTGACGAGGTGATGGCCAACCCGCAGGCGCAAGGACTTTGCTTCAGGCCGCCGCCTTCCAATCCAGCCCGATATCGAGTGTCGGCGCACTGTGCGTCAGCCAGCCGACGGATATGAGATCGACGCCGGAAGCAGCAATTGCAGCGGCAGTTTCCGGCGTAATGCGGCCCGACGCCTCGGTGATCGCGCGACCTCCGACGATATCGACGGCCTCGCGCAATTGATCGGGCGTCATGTTGTCGAGCAGCACGGCATCGACACCTTGGTGCATCGCTTCGCGAAGCTGCTCCAGTGTGTCCACCTCGACTTCGATCTTGACCATATGCCCCACGCCGCCCTTGGCACGGCGGATCGCTTCGGCAATGCCACCGGCAATGGCGACGTGATTGTCCTTGATGAGCACCGCATCATAGAGCGCGAAGCGATGGTTTATGCCGCCACCGGCACGCACGGCGTACTTTTCCAGGGCTCTTAGACCGGGCGTCGTCTTGCGCGTGCAGACGATCGATGCCTTCGTGCCGGCGATCGCCTCGACAATGCCGCCCGTCACAGACGCGATGCCGGAGAGGTGGCCGAGGAAGTTCAAAGCGGTACGCTCGGCGGTCAACAGACCGCGCGAAGACCCTTCGATCGTTGCGATCACATCACCTGCCCTGACCTTGGTACCATCGGGCAGATGACGGGTCATGACGATACCGGGATCAACCAGCTGGAAGGCAAGTTCGGATGCATCAAGACCGGCGACGACGCCCGGCTGGCGGGCCACCATATCGACACGAGACCGATGCTCTGCGGGGATGACGGCCGTTGACGTGACGTCGCCGGCAAGACCGAGATCTTCGACAAGCGCGTTGCGGACGAGAGGTTCGACGATCAGCCGCGGGAGGGGAGCAAGCGTCATATCAGGCACTCCTTGCCATGGAAAAGGGGATGACGGACCTGGCGATATCCAGAGCATCGGACAGATGCATCATGCGGCGCTGCGCATGATGCATCTTGAGTGGAAAATCGGTGCGGGCATGTGCGCCGCGCGACTCCGTTCTGAGGCTTGAGAAAACGGCAATCAGCAATGCTACCAGCGCGGGGTCGGCTGCCGGGCCTTCACTCTTGCAAAGAGGCAACAGCGCCGCGATCGCACCATGAATGGCGCCGGCATTGCGCAGCACGCCGAGATTTCGCGACACGATCGGCCGGACAAGTGCCAGATCCGGCGCGATCGCCTCCGGGAGGTCATGTGGCAATCTTGCAGGGCTTGCATCCGTGTTCGCAATGTCGCGCGCCGCCCGCATACCCATGACCGCCGCTTCCAGCAGCGAGTTACTGGCAAGGCGGTTAGCCCCGTGCAGGCCGGTGGAAGCGGCCTCGCCCACGACCCACAGGCCGGGGACGGAACTGCGACCGTCCTCGTCGGTCGCCACGCCGCCCATATGATAGTGAACGGCTGGACGCACCGGAATGGGATCGCTCGCCGGATCGACGCCTGCCTCGCGGCAAAGGGCCTCGATGACCGGAAAGCGTGCGGCAAAACGATTGCCGAGGGCATCGCGCGCATCGAGGAAAACTCGGCCGCCACGGGCGATTTCCGCACTGATGGCACGCGCGACGACGTCACGCGGCGCAAGCTCGGCCCCCTCCACCTGCGCCATGAAGCGCTCACCGCTTTCATTGACGAGAAGCGCGCCTTCGCCGCGAACCGCTTCGCTGACAAGCGCGAGAGGATGCCGGCGGCTATCGAGCGCCGTCGGGTGGAATTGCACGAATTCCATGTCGGCGAGCCGTGCTCCGGCCCTTGCTGCAAGTGCAATCCCCTGCCCGAAATTGCCGACGGGATTGGTCGTGGCATCGAACAGCCCGCCGATGCCGCCTGTGGCAAGCACGATGCGGGAAGACGGCAGAACGACGCTGCCTTTGTCGGTCAGGCACAAAAGACCTGCGACACGGTCCCCATCCAGCAACAGGCGTTGCGCCTGATAGCCTTCAAGCACCGCGATCGACGGCGTGCGGGTGACCGCTTCGGCAAGCGCGCGGACGATGGCAGCACCCGAGCCATCGCCTTTGGAATGCACGATACGTCGAAGCGAATGCGCAGCTTCCAGGCCGAGGGACAATTCGCCAGCATCATTGCGATCAAACTCGACCCCTGCCCGTTCCAGGGCGGCGATGGCAGCCGGCGCTTCCGCGACGATCCTTGCTGCTACCTTTGCGTCGCAGAGCCCATCGCCAGCAGCGAGCGTATCGGCAAGATGCAAGGCGGTACTATCACCCTGCCCCACACTGGCGGCAATGCCGCCCTGCGCCCAGGCACTCGACGTCTCGCCGCCGATCAAGGCGCGGGTGACGATCACAGTCGGTTCGGGCGCCAATGTCAGGGCGGTCATCAGCCCGGCAAGGCCACTACCGACGATGACGATGCGGCCGCTTAATTCTTCGAGGATCTCGCTCATATCGCCAGCATCCTTTCCACCGCGCGGCGGGCGTCGGCGGCGATCGCCGGATCGACGGTCACTTCATGCCGACCCTCTTCCAATGCCTTGCGGATATTGCCGAGGGTGATGCGCTTCATATGGGGGCAGAGATTGCAGGGACGGATGAACTCCACATCCGGATGATGCACGGCGACATTGTCGCTCATCGAACATTCGGTCAGAAGCACGACGCGCGACGGACGCTTCTTGCCGACATAATCGGACATGACGGCGGTCGAACCGGCGAAGTCTGCCGCCTCGACGACGTCGGGCGGGCATTCCGGATGGGCAAGCACCGTCACGCCGGGATAATTCTCGCGAAGCTGGCGGATATCGTCTGCGGTGAAGAGTTCGTGCACCTCGCAGTGCCCATGCCAGGCAATGAGCTCGACATTGGTTTCTCGTGCCACATTGCGCGCCAGATACTCGTCCGGGAGCATCAGTACTTTCGGCACGCCGAGCGATTCCACCACCTGCCGGGCATTTCCCGAGGTGCAGCAGATATCGGACGCCGCCTTAACCGCCGCCGACGTATTGACATAGGTGACGACCGGAACGCCGGGATGGGCCTGGCGCAGCAAGGCGATGTCCTCGGGCGTGATCGATTCCGCCAGCGAGCAGCCGGCTTCCATATCGGGAATCAGAACCGTCTTTTCCGGATTCAGCAGCTTGGCGGTCTCCGCCATGAAGTGCACGCCGGCAAGGACGATGATGTCTGCATCGACTTCCACGGCCTTGCGGGCAAGCGCGAGACTGTCGCCGACGATATCGGCGACACCATGGAAGATTTCCGGCGTCTGGTAATTATGCGCGAGAATGACGGCGTTGTGCCGTCGCTTCAATTCGAGGATCGCCTCGACATCATCCTGGAACGTCAGCCATTCGGCCTTGGGGATGACGCGGCTCACGCGCTCGTAGAGGGAGGATGCGGATATGGGAAGATTCATGACCGGCTCCTTATTATGCTCGCTTTGAGCATATCATACGCAATTAGATATTCTCAGCATGAGCATATGTCAATTGCGGGAGAGTGGTAATTTCGTTCCGGCGAATTCGCGTTCTTCGAGGATAGCGCGGCGGAAGCGGAAGAGCTTGGCGGGACGTCCGCCGGTCTCGCTTTCGGTGCCGCCGGTTTCTTCCACCAGGTCCTGCTGTTCGATCAATCGGCGGAAGTTCTGCTTATGCAGGGTCAGGCCCGCTAAGGCCTCCACGGTTTTCTGCAATTGCAGAAGCGTGAAATTCTGGGGCATGAGCTCGAAGACGACGGGGCGATATTTGATCTTGGCTCTTAGCCGCGCCATGCCTGTGGCGAGGATGCGGCGATGATCGGCAAACATCGATCTGCCGAAATTGTGCTTGAGGTCGCAGCCCGCCTCGGCGACGAGCCGCGCCTCGTAGAGCAGTTCATAGCGCTGCAGAACGAGATCTTCGTTCCATGCCGCACCATTCAGCCCGAAGTCAAAATCGACGCGGCGACGACGCTGGTCGCGCCGCATCGCATCCTCGCCGATCCAAAGCGCGAGACGAGCGGCGATATCGTCGACAACCCGCGGCCGGCCGTTCCGATGATCTTCCCAGGGAAGATATTCATACCAGCCGTGCCAGCCCGGCATCCCGCCGCCGGGTGCGGCCTGCTCTCGCACAAGCCCCAGATAGCTGATGGAAATCGTGCGCCCACCGAGAATTTCGTTGTTTCGATCACGATCGGCAAACGTGTAGAGCTGCTCCAGATAGCCGACCGGATGGGCCGTCTGCTCCTGAACCCATTCGCGCAATCCGCTTTGCAGCGTGCGATGCCCAAGCTCGAACGGGCCGGACGGCAAGGCATCGCCCGACCGTACCGTCATTACTCTTGGGTCGCTGCCTGTGACAGCCGTCAGAACCGCAATCAATTCGGCATGCGCAAGCCCGATGGTCAAGGCAACTCCCTCATCATCTTCATCGCGTACTTTCTCGCATGAAGTGGCGCGCAAGCCAATGCGAGCGATCACATGCTCCACATGTCTCCGGTAATTTTGGGGGATCGTTTGCGCCTAACGGCTCACATAGTCGGGGTGCTGCTCGCAGATGAGATCGATGATCGACAGGGTACCGGACAGATGCTTGCGCAGAGCGGCAACGGCAGCCTCCGCATCCGCCGAGCGAACGGCATCGACGATCGCTTGATGGTCTGTAATGATCTGCTCCAGCTTGCCCGGCATCGGCAGGTTCAGCATCCGCAGCCGATCGAGATGCACGCTCTGGCGGCGTACCGTCGACCACAGGCCGAGAATATCAGCCCGTTCGTAAAGCACCCGATGGAAATCCTTGTCGAGCAGATCGAAGAGATCGTAGGTCTCGGGCGACATCACATGTTTCTGGCGAACCAGCACGGCTTCCAGAGCCTCTGCCGTTTCCGCGGCAGAATTGAGCGTCAGCCGGCGGACGGCCTCGATCTCGATCGATAGCCGCAGGAAATGAGCCTCAGTGGCGTTGCGAATATCGATACGCGAAACGACCGTCGCATATTGCGGATAGACTTCGACCAGCCCTTCCTCCTCGAGACGGATCAGCGCGTCGCGCACGGGGGTCTGGCTGACATTAAATTCGCTTTGCAGCGAGATGCGCGACAGCACCGTCGTCGGCGGCAAGCCCATGGAAAGAATGCGCGATCTCAGGATTTCCAGGATCTGCGGCGCCACCTGGCGGGAACGATCCAGCGCGAATTCTTTCGGATTGAGCTTCACTTGCGACCTTTCTGATCGGGAATGTCGGCCCATTAAGCACAGTTTGTGACTTGATGCACTGATACATTAGCGCTTTAGTTGGTTTATGCCAACGCTCTTTCTTGCAGTTGGCCCACTCGGGAGGATTGAGCGAACAGGCGTCGCAGCCAGCAATCGGAAATCGGCAACTGAGGCGACGCTTACACCGTTCAGTTCGGCTCATCGTCACAAACAAGGCTCGAATACAATGAACAGCAGGAAGAAGCCCTCGGAGCTGCGCAGCGCCAGATGGTTCGCCCCAGACGATCTCAGAAGCTCCGGGCATCGCTCGCGCACCATGCAGATGGGCTACGGTCCGGAAGAATGGACCGACAAGCCGGTCATCGCCATCCTTAACACCTGGTCTGACGCCAATCCTTGCCATGCGCATTTCAAGCATCGCGTCGAGGATGTGAAACGCGGCATCCTGCAGGCCGGTGGCTTCCCGCTGGAACTGCCTGCACTGTCACTATCGGAAAGCTATGTGAAGCCGACGACCATGCTTTATCGCAATATGCTGGCGATGGAGGCTGAGGAGTTGCTGCGCTCGCACCCGGTCGATGGCGCCGTGCTGATGGGCGGCTGCGACAAGACCACGCCCGGCCTCGTCATGGGCGCGATCTCCATGGGCCTGCCGATGATCTATCTGCCGGCCGGCCCGATGCTCCGCGGCAATTATCGCGGTGAATATCTCGGCTCCGGCTCCGACGCCTGGAAATTCTGGGACGAGCGCCGCGCCGGCACCATTTCGGAGAAGGAATGGGTCGATGTCGAGGCCGGTATCGCCCGCTCCTACGGTCACTGTATGACCATGGGCACGGCGAGCACGATGACGGCGATCGCCGAGGCGCTAGGGCTGACGCTGCCCGGCGCAAGCTCCATCCCGGCGCCGGATGCCAATCACATCCGCATGTCTTCGGCTGTCGGCCGCCGCATCGTGGAGATGGTGTGGGAAGATCTCGTTCCCGCCAAGATCGTCACGCAGGCGGCCGTCAACAATGCGGTGGCGGTGGCGATGGCGACTGGCTGTTCGACCAATGCCGTTGTGCACCTGATCGCGATGGCGCGGCGGGCGGGCACAAATCTCTCGCTCGACGATCTCGATGAGGCCGGGCGCACGACGCCGGTGCTCGCCAATATCAGACCGACCGGAAAAGCCTACCTGATGGAGGATTTTTATTATGCCGGCGGCCTCCGGGCGCTGATGGCAAAGCTCGCCTCCAAGCTCGACCTCACCACGCTTACCGTGTCCGGTGTCACCCTCGGCGAAACGCTGGAGGGCGCCAAGTGCTACAATGACGACGTCATCCGCTCGCTCGACAATCCGGTCTATCACGAAGGTTCGCTCGCGGTGCTGAAGGGCAACCTCGCCCCAACAGGCGCCGTCATCAAGCCGGCCGCCTGCGATCCGCGCTTCCATAGGCATCAGGGACCGGCGCTGGTTTTCGACACCTATCCGGAGATGAAGGCAGCGGTGGACGATGAAAATCTCGACATCACGCCCGACCACGTCATGGTGCTGCGCGGCGCCGGCCCGCAGGGCGGCCCTGGCATGCCGGAATGGGGCATGTTGCCGATCCCAAAGGCGCTCTTGAAGCAGGGACATCGCGACATGCTCCGCCTCTCCGACGCCCGCATGAGCGGCACCAGTTACGGCGCCTGCATCCTGCATGTCTCGCCCGAATCCCATGTCGGCGGTCCGCTGGCCTTACTGCGCAACGGCGATATCATTCGTCTCGACCTCGAGGCGCGGCGCATCGACATGCTTGTCGACGAGGACGAGCTGCAGCGGCGGCGCGACGCCTGGGTCAAGCCGGCGGAAAAATTCGGCCGCGGCTATGGCTGGATGTTTTCGCGCCACGTGGCGCAGGCCGATACGGGCTGCGACTTCGACTTCCTGGAAACCACCTTCGGCCCGACACCGGGCGAACCCGATATCTATTGATCCCAGAGGATATATCGCATGAGCAACTACGTGCTGAGCAACGAGACGCGTGACAAGCTGATGGGCGTCGCAACGCCGACGATCGCCACCGCACTTTTCCGGCGGGGCTTGCGCAACCAATTCCTCCAGGATGTTCGGCCGCTCTCGCCCAAGAAGGCAAACATGGTCGGGCAGGCCTTCACGCTTCGCTATATTCCGGCGCGCGAAGATCTGAACACGCTCGAAGTCTTCCGCAATCCGGAGCACCCGCAGCGCGCCGCCGTCGAACAGTGCCCGCCTGGTTTCGTCCTCGTTATGGACAGCCGCAAGGATGCGCGTGCCGCCTCAGCGGGCTCCATCCTGATCTCGCGGCTGCAGGTGCGCGGCGTGGCCGGCGTCGTCACCGATGGCGGCTTCCGCGACAGCCCGGAAATCGCTGCCCTCGACATCCCCTCCTATCATCACCGCCCGTCGGCGCCGACGAACCTAACGCTGCATCAGGCCATCGAAATCAACGGCCCGATCGGCTGCGGCGATGTGGCGGTTTTCCCCGGTGACGTGCTCGTCGGCGACAATGAGGGCGTCATCGTCATCCCGGCGCATCTCGCCGATGAGATTGCCACTGAGACCGTGGAGATGACGGCCTATGAGGATTTCGTCACCGAGGAAGTCCTGAACGGCGCGACCATCATCGGCCTTTATCCGGCGACCAGCGACGCGCCGAAACAGAAATTCGCCGAATGGCGGAAACAGAAGGGCCGCTAAGCGGCCCCGACCAATCGCAGCCGGGAGCAACCCAACCGGCTGCGCTCCTCTCAGCTATTCCTCGCGCACCAGTTTTAGAACGAGCTGCTGGAGATTGCCGCCGTCGCTGAACTCGACCTTATCGAAGTCGCTGTTTCGCTGCCGCTCCTTGTTGGAGATCTCGCCAAGCCGCTTCGTCAACTCCACGCGGATCTTGCTGCATTTCGGGTCATCGGGCACGGAGAAGCCGACGCTCATGGCCTCGATTTCCTTGACCATGTCCTTGATATACCCGCCATGCACCCGCTCATGCGCCTCGACGCCGGCGATGAATTTCTGCCAGCTTTTGCGGGTCGAAGCCAGCAATTGCGCCGGGGGTTTCGGCAAAGTGTAGGTGATGATCAGCTTCGGTATGTTGACGGTGATCGTGCAAGCACCATCCGGCTGCGGCTCGTATTTCCGCGTCCAGGTCAGCTTGAAATCGGTATGGGCGATCGCCCTGACCTTCGGCCCGAGCAATGGGCCACGTTCACCAATAGAGTCGTAAAGCTCGGCCCCGGTTGTTCCTGAAATCGTGTAGGTCTTGGTCGTCTCCACCGCCTGCCAATCAGCACGGGCAGTCATAGGCAAACAGGCGATGCACGTCGCCACGGCGAGTAATCGAATAGCTGCTTTCACGAACTTCCCCTGCACGCCCTACTCAAGCGTGGCGAAACTAGCGGGTGACCTCAGCTATTTCAATGAGCATCAGGCGTCAGAATGCGGAGGCCGACTGCAATAGCTCTTCGGCATCCTCTCGCTCCATGTCGAAAACCCTTTTGCCGATGGCGAAGCTGAAGCCATTGCGGGCAAAGGCTGACAGTTCCTTCGTCTTGCGCTTCTCATCAAGATCGCCGCGCCGGAAGGGCCCGAAACCTCGCTTTCTGGCAAAGATGACGGCGGAGTGGAGATCGTCGACTTCTTCCACTGCCGCGACGACCGTTTCGCCGTCAATGCCTTTGGACGCGAGCCTGAAGGCGATGGCTTTCTTCGATTTGCCGGAGCGAACTGCCGAGCGCGTGCTGATCTCGGCATAAGCGACATCATCGAGCACTTTCAGCTCATAGGCGAATTTGACGGCAAAATCGGCAAGCGCCTTGATCTGAGCGTCGCTGATATCCTCGAACTTCTGTTTCGCTTTTTTGGCGATCGCATCGAACAGCTGCTTCTCCGTCATCATCCGGCGTTCGAGGCGGTAGATCGTGGAGTTGCGCGCCCAGGAGAGCATGCGGCTTGTCGGCGTTTCATCCATGAAGGGGGGCATTCGGCAAAAGGAGAATCATAACAAAGGGGATCTTAGCGCGGGCCAAGCGACCCAGGCAACGAATGCGGTTTTCGGCCCAAATTCGCTTGGTAATCATGGGATGATTGGCTATGGTGATAGTGCGGCCGCGGCAATAACACGCCGAGCGTCGAACCCCATCGACGGTGGAGGCCGTCTCAAGCACCACATTGCTATGGATCACGGAGCCTGCAGCTCTCCCGACCGCTTTGCCGATCGGGGACCAGCGCTCCGTTCAGAGGAGGCAGGAATGGATTATCGCAAGCTCGGCCCAAGCGGGGCCGTCGTCACGGCCTATTGCCTTGGCACCATGACTTTCGGCGCGGAAGCGGACGAGGCGGCGTCACATAGGCTTCTTGACGATTATTTCGCATGGGGCGGCAATTTCATCGACACCGCCGACGTCTATAGCGCCGGCAAGTCGGAGGCGATCATCGGCCGCTGGCTGAAGGCCCGTCCGACCGAGGCCCGCCAGGCCGTCATCGCCACCAAAGGCCGGTTCCCGATGGGCACGGGACCGAACGACCTCGGACTTTCGCGCCGGCATCTCGGTCAGGCGCTGGACGATTCCCTGCACCGTCTCGGCATCGAGCACATCGATCTCTACCAAATACATGCCTGGGATGCCTTGACGCCGATCGAGGAAACGCTTCGCTTTCTGGACGATGCAGTGCGCGCCGGCAAGATCGGCTATTACGGCTTTTCCAACTATGTCGGCTGGCATATCGCCAAGGCAGCCGAGATCGCCAAGGCGCGTGGATACACACGCCCAGTCACGCTGCAGCCGCAATACAATCTGCTTGTTCGCGACATCGAGCTTGAGATCGTCGATGCCTGCCTGGATGCCGGCATAGGCCTGCTTCCATGGTCGCCGCTCGGCGGCGGCTGGCTGACGGGCAAATACAAGCGCGATGAAACGCCGACCGGCGCCACCCGGCTTGGCGAAAATCCCAATCGCGGCAGCGAATCCTTTGCGCCGCGTAATGCGCAGGAACGGACTTGGGCAATCATTGCGGCCGTGGAAGAGATCGCCACGGCGCGCGGCGTCTCGATGGCGCAGGTGGCGCTTGCCTGGACGGCGGCGCGGCCAGCCATCAGGTCGGTCATTCTTGGTGCGCGCACGCCGGAGCAGCTTGCCGACAATCTCGGCGCCGCCGAACTGAAGCTATCCGAGGCGGAGATGGATAGGCTGAACGAAATCAGCGCACCCCAGCCCGCCGCCTATCCCTACGGCGAAAGCGGCCGGAACCAGCGCCATCGCAAGATCGAGGGCGGCCGGTGAAGATAAATTTGGCGGCGGAGCGACACCACCTCTGCCGCCAATTTCTCGTCATGGCGATTTCGGAGAGCTGCAAGCTCTCCGCTCAGACCAGAGGCGGATTGAGCCTGGCAAACCCCTCCTGCCGCCGATACGGAAAATAAGGATAGGGTGCTGCAACAGCACTGACTTTATCCAGCTTTTCGATCTGCTCCTTGGAAAGCGTCCAGCCGACCGCCTCGAGGTTTTGCCGCAACTGTTCTTCATTGCGCGCACCGATGATGACGCTTGCGACCGTCGGCCGGCTCAGCAGCCAATTGATCGCGATCTGCGGCACGCTCTTGCCGGTTTCGGCGGCAATCTCGTCAAGTACATCGACAATATCGAACAGCTTTTCGTCATCGACCGGCGGCCCGAAAGATGCCGTTTCGTGCAGGCGGCTGGTTTCTGGCAGCGGATGACCGCGCCGAATCTTTCCCGTCAACCTGCCCCATGCCAGCGGGCTCCAGACCAGCGCGCCGACATTCTGATCTGCACCCAGCGGCATCAGTTCCCATTCGTAGTCACGACCGGCAAGCGAATAATAGACCTGATGCGCGACATAACGCGCGTAGGACTGCCGCTCCGAGACGGCAAGGGATTTCATCAGCTCCCAGCCGGAGAAATTCGAAGCACCGACGTAGCGGATCTTGCCCGCCTTCACGAGGCCATCAAGTGTGGAAAGCGTCTCTTCGATGGGCGTCGAGGCATCAAAGGCATGGAGTTGCAGCAGGTCGATATAGTCTGTGCCGAGGCGATGCAAAGCTGCATCGACCGCCTTGATCAGCCGGGAGCGCGAGGCGCCCCAGTCGGCCGGTCCATCCCCCATCGGCAATGCGGTCTTGGTCGAAATCAGCACGGCGTCTCGCCTGCCGCGGATCGCCTGCCCAAGGATCTCCTCGGAGGCGCCGGCCGAATAGACATCGGCAGTGTCGAACAGATTGAGGCCGGCTTCGAGGCAGATGTCGATGAGACGGCGGGCCTCCGTCGCATCGGTCGTTCCCCAGGCGCTGAATAGCGGGCCGCTGCCGCCGAACGTACCGGCCCCGAAGCTCAGCACGGGTACTTTCAAACCGGAAGCACCAAGATTTCTGTAGTCCATCATCGATCTCCTTTGCTGTCCTGAATAGATAGACGCCTCAACTTCGTTGATATAGATTGCCGGAAAGAAACTGTTTTATGACTTGAATTCATCATGAGCCGTCAGGATATCAATCGCTCCGGGGAAATGGAGGTCTTCGTCCGTGCCGTGGAGCTTGGCGGCTTCACCGCGGCAGCAACAGCCTGCCGCATGACGCCCTCGGCCGTCAGCAAGCTCGTCACGAGGCTGGAGAAGCGTCTTGGCGCACGCCTCATCAATCGTTCGACCAGACGCCTGCAATTGACGCCGGAAGGCTGTGGCTTCTACGAGCGCAGCGTCGCAATCCTTGCCGATATGGCAGAGGCGGAACGCCACGCTTCGGCGGGAGAGCAGGTTGCGGGGCATATCCGCATCAACACCAGCGGCTCTTTCGGCAATCACGTATTTGCCCCACTCATCCCGTCCTTTATGGCGCTCTATCCGGATGTCTCGCTCGAACTCGTGCACACCGACCGGGTCGTGGATCTGCTGGAAGAGCGGGCGGATGTCGCAATTCGCACCGGGCCGCTCAAGAGTTCGAGCCTTACCGCCCGCAAACTCGGCACGACGCGAAAAATGATCGTTGCATCGCCGGATTATCTGCGGCGGCACGGCGTTCCCAGCTCGCCGGCGGAGCTTGAAACGCATTGCCGCATCGGCTTTTCCTACTCTCGTGCGGTGGAAGGTTGGCCCCTGAGACTAGGCAGCCAGACAATGACACTTCCTGCGGCGCGCGGCATACAGGTCGGTGACGGCGAGGCCATGCGCCATCTGGCGCTGGCGGGCGCAGGTCTTGCACGCCTCCCTGCCTTTACCGTCAAATCCGATATTGAAGCCGGTCGACTAACGCCTGTCCTGGAAGAGCTCAATCCCGGTGATGTCGAGGAATTCTATGCCGTTTATATCGGCCAGGGTGGCCCGCTGCCAGCGCGCGTGCGGACGCTTCTGGAGTTCCTGCGCGAGAATGTCAGGCTTTGAAAAACGGTGCGGCCTATTGGGCCGCACCGCATTGATGAATGCGGTTGTCGTTACTCCCGCTCAGGCAGTCGGCTGACGGGTCTTGCGCAGATAAGGCAATACAGTATCGAACGAACCGAAACGCGTAATTGCGTCCTCGTTGGAAACGGCGGCGGTGATGATGACATCCTCACCTTGCTGCCAGTTGGCCGGAGTTGCGACCTGATGCTTGGCCGTAAGCTGGATCGAGTCGATGGCGCGGAGAATTTCGCCGAAGTTGCGGCCCGTGGTCATCGGATAGGTGAGGATCAGCTTGATCTTCTTGTCCGGGCCGATGACGAAGACGGAGCGAACGGTGGCGTTGTCGGCCGGCGTGCGTCCTTCCGAGCTTTCGCCGGCACCGGCCGGCAGCATGTCATAGAGCTTGGCAACCTTGAGATCCTTGTCGCCGATCAGCGGATATTCGACGTCGAAGCCGGTCGCCGTTCTGATATCGCTCTTCCATTTGACATGGCTTTCGACCGGGTCGACCGAAATACCGATGACCTTGACGCCGCGCTTGGCGAATTCCTGCTCCAGACCTGCCATTGCACCGAGTTCGGTCGTGCAGACAGGCGTGAAGTTCTTCGGATGGGAGAACAGAACGGCCCAGCCGTTGCCAATCCAATCGTGGAACTGAAGTTCGCCCTGCGTCGTCTCGGCGGAGAAATCCGGAGCGATGTCATTGATACGCAAACTCATCACATTACCTCCCAAATAAAAGCCTCACCGCGTGTCGTGGACAGCGGGCAGAGGACATGGTCAAAAGAGCCGCGGCAGTACAATGGCGCTGAATGCACGGTGTGAAAAGCCCTCTTTCAAGCCGAGGCGGCAACTGTCGCCGAAAAACCTTGGGGCTTGCGATGTCTCGCGCGCGCCTTCAACGCTTCGAGAAAGCCATAACCGCTTGGCCACCGTCCAAATCCGCTCGCAATATTGATGTGTCCGGCAAGGCCGATGTTGCGGACATCGGAATTCCAAAGCCGCCCGAACATGGTCAGCCGGTCGAGCGTCATATAGATATCGTTCAGGCTCCCGACTGTGATGCTGGGAAAAGGCAATGCCTCCGTTGGCATCGTGCCGAAGGAAAGATGGCCGGCGTGCAGCCTTTCGGTGACCGGAATATCGCAGGGCGCAACGAGAAGCGCGCCTTTCACCCTTCGCGCAGCCGGACGCCCCGCCAATCTGGCCGCCAGCAGGCAACCCAGGCTATGGGCGACAAGATAGGCTTCACCGGCATCCTCGAGCGCCGCCTCGAGGTTTTCCATCCAGCAACCGAAATAGGGAAAATCCCAGTCGGCTTGCTCGACAAGCCGGACGTCGGGCTTATCCTGCAGCCAATAGCGCTGCCAATGCCCTTCACCCGATCCGAACAATCCGGGCACGATGAGTACTCTGCTCATGATATCCTCGCAGCCGATTTCGGCGAGACCCGCAATACGAAGCCGGTGGCGCCTTCGTTCAATACCAGGGCGCCGGCGTGGAGCACCAATAATAGAGTTCGTAATCGCGGGCCGAAGGCTCCCGGTCGTAGCTTGCGACAAACGTCTCGTGTGTGGGTGCGGGACTGCCCTTCCGCTTACTCAACGGAGACAAGCCGAAGATCGTCTTCAGGCGACTGATGATATTCGATGTCATGCAACCCTCCATCTCGTTGAATTTAAAATTGAAAACCTGCCGGTCGAACCGGCGTTGCTCGCTATTCAGCGGCCGCCAGCACCGTCACCCGATGCGGAAAGAAGGCGGCCAACTCGCCGACGACCTCATTGATCCGGTTGGAAAGCTGTTCGGAGGAAACCCTGTAATCGGTGAAATCGCGATCCGCAGCATAGACCGCGGTCGGCAGCGTGTGGGCCATGAAGAAGCCGAAGAGCGGCCGCAGCTGGTGCTCCACCATCAACGCATGCCGGTCGCCGCCGCCGGTCGCGGTGATGATGATCGGCTTGGCGCGCAGCTCATGCGGATCGATAAGGTCGATGAGATGCTTGAAGAGCCCGGGATAGGATCCCTTGAAAGTGGGTGAACCGATGATCAGCGCGTCCGACGAGACGATATCGTCAATCACGTTCTTCGCCTGAGCGTCGAGATCCTTGCGCCATTGCGCCACCCCGAGCGAAGAACCGACATCGTGCAGGTCGTAAACCTTGCTGGTAAATCCGTAGCGGTCGCCCGCCAGACCGGCGACGGTCTGGACCAGTGCGTAGGTCTTGGACGGACGGTTGAAGCTGCCGGCAATGCCGACCAATTTAGGCGCACTCATTTTCATCCCTTTCCGAACGTCGGACATGTGTTCGATAGTGCGAATATTGTCCACAAATTTTGTAGATTAAAAGAAACAGCCATCTCTCAGTTCCACCGAAAGGGGAAATCTGTTTCCTGCATCGGGACCGCTTGGATCAGCCTTGCCTATCAGGCCGAGGCGCCTTGGCGACCGATCGCTCAAAGTCATTTCCTGTGGGAAAGCTAAAAAACTTCATGCCGCCAACGCATGACCGGGACACGCATATGGCAGTAATCCCCACGCATCCCGACCGTGACGGTTGATCGGGATTGGCCCCGGCATAGCCTTGACGCAGCCGAGGTATCGCAAAGCGAAGGGAAACAGTCGGCGGGTTCTGCCGCGACGCCCTTCCGCAACAGCAACATCAGGACCTTGGGGGTCTTAAATGAGAAAGCATATCGCTGCCGCCGTCTTCGCTGCAGCACTCTATACCTTTGCCGGCGCCGCACATGCCGATTGCGGCTCGGTCTCAATCGCCGAAATGAACTGGGCGTCGGCCGGCGTTGCGGCAAATGTCGACAAGATCATCCTCCGGGAAGGTTATGGCTGCTCGGTCGACCTTGTCACCGGCGATACGCTGCCGACCTTCACCGCCATGAACGAAAAGGGCCAGCCCGACGTCGCGCCGGAGCTTTGGATCAATGCGGTGCGCACGCCGCTGGATCAGGCCGTTTCCGAGGGCAGGCTGGTTATCGCGGCCGGCATTCTTTCCGAAGGCGGCCAGGACGGCTGGTGGATTCCGAAATTCCTGGCCGACGCCCATCCCGAAATCAAGACCGTCCAGCAGGCATTGGAACATCCCGAGTTCTTCCCCTCGCCGAATGATCCGAAGAAGGGCGTCATCTACAATTGCCCGCCCGGCTGGCAATGCCAGGCCTCGCTCGGCAATCTTTTCCGGGCGCTCGATGGCGAGAAAAAGGGATTTGAAATCGTCGAAACAGGTTCTGCCGCCGCGCTCGACGGTACGATCGCCAATGCCTTCGAGAGGAAGACCGGCTGGCTCGGCTATTACTGGTCGCCAACCGCAATCCTCGGCAAGTACCCGATGGTACGCTTGTCTTTCGGCGTTCCCCACGACAAGGCCGAATGGGATGCCTGCACCTCGGTGATCGATTGCGCCAACCCGAAGGTCAACTCCTACCCCGTCTCGGAAGTCTTTACCGTCGTCACCAAGCAATTCGCCGAGAAAGCCGGGGTCGCTGCGGACTATCTGAAGAAGCGGAAATGGACGAATGATGTGGTGAACAGCGTCCTTGCATGGCAGACGGATAATCAGGGCACCAATGAAGATACTGCGAAGTATTTTCTGAAGACCCATGAGGACATCTGGACGACTTGGGTCAGTCCGGAAATCGCCCAGAAGGTGAAGGCTTCTCTCTAAGAGAACAACCCCGGCGACGCGACACACGATCGCGTCGCTACCCCGTATGCCATGCTCGCATGCGATCCCGTGAGCTGACCTGGATAATACGACGAAAAAACTGGCTCCAGGGGGTGGGCAGAAAAACAAAGCACGCTATCTGATGCATATGAGTGGGGAGACATATTAGGTCGATGGAGGAGATAATCCGGCACATGGAAGAGGCTTCTCATGCGTAAATCTGTCTTGAATGCTCTTGGACAACCACTTTACTACAGCGACTCATCGACTGGTTTCTTTTCCGCTACCGGCTCGGGTCCGGTGCTCAACGGTACCGCCGGCAACGACTCCATGTGGGGCGACGCCTCCGTCAATGTGACGATGACGGGCGGTACCGGCGACGATATCTATTATCTCTATTCCAGCATCAACCGCGCCTATGAAGCGCCCAACGCCGGTATCGACACCATCAACACCTGGATGGATTACACGCTGCCTGCCAATTTCGAAAATCTCACGGTGACGGGCAACAATCGTCATGCCTATGGCAATGATGCCGACAATATCATCACAGGCGGCAGTGGCAGCCAGACGATCGACGGCGGCGCCGGCAACGACGTGCTCACCGGCGGCGGCGGCGCCGATACCTTTATCATCACCAAGGGCAATGGCAGCGACCTCATCACCGATTTCAGCGACGACGACAAGGTCAGGCTCAATCAGTATGCCTTGACGTCATTCGATCAGGTCGTCAGCCATTCCACCCAGGAAGGTGCCAATGTCCGGCTCGATCTCGGCAATGGCGAAAGCCTGGTCCTCGCCAACAAGACCGTCTCCGATCTTCACGCAGACCAGTTCCAGCTCGGGCTTGACAGATCGTCGCTGACGCAGACCTTTTCGGACGATTTCAATACGCTTTCGCTGCACCAGGGAACCCAAGGCACCTGGGATGCGAAATATTCCTGGGCGCCGGAAAAGGGCAGCAGCCTGAACGGCGAGTTGCAATGGTATGTCAATCCAGCCTACGGGCCGACGGCATCCGCAAACCCGTTTTCCGTCTCCGACGGCATCCTGACGATCACGGCAAAACAAACCCCGGATGCATTGAAATCGATCGTTGAGAACCATGATTATACGTCAGGCATTCTGACCACTCATTCTACCTTCTCTCAGACCTACGGTTATTTCGAAATGCGGGCGGAGATGCCGCATAACCAGGGCGTCTGGCCTGCTTTCTGGCTGCTGCCGGAGGACGGATCCTGGCCGCCGGAACTCGACGTGGTGGAAATGCGCGGGCAAAATCCCGATACGGTCAACGTGACGGTTCATTCGAATGCCACCGGTCAGCACACGATGAATTCGATCCCGGTCGAGGTACCGAGCACCGACGGTTTCCACAATTACGGCGTGCTCTGGGAAAAGGATCAGATCGTCTGGTATTTCGACGACGTTGCGGTCGCCCATGCCGCTACGCCTGCCGATATGCACAGCCCGATGTATATGCTGGTCGACCTCGCCGTCGGCGGCGTGGCGGGCACTCCGACGGACGGGCTGCCGAACGGATCCGAGATGAAGATCGACTACATCAAGGCTTATTCGCTGGACGACCATGCCGCCCAGCTCGCCGCTTCAACCCATTCCACCCATACGACGGCGACGGACTGGCACATCTAAAGACGACAAGGGCACCTCATTGAGGTGCCCTAATCCTCCTTGAATGCGCGCTTGATCTGATCGGTCATCGGTTTCGTCAGATAGGCCAGGACGCTTCTCTGGCCTGTCTGCATGAAGGCCTCCACCGGCATGCCCGGCAGGGGCGTCAATTGCCCCAGGCGGCCCCATTCCTGCTTTGGCACCCTTGCCCGCACGACATAATAGCTCTGGCCCGAACGCTGATCGGTCATCAGATCCGCAGAGACGGTCTCCACATGCCCGTTCAGCTCAGGCGTGATCCGTTGATTGAAAGCGGGAAACCGCAATGATACCAACTGTCCGACGGCGACTTGGTCGATATCCTGCGGCGCAAGTTTCAGCTGGGCCACCAGCGCATCCCTGTCGGGGACGATCTGCATGATCGTCTCGGCCGGCGAGATCACCGCGCCCTCGGCATGGACGCTCGATTGATCCACGATGCCGGCCTGCGGCGACCTGATGTCGATCCGTTTGAGATCATCCTCGGCAGCAACCAGGCGCTCGGAAAACTGCCCGGTATCACTCTCCGCCTGGCGCAGCTGTTCGGAGACCTGCGAGCTGCGATCGGCATCGATCTGAAGGATCTGCAATTCTGTTTCAGCGATCTTACCGCGGGTCTGGGCGATCGACGAGACGAGATTGCCGAGATCGCCATTCAGCGAAGCGCTTTCACGCTGCAGCGAAAAGACCTTGGTTGCCGAAATAATGCCTTGGTTGAGCAGACCTTCGAGGCTACCTAGCTCCTTGGCGATCAAAGCAATTTCCCTTCGCTTGCCCTGCTCCTGCGCCACAAGACCTTCGATCTCCTGATTCAACTGCTGAATTCGCTCGCGCAGCTGCGATTTCTGACCTTCGCGTGATGCCAAGCGGTCTCGAAAAAGCTGTCGCTCTCCGGCCAGAATGGCCCTGACATCCTCACTGCCGATCGCGGAAAGCAGATCGGCCGGAAAGGCGATTTCGTCCTTGCCGTCGCGCTCGGCCACCAGGCGCGCGGTGCGCGCTGACAATTCGTTGAGGCGCTTGCGGATGATGGCGAGATTGGCCCTGGTCTGCGTGTCGTCCAGCCGCACAAGCGCCTGGCCTGCATCGACATGATCACCATTCTTCACGAAGATCGTGCTGGTAATGCCGCCCTTCAGATGCTTCACCGGTTTCACATAGCTGTCGACCACCAGGCTGCCGGAGGCAATCACCGCCCCGGAAATTTTGGTGGCGGCAGCGAGGCCTCCCATGACACCGAACAGCAGCAATATCGCGATCACCACAAACAGCGACAGCCGGCGAATGGCGCGTTCGGTTGATGGCGAAGGCGTCTCGCTCATCGTGCTTCCCCGCCGGCGATCGCAAGAGTTGCCGGTCCGGCAGGCTTGGGCGGCAATCCGAGAACATCCTTCTTCGGGCCGAATGCCTGCACCTGGCCGCCGGCAACGATCATCACCGTATCGGCAGCTGCAAGCGCGCTTGGCCTGTGGGCGATGACAACGGCGATACCGCCACGCTCACGCACACCCGTCAACGCTGCGGTCAGGCACGCCTCACCCTCGGCATCGAGGTTGGAATTAGGCTCGTCCAGCACCACCAGGAACGGATCTCCGTAAAGAGCGCGCGCCAAGGCGATGCGCTGCCTCTGGCCGGCTGAGAGCCGCGATCCCGCCTCCCCGATCATCGTATCGAAGCCATCGGGGAGCTTGACGATCATGTCATAGACGCCGGCAGCCTTCGCCGCTCTTATGACCGGCTCGGGCGCTACGTCCTTCACGAAGCGGGAAATATTGTCGGCGATCGAGCCCTCGAGGAGACCGACATCCTGCGGCAGGTAACCGACATGCCGGCCGAGCTCGTTCGCATCCCATTGCGACAACCCCGCCTTGTCGAGCCTGACGGTGCCGATTGCAATCGGCCAAAGGCCGGTCAACGCCCGAGCAAGCGACGATTTGCCCGATGCACTCGGGCCGATGATGCCAAGCACCGTGCCGGCCGATATTTTGAACGAGATATTGCGCAGGATGAAGTCTCTACCGCCGGGAGATATCACGCTGATATTTTCGACGCCGAGTTCGTTCACCGGTGCCGGCAGAGTGAGTACATGCTGCCCGTCCGGCGCGACATCGAGGAGGGCTGCAAGCCGCGCCCAGCCCTGACGGGCTGCAACAAAACCCTTCCACTGAGCGATCGCAAGCTCCACTGGAGCCAGCGCTCGCGTCACCAGGATCGAGCTTGCTATGATGATGCCGCCGGTCGCTTCCTGGCGAATGACGAGGATCGCACCGACCGCGAGCACGGCAGATTGAAGCATCATGCGCGCCATCTTTGCCGCGATCGTCAGCGCGCCGACGATGGTACCCGCGGCAGCCTGATGCCTCAGGTAGTCATCGTTCATTGCAGCCCATTTCTCGGTCAGCCGGCCTGCAAATCCCATCGAGATTGCGGCTTCCCAGTTTCGCCGCGCTGCTTGCGCGAAGCCGAGACGCGCGGCTGAAGACTTTGCCGCCTCGAGCGCCGGCCGTCGCGACAGTGTTTCGGCAAGCAAGGTGATGCCGACGAGCAGGACAGCGCCGCAGAGGGCGGTGACGCCGATCCAGACGTGAAACAGAAAGCAGAGTATCAGGTAGAAAGGCATCCAGGGCAGGTCGAAAAACGCGGTGGAACCACTGCCCGACAGGAAAGAACGGATTTGCTCCAGATCACGAACCGACTGCAATCCATCATCCGACGTCTGCTTTTGGGTTGGCAGGAACAAGAGCGAGCGGAAGACCCTTCCATTCAATCGCTCGTCGAGCGACATGCCGATCCGCGCAAGCAGCATGGAGCGCAGCAGCTCCAGCGCTCCCTGGAACAGGAACAGCGTCGCGACGATGACGACAAGTCCGGAAAGCGTCGGCAGGCTACGGCTCGGAATGACCCGGTCATACACCTGCAGCATGAAGAAGGAGCCGGTCAGCGCCAGCACATTGATGGCGGCGCTGGCAAGAGCGATGCTGAAGAAGGCCTTGCGCAATGACAAGAGCATCAGCGCGACGAAGGTCTGCGGCGGTTCTTTCGGGACGGCAAGCACCTCGCCTCGATCCTCAATATTGGCCGTCGCGAGCGACAGGAGTTTGCACAACGTTCGTCCGCACCGCCTCCCGCTCGGCGCTTGGAACCTGCAAAAGGACCGGTGATGACTTCGCCGCCGTTTCCATTTTGCACCTAACCTTCGGCGATCCCACGCAATTTAGGAAGCCGAAATCTTCCCTGATTCCAGTCCCGGTAAAGCCAATCTTGGCATCGAGCTACCGGACAGTTGTGCCATCAGATGGAGCAGGAACATTCATCGGCAAGGTCTGCCGGTCGTCACATCAGGACTGGCAGGCGTTTTTTTCATAAGCGCCTGCCATATCCAGCCTTATTCGAACTTCTCGGTTGTATCCGCTTTGCCTTTCACCCAGTAGCCGGATGCCTTGATCCAGCTCAGCGGATAGCCGCGCTCTTCGACGAGATAGGTTCGCAGCGCGCGTGTCACCGAGGCTTCGGCGGCAATCCAGACAAAGGTACCGGCCGTTAGCTCGACCGAACGAAGAATGTTTATCAGCGCAGACGCATCGGTCGCTCGCGACAAGGGCCGATGCGCCCAATGCATCGTCACCCGCGCTTCACCTTGAAGAACCTGATGCTCGGCTTCGTCAGCAACTGCGACGATGGCTGTGATGTGTGCATCGCCGCCGGCTTCCTCGATGCGTCTGCCGATTGCCGGCAAGGCCGTTTCGTCGCCGATGAGCAGCCAATTCTTGATGTCGTTGGAGATAACTGCGGAACCACGGGGGCCGCCGATCTCCAGCCTGTCGCCAACGCTGGCTTCAAGCGCCCATTGGGTAACGGGGCCTGCTTCATGAACGGCGAAATCGATGACGAGCGTGCGGGTAACGGTATCGTAACGACGGGGCGTATAGTCGCGTCGTTCCATTTCCTCGCCCGAACCCGGAACGAAGACCTTGATGTGGTCGTCGGGCGCGAGGCTGACGAAGTCGGCGAGATCCTCCCCGGAGAACTCGATGCGCAGCATGCCGGGTGTGACGTTCACGACGCTGGCGACGGTCAAGGAGCGCCGCTTCAGCTCATGGCGTACGCGCTCGATCTTCGGAGCCGAACCAATCGGATTTGACGTGTGTGGAGTATCCATCTGCATCCTTTCGAGGCTCTTTGGTCTCGATCCGCAGGACACAGTCGCGCAGACCGAAGCCGCAGAGCCGTTCGATCATACGCGTTGAGTGACGTTAACGCTTACGTGGCGGGACGATGCCCAGCCAATTCGCGTTTCTCTATAGAAGAGGAACGCCCATCTAGCAATAAAAAGATGATTATTTTAGACAAGATTTTAATCGCGAGGGACGAAGCGGTACTGTGATCCCCGGCTGAAGAGGCCGGCGCGTCTTTTCGAGCCGCGCCGGCCGCCTTGATTACCGGAGCGCTTTTTCCATCACCCGCACCAGTCGCTCGGCAAAAGCGCGCGGATCCGCCGGCTTGTCGCCATCGAGCACACGCGCCTGGTCGAGCAGCAGGAACGCCGCATCGTCACGCAGCGAGGGTGCATCGATCTTGGCAGCGATCGCCTTGACGACCGGGTGTTCCATATTGACTTCAAGGATCGGCTTGGCGCCGGACTGCAAGCGACCGGCCCCCTGCAGGATTTTCTCGAGCTGCCGGTCGTAGCCCTGCTCGGAAGCAACCAGGCAGACGGCGCTTTCGATCAGGCGATCGGAGGCGCGCACGTCGGAGACTTCGTCGGCAAGCTTTTCCTTAGCGAAATCGATGAAGGCCTGCACGTCGGCCGGAGCCGTCGCACTCTCCGGCTTGTCTTCATCCTGCTTTTTGAATTGCGTGAGATCCGCGGAACCCTGGGTGATCGACTTGAAGCTCTTGCCCTCGAATTCCGGAGCATTGGTGACCCAGAAGCTGTCGACGGAATCTGTCAGCAACAAAACTTCGATGCCGCGGGCGCGGAAGCCTTCGAGCTGTGGCGAAGCCTTCAGCTGCTCCAGGCTGCCGCCGACCAGATAGTAGATCGCCTGCTGGCCTTCCTTCACATCCTTGACGTAATCGGCGAGCGAGCGATAGCCGTCCGCAGATGCAGTCGTGCGAAAGCGCGACAAAGCCAGCAATTGCGCGCGGCGCTCGAAATCCTCGTAGATCCCTTCCTTGATCAGGCTGCCGAAGTTTTCCCAGATTTTCAGGAACGCATCATGGTCGCTCTCCGCCTGCTTCTCGATCGCGGTAATGATGCGATTGGTGACGCCTTTGCGGATCGCCGACAGGATCGCGCTTTCCTGGATCATCTCGCGCGAAACGTTAAGCGGCAGGTCGGCCGTGTCGACAAGACCGCGGACGAATCGGAGATAGCGCGGCAGCAATTCCGCCTCATCGGTGATGAAGACGCGCTTCACATAGAGCTTCATGCGGCCCTTGCGATCCGGGTCGAAGAGATCGAACGGCTGCGAGCCGGGCACGAAGGCGAGCGCCGAATATTCATGGCGGCCTTCGGCGCGGAAATGCACCGTCAGCGCCGGCTCGTCATACTGGCCCGAAACGCCGCGATAAAAATCGGTATATTCCTCGGCTGTGATGTCGTTCTTCGACTTGGTCCACAGTGCGGTTCCGTCGGTGAGCTGCGTGGCCTCCTCGCCGGGCTTCTCGGCGATCTTGATCGGCACCGGCACATGGCCCGACTGTTCCTTGACGATGCGCTCGACGGTCCAGCGCGATGCATAGCTCTTGGCATCTTCCATCAGATGCAGCGTGATGCGGGTGCCGCGCGCCGGAGCCGCGCTTGCGTCGACGGGGGAGACGCTGTAGCCGCCCTTGCCATCGGAAGACCAGAGCCAGGCGTCTTCGGCGCCGGCGCGACGCGAAACGACATCGACGTGATCGGCAACCATGAAGCAGGAATAGAAGCCGACGCCGAACTGGCCGATGAGCTGGGCGCCCTCGCCCTGCTTGTTGGCCTCGATGCGCTCCATGAAGGCGCGCGTGCCGGAGCGGGCGATCGTGCCGAGGGCCTCGATCATTTCGTCACGGCTCATGCCGATGCCGTTATCTTCCACGACGAGCTTGCCGTTATCGGCATCGAGCGTCAGCAGAATGCGGCTGTCGGGATCGTTCGCCAGCAAGCCGGGATGAGCAATCGCCTCGTAGCGCAGCTTCTCGCAGGCATCGGCTGCGTTCGAGATCAGCTCACGCAGGAATACATCCTTGTCCGAATAAACCGAGTGAACCATCATATGCAGAAGGCGGGCAACGTCGGCCTCGAAGACGTGGCTCTCGGCGGTCATTTCTGCGGTGGTTGTCATATGCGTCTAGTCTCCTGGGAATGTTGAAAGTCGCGCCGAACAGGTGGCGGATGACGGAAGAAATTTCAAGCGGGCGTTGTCACGCCAAGCTCAAAACAGGCGAATGGCCTTTCTTTCACAGGTAAAATCATTCGCCCGGCGGTTCCTCCATTTGGGCCTATCATACAGGATTTGCATCAGTGCGGCACGCCTGCGGCGCGGTGCAGCAACGACTGTCATAAGATCGGCAGCGGCATGCAGGTTCATTCCAGCCAATGACGAAACCGCCTCGCCGGCAGACGCAAGCTGCAGGTCATCTCCAGCGTTCCGTCATTGGATAGGAACGGCAGTCGAACAGTGTAAACCTCCCATCACTTGCATTGGCCGGAATATTGAACTATATAAGCTCCGTAACGTTGCTGGTGAGCGCTAACAAATTAGCCGCTCGCAATGTTTCGGTCGCTTTGCTCTTCTGACCACGGATGTACTGGCATTGGTGTAGGAGCGACAATCAGGAAGGTCGGCGCGTTTCGCTCCGGCCTTTTTTGTTGCCTGCCGTTTGGGGAGGCAACGTCATTGCCTTTCGACAGGCAGCAGAAGCAACCGCTGCCCGACGTGCACGGACTGCGATTGCCGCAAACCTGTCTGCACAAGCCATCCTCCATGATGAAGTCGCTGTGGAAACGGAGAGCCGCGGAGCCACAAGTTAGTCGATCGCCGACATCCGATTGGAAGCATGCCCACATTCGCGGCGGGTCCGGTCGATGATGCAGGTCAGGCCAATGCGCCGGCGCTTCCACGCTCGCGATATTTCACAGATCAAGGCCAACGAGCTGCCCGATGCCGCCAAGCTGCAGATGCGAGGGAGCCTGCCGCGCACCGGCTTGACTCCATGAAGTTCTCATGAGAACATAAAGTGAACAAATGGAGGCATCCATGACGAAAGCCGAACAAGTCATCGAACGTGCCATGACCTTTGTCGCTGTCTCGAAGGCCCTTCGGGAGCGCGAACAGGAACGGCGCGCCAACTGGACGCGCCGTGTCGAAATCAGCCGGCCGCTACCGCCATTGCCGCGCGCCGTTCAGCTCTCTTTGAAACTCGACAGCTGAACCGGCCAGGGTGGTAACAGCACCCGGCAGGCTGTGAAGCGCCCGCCTTTCGGCGGACGCCCTGCCCCTGCCCTGCGATCACATCAGGCCTTGATGAAGGCGAGCAAGTCCGCATTGATGACGTCTGCATGGGTCGTCGCCATGCCGTGCGGCAAGCCCTTGTAGACTTTCAGCGTGCCGTTCTTCAGCAATTTGACGGAGAGAAGCGCCGAGTCTGCGATCGGCACGATCTGATCGTCATCGCCATGCATGACGAGCGTCGGCACTTCGATCTTCTTCAGGTCTTCGGTGAAATCCGTCTCGGAGAAGGCCTTGATGCAATCGTAATGCGCCTTGGTTCCACCCATCATGCCCTGACGCCACCAATTGTCGATCACGCCCTGCGAAACGGCAGCGCCCGGGCGGTTGAAGCCATAGAACGGGCCTGCGGGGATATCACGGAAGAATTGCGCGCGGTTGGCGGCAAGTGCAGCGCGGAAGCCGTCGAAGACTTCAAGCGGCAGGCCGCCGGGATTCTTGTCGGACTTGACCATGATCGGCGGCACGGCGCCAATCAGCACAGCCTTCGAAACGCGCCCATGACCGCCATACTGAGCCACATAGCGGGCAACTTCGCCGCCGCCGGTCGAATGGCCGACATGAATAGCGCCTTTCAGGTCCAGGTGCTCGGCAAGCGCGGCAACGTCGGCTGCATAGGTATCCATCTCGTTGCCGGTTGCCGTCTGGCTAGAACGGCCGTGGCCGCGGCGATCATGGGCGATGACGCGATATCCCTGATTGAGGAAGAATATCATCTGGGCGTCCCAGTCATCGGAGCTCAAAGGCCATCCGTGATGGAAGACGATCGGCTGGCCCGTTCCCCAATCCTTGTAGAAGATCTGAGTTCCATCCTTGGTGGTGATCGTGCTGCTGCTCATTGTGTCCTTACCTTTCGAAGATTGCTTTTTGGAGGCTTGTGCAGGTTGAGCGAACGGCGTGGCGGCTGCGGCGACGAGGCCCAGCCCGGCTGCCATGACACCCCGGCGAGTAGCTTGATGGATCGACTGGCTCATTTCAATCTCCATGAATTTATCACGCGATCTATTATCGCGATATTTAAATGCATAAACGAGTTCCGTCGCGCTGTCCATCAGAAACTTGTTCCGCTATCATTTATCGCGATAAATAAAACTCGAGCCGGGACGATGCTGCGGCGGACGGCGGACAATCCACGCCTGCCGGCTCCATTCCTTACCCAATTTCGATGGCCGCGTTGCCGCCGCCCGGGCCTATGGCCCGGGCTTGTCGGCAAAATGTGAACTCGCGAACTCGGCGGCTCTTCCCCCCGCCTTCCTGGCATCGTCGAGCCAGAAGGGAAAAATCTGCCATTGGTGGATCATGCCGGGCCAGACTTCCAGGCTGACATTCCCGCCTGCCTGCTGCACCTTGTCCGCCAGCCGCCTGCTGTCGTCGAGCAGCGTCTCGCGTGATCCAACCTGGATCAGCAGCGGCGGAAAGCGGGCAAAACTGGCATAGAGCGGCGACAGATCGGGATCGACGGCTGAGTGGCCGCGCGCAACGGCATCATGAATGACTGCCAACTCGGCCTTGCCCATGAATGGATCCTGGGCAGCGTTGGCGGCCAGCGACTCTCCGGTTCCGGCAAAATCGGTCACCGGACTCATGGCAATGACGGCAGCGGGAAGCGCCCCGTTAAAACGGATCTGGTTCAGGACGACCTCGATAGCCAGGGTCGCTCCGACCGACTCGCCGGCAATCACGATGTTTCCGGCCTTGTATCCGGAAGACAAAAGCCAGCGGTAGGCGGCCATGGCATCGTTGATCTGTGCCGGAAAGCCGTAGTCGGGTGCGAGGCGATAGTCGATCAGCAGCACATCGGCCGATGCAGCCTTGGCAAGCAAGGCGGCGATGTTGCGGTGCGTTCTGAGCGAACCGCTATAGAAGCCGCCGCCATGCAGATAGAGAATTGCCCGTCGGCCGATAGGGTGATGCAACCGGGCCGGCCATACCAGATTGGCGTCGATCCCATTGGCATCGACATGACGAATCTGCACGCGTGTCGGATCCGGCGTCGATGCCATCAGCTTTTCGAAGTCAGCGCGCCGCTGCACCAGATCCTTGTCGGACATAGCGCCATTCTGACGAATGGCGCCGATCAGCTTCTCGACCTGCTCGCTCGATGCCTTCGTCTGCTGCTCGACATCGGACGCCTGCGCCCTTGATGTCGTCAGCTCCGTCGAGAGGCCGGCAGCTATCAGGACACCGATTGCCATGGCAAAACGAAAGATGAAACGAAATGACCGGAACTCATTCATACAAATAGCCTTTTTCCCGCAAGGCCGCACACGATGTCGTGATGCCACGGTCGCAGAAATGCGACTTGTGTCAAGTATTGCAGGCGATATGAACTTGATTTCCATCTGCCGGACTGCCCAGTATGCCGCCAAAGAAGAGACCAGCCAGTATGATTTGATGCGGCTGCTCGAAGCCACGCATCTGGCATTTCATGCCCATACCAGACTTGCATCCGGATCAAGGCTTGCTACGGTCCTCCAGACTTCGATCCAATGTTCTGCAAATAGACGCGAACACGGCCTTTCCCGACACGGCAAAGCTGTCATAGGGTCTGGCCGAACGAAATTGTTAACAAGGTTCCGCAACATGGCGACGCACCGTTTCACCCCCACTCTCTATTACAATGTCATCGGTTCGCTGCCGCCGGCCCTGCATGTGGCCGACGGCGATACCGTGATTACCGAAACGCTGGATGCCGCCGGTTACGACAAGCATGGCGTTCACCGCATCTCAGGCCCCAATCCGATGAATGGTCCGATCTTCGTCGAAGGCGCGGAACCGGGCGATTCCCTCAAGGTCGAAATCCTGAGCATGGTACCGACGCGCGATACGGGTTTCACCCGCAGCGTCGTCGCAAGCAATGTTGTCGATCCTCAGGATGTGCGCGCGCTGCCCGCGAGCGAGAAGGTCATCTGGCAGATCGATCGCGAAGCCCTGACGACGAGGCTTGCCGAACCGGTCGCCGGCCTTGAGGCCTTCACGCTGCCGCTCGCACCGATGATCGGCTGCTTCGGGGTCGCGCCTTCGCTCGGCCAGGCCATATCGACCGCGACAAGCGGCGAATTCGGCGGCAACATGGACTATCGGCTGCTCGGACAAGGCACGACCATCTGGTTTCCGGTGGCGGCACCCGGCGCGCTCTTCTTCCTCGGCGATTGCCATGCCGTGCAGGGAGATGGAGAGATCGTCGGCACGGGGATCGAAACCACCTTCGAGGTGACGGTGCGGCTCAGCGTGGAAAAGAAAAAGACGATCATCTGGCCGCGCGGCGAAACGGCGGACGATATTTTCACCATCGGCAATGCCCGCCCGCTCGACCAGGCCTTGCAACACGCCACCAGCGAAATGCTGCGCTGGCTCGGCTCGGACTACGGGCTGGACAAGACGGCCGCCAGCCATCTGCTCGGTCAGGTCGTTCGCTACGATGTCGGCAATGTCTTCGACCCGGCTTACACCATGGCCTGCCGCGTTTCGAAATCCTGGCTGACGCGCCGGTAAGCACTTTCAGGAAAAGTGCGCAGCGGTTTTCCGTCCGGAATGCGTGAAGCCTCTCATGCGCCAGCCGGATATCAGCCGGCATCGAGCGACTGGTCGCGCCGCTGGCGCGACACGTTGCTCTCCTGCCGCTCCCGCGCCATGTGGCTGACGGCAGCGCGCAGCTGCGGATGCCGCGACATGAACAGGTTGAAGTCGCGGCGCTCCAGCACGAAGAGTTGACAGAAATCGACAGCAACGACATCGGCGGTGCGGCGCGCGCCGGTCAGCAGCGCCATTTCGCCGAAAAAGGAACCCGCGCCGAGCGGGATTTCGTCATCCTCAAGCTGTACTTCGACGGCACCGGAGGCGATGAAGAACATGCTGTCGCCACGATCGCCGGTGCGGATGACACGGTCGCCCGGCGAGGCCGATCGCGGCCGGAAGAGCAGAAGAAGCTCTTCATGCGCATTATCGTCCAACTCGGCAAACATCGGGAATGTTTCGATCAGCTGCTCGATCTCGAGATTATGCTGGCGATCGCGCTCCTCGCGCTGCTTGTTGATGACGGCCAGTTCGCGGCGAAGGCCATCCTGCTTTGCCATGCCGTATTTGTTCGCCAGCGACGGCCACCGGGAGAACGTCCATTTCTCTAGTTTTTCGATGGCAAAGAAAGCCAGCGGATTGAGCGTGATCGACAGGATCGCGCCTGCGAGAATGAGATCCTGCCCTTCACGGGACAATAGACCCAGCGAAACGCCGAGCCCGGCCAGGATGAAGGAGAATTCACCGATCTGCGCCAGGCCGGCTGCCACTGCAAAGCCCATGCTGGCGGGATAGCGCAGCAACAGCACGACGCCGAAAGCAATCATCGACTTGCCCAGCATGATCAGCGCCAGCACGCCGATGATCATCAGCGGTTCGCGGATCAGGACCGATGGATCGAAAAGCATGCCGACCGAAACGAAGAACAGCACCGAAAAGGCATTCTGCAATGGCAGGGAGTCGGCTGCTGCCCTGTGGCTGAGATGGGATTCACTCATTACGAGGCCGGCAAAGAAGGCGCCGAGCGCGAAGGAAACCCCGAATATTTCCGCGGCGCCAAAGGCAATGCCGAGCGCGATCGCCAGAACCGACAGCGTAAACAGCTCGCGCGAGCCGGTGCGCGCCACCGACGTCAACAGCCAGGGCACAATGCGCGGGCCGAGGAAGATCGCGACGGCGGCGAAAGCCACGACCTTGACGAGCGTCATGCCGATCGTCAGCCAGATCGAACCCGAAGCCGCATGATCGCCTGCCTCCGCATGGCCGCCCATGACACCGGCGAAGGCCGGCAGCAGGACGAGAGCGAGCACCATGGCCAGATCCTCGACGATGAGCCAACCCACAGCCACACGGCCATTCGTCGAACTCACCAGATTGCGCTCCTCCAGCGCCTTCAGGAGCACGACCGTACTGGCAACGGCGAGGCTCAACCCGAAGACCACGCCTGCGCCGATGCTCCATCCCCAGAGCGAGGTCAAACCGATACCCAGGACCGTGGCGATCATGATCTGGCCGATGGCGCCGGGAATGGCGACGCCGCGCACCGCCAAAAGGTCGGCGGCGGAGAAATGCAGACCGACGCCGAACATCAGGAGGATGACGCCGATCTCGGCCAATTGCGACGCCAGCGAGATGTCAGCGACGAAGCCGGGCGTGGATGAACCGATGATAACGCCGGCAACCAAATAGCCGACCAGCGGCGGCAGACGTAGCCTGTCGGCCACATAGCCGAAAACAGCCGCGAATACGAAGCCGGCGGCAATCAATGCGATCAATGCAACGTCGTGCGGCACGGCGGTCCTTCCCGTTTCACGGCGTTAAAGCCTGTTCCTCTTTGTTTCAGGCTACCTAGCATCGCTTCTGCCGGGCCGTCTACCGGTGATATGAAACTGAGAGGAAACATCGCCTTGCCGATACACGGCCCGATATCAGGCTGAAGACAAGGCGATGTGACAGTCGACGCTTACTGGTCGAGAACGATCTGCAACTTTACGTCGCTCGGCCGGGCCTCGACGGCGCGGTCGAAGGCCTCGATGGATTGTTCGAAGGCGAAGGTCTCCGAGATCAGCGGCTTGAGATCGACGCGGCCGGAAGCGATCAGCGCGATGGAGCGCTCATACTGATGCGCATAGCGGAAGACCGTCTCGATGCGGATTTCCTTGGTCGAGGCGGTGGAAACGTCGAAGCCGACCGGATTGACCGGCAGACCGACGGCGACGATGACACCACCCGGACGCGGCAGCTCCATCACGGTATCCCAAGCCTTGGGCGAACCAGAGCATTCGAAGATGACATCGGCACCCCAGCCGTCCGTCAGGCGGTTGACCTCTTCGATCAGGTTCTTTTCGCGAATATTGACGGGGATGACACCCTGGTACTGGGCAGCGATATCGAGCTTCGGTTGGGCAAGATCGGCAACGATCGCCCGCGCGCAACCGCCGGCAAGTGCTGCAACCGCCACCATGATACCGATCGGACCGGCCCCAAGCACCACGGCCGTATCGCCGGGCGTAATGCGCGCCTTGGTCGCCGCCTGCATGCCGACAGCGAAGGGCTCGACCATCGCGCCCTCCGCAAAGCTGACATTGTCGGGCAGCTTGAAAGTGTAATTGGCCGGATGAACGACAAAGGGCGTCAGCACGCCATGAATCGGCGGCGTCGCCCAGAAGGTGACGGCGGGATCGACATTGTACATGCCGAGGCGGCTCGCCTTGGAATTGGCATCGGGAACGCCCGGCTCCATGCAAACGCGATCACCGACCTTCAGATGCGTCACTCCGGCGCCGACTTCGACCACGGTGCCAGCGGCTTCATGGCCGAGCACCATCGGCTCGTTGACGATGAACGGGCCGATCTTGCCGTGCGTGTAATAGTGAACGTCAGATCCGCAGACACCGACGGTATGGATCTTGATCTTGACTTCTCCCCGCCCGGCCTCCTGCGGCAGTTCGATATCTCGGATCGCCAGCTCATGCTGACGCTCCAACACCAGGGCACGCACCTTGCTCATCACGTTTTTCCTCTTTCAAAGCCGTCACCGACCCCGCTGCCGCAGAGCCGAATTTCCTGTCCGTTATACCCGTCCGAATGGATGCCGCGAAACGATCTTTGCGCAGCAGCAGGCTAAATCGCATTCAAACGGCGCAATGCACCAACCTCGCATCCATGAATTTTAGGGAAAGCTCATTATTTAACGGACCTATTGCCAATATTGACTGGCGTTCCATTTCTTGTCTTTCTAATAATCGACGAGAGGAGGGGCTCACTATGGCAGTATACGATTGGACAGGTCAGCGTGTTCGCCGGATGAAAATGGTGCGCACGGCAAGCTTTGCAATGCTTCTGATTATCCTGATGGCGATACCCGCACTATTGCTGCACTACAATCTTATCCAGTACCCCTATTGAGCATCTTAGTAAGCAACGGCGTCACGCCGCCTTCCTCGCGCTAGCTTTCGGCTTGCGCGAAACATTGTCGCCAGCCTTGCGATCGAGCGGCAGGCAATCCAGCACGGCGAGAAGCGCGATAATTCCAAGCAGAATGAAGGCGAGACGAAACTCGATGGCGACGATGCCGGCTGCGCCAAGCGGCCCGCTGATCGCCTGGCCGATACGGATGCCAATGGCGCCGACGGCAATGCCCATGCCCATGGTCAGCTGAAAGATCGTGCTGAACAGGGTATTGGCGCCTGTCATCTGCTGCGGCGGAATGTCGGCAAAGGCGATCGTATTCAAGGCCGTGAAATGCATCGACCGGCACATGCCGCCGATGAACAGCACCGGTATGATGAACCAGAGCGGCGTATCCGGCGAGAACAAGGCGCAAGCGGCGATGAAGACGGCATTCAAAATGCCGTTGACGATCAGCACCGGCTTGAAGCCGAAGCGCCGCAAGATCGGCGTCGTCGCCGGCTTCATCGCCAGATTGCCGGCAAAGACCGCCAGGGTCAGCATCCCCGCGTGAAAGGCGCTAAGTCCGAAGCCGACTTGAAACATCAACGGCAGCAGGAAGGGCACGGCCCCGATGGCGATGCGGAACAGCGACCCACCGGAGATGGTGATCGCGAAGCTTGGAAGCCGGAGCCCGGAGAGATCAATGAGGGGGTGCTCTGTCCGGAGAAAATGAAAGACGGCGACGGCAAGCAGGACGAGACCGACGATCACATAGGACGAAGCTTCCAGCCATGCGGGATCAGGGCGCCCGATCAGCTCCAACCCATACATCAGGCTTGCCAGACCGATGCCGCTGACGGCGAAGCCGACCCAATCGAAGGGTGGGCGCGCCGTGTTCTTGGTTTTCGGAATGAGCGTGAGCGCGAAGACGAACGCCAGGACACCGAGGGGCAGATTGAGGAAGAAGATCCAGCGCCAGCTCGCATGATCGGTGATGAAGCCGCCAAGCGGTGGCCCGAGGATCGGCGCCACCAGAGCCGGCCAGGTAATCGTCGCGATCGCCGAGATCAGCTTGTCCTTGGGCGTGTTGTTCAAAACGACCAGGCGGCCGACCGGCACCATCATCGCCCCGCCGATACCCTGCAGGATGCGCATGGCGACGAAGGAGGCGACGCCATTGGCAAAACCGCAGAGAACCGAGGCAAGCGTGAAGATGACGACTGCGGTGGTGAACACCAGCCGCGCGCCGAAGCGATCGCTGATCCAGCCGCTGATGGGAATAAAGACACCGAGGGTCAGGAGATAGGCGCTCATACCGATATTGAGATCGACGGGGCGGGCACCGAAGGAAATGGCCATCTGCGGCAGGGCCGTCGCGATGACCGTTCCATCCAGATTTTCCATGAAGAAAGCGCCGGCCACGAGCAGAGCAATCATAAGCGACCGCGAGCCTGCTGCCCGTGTTTCCTCCTTTTGCCCACGCGTGGACATGTCATTCATCCGCCTACTACTCCGAATCCGCCTCGCATTTTTCCGCATTTAAACGGTTCTGCAACGTTTCCGATAGGCCGAAATCGCCCGATCCGATCATTTGACCGATCACGTTTCGATAGGGAGATGGTGCGCAATTTGATCGTCATGCAATCACCTTTCACGATGCGAACGGGCCGAAACGCGACGCATCTGCGGATCACATCAATGAACAGGCCAGTCAGTCTGTGCCAGTAGGCAGTCGTGCGGAAGACATGTTAGGGTTTTCCGTCGAAACATGCCGCACGAAGAACGGCAGCATTGATACAACAACCCTATGGAACAGCCTCAATGAAGCCGAGACACCAGCATGAAGCCTCCCGAGCCGGCATGGATTGATGATTGGTCTCGCGATGCGCATCAACAGGAATGAGAGCCCCACATAATGAAACATGGCCTTGACGCAGTGTCTGCTCCGGAGTCGAAACTGATCATAACGCAGTCACCATTCGATGCTTTTGTGCGAAAATACGGCACGACCCCTCGTCGCGGCGTCTTCGGCTATTTCGTCCATGAACTCGGTCGCCGCATTGTCGGCGGGCGCTACCCGGTCGGCACGACATTGCCGAACGAGCCGGATCTGGTCGAGCAATTTGGCATCAGCCGCACCGTTATCCGCGAAGCGATGAAATGCCTTGCCGGCAAGGGGCTGGTAGAGATCAAAACCCGCGTCGGCACGCGCGTCAAGGAACGCTCCAACTGGCATCACCTCGATACGGATGTCATGGTGTGGTACTACGAGACTGGCCCCTCGGTGGAAATCATGCGCTCCATCAAGGACCTGCGGTTGGCGCTCGAGCCAGAAGCGACGGCGCGCGCCGCCGCACGCTGTACAGATGAAGATATTGCCGCCATTCGCTCCGCCTACGAGGATATGGTTTCAAGTATCGGTGATATCAACACCAATGCCGATGCCGATCTGCGCTTTCATACGGCCATTTTCGCCGCCACGCACAATATGATCTATTCGCAGCTGATCGACCTGATCGCCGTCGGAATCTACGCCAACCGGACGCTGTCAGGCCATGAAGACGTCGCGGAAGGCCAGAAGAGCGCCCTGCCCTATCACAAGGCCATTCTCGATGCGATCGCTGGGCGTGACGCTGATGCCGCGCTTCTGGCCTCGCGGCGCCTGCTGGACTCCTGGCTGGTCAACTATCGCGACTTCTGATCGCATTGGCGCGAAACAAATGCCGGCACCGGAAGAGACGACCGGGCCGGCATCGTCGCATCAATGCGTCATCGCGTCTTGCGCGTCCGTTTTGACGGACGACCGGCGACCGGCGTCATCGGCAACCGGAATGAGCCAGATGGTTGCGAAGGTCGTGACGGCCACGACGACGACACCCCAGAAGCTCCAATGCAGCGCTGCGTCGAAAACATTTCTGATCGCCGGATCGGCAACGAGGTCGGAAAGGCCCGTCGGCTGATTGAGGATATCGTGAAGCCGGTTTGCCAGTTCGCCGCTGCCGTAATGCGCAATACCGACGTTCATGATCGCACCGAGCGCGGTCGCGCCGAGGGTGTTGCCGAGACTGCGTGAGAATATGATGGATGCCGTGGCGCTACCGCGCATCGACCACTCGACGCTTTCCTGAACGAGCACGACGCTGGTGAGGCTGATGAGCCCCATGCCGAAGCCCATCAGGAACGAACCGATACCCGCAATCACCGGGCTGCTCTCCGGCGTCAGGAACAAGAGAAAGAGCGCGCCGAATGGAAACATGAAGCTGCCGACACGCAATGTCCTGCGGATGCCGAAGGTGCGGAAGAACCTGCTCGACAACATCACGGCCAGGGGCCAGCCGACAATCAGCATCGTCAGGGTGAAGCCGGCCTCGAGCGGCGAACGGCCAAGCACGCCCTGGACATAGATTGGCAGAACCGTGGTCAGGCCGATGAGGGCCATGCCGGCAAGCAGGGTGGCGGCATTGCTGGTCGCGATCAGCCTGCGGCTCCAAAGTGCGATGGAGATAATCGGCTCCGGTGCCCGCCGCTCCTGCCACAGGAACAAAATACCAGTGACGATGAAGACGATCGCAAGCGGACAGAGAACCGCAAAGCCCGCATCGGTCTCGGTCAGGATGACAAGCAGCGATACGATCGATATCGAAAACAGGATCGTGCCGAGATAATCGATCTTCGCCTCGCGCGGCGTGACGGACTCGTGCAGAAAGATCATGAAACCGGCGATGGAGAGCGCGCCGACAGGCAGGTTGATCCAGAAAATCCAGGCCCAGGAGAGATTGTCGACGATGATGCCACCTGCGAGCGGGCCGATAACGGCTGAGACCGCCCAGACGCTGGCAAGCGCGCCCTGCACCTTGGCCCTCTCTTCCAGCTTGTAGAGATCGCCGACGACAGTCATCGTCACGGGCTGGATTGCGCCGGCGCCAAGACCCTGCAGCAACCTGAAGACGATTAGCGAAGCCATCGACCAGGCAAAGCCCGCAAGTGTCGACCCCACCAGAAAAATGAGGATGCCGCAGATCAATATGGGCTTGCGCCCGAAAATGTCGGAGAGCTTGCCGTAGATGACCGTGGTTGTGGACTGCGCCAGAAGAAACGCGGAAAACACCCAGCTATAATAGGTAAAGCCGCCGAGCTGGCCGACGATACGCGGCATGGCGGTTGCGACGATGGTGGCTTCGACGGCGACCATGAAAGTCGCGAGCATGATCGAGACGATGACCAACGGGCGTCTCGAGCGGCCGACCGTGCTGGACATGGCATTCCTTTCTGACTGCTACGCCCCGCACCGAACACGCGCAGGCCGTCGGACGGCCATGATCGAGCGCTTGATTTTGGAATCGACGTCAGGGGACGAGGCGACGGGAGGGGCTTTTGCCTGCTGAATCGTTACCACAAGCATTGCATATTGATGGTGGTGAATGTCAACTGTTTAAACGCGACCGCCCGCCATGGAGACCGGGTCGGGAAATCGATCCCGCCAATTGAGACAGCTCCGGGAAACGCGGCTTCACGCTTCCCTTCTCAAAGGAAGCTATCCGGCAACTCTTCGATGCAACGGCCTACAATTAGGCGGATAGAAAATTTATTTCCATTGATTTGTTCAATTACTGAACTTAGTGTCGAAAAAACCACCTGAAATCCAGACGGAACGTCGAATTGCTAACCTCTTCCCAGCAACAGCTTTTGCGGGTCATCGGCCAATCCGGCCCATCGAGCCGCACGGTTTTGGCGACTTCCATGGGCTTGAGCAAAGCGGCCATGAGCGGAATTGCCCGCGATCTGATTTCCCTTGGCGTATTGCACGAGACGCAGACGGTTCATGGCCAGGGCCGCCCGTCAATCCTGCTGGATCTGCATCCGGAAGGCGCCTTCTTCGTCGGCATATCCTTGCTCGAAGACCCGGCGCCGATGGTGCTCAGCGACTTCAACGGCAATATCGTCGCGCGCCGGACCATGCCGCTGTCACGCGATCCGGAGGTGATTGCCGATCTGATCTCCGAGGCGCTGCCGAAACTGCTTGCGGAGCGTAAGGACGCTGCGCAAAAACTCTACGGGCTTGGCGTTGCTCTTTCCGGCTTCGTCGATGAAAGGCAGGCGAGCTGCGTCCAGTCCACTCTGCTTGGATGGCAGGACGTGCCGCTGGCAAACATCATCCGCCAAAAAAGCGGCATCGATACTTTTATCGAAAACGATGCCAAAGCGGTCGCCGTCAGCGAGAAGCTGTTCGGCAACGCCCGCGATATCCGGAACTTCAGCGTCGTCTCCTTTGATGACGGCATCGGCTGCGCCCATTTCATCGGCGGCAAGCTTTATCGCGGCAATCACGGCGGCGCCGGCGAGATTGCTCATTGCACCATAGAGCCCGGCGGCTCGCCCTGCCGCTGCGGCAAGCGCGGCTGCCTCGACACCGTGGCCTCGCTGAAGGCGATCAAGGAAATGGCAAAGGCGGAAGGCCTCTCCTGCCATTCCATGAACGATCTCGAAACCGAAGCGTCGCTCGGAAACGCGGCCGCGATCCGCGTCCTGCATCGGGCTGGCAATGCGCTTGGCCTGGCAATCGCTCATCTGATCCAGTTCAACGATCCCGGCATGATCCTGATTACCCACGTCGAAGGCCGTTTTGACGGCCTTTTCGGCACCGTCATGCGGCAGTCCGTCGAGGCGAATGTGTTGCCGCGCTATGCCGGCCAGACGCCGATCCGCACGCAGCGCGTCGATGGCGACCTCTGGGCACGGGGGGCCGCGAGCATCGCCGCCCATAATTTTCTGATTGGTCCCACACCGAATTGAGGTTCCCATGCGCATTGCCGTCGGAGGCATTCATATCGAATGCAGCACCTATAATCCCGTCCTGAACGAGGAGAAGGATTTCCGCGTCCTTCGTGGCGAAGAGCTCGCCGATGCGCCCTATTTCGCTTTCCTCAAAGATTACGATGGCGAATTCCTGCCGACCATTCACGCCAGGGCCATCGCCGGCGGCCCAGTCGCCCGCCACACATACGAGACCTTCAAGGCGGAATTCCTGGAGCGCCTGAAGCCGTTGCTGCCGCTCGACGGGCTCTATCTCGCCATGCACGGCGCCATGTATGTCGAGGGCATGGAAGATGCGGAAGGCGATTGGATCAGTGCTGCGCGCGCCCTCGTCGGCGACGACTGCATGGTCTCGGCAAGCTATGATCTCCATGGCAACGTCACGCAGCGCATTATCGATGCGCTCGACATGTACTCCACCTACCGCACTGCGCCACATATCGACGTCGAAGAGACCATGCGTCGCGCCGTCAGGATGCTGACGGAAAGCCTGAAAACCGGCGTGAAGCCGATCCTGCTCTGGGCACCGATCCCCGTGGTGCTGCCGGGCGAGCGCACCAGCACCGTCGATGAACCGGCCAAGAGCCTTTACGACATGCTGCCCGGGATCGACGCTATCGACGGTGTCTGGGATGCATCGCTGATGGTCGGCTATGTGTGGGCGGACGAGCCGCGCACTACGGCCGCCGCCATCATGACGGGCACGGATCGAGCGGTTCTGGAGCGTGAAGCGAAACGCCTGGCGCGGGCCTATTGGGATGTGCGCAAGGACTTTGTTTTCGGTTGCGAAACCGGCTCGATCGAGGATTGCGTCGCCCAGGCAATCGCCAGCGCGACTGCGCCTGTGGTTCTGGCTGAATCCGGTGACAACCCAACCGGCGGCGGCGTCGGCGACCGCGCGGACGTACTTGCCGAACTGATCACCAAGGATGCCAAGGGCGTCATCTTCGCCGGCATTGCCGATAAGGCGGCGACGGAAGCCTGCTATGCGGCCGGCATCGGCGCTACCCTCGATCTCTCCGTCGGCGCTTCACTCGACACGAAGGGAAGCCAGCCGGTGAAGGGCAGCTTTACCGTCAAGTTCCTGCTCGATACCACGGAGGCAAGCGACGCCCAGGCTGTCGTTTCCATCGGCGGCATCGATCTCGTATTGTCGGCCAAGCGCCGCCCCTATCACAATATCGTCGACTTTACTCGCCTCGGCCTCGATCCGCACAAGGCGAAGATCATCGTCGTCAAGTCCGGCTATCTCTCGCCGGAGCTGGCGCCGATCGCCAATCCGAACCTGATGGCGCTGTCGCCCGGCGTCGTCGATCAGTTCGTCGAACGCCTGCCGCGGCTGCGCAAGGTCAAGCCGACTTATCCCTTCGACAAGGATTTCGATTTTACGCCGGAGACTGCGCTTTCGGCGCGCACGGTCGGTCGCTGACGTCTCGGAGCGTTCAGCGACCGAGCATAGATCTTTTCGGACGATGGTCAGGCGCTCTATTTCGCGACCGCCTGACCACGTTGCGCACAAGCATTCTGCATCGCCGGAATTGCGCAAAAGGAACTTTGCGGCGAAGTTCTGTTCGGCACGGTGCGCCTGACCCGCGCGAAGCGTGCACAAACCGAAAGGATGCCCCCGATGACCGCCTTCACCACACGCCCAGAAATCCTCGGCACCTTCGGCGTCGTCACCTCGACGCACTGGATCGCGTCAGCCATCGGCATGAGCATTCTCGAAAAAGGCGGCAACGCCTTCGACGCCGCGGTCGCGACCGGTTTCGTGCTGCAGATCGTCGAGCCGCATCTTTGTGGTCCAGGCGGCGATATGCCGGCCATCCTCTACCCGAAGAAAAATGACAAGGTCGAGGTCATCTGCGCTCAGGGGTCGGCGCCGGCGTGCGCAACGATCGAGCATTATACACGCGAAGGGCTGAAGCTCATTCCCGGTGACGGCCTGCTTGCCACTGTCATTCCCGGCGCCTTCGACGGCTGGATGCTGATGCTGCGCAATTATGGCAGGCTGACCGTGCGCGACGTTCTCGAACCGGCGATCCACTACGCGGAGCAAGGCCATCCCGTACTGCCGCGCGTCTGCGCCACCATCGCAGGGCTTGCCGATTTCTATCGCAAGGAATGGCCGACTTCCTACGAGACCTGGCTTCCCGGCGGAGCCGCACCGGAACCCTGGTCCAATTTCAAGAATCCGGTTCTCGCCGAGACCTGGAAGCGCGTCGTCGCCGAGGCGGAAGGCAAGAGCGACCGGGACGCGCAGATCGAGGCTGCTCGCGATGCCTATTATCGCGGCTTCGTGGCGGAAGCGATCGACGGCTATCTCAGCAAGGCCGAGGTCATGGATGCGAGCGGCGAGCGCCACAAGGGCGTGCTGACGGCCGATGACATGGCCAACTGGCGTGCCACGATCGAGGCGCCGCAAACCTATGATTATCATGGCTGGACCGTCGCCAAGACAGGCCCCTGGGGCCAGGGGCCTGTCTTCCTGCAGGCACTGGCGCTGCTCAAGGGCTTCGACATTGCCGGCATGGAGCCTGCCGGCGCCGATTTCGTCCACACCGTTACCGAGGCCATGAAGCTCGCCTTTGCCGATCGGGAAGTCTATTACGGCGATCCGAATTTCACCGCCGTACCGCTCGAGACCCTGCTGTCGGATGCCTATGCCGACGAACGCCGCAAGTTGATCACACCGGAAGCTTCGCTTGCCCTTAGCCCCGGCAAGCTGGCTGGCTTCGAGGATCAATACGATCTCACCATGAGGATGCTCGAGGTGCCGGAAGCCAAGAGCGGCGCGGTCTACGAGCCGACGATGTCGCATCTGACCGAGAAGCGCGGCGACACCGTGCATATCGACGTCATCGATCGCGAAGGCAATATGGTGTCGGTGACGCCTTCCGGCGGCTGGCTGCAATCCTCTCCCATTGTTCCCGGCCTCGGCTTCTGCCTGAATTCACGCGCCCAGATGTTCTGGCTGCAGCCCGGCCTGCCCTCTTCGCTTGCTCCGGGCAAGCGGCCGCGCACGACGCTCACCCCGACGATAGCGTCGTATGAGGGGCGTCCGACGCTTGCCTTCGGCACGCCCGGCGGCGATCAGCAGGAGCAATGGCAGCTGTCCTTCTTCCTGCGCTATGTCCATCATGGCTTGAACCTGCAGGAAGCGATCGACAAGCCGCTGTTCCACAGCACGCATTTCCCAAGCTCCTTCTATCCGCGCACGCGCGAGCCGGGCGGCCTGACCGCGGAAGCGAATTTCAACGCCGCAGTGCTCGATACGCTCCGCAGGAAGGGTCATAAGCTGACCGTCGCACCGGAATGGACCGTCGGCCGGCTGACCGCAGCAAGGCGCGATGCCGACGGCCTCCTGCGTGCCGCGGCAACGCCACGCCTGATGCAGGCCTATGCCGTCGGGAGATAAGCGGCGACGGCGTGGCCGGCCGTTGCGCTCGCGCTGCGGCATAAGGTGCAATCCGGGCGTTAACGAACTGAAGACGCCACCCAAGCCCGTTTATGGCCTTGACGTCCGTCAAATCCAGGCAAATATCCATGGCGTGTTTTCATCTTATCTGGAGTGAACCTAATGACCGACAGCGTGCTCGATATTCCGGTAAAGAGGATCGACGGCAGCGATACGACGCTTGCCGACTACCGCGGCAAGGTCATCATGGTCGTCAACGTCGCCTCCAAATGCGGGCTGACGGTGCAGTACGAAGGATTGGAAAAGCTCTATGAGACCAATCGCGACGCGGGTCTCGTCATCGCCGGTTTCCCCGCCAATGACTTCAAGGGGCAGGAACCCGGCACGAACGAAGATATTCTGAGCTTCTGCACGCTCACCTATGACGTCCAGTTCCCGATGTTTTCCAAGATCGCGGTCACGGGCGAAGAGCGTCATCCGCTCTACAACAGCCTGATCGGCTCCGGCGTCGAGACGACCGGCGACGGTCCGATGCGCGAACGCCTGGCAAAACATGGCCTCGAAACCGGACAGGACGGCGGCATCGTCTGGAATTTCGAGAAATTCCTGATCGGCCGCAATGGCAAGGTTGCCGCTCGCTTCGCGCCTGACGTGACGGCAGACGATCCGCGCCTGCTCTCCGCTCTGGAAAGAGAGCTCGCTCGCGCTGACTGAGGCACCTCGGCACCTTGTGAATTTCCAAAATAGCGGATGACATCAATGAGTTGCGCCTCTCGCAAGGCCGGGCGAAGCACGCTCAGCCGGATGGCGTAGTTGCCTGCCCTTCCACCGGGGAGTAAGTTTCCGTATCCGAATATGTCCGGACGGAACGCTGCATCAATCTGATGGGAGGATGTTATGCGCGAACCTGATATGCAGAAACTCGATAATCTAGTCGGACGCCTTGTTGGCGATCTCGGTGCAGCGGTCTCGGGTGTGCTGGTAACACTCGGAGACCATCTAGGCCTCTTCAAGGCCATGGCTGACGGAACGCCGATGACGTCGGCGGAATTGGCCGACAAGATCGGAGTGAAAGAACGCTATGTACGCGAATGGCTGTCGGCGCAGGCCGCGGCCGATTATGTCACCTATGACGACGAGACCGAGCGCTTCTATCTGACGCCGGAACAGGCCATGGTGTTTGCGGAGGAAAACAGCCCCGCCTTCTTCGCAGGTGCCTTCGATGTCGTTCAATCCATGTGGATCGACGAGCCGAAGGTCGCCAACGCCTTTAAGACCGGCACCGGCCTTGGCTGGCATGAGCACAGCGCCTGCCTGTTCCGCGGCACGGAGCGTTTTTTCCGGACGGGCTACAACAGCCATCTCGTCACGGAATGGATACCCGCACTGAACGGTATGCATGAAAAGCTTCAAGCCGGCGCCGCCGTTGCCGATGTCGGCTGCGGGCACGGTGCCTCGACTATCCTGATGGCGCAGGCCTATCCGAACTCGACCTTCTTCGGCTTCGACTATCATCTCCCCTCCATCGAACGAGCGAAAGCTGCGGCGAAGGAAGCCGGCGTCGACACCCGCATTACGTTCGAACAGGCGACTGCCAAGGATTTCCCGGCCGCCGGCTACGATCTCGTGGCGATGTTCGATTGCCTGCACGATATGGGTGATCCGGTCGGTGCCGGCAAACATGTCAAGGAGAGCCTCGCCGACGACGGCACCTGGATGATCGTCGAGCCTTTTGCGCATGATTGCCTGAAGGACAATCTCAACCCGGTCGGCCGCGTCTACTACGGCGCTTCGACGATGATCTGCACACCGGCCTCGCTGTCGCAGGAAGTCGGGCTGGGCTTGGGCGCTCAAGCCGGCGAGTTGAAACTGCGCAAGGTTGCCATGGATGCCGGCTATTCGCATTTCCGCAAGGCGACCGAAACGCCGTTCAACATGATCTTTGAAGTCAAGGTATGAAAATTGTGCCGCGCGTTTCGTCGAACGCCCGGCACAGATGATGCTTTACAGACGCTGCCCGTCTTCGCCGAACAGCGACGCGAGCGCCGGCTGGAAATAAACCGGCTGCTCGCTGTCGAGCGCGACGTCCTCGTCGGCGTCGATGCGCACCGACAGCGTTTCGCTGCCGACCTGGCCCCAGATCAGATTGTCCGAGCCCATGGGCTCGACGATGGTGAACATCGCCGGCAGGCTTGACGAGAATTCATTCCGCTCCACCATGTCGGCCTGAGAATGCCCGCAGCCAGACGACGATGCAAGCACGGGCTGCGGTCAAGGCCGGAGGGATAGATGTATGTTTGGACTGCCGATCCAATACCCGTCGCGCGACATCAGGGTACAACCTTAAGCATCGATATTCAGGCAGCATTCAGAAAAGCAATTTTAAGGTGCAGATCGTTAATCGTTCCATCACCGGGGGAAACTCATGGACAAGTATACCAAGACCGTATTGACCGTCATTGCCGTCGCGCTCGTGCTGATCGCAACGCAGAATACAATCACGCCAGCGAAAGCTCGCGGCGATTGCGGCGGAGAGTCCTATAATCCCTGCTACGTAAAGCTCGTAAACTGATGAGGCTTAGCATCCATCACATAATCTCGCTCGCAGAAGGCTTCGGATCTGTATTCTATTGATAACGCCGATCCGAAAGTGCTGATCAACATCGCAGGACCGCATTGGCATGCCCGGAGACTCTTCCGGACATGCCTCTTCGCCAAACCAACCGATTATGATTGAGCGATCTTGCGCGCAGCCTGAATGGCCGTTCGCGCTCCCGCTCGTAGCTGCGCAGTTTCCGTGCCGGCGATGACCAGGTCGAGACCGAGCTTCAGATATTCTCCGGCGCGGGCGCCATTGCCGCCGAAGGCACAGATCACCTTGCCGTGGGCGCGGCAACGTGCGAGCGCGGTTGCAAGCGCCTGATCGATCGCGGCGCTGTCCGGTGCAAGCCGGGCGCCATTCGAAAGCGCGATGGAAAGATCCGAGGGGCCGACGAAGATGCCGTCGATACCGTCAACCGCAAGGATCTCGTCGATCGCATCCAGAGCGGTTCGAGTTTCCACCATTGCAATGGTGACGGTCAGGCTGTTGGCGGTCTGCAGATAATCTTCGGCGGAGAGGCCGAAGTGATTGAGAGCAAGCGACGGCCCCCAGCTGCGCTCGCCGAGCGGCGGATACTTGGTTGCCTTCACCAAGGCGCGTGCATCATCGGCAGAATTGATCATCGGCGCGATGATGGCGGAAGCGCCGGCATCGAGAAGCCGCGAGGCGGCGGCGAAATCGCCGACCGGAATACGGGCAATCGCCGGCTTGCCGGCCAGGCGCACATAGGCAATGCCGTTGGCGGCCGATGTCATGTCCCACATGCCATGCTGCATATCCAACACGACCGTATCGAAATCTTCCTGCGCCAGATGATTGACGAGCATCGCGTCGGGTATGCCGACCCAGCCGGAGATCATGCCGCCATTCTCGCGGCGTTTCAGGCGTCCGGCAAAACCGTTCATGTCAGTCGTCATCGTCTTTCCTCACCTATCAACAACAGGCTCTATCTTCAAAGGCAGCCTCAACCGTCAAATCACGGCGAGCCGTTGCAAGCGACAATACTCAATTCTCATTGTCGAATCACTCGAAAGTGAACAACCAACATACACAAACCGGGAAAGCGAGACTTCGACAAGCTCGTTTGGGCAGCCCGTAGTCGATTGGGAATCTGCCAGAGGAACATGACAAATATGTCGGATATCTTCCGAGTTTAGACAGTCAACCGCGCCATCAACGCGGCGGCGACACGAGAGGAGCCGAAGCGATCACGCAGCCCTGACAACACACCAGCAGGCCGCCGCGGGCGGCGTTTCGCGACGGGATCACGCTTAGCATTACAGTTGCATTTTTATGCATAGCCTGAATCTATATGTCTCCATGATTCGGAGGTCATGGATGACAGGAGCATCGATAGAGACGACGCTGGAGCTTTGGGCGTCTTCGTTACGAGATGTGAAAGCGCGAATGCGGCCGCTGTTCACACAGGAGCGGGTGGCGAATTCAGCGAGCCAATTTCTGGACGGTTTGCTGGGAGAAGAGCGACGCAAGACGGGTTGGATGCGGGCGGAGGCAGTCGGCGATCCCGGCCCTTGGCGGCAACAGGCTATTTTAGGGCGTGGTCATTGGGACGCGGATGCCTTGCGCGATATCGTGCGCGACTACGCC
>NZ_FMAH01000101.1 GCF_900094545.1 Martinezella miluonensis
GGTGGCGTTTCGATTTTGTTGAAACGGCCTGATCTGCTCAGGCCATGCTTGGCTTTGGCGCCTTTGTGAGGGCCATTGCGATCTTCTTGATGTTCTGGGCGGCTGCGGCCATCAGGCACTGGCATTGGACCCGGATGAGACTTCGGAACCGCGCGTAGCGATGACCATGCAACTGTTTGGCGTCGGCAAACGAGCGCTCGACCGTCTCTTTCCGTCGTTTGTAGATGGCCTTGCCCCAGGGCTTGAGCCGGTTGGCATCGGTACGCTCGCGGGCATCGGCCCAGACATGGCGGGTGATGGTGCGTTCGGCCTTGGCATTCGTCGTGCAGGAGGCAAGCAGCGGGCAGCCTGCGCAGATGCGGGGGTCGGAGCGGTAGTGCTTGTAGCCGTCGCGGTCGGTGGTGGCGTAGGTCAGCAGTTGCCCCTCGGGGCAGCGATAGCCGTCGGGCTCTGGCTCGTAGACGAATTTCGACTTGCGCATCATGCCGGGCCTGGGCGGCGTCGGGTTGCGGTAGCCGGTCACTCCAAGGATCCCTCTCACCTCCAGGCCGTTGGCAATCCCTGCCGTCGCATAGCCGGCATCCAGCCCGACGGCCCCGACATTGAAGTCGAAACGGGCGCGTTGCCGGTCCAGCCGGTCGAGATAGACGATGCTGTCATGCACGTTGGCCGGCGTCACATGTGTGTCGGTGATGATCGCATGCCGGCCATCGACGGTGCGATGGTCGAGATAAAAGAAGCCCTTCGGCTTGCCGTCGCGCACCATGTAGCCGCTGTCGGGATCGGTACGGCTGACCTTGGTTTCCTTGACTGCGGGTTCCCGATCCTTGCCTTTCAAAGGCTTCTGGCCGTGCAGCGCCCGTTCGGCCTCGATCGCCCGGTCGAGATCGGCCCAGTAGTCGGAGCGCGACTTCTCCACCATCGCCAGATCGTACTTGCCCTTGTTGGCGTTCGCCTTCAGATGCGTGCTGTCGGTATAAAGCACCGTGCCATCCACAAGCCCGTGGCCTATCGCCTGCTCGACGATATGGTCGAAGATGTCCTGGGCAACCGACGTATCATTGAAGCGCCGACGCCGGTTCTGGCTGAGCGTCGAGGCGTCGAAGACCCCGTCCGTCAGCTTCATCCGCAAAAACCAGCGATAGGCGACATTCACCTCGATCTCGCGCACCAGCTGGCGCTCGGAGCGGATACCGAACAGGTAGCCGATGAACAGCGCCTTGAACATCAAGGTCGGATCCAGCGGCGGCCGCCCGTTGTCGGCGCAGTACAGGCCGGCGACGCGATCATGGATGAACGAGAAGTCGATCACCGCGTCGATCTTGCGAAGCAGGTGATCCCGGGGCACCAGACTGTCGAGCGTCACCATCTCGAGAGCCGTCTGTTCGG
>NZ_FMAH01000084.1 GCF_900094545.1 Martinezella miluonensis
GCAAAGCCGATCACCCGCTACAGCGCTATGAAAAGCGCGCGGGCGCTCGGCTTTGCTATCTTCCGTCACCTACACCACGTGCCGGGACACAATCTGAAATTTCGTCGCTTTGGGCTCGCCAATTACATTCAGACTGATATCGCTTGGGGACTATTGCAATTGGCCGCAGGAGAAGCGGCAGAGGGATCCGATAGACTAGCCCGATTTTGCAAAGCCTTCGAAATCGATCCGAACAGTCCCATTCTTACAAAGGCCCGAGCAGAGGCCCTTGAAATTGGCAATGCCGCTTAGCTCCGGCTATGCTCGCACGGTCCGGGGGTGAGAGCACAGACCGTTAAATATCGGGCGGCTCTCATAAATGTTGGGGCCCTCGCCCTCGATCAAAGCCATCCGGCGACATTCCTCGCCCAACAGCACGCAATCGCGCGTTGTATCCATGACCTGATATCCAGTTCACATGAGATTTCTTTTCGTTGCCCTCGCTTTTTTCCGTTTCAGCATCACAGACGCTTGCGGAACAACCCCTAAACGTTGTCGTCTCCGTGTGCTCCACCCCAGCCGAACGGTGCGAAGCCCACATTCTTGATGCCATCGACAAGGCGCAAGCATTTCATAGGTCTGTCTCCGCCCGGCCGGGCAACTGCCAGGCGGAAAAAAGGCGCAAATCGGAACGGAATTCAACGGTCCCAGAGGGCAGCGGTGACAAGCTGACCGCTGCAACAGACGAAGTTACTTAACCGGCTTGATCGAGGCGACGATTGCCTTAACTTCAGCATCGTGCTTGTCTTCTGCCCCCTTATCTCCCCAGTACGTTACAACGAGAGCGTTGTCAGCGCTCACCTGTACGATGAGCAAACCGACGCTAATTGGACCGTCCTCATCCTTTCCATCCCACTCCAAAGTGCCCATCTGCAAGCCGTTGACCTCGGTAGTGGGTGTCTCCTTTTTTGTTGAGGGGTCGATCGTTACTTTGTTCTTTGCGAGAAAATCGATCGCATCGGTAACAACTTTGTCAATGGATTTGTTGTTGGCAACGTCGGCTGAAAGATAGACCGCAGAATCGTCCGAGGTTCCCTGGACACCGCTGTCGGTTTCCTCTGGCTTCCAGCTATCTGGAATGGTGATACTTGCGACGGGCTTGTCCCCGGGAAATTTGAAGGTCGCAGCGTGCGCCGCAAGAGGAGACGTGAATGCAAGCAAGGCCAATACGATAATCTTCTTCATAACAGAATCCTTAGAGCTTAACGCCGATATGCAGGGCGGCCATCAGACTTCTAAATATGACATCTTAAGATCGTGACCACTTGGCGAACAATGGAGCATATTAAAGGGAACAAACTCAGCTAAGATATACTATTATTACTGCCCACCCAGTTTTGTATATATCACTGGTTGTACACTGTATCTGTTGAGTCCCGAATATTATTCCTTCTTCAACTGCTGCGAGGACAGGATTCAAGCGTCATCATAGATATTCGACGGCTCGAACCAGGAAATAACCAATGAATAAAAATCGCCAGGTTCTGTCATCCGACACCCGCGCCCTTCTCAGGTCAGTAGATCAAGGAACCGAGCTGGAACCCAGGATTGGGACGATCCTTCAGCAATTCAAGACGATTCCGCCGGAGTCGATCGCAACTGTGTCTCTTCAAATCCGTCACGACGCTGCCCTTTATGCGGCTCTCCCCGGTCCTTTCTGGCTCAGCCCTCCTAAGCCGCACGCTGCCTTGAAACTCCTCAAGCAAATGCCTGGCTTGGAGTTCATTTACATCTTCCATGGCGACGGCTACATACGCGAGGCTTCGCTCAACAAGATCACAGGTGGCCTCCAATCTTCCTTTCTCGTCGCGGCGGTCATGTGGCGAATGAATGATTGGGTCGCACCGGTTCGCACGGCGGCATTCTTCTGTGCGCAGCGCGTGTTCCCGCTCACTCAACCCGCCATCATCGCTCGCGCTGCGTTGGATCTGCTTAAGCGGCAACATGGTTGGGAGAGATGGGGTGGGCCGGAACGGTCTATGATCGAGGAACTCTACGCGCGGCCAGACGTTACGGCTGAACTCGCCAGGCTTCTGATCCAGCAAACGACAGGCCCAACGCCGTCGACGCTTCGCCACGCACTGCGCACGCCCCTGCTTGATGCCCACCTGGAGGACATCTCCACCAAATCGGTGAATCCGGTGGTGCGGGCAATCGCGGTCGAGGCGCTCATCGACCGGACGGCAAAATGGCGATCCGGTTTTCGTTGGGACTGGATCGACAAACGCTATAATCTCAAGCGCTGGATCCCAACCTATAGCCACCGAGAGCTTGTTTGCTCGGTTTCACCAATGGAAGTCGCCGACACGGCAATCCTGGATCGGTCGCCGATCGTAAGGCGTGTCGTCCTGGAGTGTGTCGGCCGGAACTCACTGCCGCCAGATGCCGGGCGGCACTATGCCCGACAGGTTGAATTCGATCAGTCTGCGGCGGTCAGGGAAGCAGCGGCATTTATCCTACGCTGATTTTCGCGGTGAACGGCTGAGCCACATATCTGGTCCGCGACCGATAATAGGAACAACGGGACGGCGGTGTGCCTCATACCCGAAGCTTACGGAGCCGCGTTGTGAAAGCTGGTTGCATAGATGCCAAATCTGGTTCCGTGGCCTTCCACGATGAGCCGCGTTCCGGGTCTAAGCGTTCCTCGCAGATCATTGGAAACACCACAGAGTTGGTTGAAAAAGATCGGTAGGTCTCGAAGCGCCACGGGCAAGCTGCAGGCTTTCTCGCTGTGCCCTGCGGCGTCTTCGACGATAAACGAAAGCTCAACGTGGTGACCTGCAACGATCGAAAGAAGCACAGGAATGGTCATAACGCACGTTGTTCTTCCCAAAACGAATCCGAATAGGGGAGAAAACAAGATAGTAACGGTCTTTTTCAGGTCGCCTCCCGGGATTGTGTCAGAGCGAGAGAACATGAAGCCGCACAGGAATATTCCGGAGACGAGCCCCGCAGCTATTCCAAAACCATTGATCTTTGAAATCCACTCGGCAGAAGGCACAAACCCGTAGCCGTACACTTTGGTAGCGATGAAGAGCGGAACTGCCAGTAAGTACCAGAAGACGATCAGAAGCACGACGGCCGCAAGAAGCGGACGCTGTCGTCTAACCAAGCTCTGCTCATTCGTCATTGCTAATCATCTTGTATAGGTTTCCGCCGGTTATCCCACCTGCGAAAACAACTTACAAGGGCAGTCTACAACAACAAGGCGGCGTCCTCGTCCCCCGACGCCTTCTTCTTCACCCACAGATCACTCGTCCGCTCCATCGCCATTAGTTGAGGTGGATAGCAATCGGGTGGTGCTCCCGGGTAACGCCCCACTTGCGGCCACTACAGGCCACATTAGAGAAAGGACATTTGTGCAGGAGTGATTTCTCGGAGAGCAAGGAAGATCTTCATGCATAACCGCGCGTCGTCCTGGGCGTTATGCGTGTCGCCTGCGGGGATATCCGGAATCTTCAATGCCGAAGCGACACTACGGAGGCTATAGGAAGGTAGGCTTGGCAGAGCCTTTCGAGCCAGGATTAGTGTGTCGATTGTTTCCAGCGGTCTCCATCCGGGCAAGTGACGTTTTAAAATTCCAACGTCGACAGGCGCGTTATGAGCGACGATCCAGCGATTGGACACTGCGGCAAGAACCTCCGATGCGAGATCGCTAAAGAGCGGTTCAGCTCGAAGTCTCTTCGAAGTAAGACCGTGGACCCTCCAGGCATGATAAGAGATCTTTGCGACTGGCCTGAAGTACCAATGGTGTTCGGCTCTCTCTTGGCCCGCCAAATCGAACTCGAACGCGCCAAGCTCAAGGAGTTCAGGCTCACGCCCGCCACTCCCCTCTGTGTCAATCGCGAGATAACTACAATTTTCAGTCGTCACCCTGAAGCATCCGATGTCGGCCCGACCATACACTCGAACTTACGAGGTACGGTTTGTCATGCAATTGGAAGCTAATTCCGTGCTGGAGATCGGGGAGATGCGCCAATCCTGCTTTGATCGGTCCCGCTGAATCTGTGAGGAACTTTGTTGTAGATCTGTACGACGTAGTCTCGAACATCGTCCGTATCAGTTCAAAGCCGAAAACGGGCGACGGTATCAATCTGAGCGTCTCCTAGTGCCCAGTTTGCGCCTTTCGTCGGTATCTAACTGAGGCCGACGGCCTGAACAGAACATACGGTAGTAGCGCTTCCTGCACAACACCGAGGGTTGGCGAGCCACGCTTTCGTCAAACAGGATACAATCCGCGTAACCAGGCCGGATCCAGCAGGGAGATCAATTCGCATGGACAGCGTCAGCATATTCGATGGGCACAACGACGCAATCTTATCCATGGTCGAGTATGCGGCTCTAGGCCGAGACTTCCTGACTCGCTCGGAAAGCGGCCACCTTGATCTTCCTCGGGCGCGAGAAGGACAGATGGCCGGTGGGCTATTTGCAATCTCTGCCTATCCGGATCGCGAACCAGAAAATGATCTGACGATTACCAATAATGGATACCAGGTTCGTTACGCTGATGCGTTAGACCCTGAGCATGCCCGTCGGCAGATTGATGACCAGCTTTCTGCGATAAAATCCTTGATCGGCCGATCTGGCGGGCAAATGCGCCTCGCAACGAGTGTGGATGAGATTCGCTCTGCTCTGAACATGTCGGCCTTCGCTGTGGTGCTTCACATGGAGGGAGCCGAGGCTATCGACATCGACCTGAGCTTTCTTGAAACTCTCTACGATCAAGGGTTGCGATCATTGGGTATAGTTTGGAGCCGCCCCAATATTTTTGGTTACGGGGTGCCATTTGCATATCCAAGGTCACCTGACACTGGACCTGGGCTGACAGACGCAGGCAAGAGGCTCGTAGCGAGATGCAACGATCTCGGGATCATAATCGATGTCTCGCATTTGAACGAGCGCGGATTCTGGGACGTAGCTGCACTGAGCACTGCTCCACTCGTTGCTACGCATGCTTGCGCTCACGCCATCTGTCCATCGACCCGAAACCTGACGGACCGGCAGCTGGATGCCATCCGCGATACGGACGGCGTCATTGGGCTGAATTTGGCCGTCAATGACGTTCGTGCGGATGGCAATCTCGACGACGACACCCCGCTTAAAGTGGTTGTTCGCCATATTGAGTATCTGGTCGAGCGCGTGGGCATAAACAGAGTTGCCTTGGGATCGGATTTCGACGGTGCCGTCATGCCACGCGAAATCAAAGATGCGAGCGGGCTGCAACGTCTTATCGAAGCCATGCGCAGGGCGGGGTTTAATGAAGAAGATGTCAGGAAGTTCGCCCTCGACAATTGGCTTCGCATATTCCGGCTGACATGGAAGGATAGTTGACCCCTGGAATTAAGGTGCGACTGGACAGCTTCACATTTGCCATAAGGCTTTAACTGATGATAGTTTTCGGCGCACGCACATCGGATGCGCTTCTCAAATTTAAATCGTCCGCAGCGTTGGGAAGGCCCTCAATTAAGGTCGCTAGCTTATGTCGCGCATCATCATTCTTGGAAATGCCGGTGGCGGAAAATCGACTCTCGCCCGCAAGATTGCTCGCAGTCGTGGTCTGCCTCATTTCGAAATCGATAAGCTTTTATGGCTGGAGGGATGGATCCCTGCCCCGCTGGACACCTATGCTCGCAAACATGAGGAAGTCATATCTGGTCAAGCTTGGGTGATCGATGGGGTCGGACACTGGAATTCGATACCGGCCCGGGTGGACCGTGCCACGGAGATCATCCTTATCGACATGCCCCTGTGGATGCATTTTTGGCTTGCTGCCGAGAGGCAAATAAGTTGGGCTTCGGCCGATTTGGCACATCCGCCCGGTGGCCTTTTGGCGATGCCACCGACCCGCGACTTGTTTCGGACGATATGGGAAATCGATGAGGAATGGATGCCCGGCATCCGTGCCCTCTGCACGGACGCGGAAAGGGATGGCAAAACCCTTCATTGTATTCGCGGCGTGGATGCGCTTGAGGCCTTTTCAAACGACCTTGATAAACCCAAATGTTAGGCTTGCCGTGCTGGATCTCGGTCGCGAAGCGTGCGATTGCAGTTCGCATGCGATACAACTATATTGGCTGCGGGCACACACACAACAAAGGAGGTTGCCTATGTCATCGCGGGACGCCTGATCCAGCAATACCAAGACTTCTGCCTTTCCAAAGGCATCGACTTCACACGCATAGAATCCGTACGGCCGCACGATAATACCACGCTCTTCTGTAGCGCCGGGATGCAGCAGTACAAACCCCTCTTCTCCGATCCATCCTACATTGGAACCGTTGCGAACACTCAGGCCTGCCTGAGAATGGGCGATCTCGACGAAATCGGAGACGGGACGCACTTCCTCCACTTCACAATGCTCGGGCTTTTCTCGTTTCGAGAGATGACCGTCGGCGACGCCATAGATTTCTGGATCGAGTTTCTCGGAACACTCGGTCTGATACCTGACCATGTCACGATCCATCCGGACCGCCTGGAGGAGTGGACACCACTCTATCGAGGCCGCGTTGCCATCGTTCCAGATGACGAATGCACATGGAGCGACGGCAGCGTCAGCGGCTACTGCACCGAGTTTTACAAGGACGGGATCGAGATCGGAAATATCGTCAATCCGCTCGGCACCTGTATCGACGTTGGCTTCGGTTCCGAACGGCTCGACATGATCGTGAACGGAACGCCGCCGGATGACGCTTTGGCCACTTTATGCGACACAGTTATGAGGATCGTGGAAAGCGGCTATCGACCGGGGAACAAAGAGCAAGGCTACGTCTTGCGAAAACTCCTCCGCCGCATCCATGTGATCGGCGGGACACTGGACCACCCCTATTTCACGCAAGAAGTCGAACGTCAGCAGCGACTTCGTTCCAGGTACCGCCGCCTTCGCGATCGACATCCAGACATGAGCCCGGAATGGTGGTTCGATACCCACGGCATCGACGTCGCCGAGATGCGAGAACGCGAGGCCGAGTAACAAGGAACATTACCTCTGATGACGAAACAAGGAGGCAATGCTGATAAGAATGCGCCTGGCTATCCCGGCGCATTTTCCTGACTCCACGACCACGTGACGTCTGCGGCCCAATGGTGGCCAGACCGCACAGGATAATTCAGACTTGACTTAAATCGACCATCGACCAACTTTGACGCGAGAATTTCGGCCGCGATTCTAGGATTACTGTGAGCGCCACGACAGACTTCATTGCCAATCTTGTGCGAGCAGCAAATGCGGTCGAAAAGTTGTCCCCGAACGAGGTCAGTGATCTGCTGGATCGGTCGGTGGATGCGATCCAGCAGCTGCGGCAAGAACTCGGCATCGTCCCAGTTCCAGGCAAGGACGCCCTGATCTACATCCGCACCGTTGCGGCGGGAGCAGCGAGGGTGCCGCCCGAGGAGTGGCACCACGGCCTACTGCATGCCGCCGAGATGATCCGCGACCTCCACATTGTTCGCGATACAGGCACCGAGTTTCGAATTTGCTGGTAGTACTTTTCATTGAAAGCACCACCAGCAATTCTCTTCACTCAACGCTCCTAGTTTGCGATCATCTCATGCGATGCCAAATCGACGGTCACCTTGTCGAAACGGGATTGCGCGAGCGAGGTCTGGCCGACCAGATGGAAGCCGATGGCGACCTGGCTGCTATCCGCGCTGATGCGAAGATAGCCGTATCCTCGATCATTGTACTTTTCGAGAGAAAGGCCCTTCGCATCCACGACCGGATTGGCGTCGAGGTAGCTGACATCGATACCGAAGTGAGGTTCTTCGGCGACGTTACCAGCTTTCGCCTTGGCAATCGCATTGACATGATGTCCACCATCACCGCAGACGATAAACGGGACATCAAACGTCTTGTCACCGAACTCGACAGTCCGTGTATAGCGCTGATAGTTATGTGCGTGCCCGGACAAAAATGCATGCGGATAGACGCCAACCTTTTTGCAGATGGTGTCAATTTCCGCAAGCATCGCCAAGCTGCATCCATGCGATCCACCGGAGCCTTTGACGCTGCTCGGGGGCGCGTAACTGAATGGTGGATGATGCACGGCGATCAGTACCGCGCCCTTGTAGTCCTCATCTTTTATCTTTTGGAGCTGCCTCTCCAGGAATTCCAGCTGATAGTCTGGGACGCTCGGCCACTTTCCATCTTCGCTGGAGATAACGCCTGGATCTTCGAGCGCGTTGCTGAAGAGACAGAGTAGCCGGACAAAAGGAGCGTCCAGAGCGAAATAAACACCGGGCTGCGTCATCGCGGTTCTGTGCAACGACCCCGCTTCTGTCGTGATGACGAACGAGTCGGAGCAGAAATTGCGAGCAAAGACCTCCAGTGGGGTTTCACCGGCAGGAGTGTTGGGAAGAACGAATGAATCATGGTTCCCGGGAACGGCGAATATCGGCCCCGGATAATCTCGGAAAGGCGCGTAAAACTGATCGTAGTAGTATTTTGACTCGCCGAAACTATAGACCAAGTCACCAAGGTGCATGATAAACGATGGCCTATTGGCGCTCTGCGTAACGTTGCAATCTTCCGTTAGCTGATCGGCAACCGTCAATTCATCGGCGTATTGCTTCCCTTCAGTCGTAGCTCCTGAATCGCCAATCGAATGAAAAACGATACGACCGGCTTCCTTAATCTGCTGAACAACGTCTGATCCGCGCGGGCCGAGGGCTTCTTCCAGTGAGAAAAGCTCGTCGGGCTGGATGCGGGACTTATCGAAACCGACCACCTGCGTCTTGAGCAGTTTGTCAACTTCGTCGTAAATGGGTGTATCGGATGGGTGATCCACCAAAAAACCGGTGGGATCGTGACTAGCTTTTCCTTCCGAATAGATCGGCTCGTGGAATACAGGGCCCGGAAGTGCGGTCGTGGCATTAGACATTGTCTGCTCTCTCCCCTCGAACAATTGCAATGCAAAATGTGCGCACAGATTGAAATATTGTTGTGACGTCTTGAAGACACACCACCGAATGGAGAAGTATATGAGATACATATTCGCGCCGGAGTTGTTGCCGATTTGACCGTCGCGACCGCCAATTCCACCGGTTTCAGTTCAAGCCTGCAAGGACGCTGACATCTAAACGTTGCAACACCGTAGATAATCCGTCGGACAACGGTAGAGATTCGTCCTGAAACGCGAGGCACATATGTCGGCAAGACTGTTGCGATACCTAACCTTGATCGGCATGGCGGTATGCCTTTTTGTCGGAATATCCAACCTCCTCGCCGCCGAGAGGCCACGCATTTCGGATTTAATGATCATTGTCGGGAGCGGCATTGCAATCGTCGGCACAGGCTGGACGTTGCTTGGCCGCAAGTAGGCAACCGCACACTCGTGATTTCACCCGTGATTTCAATGGTTGAGGAGCCGAACTTCACGCCATCTTAAGTACGTGGCCTTACCAATTCCGTGGGCCGCATCGACTTTGATCTCAATCGTTGGCTTGAGTTCGCTGGGAAGTCGGCAGTACAAGCGCAACCTGGAGATCCCCCATACATGTTACGCGCCCACACGACCGGTACAGAGCGCCGTTATAGGGCCGTCGCAGCCGTGGAAACCGATGGCGAATGGCGGATGTTCCTGCCGTTTCCGAGGAAAAGCATTCAGCATACAGCCGTCGTCGGGTCCGATCGCTTGGTTTGTATCTCTGACCAGGCGGAAGTGTGCCTGATCGATATCGCCTCTCGCAGAGAAATTGCCAGATACAGCCTAGAGGCGGGCCGACCGTATGAGATTTTCGTGGCGTCAGATGCTGCGTTCATCATTGCACATAATCGAAGCCGTGTCGGTTTGCCCAGAAGCAGTAACGCGACCTGGTATTCCCATGACTTTGTCGTTTTCAGTGCCGCTGATCTTGGCGTGATCTTTCGAGGTAATTCGGTCCAGTTATCGGATCAAGGATTGTCCGGGCGGATCGAAACCAAGCGGGACGAAGCGGATCCCCTAGGCGATGTTGACAAAGTGGGTTCACAAATCAGCTTTGGTCTGATTCTCATGTCCGTTTTCAAGAGTTTGGGCATAGGTTTTTCGCGTCGCCTTTTTCAGCGTCGACGAGGGACAAATATGCTGCCTATTGCAGGACGCGGCGGCATTGAGACGACGGTTGATCAGACTCTGATGCGCGGGTTGAATACCGCAGGACCGTGGTTCGTCTCGGGCCTTCCTCTGTCTCACATGGCGCGTGTTGCCGTTTCAGGCTCGCAGAATCACAACGAGGGTTGCCCTGACCGGCCGCCACGCCCAACAATAAGCAGCGTGATGGAATTAAACCTTTCTCCTTTGTATTTGGCGCCCCTTCGTCAGGCTGCCTTTGTGGGGGGAATGGGAA
>NZ_FMAH01000020.1 GCF_900094545.1 Martinezella miluonensis
CTTCGAGATGGGACCGACTTCATTCCTCGCAAGGCAGCGCCAGCCATGGCCGCTTGAGTAGGAAGAAAGCATAGACAGACTTCGGGGGCACTGCCATCAGCCCTCTGAGCAAGGTCCCTTCGCCGGGACGATGGATGGGTTAGGCCGCAACCGCTCACGCAGCACTCAAATGACTGCGCATCTTTAGATTGGCCAGCCGGTCCTCAGCAGACCCCATACAGCAGCGGCCCCAGCGTCGACTGCGGACAGAAGCAAGCACTCGGCGAGGGATTAAGCTCAAAAGGGATTGACTCAATGCCCGTTACAGAAGAGCAGTTCAGCTTTTCACGGCATCTTTGAACCGCTCAATCTTTTTGTTTTACGCAATTTCGAACGGAAAACCGCTGCGCACTTTTCCGGAAATTGCTTTAGGGGGTAATCCATGCGCGCCAATTTCCGCATGCAGCGGCTGTTCGTGACGTCAGACATCAAGGCAGGCTCCGCCATCGAAGCCGACCAGGATCAGTTCAACTATCTCGCCAATGTGCTGCGCATGGAAGGCGGCGACGAACTGCTTGTATTCAACGGCCGCGACGGCGAATGGAAGGTCAGCGTCTCCTTCCCCTCTCGCAAGCGCATCCTGTTGACGCCGGTCGAGGAAACGCGCCCGCAACCGGCACCCTCCGACCTGCACTATCTCTTCGCGCCGCTGAAAGTGGGGCGCCTCGATTATCTCGTGCAGAAAGCCGTGGAGATGGGTGCAGGCCTGCTGCAGCCGGTCACGACACAGCATGTGCAGGGCAAGATCACCAATCTGGACAAGGTCAAAGCTAATGTCATCGAGGCTGCCGAGCAATGCGGCATCCTTGGCATTCCCGACGTGGCCGAGCCCGTGAAGCTTGCCGACCTGCTCGCCGGCTGGCCGCGCGAGCGGCGCATCATCTACTGCGACGAAGGCGATGCCGGCCAGAATCCGCTACCGCTGCTGGCGCAGGTGAAGGAGAAGCATCTGGCGCTGCTGGTCGGCCCCGAAGGCGGCTTTTCCGAAGAGGAGCGCGCCCTATTGCGCAGCCTCGATTTCGTCACCGCCATTCCGCTCGGACCGCGCATCCTGCGCGCCGACACGGCAGCCGTTGCCGCCATGGCGGTGATCCAGGCCGCGATCGGCGACTGGAACTAAGTCTTCACTCCAAGACTGCAACGATGGTCGCAACGATCAGCAGGATCGCCAGCGAGATATTGACGATCCGCGAAACCCTCGGATTTTGCAGGAAGCGTGAGAGCGAAGCGCCGACAAGAAGCCATACCATGTGAATGGCGACGATCATTGCCGTGAGCAATACGATCTTGACCGTGGCATCGAGCAGTCTCTGGCCCTGAAACAGGCTGACACCGGCAAAGACGGCGGCAATCGCGAGATAGGCCTTGGGATTAGCTACTGCGAGCAGGAAGCCGCCTGAAAAAGCCGGCGCTGCCACCTGATCATCACGGCGCGACAGCGGCGGTGCGGTGGCGATCTTGAAGGCGAGATAGAGGATATAGACGGCCGAAACCACCGTCAGCACGACGGCGCCGTGTGGGACGGACAAAAGGATCGCAACGACGCCGGCTGCTACGGCCAGCAAGACCGCCACGGTGCCTGCGATAAGGCCGGAGACATAACCGAGCGACCGCCGGAAGCCATAGGCCGCGCCCATCGCTGTCGCGCTGATCGTCGAGGGGCCAGGGCTGCCCATGATCACCAGTGAGGCCACAAGCAGCGTCAGTATGGGATAGTAAAGGCCGTCTGAACCGTTCATCGATATGCTCCGCTTGACGTCAGTCGAAGCGAATTATCCGTGCCAATAGCGAGATGTCTTGAACGCTTGTGCAAATATGCCGGTGGCTGTCACGACCGTGATGCACTTGCGAGACATAAAATCCTATTTTTTTGAACGACCCTTGAAAGAAATTCACTTGCACCGTACCTCAATCCGCGTCAATCACCCTCCAATTGACCTGCGACTGGCGCGGGTTATCCTCCGAGATCTAAGGTAATACCATGGCGCGCGACACTACCGACCAGACTCCGCTCTCCTCGGTCTCGGAAATGACGGCCTATCTGGCCGCGGGCAACAAGCCGAAGGAGAAATTCCGCATCGGCACGGAACACGAGAAATTCGTATTCTTCCGCGCCGACAACAGCCCCGTGCCCTATTTCGGCGATGCCAGCATTTCTGCGCTCCTCAAGGGGCTGCAGGCAAAGAGCGGCTGGGAGCCGATCATGGATGGCGAGAACATCATCGGGCTCGGCGAACCCACCGGAATGGGCGCGATCTCGATCGAGCCGGGCGGCCAGTTCGAACTGTCGGGCGCGCCGCTCGAAACTATCCACGAGACCTGCAAGGAATCGAACAACCATCTGGCGGCAGTGCGCGAGATCGCAGAGCCGATGGGCATTCGCTTCCTCGGCGTCGGCGGCAGCCCGAAATGGACCTTGGCGGAAACGCCGCGTATGCCGAAATCGCGCTACGACATCATGACCCGCTACATGCCGAAGGTCGGCACCAAGGGTCTCGACATGATGTATCGCACCTGCACGATCCAGGTGAATCTCGATTTCTCGTCGGAAGCGGACATGCGCCGCAAGATGCGCGTGTCGATGAAGCTGCAGTCGCTGGCAACCGCACTCTTCGCCTCCTCGCCTTTCACCGAAGGCAAGCCGAACGGGCTTTCCTCCTGGCGCGGCGAAATCTGGAAGGACACCGACAATCGCCGCGGCGGCCTGCTCGATTTTACCTTCCGCGACGATTTCGGCTTTGAGGACTATGTGAAGTGGGCGCTCGACGTTCCCATGTACTTCGTCGTCCGCGACGGCCGCTATCACGACTGCACCCATGTCACCTTCCGCCAGTTCATGGACGGCGCGCTGAAGGGCGAGATTACTGACTGGGAGCCGACGATGGGCGACTGGACGAACCATCTCTCCACGCTGTTCCCCGATGTGCGCCTCAAGCGCTTCCTCGAAATGCGCGGCGCAGACGGCGGCCCCTGGCGCCGCATCTGTGCGCTGCCTGCCTTCTGGGTCGGCCTGCTCTACGACGACGAGGCGCTCACGGCTGCCGACGAGTTGACCAAGGACTGGAGCTTCGACGAGGTCAACGCGCTTCGCGACGTCGTGCCGGTAGAGGGTCTGAACGCTGTGATCAAGGGCCACAGCCTCATGGATGTGGCGCGCGAAGTGGTCGGCATTTCCCGCCTCGGCCTGAAGAACCGCGGCCGTTTGAATGGTGACGGGCTGGACGAAACCGTCTTCCTTGCGCCGCTCGACGAAGTGCTTGCCAAGAAGGGCACGCTCGCCGACGATCTGCTGATGCTCTACAACGGCCGCTGGAACCAATCGGTCGAGCCGATCTTCGAAGAATATCAATACTGATAATCAGCTTGCATGCCTTCATCGCCTGGATAGCATGAGGGCAGAAACCGGTATGCGCCCTCTTTTTTCCCGCTATACTATCGGAATCAAGCGCCGCCTGATTCCGAAGCGGCCTCATTGTGGGGAAAGGGACTTCGATGCTGCCACTCTTCGACATGATGATGCAGGCACAGAACGGCGCCGCCACGGAGGCCATGGCCAAGCAGTTCAACCTTGCGCAGGAGCAGGCGACCAAGGCGATGGCTGCATTAATGCCGGCTTTCTCTACCGGCTTCAAGCGCAGTGCCACCGACCCCTATAATTTCATGGGCGTGATGCAGGACATTACGTCAGGCAGCTACGCCAAGTATTTCGAGGACATGAGCAAGGCCTTCACACCTGAAGGTATCTCCGACGGCAACACTGTGCTGGCGCGGCTGTTCGGTTCCAAGGATGTTTCCCGCGCGATCGCGGCACAAGCCGCACAGATGACCGGCATCGGCCAGGAAGTCTACAAGCGCATGTTGCCCGCCATGGCCGATACGCTGATGGGCGGCCTGTTCAAGGAGACCAGCGGCCAGATCCCGCCGATGGCCAACCCCTTTCTAAACACGGCCATGGGCGAGATGATGCAGGGCTGGCTGCAGACCATCGGTTTTGCGCCGAAGCAGAAGCCGACACCGCAGGCGAGCATCTTCGACAATCCCTTCACGCAGGCGATGGAACTGATGTTCGGCGCCGATAGTGTCAAACACGAGAAGGCTGCGGCGACCAATCCGTTCCTCGACAATCCCTTTGCCAAGGCTTTCCAGGACATGATGAAGAACTTCCCGATGGCCGCCGAGCCGCCGAAGGAAGAACCGAAGCCAAAACCTGCCGCCGGCGTCGACATGGCCGCCTATACCGAGATGTTCAACGCCATGTTCGACAGCGGCCTCGAAGTGCAGAAGAGCTATCAGAAGAACATGGAATCGATCTTCGACAGCTACATGCAAGGCAGCAGCCCGGCCAAGACGCCCGAAAGCAAGTCTTAGCCGCGCTGCCTGTTTGTGCCTGGGATGCGGCTGCAGATGCGCTGGCGACTGCGCGTACCGCTATCCTGCAAGCGTTGGATAGTCGATGTAGCCTTCGGCTCCCGGCGCATAGAAGGTTGAACGATCCGGTTCATTTAAAGGCGCGTTACGGCGGAAGCGCTCCACCAAATCCGGATTGGCGAGAAACGCGCTGCCGAAAACCACAGCATCGGCTTTGCCTTCCTGCAAGAGTTCCTCAGCGCTCGCCCGAGTGAGCCCGCCGCCGATAATATATGATCCGGCGAAACGCGGGCGCAGCAGCTCACGATAATTCACCGCTGCCCCGAACAGGGCGACATGGAGATAGGCCATGTCCGAGGCCTGAAGATGCTCGACCAAATAAGAGTAGGTCTCCTGCGGATTGGCGTCGGATATATCGTTAAAATTCATTTCCGGCGAAATTTTCAGACCGACCCGACCGACCCCGGCCTCATCGATCATCGCTGCCAGGACTTCGAGCATGAAACGGGCGCGGTTGGCGACAGAGCCGCCATACTCATCCGTGCGCTGGTTGCTGCCTGATGAGAGGAATTGCTCCGGAAGATAGCCCGAGGCGCCATGGAGTTCGACACCGTCGAAGCCGACGGCAAGCGCGTGGCGTGTTGCGACGCGATAATTTCTGACAGTCTCCTTGATCTCGGCGAGCGAAAGCTCGTGGGGCGTGACAAAATCCTTTTGACCCTCATTTGTCCAGGTCTGCCCGTTCGGACGGATGGCCGAAGGAGCGACCGGCAGTTCGCCGCCCGGCAGCAATAGGGGATGGGAGATTCTGCCCGTATGCATCAGCTGCAGGAAAATCCGCCCACCCGCAGCGTGAACGGCATCGACCACGGCTTTCCACGCCTTGAGTTGCGGTTCCGTCTGGATACCCGGTGTGCGCACATAGCCCTTACCGCCAGATGTCGGGAAGACACCTTCGGTGACGATAAGACCCGCACTGGCGCGTTGCGCGTAGTAGGTGGCGACCAGATCTCCCGGCACGGCATCATCATCATCGGCGCGGGAACGGGTCATCGGAGCCATGACAAGGCGGTTGGCAATCTCGATGCGGCCGAGGCGAGTGGATGTGAAAATCTTGCTCATGGAACGTCCTTTCTGTCTGTTCGAACAAGACATGGGACTTTTCCTTGATGGCATAAACGGGCTATTGTGGAAATGATTATTCCAACAATGGCGCAATCTTTATGGAATACCTGAATGACATGGCGCTCTTCGTTGAGGTGGCGAAAGCCCGGAGCTTCCGCCGTGCAGCGGAGACCCTTGGCATGCCGAATTCCACGCTTTCCCGCAGGATCAGCCTCCTTGAGAAGTCGATCGGGTTGCGTCTTCTGCATCGCACGACGCGCCGGATCGAGCTTACCGAAGCAGGGCAGCTCTACTACGAACGCAGCAAGCGCATCGTCGAAGAGGCGAGAATAGCCCATGAACAGCTGGGGGAGATGGTTGCGCAGCCAAGTGGCGTGCTCAGGGTTTCCCTACCGGTCGACTTCGCGACAACATATCTGGCGCCGATGCTGCCGGAGTTTGCCGCACTTTACCCCGGCATGGACTTTGATTTCGACTTGACACCCCGTAATGTCGATCTCGTTGCCGAGCCTTTCGATCTGGCGATCCGCATGGCAGCCCCTCAAACGTCAAACCTGATCGCACGGGTCATCGCCCGGCTTACGCCTCGGCTATATGCCGCTCCCGGCTATCTTCAACAAAAAGGCGAACCGCACCATCCGTCCGAGCTGAAGCAGCACCAATGTCTGACGATGCAGAATATCGGCAGCTGGATCCTCCATCGCGAAGCGGAAAGCGTTGAGACCACGGTGGGAAGCCGCTTTCGCGGCAATAGCGTCGCCATGATCCGGCGGCTCGCGGTATTGGAGATGGGCATTAGCGCCCTTCCGGAGAGAGTCGTCATGGAAGAGCTGGCAAGCGGACAACTGCGGCGCATCTTGCCGGAATGGCAGTTGGCTCCCACTTCGGTCTATGCAGTGACGGAAACACGCCTGCTTCCCGCCAAGACACAACGCTTTATCGAGTTCCTGCGAGAACGGCTTCGCGAAGAATAAACGCATGCGTCATCCCGCTGTCAGCGTGGTATATGAGCCGGCCGCATGGACAAGCTCGCCGGCGCGATATCACGATGGCAGGCAGAAGTATCGCGTCATGGCTGAGGTTCATTGTTCGCCATATCGTACGGCCCGTGCACATTGCACCCAGTTATCTTACACTAAAACACAGCCTATTTCTGCTTTCAGCTTGAAAGGAGACAGCCATGTCCAGCATCGATCAATCCGGTAATTTTGCCCTCGGTGACCTCAAGGTCAAACGGCTTGGCTACGGCGCCATGCAGCTCGCAGGTCCTGGCGTGTTCGGCCCGCCGAAGGATCATGAGACGGCGCTTGCGGTTTTGCGCGAAGCCATCGCCTCCGGCGTCAACCATATCGACACCAGCGATTTCTACGGTCCGCATGTGACCAACCGGCTGATCCGGGAGGCGCTCCATCCCTATCGCGACGATCTCGTCATCGTCACCAAGATCGGCGCGCGGCGCGGTGCGGACGCCTCCTGGCTGCCGGCTTTCTCGCCTGACGAGCTGAAGCAGGCGGTGCATGACAATCTGCGCAATCTGGGACTGGATGTGCTCGACGTCGTCAACCTCCGCGTCATGCTCAACCCGCATCACCCGAGCGAAGGCTCCATCGAGGCGCCGCTGACAGTCCTTGCGGATCTCCAGCAGCAGGGCCTCGTGCGCCATATCGGGCTCAGTAACGTCACGCGCAGCCAAATCGCCGAAGGCCGCACGATCACGAATATCGTCTGCGTGCAGAATCTCTACAATCTGGCGCAACGTTCGGACGACGCGCTGATCGAAGAATTAGGCCGCGATGGCATCGCCTATGTGCCCTTCTTCCCGCTCGGCGGCTTCACGCCGCTGCAATCCTCGGCGCTCTCCGATGTGGCCGCGCGCCTGAACGCGACGCCGATGCAGGTGGCGCTTGCCTGGCTGCTGCGTCGCGCGCCGAATATCCTGCTCATTCCGGGCACCTCGTCACTTGCCCACCTGCAGCAGAATATCGCGGCCGCCGGGCTGACATTGCCTGATGATGCGATCACTGAGCTCGACCGCATCGCTGGCGCCGGCCACGCCTGACGTTACCGGTTATCCGGCAAGACCGAGACGGCTCGCGCAGGCAGCTCGAGCCGTCTCTCTATGCCAATATTCTCGAGAAACACTTCGTCATGGCTGACGACCAGAAGCGCTCCGTCATAGGCGCGCAATCCGGCTTCGACTGCGGCGATGGAATCGATGTCCAGATGATTGGTCGGCTCGTCGAGGATCAATAGCGAGGGTGGCACCAAGCCGCCGAGCACACAGGCAAGCCCCGCGCGCAGAAGCTGCCCGCCGCTGAGACTCGAAACAATCTGCAGCGCGGCATCGGCCCGGAACATGAACCGCGCCAAGGCGGCGCGGCAGACATTCTCGTCTGCGTCCGGATTGATCCTGCGGAAATTGTTGCGAATCGAAAGCGCTGGATCGAGGAAACTAACCCTCTGGTCCAGGAGAGCCGACGAGACGACCCGCACACTCCCGCTCCAGGGTTCCAGCGCGCCTGATATCAGCGCCAGAAGCGTCGTCTTGCCCGACCCGTTCGGCCCGGTGATCGCGACGCGTTCCGGCCCCGTCATGACGAAATCGAGACTGCGGAAGATCGGCCGCTCGGGATCATAGCCGGCGGTGATGCCTTCCAGCCTGAGCACGACCCGATTCGCCGGCAGGCCGGATGTCGGAACCTTGACCGTCAAGGGCTGTAGGATCTCGATCTTTTCGCGGGCGGCCGAGGCATCCTGCAGGGCTTGGCCGCGCCGCCGCTCGGCAAGCCGCGTGTTCTCGCCGCCCGTCATTTCGGCTCGCTCTTTCATCCCGCCAAGCAGGATACGCGGTATGCCGCCCTTGGCCGCCATTTTCCGGCCAGCCTTGTCCCGCCTTGCCTGGCGCTCGACGGCCGCCTGGGCGCTTCTTTCCACCTCGGCGATGCGCTTTTCCGCCTCGGCGAAATCGTGTTCGGCGGCGGAAAGCTCCAGCGCCTTGCGTTCGCGATACTGGCTCCAGTTGCCGCCGTAACGCGATGCGCCGAGCGACGTCAGCTCGACGATCGCATCCATGGTATCGAGCAGCTCCCGGTCATGGCTGATGACGATGGCGCCTGCCCTCCAACCCGAGAGGAGATCGATCACTGCGCCGCGGCCGTCACGGTCCAGGTTGTTGGTGGGTTCGTCGAGAATCAGGAAATCGGGATCGTCGACGATGAGCGCAGCAAGGCCGCAGCGGGTGCGCTGCCCGCCGGATAGAGTCACAAGACGCGTTTCCGCCGTAACGTCGAGCCCGACACGGTCAAGTGCCGCGGCGATACGCTGCTCGAGCGTCCAGTCGGCCGAGGCGAGCTCTTCATTCGTCGCCTCCCCCGCCTCCGCACGCTTCAGCACCGCCAGTGCTTCGCTCGCTCCGAAAAGATCGGCAACGGTTTCTTCGGCCTGCACCTGCACGCTCTGGCGCAGGATTCCCAATCTGCCGTTGAAGGAGATGCTGCCGGATTGCGGTTGCAATTCCCCGGAGACGAGTTTGATCAGCGTCGTCTTGCCGACGCCATTGCGGCCCACAAGGCCGGTGCGCTCGGCGCCGAAGCTTAGATCGAGATTGGAAAGAAGCGGCCGACCCTCAGGCGTGGACCACGAAAGATTGGATAGAACGATGGATATAGGCATGAGCAAGAATTTCCCCGATGGCAAGGCTGAACGGCATTGCGGTCGAGGTGGAATCCATTGCTGCACACATCCTGTTGGTATCAACGATGCCTATAAGCTAAGCGACAAGTTGCGCCGTTTCAAGTCAGGATCGTTCAAGTCTGGGCGTCGATCGCATCAAGGAAGCTGATGACGCGCTTCCAGGTGAGGTCGGCTGCCTTGGCATCATAATCGGGCAGACTGGCATCGGTATAGAGATGGCCGCCGCCCGGATATCTGAAGATCTCCGCAGCGGTCCCGGACCGTGCGGCCACCTGCCGCCAGGCGGCAACGTCTTCCTCCGGCTCGAACGGGTCCGGGTCGGCTAGATGTAGCTGCATAGGCAGACCCTTGCGGGCATTGTCGGCAATCGCGGCAATGCCATGCAGGAAAAGGATACCGGCGGTGTTCTGTCGCTTCGGCCAGAGACTTGCCGCGACAGCGGCGCCCATCGAGAAGCCGGCAAGGACCGTCGAGGCGGGCAGGCCCGCCAGCGCCCATTCCGCGCGTTCGCAGATCGTCGGCCAGCCGATCTCATCCTTGAACTCGAAGCCCTCTTCGATCGATCGGGCAATCAGCCCGTCATAGAGATCCGGTGCGAAGGCTCGGTGCCCTGCCGCCTGCACGCGCTCTACCGCCTCATGCTCGAGCGAACGCAAACCATAGACCGAGTGGAAAAAGATCACCGTTGCCATCGCAGCTTTCCTGTTGTTTCGATCGGGCCTGCTGTTTCGATCAGGCTGTAAGATAAGGCAATTGCCGCAGGAGGCAACTTAACCGCGCACGACCTGCTGCGAAACAGCATCTCCAGAAAGAAAAAACCCGGTGCTGGCCCTTGGGCCGAACACCGGGAAAGAAGCAGGGCTTATTGGCTATCACCCTGCGGGGAAACGAGTGTCCGCTTTCAGCTGCGCATGCTGCCGAAAGCGGAGGATCGCGCGCAGCGGCGCGCGGACTGGGTCAAATGGCCGGACGGATCCTCGAAGAAGGTCGAGGTGGTCAACGCGGTGTTGAGGTCCTGACGGGTCAAGCCGATGTCTCTCAACTGACTGTCATCAAGCTCGTTCAGGTAGTCAATCTCGCGGCGATTGCGGAGCGCGCGCCAGACGGAAGCCGCTTTGCCGAAAGCAACCGTCATACGAGCCGTCAGAGACAGCGATGGCGTTACAAGGCCAAGGGTCTGATCTGTCGTGCGCATTTCCGTAGTCCTTTCCTTGAGGCACGCGCCAGCCAAGCCCCTTCCCAGGGACCGGAGAAGGGGCGCAGGCCGGGAGGAGTTCGACAGGAGTATCTGTTCGATTGGTATGCTGAATTGCATTCAGAAGATGCCAAAGCCCTATTGATCAGTCCAACGAATGTTTCTAATGATAACTATCAAACTCCTTTATAGGTGAACCCATGTCCGCGCCGCTTGATATCGATCAGTTGCAGACCTTCATCGCAATCGTGGATTCCGGCAGCTTCACCAAGGCAGCCGACCGGGTGTTCAAGACGCAATCGGCCGTTTCCATGCAGATGCGCCGGCTGGAAGAGCGCGTCGGCAAGCAGCTTTTCATCAAGGATGGCCGCGGCAACCGCCTGACGGCCGAAGGCGACAAGCTGCTGAACTACGCCCGCCGCATCATTCGCCTGAACAACGAGGCCATCGCCGCCTTCGACGACAACCGCCTCGAGGGCACGCTGCGCATCGGCACGCCGGACGATTATGCCGACCGCTACATGCCCGAAATCATCGGCCGCTTTGCCAAGACGCATCCGAATGTCGAGCTTTACATCGTCTGCGAGCCCTCGGTCGATCTGGCCGAACGCATGCATCGCGGCGAACTCGATATCGCGCTCGTCACCCATAATCCACGCGAGCGGATGTCTGACGTGGTGCGTACGGAACCGCTCTGCTGGGTCGGCTCAGCCAACCATCCGCTGCGGGACGATGCGCCCATTCCGCTTGCCGTCGGGCGGCGCGACTGCCAGTGGCGCCAGCTTGCCTGCTCGGCGCTCGATGCCGGCGGCCGCGACTATCAGATTCTGTTCACAAGCTGGTCCTGCACAGTCGTCGCAGCAGCCGTGCTTGCCGGCATGGCTGTTTCGGTCATGCCGGAATCGGCGCTGCGCACCGGCATGAAGGTGCTGACGCAGGCCGACGGCTTCCCGCCCCTGCCGCCAGTGCAGATTGGCATCATGAAGCGGCCCGGACTTTCGGTGTCGCTGATGAACGCCATCACCGCACATATCTCTGCCTGCCTGGACAACATCACGCCGGCTGTTGTGGATGATGATCTCGATGGCGATGTGAAGACCTACGCACGCATCTATCCGCGGCAGCGCGCCGGACAGATTTTGCCGGGCTGGTGAGCCGACGGCCCACCAACCGATCTTCTTCGGCCGCCGTTACGATGTCGGCTCGGCCAGCAGGGTGACGCGGATCACCTGTTTCCATTCGTTCAACGCGCGCAATGCCATGTCGTCGTCGCTCATGATGGCAAAGCGGATCGACGCGCCGATCAGATGGCTGAAGAGTTGGGTGCGCGCCTTCAGGTCGACCCGGCTTTCGGCCGGCAGGAAAGGCCGGATGCTCTCCTGGAATATACCGGCGACGCGATTGCTGTGCAGTATGTTGAGCTGCAGGATATCCCTATCGATATCCGTGCCAAGCCATACGCCGAGATAGGCGGGATCGTTGCGGAACTCGCGATAGTACCAGTCGATCATACCGCAGACGAGTTCGATGGCATGATCGCAAGACTTGACGCCGGCGAAAGCCTCCTCGACTTTCTGTTGAATTAAATTGGCATGACGGTCGAGCAGCGCCCGGACGATCGCTGCCTTGTCCGGAAAATACTGGTAGACGGAACCGATCGGGATAGCGGCAACCACAGCCAGTTCCGTCATCTTCATGGCACTGACCCCCTTCTCGGCGATCAGCGAGGCCGCCGCAGACAGGATGGCATCGACACGTTGAATACTCCGCTCCTGCTGTGGCTTCTTTCGGAACGTGATGCGGTCGGGGTTATTCGAATTCATTCTTTACCCGTTTCATTGTCATACTGAACGACGCTTAGGCGCGGCAGACGCTATGGCATCCGACGCGTTCAATGCGCGTAAACGGGAAAAGTCCAATTTTAATCATTACTTAGGAGCCATGCTCAGGCTCCGCAGCTGCGGCCGAAATATGGTTTCGACCCGGTAATCAGCCTGTGGACGCTAGGCCGGTATCGACGATTCGTATCGTTCTAGGACAGGTACTTTTTCAGGAATTCAACCGTCCTGCCCCACGCCAGATCAGCCGCCTTCTTGTCGTAGCGGGCAGCCGACGTGTCGTTGTTGAAGGCATGATTGACGCCATCGTAGATGAATATCTCGAAAGTCTTGCCGCCTGCCTGCAACTCCTTGCGATAGGCATCGATGCCGGCATTGATGCGATCGTCCAGGCCGGCATAGTGCAGCAGCAAGGCAGCCTTGATCTTGGGCACATCGCTTGCCGGCGGTTGCGTGCCGTAATAGGCGACGCCCGCCTTCAGCTCCGGCGAGATCGTCGCAAAACGGTTGACGACGCCACCACCCCAGCAGAAGCCGATCGCACCGACCTTGCCGTTAGCCCCGTCTAGCTTGGCGAGGTAAGTCAGGCTCGCTTCGGCATTGGCTGCTGTCAGCGCCGGGTCGAGATTGGTGAACAGGTCGCGCGCCTTGTCCTCATCCTCAGGCGTGCCGCCAAGCGGGGAAAGGAAATCCGGCGCCAGCGCCACGAAGCCCTCCAGCGCCATACGACGGGCAATATCGCGAATATGCGGATTGAGGCCACGATTTTCATGGATGACAATGACGCCGCCGAGCTTGCCGGCTGTGTCTTTCGGCCGAACGAGATAGCCCTTCATCTCGCCCTTGCTGCCGGCAAACGTGACATCCTTCGCCTCCAGCCTCTTGTCGTCAGCGGTAATGACCTCGGCGCTTGCCTTGCTGGCGGCGAGCAGCGGCGCGATGGCGGCGGCCGCGCCGGCGGACCCTGCAAGCTTGGTCAGCTTTTCCATGAAACCACGACGATCGAGCGTCAGATGCGTGTATTCATCATAGGCGTTGATCATCGCCTGCGTCACGATGGGCTTTTCCGTGCTCATGGTCCTGCTTTCCCTGTTGCTCCGCGCGGCAGGCGCAAACAGCCAGCCATCCGCTGACAAGATAGGTCAGCGAGCGACGACGTAACGGTAAAAGAAGAACACAAAGACGTGACCGCCGGTTGCGCCCGCGATCACGCAGTGGCGTCAGGAGAAGGCGAGCCAGACGCCCAGCCAGATCCACATGCCGACCAGCGCGACAAAGCCAAGAGCGAAGAGCGGGCTGCGATAGCGCAGATCATTGCTGGTCACATGCACGAAAGCATGTGCGTAGCGCGCGACGACGAAGATCCAGGCAAGGATCACCGAAGGCAGGTTATCCGCCTGGGTGGTATAGAGCAGGATGCAGCAAGTGTGGAAGAGCAAGGGAAGCTCGAACTGATTGGCGAGGCTGTTTCGTACCACCAGGCTTTCAGCCGGCTCGTTTGCGGCGTGGTTCTCGCGAAATTGCGTGGGTTGAATTCGGCCTGCTTTAGTCAGAACGCGGCGGCGCCATCCGAGGAGCGCGTAGAGGATGAAGACCAGCACCGCATGCGCCACCATGGGCCAGAACATTTCATAGCCTGTCACGTCGCCAACTCCTTTGGAATGCCACATTGCCGATAGGGTCAATCAGGACGGCCGCGAGCCGTCTGGCGAGAGGTAGCGAAAAATGGCAAACCGAGCCAGTAGAATAACGGTGACCACCAGCGTCAGGAATTTCAGCCTGACAACGATCGGCAACAGGCTCGCCAGCAGCGACACCATGGCATCGGAGGGCGTTGCCGGCGGGTAAAGCATCAGGCCGGCGATATTCTCGGCATAATCGACAATCGTATAGAAGATCGGCAGGCAAAAAATAACTGCAGTCGCGCCGGGCGGGATCGGCCGGCCGAAGAAAAAGCCGCCAGGACCGATCAGGCGCATCAGGCAAAACAGCAACCCGCCCAACACCAATGGGAAGATCAGCTCCGGCCCGAGATACATGGAATGCAGGATCGCAGCCGGATCGGGGTGATCCTTGAGGTAGTGCAGCATGCCGATGACGTCGTCGCGCTCATAGCCGCCGATGCGCGCATCGAGCATCTGCTGGCCGGCTGCAGCATCGCTGAATGCTCTGACGAAGCCGGCATGGATCCAGGCAAACAGAGCCAGGGAAAGAGCCGCGAGGATCGCCGCCAGGCCCTGCAAGGACCTGGCGTTGCCCTGAGCGCGATCCGCCATCGATCAGCCGCCTGCGCCCGGATAGTTCGGGCTTTCGCGGGTAATCGTGACGTCGTGGGCATGGCTTTCGCGCAGGCCTGCGCCGGAGATGCGCACGAAGGTCGCACGCTCCTGGAAATCCTTGAGATCGGCGCCGCCGACATAGCCCATGGCAGCCTTGAGGCCGCCTGCGAGCTGATGCAGCACACCAGCAACAGGGCCCTTGTAGGGAACCTGGCCTTCAATGCCTTCCGGAACGAGCTTCAGCGTGTCGCGGACTTCAGCCTGGAAATAGCGATCGGCCGAGCCGCGGGCCATGGCGCCGACGGAGCCCATACCGCGATAGGCCTTGAAGGAGCGTCCCTGATACAGATAGACCTCGCCCGGGCTTTCGTCCGTGCCGGCCAGCAGCGAGCCGATCATGGCGGCGGATGCGCCGGCGGCGATCGCCTTTGCCAGATCGCCGGAGAACTTGATGCCGCCATCGGCGATAACAGGGATGTTCTGGTCCTGCGCAGCCTGCACAGCCGACATGATGGCGGCAAGCTGCGGCACGCCGACGCCGGCGACGATACGCGTCGTGCAGATGGAGCCGGGGCCGATACCGACCTTGACTGCATCAGCACCGGCATCGATCAGCGCCCGCGTGCCATCATAGGTGGCGACGTTGCCGGCCATGATGCGGACCGAATTGGAAAGCTTCTTGACGCGGGCGACGGCATCGAGAACGCGCTGCGAGTGACCGTGGGCGGTATCGACGACCAGAAGGTCGACGCCTGCCTCGATCAGGCGTTCGGCGCGCTCGAAGCCATCATCACCGACGCTAATGGCGGCGGCGGCACGCAGGCGGCCCTGCGCATCCTTCGAGGCATTCGGGTTGAGCTGCGACTTCTCGATATCCTTGACCGTGATCAAGCCGACGAGGCGGCCGTCACCGTCGACGACGAGCAGCTTTTCGATGCGATGCGTGTGCAGCAGGCGCTTGGCTTCCTGCTGCTGCACGCCGTCCTTGACCGTCACGAGATTCTCGCGGGTCATCAGTTCATAGATCTTCTGCGAAGGGTCAGAAGCGAAACGCACGTCGCGGTTGGTGAGGATGCCGACGAGGCGATGCGACTTTTCAACGACCGGGATGCCGGAAATGCTGTGCGCTTTCATCAGAGCGAGTGCTTCGGCAAGCGTTGCGTCCGGGCCGATGGTGACCGGATTGACGACCATGCCGCTTTCGAACTTCTTGACCTGGCGGACCTCTTCGGCCTGCTGCACCGGCGTCAGATTGCGGTGGATAACGCCCATGCCGCCGGCCTGGGCCATGGCGATCGCAAGGCGGCTTTCCGTCACTGTGTCCATGGCGGCGGAGAGGATCGGCAGGTTGAGCTCGATGTCCTGGGCGATGCGGGTGGCGATATTCGTCTGCCCGGGCATGACCTCGGAGTGTCCCGGCTGCAGGAGTACGTCGTCGAATGTCAGCGCATCCAACCCTGTTGACGTTTCAATAATGCGTGCCATGGCCAATTCCTTCGTCTGTGAAAAGCAGGATGGCTCCGGAACGAATCGTCTACCGGGCGATCTTGCAAGTGTTGCTTGGAAGTTGGCGAGGGCTGGTAACACGTCTATGACAGGAAGGGAATAGCAAAAAGCGCTGGGCAGATATGCCGGGCGCTCAAGCTCTACCAAGCCTTCCGTCTTCAGATTTCAAACTGATAGGTTTTCGGAATGTAGCGGAAGCCTTCCGGTTGTTTTTCGACGAAGCCGACGGCGGGGAAAGGCATATGGAAGCCGAGGAAGGGGATGCGGTCGGCGGCGATCATGTCGAAGATGCGCCGGCGGGTCTTTGCGGCCTGGGCCTTATCCGCATCGAAGCGGACTTCCCAATCCGGGCGGCCGAGCGAGAGAATATAGTGATTGGCGGTGTCGCCGGTCATGACAAGCTGCTTGCCGTCGGATTCGAGATGAAAAACGAGATGGCCGGGCGTGTGGCCAGGCGCCAGCATGGCCGTCATGCCACTGACGATCTGGCCGCCGTCCTTCAGGAAGGTCATCTTTTCGGCGAAGGGCGCGACATTGGCGAGAACGGTCTTGTGACCGCCGTCTGCCGGCGTTCCCTCGCGTGCCTTGTCGGTCCAGAACCCATATTCGATCTCACCGGTGACATAGCGGGCGTTCGGAAAGGCCGGAGCGCCCTCCTCCATCAATCCGCCAATGTGATCGCCGTGCAGATGCGTGAGAGCAACGACGGTGACCTGTTCCGGCGTGTAGCCGGCAGCCTTCAGCCCCTCGCGAAAACGGCCGAGACCGCGAGCGCGACCAGTCGCGCCAAAGCCGGTGTCGACGACGATCAGGTCGGAGCCGGTGTCGATGATGGCTGGGGCATAGCTATTCACCAGCTTTTCCGTCGGCAGGAAATTCTGCTCCAACAGCTTGCGCACGGTATCGGGCGCCTGGTTCGAGCCGAAGATTTCCCAAGGGCTATCCATGATGCTGGCACCGTCCTTGATGACTGTGATGATGCAGGATCCCAGTTTGAACCGATGCATGTCCGGGGGCGGAACAGCAGTCATATGTTACTCCTTATGCTTGTCTCAGCGTAAGCCGCGCCTATCGTCGCCACGGTGAAAACGGTCCGGAAAGTGATCTTGGCTGGCCGGCGATTTGGCCATGACAACCTTTTCCGAATCCGCTAATACACCGGACGACGTTTTATGCGATTAGCATTTCCATGCTCTTAGCATATGTCAAATCTTGCTTTCGGCGCCATATGGCAGCGGACATCACGAAGACGTGATCCTCAAGCAGTCATGGTGCAAAATCCGGGATTGGCAGCAGCCCCGCATAGGACTACAGAGCGGCGACCGCCCATGGCGGCCGCCTTCCCGAAGACAGACCCATCAAGGCAGATGCCTATGAATCGCATCGTTCCATTGATCCTCGCAGTCGCTCTCTTCATGGAACAGATGGATTCCACCGTTATCGCGACAGCGCTGCCGGCCATTGCCAACGATCTCCATGTCGGCCCGATCACCCTCAAGCTGGCGCTGACCTCCTACATGGTGTCGCTCGCCGTCTTCATCCCGATCAGCGGCTGGATGGCGGATCGCTTCGGCGCGAAGAACATCTTCCGCATCGCCATCTGCGTCTTCGTCATCGGCTCCATCATGTGCGCCTTTTCCGGCGGCCTGTTCGAATTCGTCTTCGCCCGCTTCCTGCAGGGTGTCGGCGGCTCGATGATGACGCCGGTCGGGCGGTTGGTGCTGGTGCGCACCACCCAAAAGAGCGATCTGGTTTCGGCCATGGCGCTGCTCTCCATTCCGGCCCTTGTCGGCCCGCTCGCCGGCCCGCCGCTTGGCGGCTTCATCACCACCTACGCCTCTTGGCACTGGATCTTTCTCATCAACGTTCCCGTCGGCGTTCTCGGCGTCATCCTGTCGACGATCTACCTGCCCGATGTGGAAGCGACCATGCCGCCGAAGCTCGATGTGACAGGCTTCCTGCTGACGTCTTTCGCTGCATCCGGCGTCGTCTTCGGCATGTCCGTGATTAGCCTGCCTGCCCTGCCACCGATCGTCGGCACCTCGACCGTCGTCATCGGTTTCGTCTGCGGCTTCCTCTATATCGGCCATGCGCGCCGTCACCCGGCACCGATCCTCGACCTGTCGCTGATGAGGAACGCCACCTTCCGCGCCTCGGTGACCGGCGGCACGCTCTTTCGCATCTGCATCGGCGCCATGCCTTTCCTGACGCCGCTGATGCTGCAGCTCGGTTTCGGCCTCAATCCGTTCCAGTCCGGCCTTATCACCTTTGCGGGCGCGATCGGTGCGATCACCACCAAGTTCATCGCTCGCCGGGTTTTCACCGCCGTCGGCTTCAAGACGGCGCTGCTATCGGCGGCGGCCATCACGACAATCACCACGATCTGCACCGGCTTCTTCCAGCCCTGGACGGCGCATATCATCATCGTCGCCATATTGCTGATCGGCGGCTTCTCGCGCTCGTTCTTCTTCACCGGCATCAATGCTCTTGCCTTCGCCGACATCAACGACAAGCAGGCAAGCCAGGCGACGTCGATGAGCTCCGTCATGCAGCAGATCAGCCTCGCGCTCGGCGTGGCCGTCGCTGCCATGATCCTGGAAACCTCGACCTTCTTCAGCGGCACGGAACTGCAGGTCCGCGATTTCCACATCGCCTTCTTCTGCATCTCGGTGCTGACCGTGCTCGCAACCATCCCCTTCATCCGGATGGATCGCAACGCCGGCGCCATGGTCTCCGGCCACAAGGCCGGCCTCAAGCGCGTCGCCGCCCTGGAGCCGCAGGTGGAGCAGCGGGTTGCAAAATGATGCCGTCTCGGTTGCGCTCCGGCGCAACCGGAACCTATTCCGGCCTTTCGCAGACGGCGCTCAGCTTGTTGCCGTCAGGATCGCGGACATAGGCAGCGTAGAAATTGGCATGGAAGGAGCGCAGGCCCGGCTTGCCCTCATCGATGCCGCCATGGGCAAGAGCCGCGGCATAGAAGGCATCGACATCAGCACGGCTTTCGGCATGCAGGGCGACCATGGAGCCATTGCCGACAGTGGCCGCCCTTTGATTGTAGGGCCTGACCACCCAGAACCGGCAACGGCTGTCGCCATCGGCGGCGTAGCCGATTTCCTCATCCGATTCGCGCTGACGCCGGTAGCCGAGCACGGGCAAAACGGCGTCGTAAAAGTCTTGCGAGCGGGAGATGTCGTTGGAACCGAGCGTTATGTAGAGAAGCATGATTGAGTCTTGATTGTCCGTGATGCCTTGGGAACCGGCATCATCGAACGAAAAAGACCGTCAGATCAAGCCTCTGCTATTTCCTCATCTGCCTTGCGCCCCTTAAAGCCCTTCGCCAGCAGGAACATTTCGACCGACTCGGCTCGGGATGCCCCCGGCTTCACATGGATGACCTGCCGGAAATTCTGCTTGAGGAAGGTCAAGAGATCGCGCTCCGTGCCGCCCTGGAAGGTCTTGGCAAGGAAATGACCGCCCTCCGCCAACACTTCGACGGCGAAATGGGCGGCGACTTCGCAAAGATGCATGGTCCGCAGGTGATCGGTGCGGTGATGGCCCGTCGTCGGCGCCGCCATATCGGAAATGACGATATCCGGCGTGCCGCCGACCGCATCGATCAGCCGTTGCGGCGCTTCCGGATCAAGGAAATCGAGCTGCAGGATCGTTACGCCGGGGATAGGCGCCATTTCCAGGAAGTCGATGGCCGCGACGCGGATATCCTCTTCTGTCGAGTCGGTCACCTTGGCGGCGATCTGCGACCAGCTGCCCGGTGCGGCACCCAGGTCGATGATGCGGCGCGCGCCCTTCAGGATCTGATGCTTCTCGTCGATCTCCAGCAGCTTGAAAGCGGCGCGCGCGCGATAGCCTTCGAGCTGGGCGCGCTGCACATAGGGATCGTTAATATGCCGTTGCAGCCATTGCCGCGAGGAGGCCTTGAGCTTCTTTTTCTTGACGCGCTGGCCGAGCTTGCGGCCCGTGCGGTTGCCGGCGATGGTTGGCTTGGTCACGTCTGCGGCCCCTTCGTATCCCTCGGTCGATGGCCCCGGCGCGAGCGGCCCCGCCGCCAGACACCGTCGTCCGCCATCATGTCAGTCAGCAGTCCCTCGCGCAGGCCGCGATCGGCGACACGCATGCGCGGGCTCGGCCAGCGGCGGCGGATCGCCTCCAGAATAGCGCATCCCGCCAGAACCAGATCGGCGCGATCCGGCCCGATGCAGGGATTGGCGGCGCGGCCGGCAAAATCCCAGGACAGCAGCTTGGCCTGCATCGCGCTCACCTCGTCGTCCGACAGCCAGACGCCATCGACCCTGCGCCGATCGTAGCGCGGCAGATCGAGATGGACGCCGGCAAGCGTCGTCACCGTGCCAGATGTGCCGATGAGATGGAAGTCGGCACTGTCGCGCGCGGCCCCCTGCACCGGCGGGCAATCGAAACGTTCGAGCATACGCTCGACCTCGCACACCATCGTCTCAAACAGCTCCGGCGTCACATCGCGTCCGCCGTGCCGTTCCGAGAGCGTCACGACGCCGACGGGAAGCGAGGTCCAATGGGTGATATGGTTGGCAAGCCGGCTGGAGCGATTCTCGCCGATGCGGATGACGGCGATCTCGGAAGAGCCGCCACCGATATCGAACAGCACGACGGAGCGTGCCTCCGGTCCAACCAGAGAAGAGCAGCCGGAAACAGCAAGGCGAGCCTCAGTCTCGCGGTCGATGATCTCCAACTGCAGTCCGGTCTCGGCGGTGACGCGCTCGAGGAAGGCCTCGCCGTTGTCGGCCGCGCGGCAAGCTTCGGTCGCGATCAGCCGCATGCGGCGGATTTCCCGCGTCTTCAGCTTGGCAGCACAGATACGCAGGGCCTCGACAGCCCGATCCATGGCATCGCTTGAAAGGCGGCCACTGGCGCCAAGCCCCTCGCCGAGGCGCACGATGCGGGAAAAGGCATCGACAACCCGGAACTGCCCGGGACGGGTCGGCTGCGCGATCAGCAGGCGGCAATTGTTGGTGCCGAGATCGAGGGCGGCATAGAGGTCGAGCGGACGGGAATCAGCATCGGCATGATGCTGGCCTTCACGACGCGGCTGCGATTGCCTGATCTGGCGGTGATCGTCGTGAGCCGGAGCCTGCGCGTTCGCAGCCGAGCTTGTGGGAGCGACGAATTGCGCGGTTTTTTCATGCGCCAGCGGCCGGCCCTGCAGGCCGCGCTTGCTGCGATGCTTGCGCCTATTTTTGCCGCTCTTGTTCGATGACCGATGGCCATGATCCGCCGTTGCGCGATGCTCGGCCGTTGATGAAGGGTGCTGTGTCTGGGGGGAAGATTGCGCATCAACTTGTGCTCCACCGCGGGAACGGCGTCGGCGCTTACGCTTTTTGGCCGGAGAACCGGCCTCGTCTTCCACTGGGCGCACCGCCACCTGGCTGGACTTGCCTGCCTGATTGGCCTCCGCAGAATGAGCGTTCGGGCGACCATGGCCGCGCTTACGCTTCGCGCGCCGGGAGGATTTACCCTTCCTGCGCTCCACTGCCGACGCCCCGTCTGCCTGCGGCGCTGAGCCGCTGTCGGGGTCACTCACGTATCTTTTCCACCGCGCCGCGCAAGGCCCGGAGGCATGCTGCTGGCACTCGTTTGATTTTCGTTGGGCAAAGAATACCAGCAGGATGGGTTTTCGCCAAATTCTTTTTGAATCACGCCAGTTTGGGCGCATCCGGAACAGCCATCAGGCGACCAAGCGCGCCATGACATCAGCCGCAAGTTGCTGCATCCGATCAATCGGCGCGTGGCCGATCAGCATGAAGGCATGGGTGGCGCTCGACCAGTAGACGACATTCATGCCACGACGGCTCTCCATGTCCGGCGCTGCCGCACCCTTTGCAGATTGGACAATGCAAAGAGCCATCGGCCCGCTTTCCGGATCGAGATAGGCGATCTGAGCGAGAGGCTTGTTGTCATAATTCAGGATCTGCGCGCGCTTGAATTCGACGCCCGGCATGGCGACGGCTTCCGGCGCCAGCGACAAGCCGAGTTTCATGCTGACTTCGTTCAGCTGCGCGACCTGCTGTACATGATCGCCGGCCGGGGCGCTCAAGGTGTCGGCGGTATAGAGGGAAAGATATTCGGCAACCGCGGCACGCCATTCGGTGTCCTCATCCGGTTTCGAAAGCCGACGGCCGAGGCCGATCACGGCGCGGTCGATCGCAATAGCGGCCACGAAACTTGCAGCAACAGCTGCAAGGAAGCCGCGACGGCCGATGCCGGCGGCACGAGCCTTGGACTTCTTCGCAGTGGTAACAGCGGCAAGCATGGCTTCCAGTTTCGCAGCCGGCGCCTCGGCAAGCATGGGCTCGAATGCCTCCTCGAACGGCAGCGCGCTGCGCGACAGGAAATCGAAACGCTCCGCCACGCGCGCGTCGCCGGCGATCAATCGTTCGACCCATTCACGGTCGGCGGCATCCAGCTCGCCATCGATGAAGGCGGTGAGCTGCTCGTCCGTGGGCATATGTCCTTTGTTCAATTCACTCATTTCGATTCCCCAGTCGCCCACCTCCGGAAGAACTTCCGTCGGCCGCCACCCCCATGCCATCGGCGAGTTTCGCTCGCGCCGCTGCAAGCCTGCTCATGACCGTGCCGATCGGCACACTCAGGACTTCCGCCACCTCGCGGTAGGAGAGCCCCTCGACATAGGCCAGAAACACGGCCGTACGCTGCGCCTCCGGCAGAGCCTGCACCCGCTGCAGCACCTGGCCCGCCATGATGTGAGTCTCGGTCTCGTGCGCACCGTCGAAAACCAGCGTCTCGCCGGCGTCGACGAAGCCCTGCCCCATGCGCACCCGACGCGAACGGACCTCGTTCAGCCATATCGAATGGAGGATGGCAAAGAGCCAACGATCCAGCCGCGTGCCGGCAGTGAACTGCGCCGCTCGCTCCAGCGCCCTGACACAGGTCGCCTGCACGAGATCGTCGGCCACGTCGCGCTGGCGCGACAGCACTACACCATAGCGCCACAGCCGCGTCAGATGCTGGGACAGGCCCGTCCTGATATCCTCTTCGCTCGCTATGGCATCCTCCACGGCATTCGCGCATCCGGGAGCCGCCGGCTTTTTCGGCGACTCCGTTGCAGCCCGACTATAAGCAGAAATCGCGCCACGAGCGACTGGCATCACTCCCATATCCCTCGCAAAGCTCCCTGCTGATGATAGTCATGGTTGAGCCGATCCCGTACCTCAAAGGGTCGATGGATTCAGGATCGCGGCGTGAAGGTCGCGATATTCCTCGCAGGTCGTGTTGCCGCAGAGCGTCTTGATCGTGCTCAGCTGATCCTTGGCGAGATCCATCTGGCCCTTGATGACGTAGGCTTCACCGAGATATTCGCGAACCAGCGTATATTTCGGGTCCATGGCAACGGACTTCTGGTAGTAGGAAATGCCTTCATCCGTGCGTCCGAGCTTGCGAGTGGCATAGCCGCGATAGTTCAGCGCCTCTGCCGTGTTCGGGTTCTTCATCGTGTCCAGAACCGCCAGAGCTTCCTGATAGCGATGATCCTTCTTGGCCAGAGAATAGGCGTAATCGGCGCGGTTTTCGTCCGTGACGTTGGCACCCTGCTGCTTGACGCACTTCTTCGCCTTCTGATCGTAGATCTCGCCCTTCTTGCAGGTCGGCGTCGTGCTCGAATTATCGCCGGCGGCGAAGACGGGAACGGCGAAAGCGCCGAGGGTCAGGCTTGCGCCGAGGGCGATGGAAGCCAGGCGAAATACTTTGGTCGTCATGGAATGTCTCCTTGGCAAATGAACGTTGCGAGGGGAGAACACACCGCCTGCGGCATTTATTCGGGTCGCTTCAGAATATTTTTCGTGCGGCCGGTCCGTGAAGATCGTCACTGTTTCGTGACCGCTCCAGTATCGAATAGACTGCCGTCATCGCGTGTTTGCGTCCCATGCCCTTTAAGGGCGGCAGGAGAAACCCGTGACCGATACCGTCAAACTTCTAAGCCTCGCCGTCGCCACGCCTGACAATATCATCCTCCAAACGGATGCAGCAGAGACGGCAAGCCGTCTGTTCTCAGATCGATTTCAGGATTTCAAATATCTCGCCCGCGTGTTCGAGAGCACCGGCATTCGCAAGCGGCATGTGGCGCGACCGCTTTCCTGGTTCGAAGAGCCGCATGGCTGGGAGGATCGCATGGCGGCCTATACCGAGGTCGCAACCGAGCTTTTCCGGCGAGCTGCGACAGGGGCGCTGCAACGCGCCGGCATTGAAGCGCATCAGGTTGATTGTGTCGTCACGGTTTCCTCGACGGGGCTTGCAACCCCAAGCCTCGAGGCACGGCTGGCCGGAAAAATGGGCTTCCGCTGCGATATAGAGCGGGTGCCTGTCTTCGGGCTCGGCTGCGCGGCGGGCGTTTCCGGTCTTGCCATCGCGACGAAGATGGCGAAAAGCCGGCCCGGCGCCGTCGTGCTCTTCGTCGCGATCGAGCTTTGCTCGCTCGCCTTCCGACTGGACGAACTGACCAGACCCAACATCATCGCTACGGCCCTGTTCGGCGATGGTGGGGCGGCCTGCGTATTGCGAGCCGGTGAGAGTGGCGTCGTCGAAATCGAATCGACCGGAGAACATCTCTTCCCCGACAGCCTCGGCATCATGGGCTGGAAGATCGACGATACGGGCTTCGGCATCATTCTGGAACAATCGCTGCCGGTCTTTGCCGAGACACATCTGAGGAGCGCGGTCGCCGGCATTCTTGACCGCGCCGGGCTTTCGCTCTCGGATATAGACCGCTTCATCTGCCATCCCGGCGGCGCCAAAGTGCTTGCGGCGCTGGAGAGCGCACTCCATCTCGACGAAGGCTCGCTCGATATCGAGCGCGAGGTGATCGCCGATTATGGCAACATGTCCTCCCCCACCGTACTGTTCGTGCTGGAGCGGGCGATCGCTGCGGGACTGCCGCGACGTTCGGCATTGCTTGCCTTGGGCCCCGGCTTCTCGGCAAGCTGCATCACGTTGAAGAGGGTCGCATGATGCTATGGTCCTCGATCGCCCTTCTGACATTCGTGACACTGCAGCGCCTGGCCGAATTGATCTATGCCAGACGCAACACCGCCGCCCTTCTTGCCCGCGGCGGCCGGGAATATGCACCTGAACACTATCCCTTCATGGTGGCGATGCATGCCGCCTGGCTGGCTGGCCTCTGGTTGCTTGCCATCGGCAGGCCGGTCGTCCTCGCCTGGTTCCTGCTGTTCATGGTGCTGCAGGGATTGCGCCTCTGGGTATTAGCGACGCTGAAGGAACGTTGGACGACACGGATCATCATCCTGCCGGGTAGCCCACTCGTAACGAAAGGTCCCTATCATTTCCTCCGTCATCCGAATTATGCGATCGTAGTCGGCGAGATCGCCGTCCTGCCGCTTTCCTTCGGGATGCCGCTCTATGCAGCGATCTTTTCGCTGCTGAACGGCATCATTCTTACGGTCCGCATCCGCGCCGAGAACGCCTGTCTGAAACGGACTGCGACCTGACTGCATTTTTCATTTGCGCCGCCGAAATTTGGCAGGCACTTTCGATGCTTAGAGCGCAACTCACGCAATGATAGCAATATCCATGCGAATTCGCGCGAAAATGCAATGAACATGCGGATAGCAGGGTAAAATGACAAAGGACGCAATCGTTCTCGGCGCCGGCATCGTCGGCGTTTCGACGGCAATCCATCTGCAGCGGCGGGGGCGCCAGGTCGTTCTCGTCGACAGAAGGGAGCCCGGCCGGGAAACGTCCTTCGGCAATGCCGGCCTCATTCAGCGCGAGGGCGTGGTGCCCTATGGCTTCCCGCAGCAATTCGGCCTGCTGCTGCGCTATGCCCTCAACAATCGCGTCGATGCGCATTATCACCTGCGCGCCCTGCCTTCGCAGATCGCCTTCCTTGCCCGCTACTGGTGGAATTCCAATACCAAGCGCCATCAGATGATCTCGCGCGCCTATGCGCCGTTGATCGAGCATTCCGTGAGCGAGCACAATGACCTTATCGAAGCCTCGCATGCTGAAGAGCTCATTCGCAAGAACGGCTGGCTGGAGCTGTACCGCTCGAACGAGAAGCGCGACGCGGAGTTTGCCGAAGCCGAGCGCCTCAACCGGGAATTCGGGATCGGTTACGAAGCGTTGAGCAGCGCGGACATCGCGACGGCGGAACCGCATCTCAGGGGCGGCTTCGCAGGCGCTCTCCGCTGGCTCGATCCCTGGTCGGTGCTCGACCCGCATGGGCTGATATCAGCCTATCGCCGCTATTTCGAGAGCATCGGTGGCCGCGTGACCACGGGCGATGCCGTCTCGCTCGGCATGTCTGGATCAGCCTGGAGAATGGTGACGGCGGAAGGATCCATCGAGGCGGAAGATGTCGTCGTTGCGCTCGGCCCCTGGGCCGATCTGGTGACGAAACGCTTCGGCTATGCCTTCCCGCTCGGCGTGAAGCGCGGCTATCACATGCATTACGCCGCCGAAGGCAATGCCGTCCTCAACAACTGGGCGGCGGATGCCGAGCGCGGCTATCTGCTGGCGCCCATGAGCCGCGGCATTCGCCTGACGACCGGCGCCGAATTCGCACGCCGCGACGCGCCGAAAACGCCGGTACAGCTCGACCGTGCCGAAGCCCTCGCCCGTGCCGCCTTCCCGCTTGGCGAACGGCTCGATCCCGAGCCCTGGATGGGCGCCCGCCCCTGTACGCCGGATATGATGCCGATCATCGGCAAGGCGCCACGCCACAACGGTCTGTGGTTCGCCTTCGGCCATGCGCATCACGGCCTGACGCTCGGCCCGGTAACCGGCCGCGTGCTTGCCGAACTCATCACCGGCGAGAAGCCGTTCATCGATATCTCGGCCTATGGCCCGGGCCGGTTTGCGCCCTGAGCTATTTGCTCTAGAGGATGGCCTTAAGGCTCTTCACGGCAGCCTCGACGATCGCATCAATGGTACCGTCGATATCGACGGTGACGACGCCCGGCTCGCCGGTCGGCACTTCCAGTGTCTGCAACTGGCTTTCCAAGAGCGAAGCAGGCATGAAATGACCCTTGCGCTCGCCCATGCGCCTGCTCAGCAGCTCCTTGGAGCCGTGGAGATAAATGAAATAGAGATGGCCGCCGGCGGACGCCCGCAGGCGCTCGCGATAGGTCCGTTTCAGAGCCGAGCAGGAAACACTGATCCCCTCGCCCTTGGCTAGGCTTGCCGCAATCTCCTGGCCGATTTTTTCGAGCCAGGGCCAGCGATCCTCGTCGGTGAGCGGGATTCCCTTGCTCATCTTCTCGACATTGGCGGCAGGATGGAGCGCATCGCCCTCGATGAAGTGAATGCCAAGCTTAGCCGCCACCCCCTCGCCGACCGAGGATTTGCCGCTGCCGCTTACGCCCATGACGATGATGGCAAGGGGCGTCTTGGATAGTTCACTCATTTGTTTCCTGCCTTGAATCATGGCCGATAATGACAATCAGGCAGGTTCCACCGTTGACGCATCCGATTGCCTAGCCCGTCACCCCAACCCTCGCCCCGCATACGGGGAGAGGGGCCAGGCAGAAAGGCATGGGAAAGCCGGAACTGCCCGATTCACAACTTGGATCAATCCAGCGGAAAGAAACAGGAAAATTTGTGCGAGCCTTCGCCCGCTAATTCCGGCGCAACCTGCCGGCACTTGTCCTGAGCGCGCCAGCAGCGCGGATTGAAATGGCAGCCGGTCGGCGGGTTGAGCGGCGACGGCAGCTCGCCCTGCAGGCGGATGCGGTTCTTCTCACGATCGGGGTCTGCGATCGGCGTCGCCGACAGAAGTGCTGCCGTATAGGGATGGCGCGGGCGGTTGAAGACCTCTTCGGCCGTACCGGTCTCAACCGGGCGTCCGAGATACATCACCATCACGTCGTCGGCGATGTGGCGGACAACGGAAAGGCCGTGCGAGATGAAGAGATAGGCAAGCCCCATCTCCTTCTGCAGATCCATCAGCAGGTTGAGAACCTGCGCCTGGATCGACAGATCGAGCGCGGAAACCGGCTCGTCGAGCACCAACACCTTCGGCCGCAGCATCAGGGCACGCGCAATCGCGATACGCTGGCGCTGGCCGCCGGAGAACATATGCGGGTAGCGATCATAATGCTCCGGGCGCAGACCGACACGCGCCATCATCTCCTCGGCCTTGCGGCGGCGAGTGGCGGCATCGTCATCGGTATTGATCTTCAGCGGCTCTTCCAGGATGGAGCCGACCTTCTGACGCGGGTTGAGCGAGCCATAAGGGTTCTGAAACACGATCTGCACGGCGCTGCGCAGGCTGCGGTCGCCGAGCTTCGCCGGCTTGCCATCGATCAGCAATTCGCCCGATGTCGGATTTTCGATCATCGTCACGAGACGGGCGAGCGTCGACTTGCCGCAGCCGGATTCGCCGACGACAGCGAGCGTGCGGCCCGACTGCAGGCTGAAGCTGACGCCGTTCAGCGCCTTGACGGTCGCCTCGGGTTTGAAGCTGCCGCGCTTGATGGTGTAGAAACGGGCGAGATCGCGCCCTTCGAGAACAGCGCCGGTCATGCGGCACCTCCTGCAGATTTCGTGGCGGCAATGCCGGGATGACCGAGCGGCTTGCCATGTTCCAGCGGATAGTTGCAAAGGGTCAGGCCGAGTTCGCTACCCTGACGCTTGACGCCCTTGTCGCATTCCGGCGTGGCGAAGGAACAACGGGGCGCAAAGAGACAGCCCGTCGGCCGATCGTGCTGACCGGGAACGACACCGGCGATCGACGGCAGGCGCTCGCCCACTTCGGCGCGCTCCGGCAGAGCCGAGAGAAGAGCCGCCGTATAGGGATGATGCGGATCGCGGAACAGCTCCTTGACCGGCTGCTCCTCGACCTTCTGGCCGGCATATTGCACCTGCACGCGCTCTGCCGTTTCGGCGACCACACCCATGTCGTGGGTGATGAGCACGAGCGCCATGCCCTGCTCCTGCTGCAGGCGCACGAGCAGATCGAGGATCTGCGCCTGGATCGTCACGTCGAGCGCGGTGGTCGGCTCGTCGGCGATCAAGAGCTTCGGATTGCAGGCCAGCGCCATGGCGATCATGACGCGCTGGCTCATGCCGCCGGACATCTGATGCGGGAAGTTCGACAGGCGATCCGCAGGCGCAGGAATGCCGACGAGATTGAGCAGCTCGATCGAGCGCTCGCGGCGCGCCTTGCGGTCGAGGCCCATGTGAATGCGCAGGGTTTCGCCGAGCTGGAAGCCGACCGTGAAGCACGGATTGAGGCTCGACATCGGCTCCTGGAAGATCATCGCCATGTCCTTGCCGATGATCTTGCGGCGCTGACGGGCGGAGATGCCGCGAAGGTCTTTGCCATCGAACATCATGCGGTCGGCGGTGATCTTTGCCGTCCAGGGCAGAAGACCCATCATGGCAAGCATGGAGACCGACTTGCCGGAGCCGGACTCGCCGACGATCGACAGGATTTCTCCCTTGTCGCATTGGAGCGAGACACCGTCGACTGCGCGGAACAGGCCGGACGAGGTCTGGAATTCAACGGATAGGTTTTCAATATCGAGGAGTGCCATCACGACCTCTTCAGCTTCGGGTCGAACGCATCGCGCAGGCCGTCGCCCATCAGATTGATGGCGAGCACGGTGATCAGGATGCAGAGACCGGGGAAAGTAACGAGCGAGGGGTTGCTCTGGAAGAATTCACGCGAATCCGCAAGCATCGTGCCCCATTCCGGCGTCGGCGGCTGGGCGCCCTGGCCGAGGAAGCCGAGTGCCGCGGCATCGAGAATGGCGGCCGAGAAGGCAAGCGTGCCCTGCACGATCAGCGGCCCAAGGCAATTCGGCAGGATCGTCTTGAACATCAGCCGCAGCGACCCCGCGCCGGCGACGCGCGAAGCGATGACATATTCCTTGTCGCGTTCGGTCATGACCGAAGCGCGTGTCAGGCGGACGAAATGCGGCTGATTGACGATGGAGATCGCAATCATGGCGTTCGTCAGGCCAGGCCCGAGGATTGCCACCAGCACCAGGGCGAGCAGCAGCGACGGGACGGCAAGGATGATGTCCATGATGCGCATGATGATCGTGTCGGTACGGCCACGGACATAGCCGGCGACGAGGCCGATCAGGATACCGGCGAGCGCCGAAAGCGAGGCGACCACAAGACCGATGAACAGCGAGAACCGCGTGCCGTAGATGAGGCGCGACAGAAGATCGCGGCCGTTGGCATCGGTGCCGAGCAGGAAGCTGCTGTTGCTGCCCTGTACCCATGCCGGCGGTAGGCGCTGCATGTCGCTGCCGTAAGCGGCATCGGGGTTATGAGGCGCCACGACGCCGGCAAAGATTGCCAGAAACAGAACGAAGAGGAAGATCACAAGGCCGATGACGGCGCCCTTGTTGCGAGAGAAGTAATACCAGAACTCCGCGAGAGCGGAAGGACGGTCGGTTTTGACGCTTACCGTGCTCATGGACCGCTCCTAGTGACGAATGCGTGGATTGACGAAGCCGTAGAGCAAGTCGACAGCGAGATTGACGAGCATGACGATGCCCGCGATCAACAGCAGGCCGCCCTGCACGACCGGATAATCCCGCTTGAAGACGGCATCGATCATCCATTTGCCGATGCCCGGCCAGGAGAAGATGCTTTCCGTCAGGATGGCGCCGCCGAGCAGCACGCCAACCTGCAGACCGATCGTTGTGACCACCGGGATCATCGCATTGCGCAGCGCATGCACGGAAACGACGCGCAGCGGCGACAGGCCCTTGGAGCGGGCAGTGCGCACATAATCCTCGCCGAGCACTTCCAGCATGGCGGAGCGCGTCTGGCGCGCAATGACGGCGAGCGGAATGGTGCCGAGCACGACGGTCGGCAGGATCAGCGAATTGAGCGCGGAAGCAAACGCGCCCTTCTGTCCTGAGAGGAGGCTGTCGATCAGCATGAAACCGGTGATCGGCTTGAAGAAATAGATGAGGCCGATGCGGCCCGAAACCGGCGTCCAGTGCAGATAGCCGTTGAAGACGATGATCAGCAACAGGCCCCACCAGAAGATCGGCATGGAATAGCCGACGAGGGCGACTCCCATGACACTCTGGTCGAACCATGTCCCTCGCTTGACGGCGGCGAAAACGCCGGCCGGAATGCCAAGACAGATCGCCAGGATCATGGCACAAATCGACAGCTCGAGCGTAGCCGGGAAGAAGGTGAAGAAGTCGGTCAATACGTCACGCTTGGTGGTGATAGACGTGCCGAGATCGCCGTGCAGGGAGTTCCAGACGTATTTGCCGTACTGGACGATCATCGGCTGGTCGTAACCGAGATCGTGCGAGATCTCGGCATGGCGCTCCGGCGACATGACGCGTTCGCCCGACAGCAACATGACGGGATCGCCGGGAAGCAGGCGGATGAAGGAGAAGGCGACAATCGATACGCCGAGGAATGTCGGGATCAGCACCGCAAGGCGGCTGAAAAGAAATCGCAACATGACAGTTGTCCAAATTTTTCCGGCGGTCAGACTGAGTGCCTGACCGCCGGGTCGCCCGGTCCTAGCCGGGCATTCTCACAGATTTTTCGTTATTCGGCGATATCGACGCCGTCGAAGCGGTGAACGCCGAGCGGATCCTGGAAGTAGCCGGTGACGTTCTTCGTCATTGGCATGAAGACTTCGGAGTGATCGATCGTCATCCATGGTGCTTCGCGCTTAAAGATGACCTGGGCCTGTTCATAGAGCTTGGTGCGCTCCTTGACGTCAGCCGTCTGCTTGGCCTTCTTCACCAGATCGTCGAATTCCTTGTTGCACCACTGCGCACGGTTGTTGCCACCGACGGCATCGCAGCCGAGCAGCGTGTCAAGGAAGTTGTCCGGATCGCCGTTGTCGCCGGTCCAGCCGAGGATGGCCGCACCATCGCGGTCCTTAGCGGAGGAGAGCTTCAGGTACTGAGCCCAGTCATAGGTGACGATCTCGACCTTGACGCCGATCTTGGCCAGATCTGCCTGCATCAGCTCGGCAGCGCGACGCGCATTCAGCATGTAAGGACGCGAAACCGGCATAGCCCAGATCTTCATGCTGAGACCCTTGACGCCAGCCTTTTCAAGCAGCTTCTTGGCTTCGTCCGGGTTGTAGGCGTCGTCCTTCACTTCCTTGTTGTAGGACCACATGGTCGGCGGGATCGGGTTGGTGGCAACCTTGGCAGAGCCCTGGAAGACGGCGTCGACGATGGCCTGCTTGCTGACAGCCATGTTGATCGCCTTGCGCACTTCGACCTTGTCGAATGGTGCAACCAGCGTGTTATAGGCGAGATAAGAAACGTTCAGACCAGCCTGCTCGAGAACATTGAGGTTCTTGTCGGCCTTGAGGTCCTTGATATCGGCCGCGTTCGGGTACGGCATGATGTTGCATTCGCCGGACTTCAGCTTCTGCGCGCGAACGGATGCGTCCGGCGTAATCGCAAAGACGAGATCGTCGATCTTTTCCTTGCCCTTGAAGTAGCTTTCGTTTGCCTTGTAGCGGATGACGGCATCCGGCTGGTAGGCAACGAAGGTGAACGGGCCGGTGCCCAGCGGCTGCTGGTTCATCTGCTCCATCTTCTTGTCGGCCTGCAGCTTGTCTGCATATTCCTTCGACAGGATCGAGCCGAAGTCCATGGCCAGGTCGGCGAGGAAAGGCGCTTCCGGGCGGTTCAGCACGAACTTCACGGTGAGGTCATCGACCTTCTCGATCGACTTGATCAGCTTGGGGAAGCCCATGCCGTCGGCGTATTCATAAGAACCGCCAGCGACGTACTTGGCCCAGGGGCTGTCTGCGCTGATCTGGCGCCCGATGGCGAAGATGACGTCATCGGCGTTCAGGTCGCGCGTCGGCGTAAAGAAATCGGTGGTCTGGAACTTCACGCCCTTGCGGAGCTTGAACGTATATTCCTTGCCATCGGGGGAAACGGTCCAGCTTTCGGCAAGGCCCGGCTCGATCTCGGTGCCACCGTGCTTGAATTCGACGAGACGGCTGTAGACCGTACGCGATGAAGCATCGAAGGTATTGCCTCCGGTGTAGATCCCCGGATCGAAGCCTTCCGGCGAGCTTTCCGAGCAATAGACAAGTGTTTTCGACCAGGCGGACGTTGCCATGACCGAAGCCAAAGCTGTCACTGCCAGCAGGGCAGAAATCTTTTTCATGATATCGTTTCCCAGATTTGTTATTCTTTTGAAGCCGCGGACACCCTAGAGGTTGCCGTTCGGATCGCGCCGATGGAACTTTATTTTAAGTTTGAAAGCAACAAGTCCCGCCTAAATTTTTTCCGATTTGTCGAGTTTGGAAATTTTTGGACGAAAAAACCTTTGAATTGGTAATAATCTGCCGGAATTTGACGCAGTTTTGTCAGATTCAGGACGATTTAGTGCTTTCCTCTTGCGATCCGATTACCCTCCACGGCCCTGATACGGGGTACTAAATGCAAAAATCCGCGGCTGCCGGCAGCAACCGCGGATGGAAAATCGATGCAACTCGAAGCAGAAGATCAGGCTGCAGGAGCGGTGAGCGACGGCTTCTTGGCAATCGCTCTGTGATCCAGATCGGTCAGGCCGAGCAAGAAGTTGATCTGCGGGCGCGCCTTGACGAGATCGTCGATGGAATATTGCGTCAGGACGTCGAAGAAGGCGTTCAGCGCCTTGCGCAGAGCCGAGTTGAGACCGCAGCTGTCGACCAACGGACATTCTACCACGCCTTCTTCGAAGCATTCCGCCATGGCGAAGCTGTCTTCGGTCACACGAACAACGTCGAAGAGGCTGATATCGCTCGCGGGCTTGCCGAGACGAACGCCACCATTGCGGCCGCGAACGGTTTCGACAAGGCCTGCCTTGGTCAGCGGCTGCAGGATCTTGAAGAGAAACAGCTCTGAAACACTGTAAGCTCTGGCGATTTCCGGGATACGGCTCAGATGGCCGTCATTGGCGGCGCAATACATCAACATGCGCACTGCGTAATTGGTCTGTTTGGTCAGGCGCATGCCGATCTCCTGGAATCGAGGCTGCTTAGGGGCTGGACCTGTATATAGTGGCTTTCTTAGTTTTGAACAATTCCAAAATATGAAATTCATATTCAGCTTATTCCGAAGGCCACAAGCTCCTCACCCGTTCGGCTACTCTCCCCTTTCCTTCAGCTCTCTGATGTAGTCGAGGATCGCCTGCTTGCGTTCGGGCGTGCCGGGATGGGTCGAAAGCATGCTGGTGTTGCCATGATCGTGCAGCTTCGTCTCGAGCAGATCAAAGAAGCGTGACAATGCCGCCGGGTCCTTGCCGGCCGCCATCATCAGCTCCACCGAGCGACGATCGGCCTGCGCCTCGGCTTGCCGGGAGTAGGAAAGCGCAAGGAGACCGCCGCCTTGCGTCAGTATGTCCTGAATGCCGGAGCCGACGTCGCCGGCGATCAAAAGCACAAGACCGGCAACACCCGCGGCGCTGTAGAGCTGGCGCAGACTGTGCTTGTATTCGACGTGGCCGATCTCGTGGCCGAGCACGGCGGTGATCATCTCCTTGTCGCCGCCGGCCAGTTCGACAAGCTGATCGGTAAGAACGAGATTGCCGTCCGGAAGCGCGAAGGCATTTGGGCCGATAAGGCCGCCATCGCGGAAGTTCAGATGATAGCGACCCGCACCGCCTTGCGCATTGGCGGCTATCCTGGCGAAATCATCGCGGATTTCCGTCTGCTGCGCCTCAGGCAGCTTGCTGGGGCCGAAGGTCACTCGATCCAGCGTCTTCAGAGTTCCCGCCGACATCATCTCCGGCACCACCGGCGGCGTCACCAGCACGGCAACTTCCACCAGGCCCGGCAAGGCATAGCGATAGATGATCGAAGCAAGGACGAATACTGCTAGTGCAAAGGCAATCAGCCGGGGGCGAACAATCTCCAACCCATGAACGAAGCCGCTGCGCCCTTCGCCGCGGCTGCGCAGATAGGCATCGACGGCATCGTTGTCGCGGGCTTCGAACACCGATTCATTTCCGAACACGATGCGGCGCGGGATCGAACCGACGCGCGGGCTGATCTCGATATCGGAACGAATGCCCCAGGTGAGCCGCCTGCTCTCGTCCCCCTCTTCGTCCGAGACCACGATGAGCGAACCGCCGATATCCTGCAGCCGGGCAGGAACCTCCCGGCTGGAATGAGGCGGATGCCAGATACCCGTCGCTATTGTCTGCCCATCAGAAGCCAAAGTCGAAACCATCGACATCGAGATATTCCGCGCTGATCGCATTGCCTGTCGAGCGGATCTGATCGAAGACGACGCCGATCTCGCCGTCGACATGGACGGCAGTATGCTCGGTGAGAAAACGTTGCATGCGCACCGCCGCCCAGGGGCGCATCAATCCAAGGGTCACCAAGGTGACGATCACGTTCGAAACTGCAATCCACATATAGCGCCGACGGCCAAGATCGCTTCTGAGCTGATGCCGGCGATCAATCGTTGTAGCCGACCAGATGACGTTGCGGATCGATGCGCGATAATAGAGGCCGGCGGCGATATAAGCGAGGAAGTTAAGGAGAATTACAAAATGCCCCGCACTGAGGCCGGCGCCTGCCGACCGCGTCAGCATCCCGTGGAAAAGGCCCAAGGCGCCAGCAACAAAACCAAGAATCAGGCCACATCCAATCGCGATCACGATCGTTGCGCCGAAAACCTTGTAGATCGCCCCCAATCGCGGCTCCGTCGAGAACGGTCGATCTCCGTAACGGAGATTGTCGAAGATGTATTTATAATACCAGCGACTTGCGATCGGAGACAGAAGTCCGACCGATACCACCGTTACAAGGGCGCCGAGGAAGATCGCCTTGAACGCGCCGCCATAGGTCCCGACGAAATCGAAGCGCACATTGCGGTAGCTCGTGACCCGCGCGTTGAAGCGAAGGCCGCGCATGAGGAACCATGGGAATACCACCAGCATGACAGGCCAGATCGCCAGGACCGCCAGTGGCGCCACATGTGACAGAATATTCACTACGATGAGAAAGCCGAACACGATCAATCGGCCGATGAGGATCTGCTTGCCCTTGGCATGATACTCGAAACTATGGCCCAGCAAGACAGTATTCCCGTAGAAATATCGGTTACGGCGTACCTTTGCCCAGGCCGAGTAAATGCCCAAGGTAACGATCGTCAGCAGAATGTTGACGATCCAGATGCCGAAATATTCCGAGGCGTTGCCCGTGAAGGAAGCCCTCTGGAAATACCGGCTTCCACCGATCGGATAGCTTTGCTCGACAGCTGCCATATTTATGTTCCCCCTACTCCACAAGAGGACGAGCTTTCCGCTGGAGGCATCCGCACACACCCGGGCCGCCGCGGGATGTGCTGCGCAACACATCGCTCGCCTTACCGTTGTATTTGAGAGCAGGAAAACATGCACCGATCAATGAAAAAATGCCGGAATACCATTCTTGATCAACAGGGTGCCAAGTCCATACAACCAAAGCCTTAGCACCTTGTCGGATCCAGGCATTTAGGTTGCAGAAACCCATACTGCCATTTCGCACCCCCCCGGTTCGCGGAAGTGGAACCGGCGGCCGCCTGGAAAATCGAAGGCAGGGCGCGTGATGATGCCGCCGGCGAACTCGACCGCGCGCTGGGCCGCTTCCAGATCGGTGGTGCGCACCACTGGCAGCGGCGCTCCGGTCGCTTCCGCCGCATCGCCCTGAATGCCAGCATCAATGCCGGCCGCCTCGATGGCGTGATAGGTCGGGCCGTAGCTCACAAAACTCCAGTCGAAGGCTTCTTCGAAGAAGCGGCGGGTCTTCAGGCCGTCTTTCGACGGAAATTCGAGATAGTCAATCTGATAGCTCACGGACATCGCGGCTCTCCCGTTGTTCTTGTTTTGTTCTAGACGAAAACGACGGCTTAGGCAAGATGACTCTATCGAAAACAAACGCAACAAAAAACCGCCGCCCGAGAAGTCCCGGACGGCGGTCGATGATGGCAAAGGCGCCGATGCTTACTTCATCGTCGGCATGACGAATTCGGCACCATCCTTGATGCCGGACGGCCAGCGGGCGGTGATCGTCTTCGTGCGCGTCCAGAACTTGATCGAGTCCGTACCGTGCTGGTTGAGGTCGCCGAAGCTGGAAGCCTTCCAGCCGCCGAAGGAGTGGTAGGCAAGCGGAACCGGGATCGGAACGTTGACGCCGATCATGCCGATATTGATGCGCGAGGCGAAATCGCGGGCCGCATCGCCGTCACGGGTGTAGATGGCGACGCCGTTGCCGTATTCGTGCTTCATCGGCAGTTCGAGCGCTTCTTCGTAGTTCTTGGCACGGACGACGGACAGAACTGGCCCGAAGATCTCGGTCTTGTAGATGTCCATGTCAGGCTTGACGTGGTCGAACAGCGTGCCGCCGACAAAGTAGCCGTCTTCATAGCCCTGCAGCTTGAAACCGCGGCCGTCGACGACGAGTTTGGCGCCTTCTTCGACGCCACGGTCGATCAGGCCGGTAACGCGGTTGTAGGCATCCTTGGTGACGAGCGGGCCGAGATCGGCCTTGTCGTCGGTATAGGGGCCGATGCGCAGCGATTCGATCTTCGGCACCAGCTTTTCAACGAGACGGTTGGCCGTGTCTTCGCCGACCGGGACTGCGACCGATACCGCCATGCAGCGCTCGCCGGCCGAGCCGTAACCGGCGCCCATCAGGGCGTTGACGGCCTGGTCCATATCGGCGTCGGGCATGATGATCATGTGGTTCTTGGCGCCGCCGAAGCACTGGGCGCGCTTGCCATTCATGGCGGCCGTGCCATAGACGTAGCGGGCGATCGGCGTGGAGCCGACGAAGGAAACGGCAGCGATATCCGGATCGGTCAGGATGGCGTCGACTGCGGTCTTGTCACCGTTGACGACGTTGAGGATGCCTGCCGGCAGACCGGCTTCGATCATAAGCTCGGCAAGGCGGATCGGCAGGGACGGATCACGCTCGGACGGCTTGAGGATGAAGGCGTTGCCGCAAGCGATCGCCGGGGCGAACATCCACATCGGGATCATGCCCGGGAAGTTGAATGGCGTGATGCCGGCGCCGACACCGACCGGCTGGCGGATAGAGTACATGTCGATCGCCGGGCCGGCGCCTTCGGTGAACTCACCCTTCTGCAGATGCGGAATGCCGCAGACGAATTCGCAGACTTCCAGGCCGCGGATGATATCGCCCTTGGAATCTTCGACCGTCTTGCCATGCTCCGAGGAGAGCAGGGTCGCCAGCTCATCCATGTTCTGGTTCAGCAGTTCGACGAACTTGAAGAAAACACGGGCGCGGCGCTGCGGATTGGTCGCCCCCCATTTCGGCTGCGCAGCCTTGGCGTTTGCGACGGCTGCGCGCAGCTCATCGACGCTGGCGAGTGCTACCGTTGCCTGCACTTCGCCGGTTGCCGGATTGTAGACGTTGCTGGTGCGTCCGCTCGTGCCGGCGACGCGCTTGCCGCCGATGAAATGACCGATCTCACGCATGAATGTGCCTCCTCGTTTTCTTTGATAATGACAGGATGGCACTTCAATTTGCACAAATCAATGAGCTGTTATAAGCAACCGTTGTGCAAAAATTAAAGCCCTGGATGTGCATATGGATTGGGACGATGTCCGCATGTTTCTCGCTGTGGCCCGCACGGGGCAGATTCTCGCCGCCTCCAAACGGCTCGGCGTCAACCACGCCACCCTCTCCCGCCGCGTGACGACGCTCGAGGAGCGCCTGAAGACGCGGTTGCTCGTGCGCCGCACCAATGGCTGCGACCTGACAGCGGAAGGCGAGATCTTCCTGCATGCCGCAGAGCGCATGGAAACCGAAATGCTGCGCGCGCAGGCAAGCGTCGGTCATCTCGACAGCGCCATCACAGGCACGGTGCGTATCGGCGCGCCCGACGGGTTTGGCGTCTCCTTTCTTGCCCCAAGGCTGGGGCGACTGATCGCCCGCTATCCCGAGCTGCGCATCCAGCTCGTGCCCGTTCCCCGCTCCTTTTCGCTGTCGCAGCGCGAAGCCGATATCGCCATCACGCTGGAACGCCCCGAGCAGGGCCGCCTGGTTTCATCGAAGCTGACGGACTACACGCTCGGCCTTTATGCCTCGAAAGCTTATCTGGAGCAGGCCGGATTGCCTGACAGCGTCGAGGCGCTGAAGCTGCATCCGCGCGTCGGCTACGTCGAAGATCTCATCTTCACGGCCTCGCTGAATTTTTCCGGCGAGATCATGCGCAGCTGGGACGCCTCGTTCGAGATCTCCACCTCCATCGGCCAGACGGAAGCCGTCCGCTCCGGCGCTGGCATCGGCATCCTGCACGACTATATTGCCAGACAATTTCCGGAGCTGACCCGCATCCTGCCCGATGTCTCCATCAAGCGCGCCTACTGGACGACTTATCACGAGAGCGCCCGCGATCTCGTGCGCGTGCGCACTGTCGCCGACTTTCTGCAGGAGCTGGTCAGCGAAGAACGGCGGATGTTTTTCTAGGCATTTTTGCCCATCCTATCTGTTTCGGCGGCTCGTCGTTTTCATCCGGGTTGGGAACGGGAAACTCGTCCGGCAGCCCATCCGGCTGCAGTTCCTCGATCGGCGGCTTCCGCATGCGGGCAAACCTGGCCGTCATCCGCCGCTCACACGCTTGGCCATTCTCCCTCTAATGCTGGACAAAGGGCGAGCGAAGCCTAGTATTTCAGACAGAGATCAGGGAGCCAGGACGATGAGCGACAAGAAGCAGCAGAAGCTCAACGAAAAAGAGCACAAGGAGCAGGACGACTATCTGGAGGAAGCGCTGGAAGAGACCTTTCCCGCCAGCGACCCGATTTCGCCCGGCCATGTGTCGAAGAAGCCCCAAGACAAGAAATAGGGATCAAAGCCAAGGACATCGGCAGCTGGAGGGTGATAGCGTCCTGCTGCATATCAAAGCGGTGTTGCGGCTTGCCACAAAGAATCAAGGCTCGCCATGCTTGTCAAAGATCGGCATGTAGCATAATGGTTGCACATCAAACAAACGAGGGAGGTGCGCAGATGTTCGAAACGTATGAATCAGCCGCACACTCCGGCAGCGGGCTTGGCCTCAAGCGCTAGGCCTTACCGGACCAACGCACATCGGAACCGCATAGCAACTCTGTTTTTCAACGCGCGGCTAAAGTCTGCGTGATGGTTGCTGTATGTCTTCCGACCCAACCTTCCTCTCGAATATAGGGGCGCCGTTCGAGCGCCATTCGAAAAAATGCATCCAAAACAGAACCAGCAGCTTCACGCTGCAAACCTTGCCGCCGTTACCCTTGAACACGTTGCGCGCGAAGACTGCCAGCAGGTGCTCTTATTGCGCCCGCATGATTACCAGACATCCTATCTGGCCAGTAACGAGGAATCGCTTGAAGAAGCGGAGGAGAATCCTGCCTGCGTTCCTCTCATCATCCGAGCCGCAGGCGAGCCGGTGGGATTCGCCATGTACGCGCTCGATGAAGATGACGGGAACTATTGGATCTATCGCCTCATGATCGACGGCCGCTTCCAGGGTCGTGGATATGGTCGAGCTGCGCTGATCCAGATCGTCAAGCTGCTATCGGAAATCCCCGGATGCCCATGTGTCGTACTTGGCGTGCATCCCGAGAACGAAAAGGCTCGCCGGCTTTATGAGCATGTCGGATTTCGGATGACCGACGACGTCATAGGTGGCGAGCTCGTTATGAAGTACGACTTCCAGAAATAGGCTGGAATGGCCGGGGTGCGTGTAGCGACCCTCGGCCATTTCCGTTCGCATTTTTTTCAGGCGGTCATTGTGTCCGCCTCTGAAGACAGAAGAGCGGCCAGAGCATTTCCGCTTTTCTTCGAATCGCGAAAACGCTCTATCTTCTTGTTTCCTTACGCATTCCGGACGGAAAACCGCTGCGCACTTTTCCTGGAAATGCTCTAAATTCAGCCAAGCCAATAGAGCGACATACAGGCGACCACCAACGCCGCGTAGGTAAGCAGCTCTTTCCAAGGTCGCCAGGGCGCTGACTGAATGGCATAGGACATGATTTTAAGTGGGGAGCGAGGCTCCGGCGCATCGTGTTCACGGGATACAGGCGCATGGAAGGCATGGAAATAGAGCTGGATCAGGGTTCCGCCAGCCAAAAGACCGCCGAGGAAGGTGATGGGCTCGGCGCTGCGCACCAATAGCGCGATCGACATGGCGATCGCAATGACGAGCGATGCGATGTCGGAGCCGCTGGTCGCGTAGGCGCGTCCGGCATAGGCCTTGTCGAGAAGCTTGCGCCTAGCGGCGTAGCTCAGCACGAAGAAGAAAGCGAACTTGATCAGCGCATACAGGCCGAAGGCACTTACAAAGACGGTGATCGCCGTGTCAAAGATAGGATGTGACATTACTGGCATCTCCCAATTACGATACACTTATGTATCGTAATTGGGAGATTGGCAAGTGGAGTGGCAATTTTGAGTGGCGGCAGGCCCCGGGATGAGACGATCGATCAGGAGTTACAGGCGACGGCCCTAGCCTTGTTTGCGGAAGGCGGGCTGGCGGCGGTGAGCTTCGATCAGGTCGCAAAACGGGCCGGCGTCAGCCGCACGGCGCTGTATCGCCGCTGGGCCACGCGTGAGGCCCTGGTGACCTCCGCACTGCTGGGATATCGGGCCAGAGCCGAGAGCGGACTTGAAGATTGGGCAAGTCGACCGCTTGGCGAGATTCTTGAGATTTTCGTGGATCAGACGGCGGCGGCTTTTTCCGATCCCTTCGCCCGCAATCTCCTGCGCCAGCTCTTCGCACTGAGTGACCAGGAAGCGGAGATCAAGCACCTCTACTGGTCGACAATCGTGGAGCCGCGGCGAAAGGCCTTCAGCCTTATCATTCGGCAGGCCCAGCAAAACCACGAGATCGACCAAAGCCTAGACCCCGAACTCATGCAGGATTTGCTTAGCGGTGCCATCTCCTATCGGCTCCTGGCCTATCCCGGCGATGATCATGCCATGGATGCCAAAGCCTATGTCACGGCCGTACTCCGCGCTGCGGGCTTCCCCATTCAACTGCGATGAATTCCATCATTCAGACCGAACGGCGGTCTTGTGCCCGACGCGGCGACTTTAATGTCGCTTAGATCAGAATGACCTCAGATATTTACGGGGAATTGAATGGTACGGTTGGGGGGTCTCGAACCTCCGACCTCAGGTGCCACAAACCTGCGCTCTAACCAACTGAGCTACAACCGCACATGCTCGCGTCGCCGCGAACGGGGGTGACATACGAGGACTTTGAAATTATTTCAAGTCCTATCTCCCCGCAATATAAAAAAGCTTTGCAGATATCCAAATGAAGATGCGCCGCGGGATACGGATCAAAGCACGCACATCCCACGCCCGGAACGAAAAGTCCCGCCCCCAGGCTCTAAGCTGGAGGCGGGACATTCGTACCTTGAGAGGCGTATTTCGAAAAGATTAGGCCTTGAAGGAAGTCATTGCCTTTTCAGCGGCGTCCTTGGCCGGCTTTACCAGCTTTTCGGCAACCTTCTTGGTGGTTTCCTGAATGGACTTGGCCTGCTCTACGGTGACTTCGGCCTGCTTGCGGATGAAAGCGGTCTGAAGTTCGAAGAGTTCGGCGACCGACTTGACGCGAAGCAGAGCTTCCATATGCGCCAGCGAGCTTTCGGCGTTGGTGCGCAGAACGTCGATGGCCTTGAGGCCGATTTCGACAGAGCCGGCCTGTGCGGTCTGTACGGTTGCTTCAACCGTCTTGCCGGCTTCCTCGGTCGCGGTCTTCAGCTTGGCGAAAGCTTCCTTGGACTGGGCCGCGCCCTTTTCCGCAAAGTCGCGGAAGGATTCGGAGAGCTTGGACGGATCGAATGCAGCCGTTGAAAAAACGTCGTCTTTCTTTACAGTAGCCATGATTACGCTCCTATGTGGGCCCTCTCGGAGGCGCCCTTCGTGAACCTGTGTGAGGCTTATATAATATAAAGATTTGTGCAGTGCAACATATTTTTTGCATCGCACAACACGTTAACCTTTCCGGCCGAAAGATCGGGCCTTTGCTGGACCCGAATGCGGGTCGCGGTTATTAATAAACCGTTAAACACGAGAGGCGGTCACGCCCGCAAAACAGGTTGGAATATGCCCGCAATTCAATATCCGTTCATTGACATTGCCGTGCATCCGCGCGTTCGGGAGCGCTTTGCCCGCGGCGAGGCCATGGTCATGTTTTCGACCGGGATGGATCGCGTATTGTGGGCCAATGGCGCCGGCGCCAACCTCTTCGGCTATGACGTCATCTACGATTTCCTCGACCAGGGGCCGAAGCCCGGCGACGTTTCGTTCCGCCAGATCGAGGCGACGGCGCGCGGCCTTGGCACGGTCGGCGATCAGCGCACATTCCTCATCCGCATGGCCTCCGGATTCCAGCGTTCTGTGGTAAACGCAGCGGTCGAGCGCATCCGCATCCAGGCAGGCGAAGAAGCGATCCTGTTTTCCTCGCCGGTCTCATCCAAACCGATGGCCACCTCCGAATGCGCCAAGCGCATGATCGACGGATTCGACGATCCCGACACGCATATGGCCGTCATCGGCCGCGATGGCGAAATCGTCGCGGCGTCCGAGCGTTTCCGCATGCTCGACATCACGCCGCAGACGGCACGAATGCTGACGACCATGGCCGGCGCGCAGTCGGACCGGCTGATCAAGCGGCCGATCTCGACCGGTCGCGGCTACCTGCCCGCCGCCATCGGCAAGCTCTCGGAAATACCGGCGCTGCATCTGCTGTTCGTCGTCGAGACGGTCCTTGGCCATCTCGATCCGACGGAAAGCCTTGCAGATGAGGCAGCGCCCGCCGCCGCCGAACCGCAGGCGGAAGAGACCCGGGCAGAGCTCGAAGCGGCAGCCGCCGACGAAACACCGCAACCCGCACCGTCCGCACCCTTCAGCGATGTCATCGATGCCGTCGCCCATATCGAGGAGCTGGACGAGACGACGGAATATAGTGCGGATGAGGAGCCCGATGCGACGCCGATTAGCCATGAGGCAGGCGAGCATGTACCAATTCCGACTTTGATGGATGCTCCCAATGATGCTGCGGTTGAAGAAGCCACGCCTGTTGAAGAGCAAGAGGCGGAGACCGCGGCGGCTGGCGAAGAACACCTCGCCAATGCTCACATGGAAGCAAGCCCGGAACAAATCCAATCTGAAGCCGTCTCTGCCGATAGCACTGATGGCGAAGGCTTCCTCTTCAAGCGCAACGGCCGTGCGACCCGGTTCGTATGGAAGATCGATGCTGCTGGCCGCTTCAGCGAGGTTTCGCGCGAATTCGCCGATGCTGTGGGACCACATGCGGCGCAAATTGCAGGCAATGCCTTCGCGGATGTCGCCGCGCGCTTCAATCTCGATCCGGATGGCAAGATCACGGAACTGCTGGCACGGCGCGACACCTGGTCGGGCCGGACGATCTATTGGCCGGTGGAGGGCACGGGCCTGATGGTACCGGTCGACCTGGCTGCCCTGCCGACCTATACCCGCAGCCGCGAATTCGACGGCTTCAGAGGCTTCGGCGTCGTCCGCCTGGCGGATGCCATCGAAGATCCGATGAAGCGCGGCATGACGCTGGACGCGCAGGAAAGCTGGGATGCCGAAGCCACGACTAGCGACCAGGCGGGCGAAGCGGAAGCAGCCGCGAGCGACCAGCACAGCTCCGAGCCGGACGATTCCGCCGCAGCGGGAAGCAACGAGCAAGCAACCACCAAAGACGCTCCCACTGCAAGCGCGGAACCGCCCGCCTTGCATATCGTCGAGACGCCGAACCGCCGGCAAACAGACAAGATCATCCGTCTGCACGAACATCGGACATTGGCGCAGGCAAGCCTTTCGCTCAGCGAACAAGCGGCCTTCCGGGAAATCGCCCGGCAGCTCGAACCTTTTGGCAAGCGCACGGAGCCGCCTGTCGAGCAACCCACGGCAGAACCCGCCGAAAGACATGTCGATGCCGCCCCGCAAGCAAATGCGGCCGACGAAATTCTTTCCGACACGAGCGAAACGGCGATCGGAAACGACGACGCCGACACCAGGCAGGAAAACGCGGCGTCGAATACCGACGCCTCTCCATCCGAGCCCGTTGCTGAGCCTTCCCAGGTGCAGGAGGCGAGCGGCGAAGCAGTCGCGGATGCCGGTTCTCCTTTTGAGGCGACGGTCTCCTCCGCCGAGCCGGAAGAGGATTTCGATCCTATCGATGTGCTCAACACCGCCATTCCGCCGCGCGTGAAGATGCGCACGGGGCTGTCGTCCGATATCATCGATCAGCTGCCGCTCGCCATCCTCGTCCACGCCGGCGACCGGCTGATCCACGGCAATCCGGAATTCCTGCGACTGACTGGCTATGAGAACCTGCCGGATCTCGAGCAGGTCGGTGGGCTGGATGCGCTGCTGCAGCGCAACGATCTGGAAGGCAAGACCGAACAGCCGGGCACGATGATGGTGGTGCGCGCCGACGATGCGCTGGTGCCGGTCACCGCGCGGCTGCAATCGATCCGCTGGGAAGACGGCACAGCCCTGATGCTGGCGCTGATGCCCGTGGAGAAGAGCGAGCCGCCTGCCCCGCCGCCACAACCTGTCTCCGAGGAAGGGCGGCCCGAACGCATCCTCGAAAAGGTCGGCAAGCTGCAGGTGGAGATAGAGGAACTGCGCTCGACGCTGGAAACGGCGACCGACGGTGTGATCATCGTCGGCCAGGATGGCGAGATCCGCTCGATGAACCGCTCGGCAAGCGCGCTCTTCAACTATGACGACCAGGAGATCCGCGGCAAACCCTTCGTCATGCTGTTTGCGCATGAAAGCCAGAAGGCGGTGCTCGATTATCTCGGCGGCCTCTCCGGCCATGGCGTTGCCAGCGTGCTCAACGACGGCCGCGAAGTGATCGGTCGGGAGGCGTCCGGGGGCTTCCTGCCGCTGTTCATGACCATGGGTCAGCTCAACTCCTCCAACGGCTATTGCGCCGTGATCCGCGACATCACGCAATGGAAGCGGACCGAGGAGGAGCTGCGCAACGCCAAGCGCGCCGCCGAAACCGCCAATGCCCACAAGACGGATTTTCTCGCTCGCGTCAGCCACGAGATCCGCACGCCGCTCAACGCCATCATCGGTTTCTCCGACATGATGGCCGGCGAACGCTTCGGGCCGATCGGCCATTCGCGTTACATCGAATATGCGACCGATATCGGCCGCTCCGGACGGCATGTGCTCGATATCGTCAACGACCTGCTTGATATCTCCAAGATCGAAGCCGGCGAGATGGATCTGGATTTCGCATCCGTCGGCCTCAACGAGGCGATTACGGAGGCCGTGTCGCTGGTGCAGCCGCAGGCCAACAGCCAGCGTGTCATCATCCGCACGGCGCTGTCGCAGGCCGTGCCGAATGTCGTCGCCGACCTGCGCTCGATCAAGCAGATCGCACTCAACATCCTCTCGAACGCCATCCGCTTCACGCCGTCGGGCGGCCAGATCGTGGTGTCCACGTCCTATGAAGGTAATGGCAGTGTCGTCCTGCGCATCAGAGATACCGGCGTCGGCATGACGCGCTCGGAACTCGAGCAGGCGATGAAACCCTTCCGGCAGGTCTCGACCAATTCCCGCAAGCGCGGCGACGGCACCGGCCTCGGCCTGCCGCTGACCAAGGCGATGGTCGACGCCAACCGCGCAACCTTCTCGATCAACTCCGCGCCGAACGAGGGCACGCTGGTGGAAGTCACCTTCCCGTCGCCGCGGGTGCTGGCGAACTAAGGGACGTTTTCGGTTCGGCAGCATCCGCTGCCGGGCGCTCGCCCACGGTCGTCAACTCTCAGAACCAGAGATCACGCACGCATTTTCCGTCCGACGGAAGATCTTCGAACGTGTCCAGACCATCGAAGCGATCGATGGGCAGGTCATAGACGAGATCCGGCGGCGCAAGCCGCAGATTGACCGCCATGCGCCGGCGGCCATCCTTTTCCAGATGCAGGCCGCGCCAGCTTAAGACGCAGGCGCAGGTTGGGCAGAACAATATTTCGAGAGACGGCTCCTTCTCGGCGGCCCGCGTGTAAGACGCGGTTGGCCCGCTGAGCAAGATCCGCTCCCCTTCATAGTCATAGGCCCATAGCGCACCGTAGCGTCGGCAGAGCGTGCAGTTGCAGGCCGTGATCGAGCCCGGATCGCCCGTAAGGGTCCAACTTGTCCTGCCGCAATGACATGAGCCGATCAGCATGAATGTAGAATGCAATCCTCTGCCTGTTCGAGAATGGCATTCTGCTTCAGCTGCGTGACATCTGCAAATGAGGCTCTCCCGAAGACGACACGCCACGAGGAGAGCCTCTCTCAGATCGCAGCCAAACCGCTGGGTACAGGCGCCACTAGGTCCGACAGGGGCAGTATCCCCTGCCGGACGGCTGCCCGCCCGGCATCTTCCTTTCAGAGGCAAAGCCGGCCATGCCGCTTAGGCGCGCTTGGGCAAGACCAGATCGCCGACCGTGTAGGTGTGGAACTCGCTCTTCGAGACGGTGTCCAGTTTCCGGAATTTTTCGACGAAATGCGGATCGGAAAAGAACTCGCCGACATTGCCGGCATCCTGGATGGCCTCGATGTTGACGACCGTCTGACCATCCGAGCTTTTCGCAAGGCTGCTCCAGAGGAAGCCTTCCTTTCGTTCCGCGACGTAATGCACAACATCCTGAATGATGGCGAAGGCTTCCTCCTGCTTTCCGGGATGAGCGTGGATGACGTTGACGATAAAGGTCGTAGGAGCGGGAGAACCCGCAAAGCTGGCGATATGTTTCGTTTCCATGAGTCTCTCCATCTGAAGCTCGCGCTGTTCAGCCGCGGCGACCTCTGGATATCCGGCGAGAGATAGCGGATAAAGTAGCCTGTATTCTCAACATATCGGATAAAAATTCCAGAATAGGCAGACATGGATAAGCTTGGAACGCTCGGCATCTTTATCCAGGTCGCCGAGGTCGGGAGTTTCGTCGCGGCCGGACATCGCCTCGGCATTTCAGGTTCCGCCGTGGGCAAAGCCATTGGCCGCCTCGAGGACGAGTTGGGCGTGCGATTGTTCAATCGCTCGACCCGCAGCATGGCCCTGACAGAAGAAGGCAGCTTTTTCCTGGAGACGTGTCGGCGCATTCAATCGGAATATGAGGAAGCGCAGTCCAAGCTATCCAGCTCGCAGGCCGTGCCGCGCGGACAGCTGCGCGTGAGCCTTCCTCTGGCCGGCATGCTGCTGATGCCGACATTATCGGCCTTCATGACGGCTTATCCGGAGATCAATCTCGATCTCGATTTCACGGATCGCCTCGTCGATGTCATCGAAGAAGGGTTCGACGCCGTCATCCGCACGGGCGAGGTCAGAGACACCCGCCTGATGAGCCGCAAGCTCGGCACCTTCAAGTACAAGGTCGTCGCCTCGCCGGACTATCTCAAGGCTCATGGCCATCCGAAGGTTCCGGAGGATCTGCTCCGGCATCGCTGCCTTCACCACCGCTTCGCAAACTCGGGAAGGCTCGAGCCATGGCCATTGGTTCGCGAAGAGGGCGAGATGAAGCTCGACCTGCCGGTGACCACCGTTGCAAGCACGCTGGAACCACTGATCTACCTTGCGGAGCGCTCCTTCGGAATCACATGCCTTCCCCCGTTTGCGGTGGCGTCGGAGATCGCACAAGGGAAACTGGTTTCGCTGCTGACCGACTATCTGGCCGATACGGGAACATTTCGCGTCCTCTGGCCGACCAATCGGTATCTATCGCCAAAGGTTCGCGCCTTCGTGGATCATATGGCCGCGAACCTCTTCGCCGAATGATGGCGCATGATACAGCGCTGGACCCAGGCTTTAGCTAACGTATGGCGGGCACTTTCGATCGCAGAAAATCCCGGTCGGTTGCCGAGAGCATTTCAACGGGGAGCGTCAGGAACTGGCTCGGAGCGGTAAATATCATCCGATGGGCCGGACGCTCCCAAATCTCGGTCACAGTTGACCATGGGATTGTCGCCGATCCCAGATCGGACACGACGTCAAATCCCTTGTCGCGAAATGTGAATTTGCCTGGATATTGAAACCTCAGATCGCAGAGCCGCGCCTTCTTGCGAGCGCGGCGTTGAGATCATTCGCCTCGTGACTTCGCACCCTTGCGAGCGGCCCGGGAATTGGGTTTGCCGCCCTTGGGGGGACCATCGTTCTTGGTGAAGCTCGGCTTGCCTGGTTTCTTTGCCCAGGGCTTCTTATCGGAGCGTTCGGAAATGCCGCCCTCGCCCGCCTGTGTCCGTTCCGGTTTGCGATCGGATTTCCACTTCGGCTTGCCGCCCTCCTGCGAGCGGGGTCCCTTGTCGGCGAAGGGCTTCTTTTTCTCGAAAGCCCCTTCGCGCTTTGCTTGCGAAAAATCCGGCACGCCGGCGAGCGGCTTGACGCGGATGCCGCGTTCCAGCGTCTTGTCCGGGCCGATGGCGGAGAGGAAGCGCTCGGCACCTTCCTGTGAAAACTCGACGAAGGTTTCCTCCGGCTGCATCTTGATGGCGCCGATGTCGCGCTTGGTCAGGTTGCCGTTGCGGCAGAGCATCGGGATCAGCCAGCGCGGCTCGGCATTCTGCTTGCGCCCCACAGAGAGCGACACCCAGACGCCATCGGTGAAATCGTTCCGTCCGCCAGATGGGCCATCATCGCGGGGAGTGACCGGGAAATCATCCCGGCGAGGCTTCCTGCGCTCGCCCTCCGCCGGCACATCCTGCAGATCTTCGGGCGCGGAGTGGCCGGCCCGGTACTGCCGCAGGAATGCGGCGGCAACCTGCTCGGCGCCGTGGCGCTCCAGCAGTTGCTGGACGATGGACTTTTCGTCTTCGGCAAGCGCGGCCGTGAAGACCGGATCGGCGAGAAGACGTTCGTCGTCACGCTGGCTCACTTCGTCGGCAGACGGCGGCTTTGCCCAGGTAGCGCGAATGCGGGCGGCTTCCAGCAGGCGCTCGGTGCGGCGGCGGGCGCTGAGCGGCACGATGAGGGCGCTGACGCCCTTGTTGCCGGCGCGACCGGTGCGGCCGCTGCGATGAAGCAGCGTGTCCGGATTGGTCGGCAAGTCCGCATGGACGACCAGCTCCAGACCCGGTAGATCGATGCCGCGAGCCGCGACATCAGTTGCGATGCAGACGCGGGCACGGCCATCGCGCATGGCCTGAAGAGCGTGGGTGCGCTCGTTCTGGCTGAGCTCGCCCGACAGAGCGACGACCGAAAAGCCGCGATTGTTGAACCGCGCCGTCAGATGATTGACGGCAGCGCGCGTCGAGCAGAAGACGATGGCGTTGCGCGCCTCATAATAGCGCAGCACGTTGATGATGGCGTTTTCCTTGTCGCTCGGCACCACGGTCAGCGCGCGATAGTCGATATCGACATGCTGCTTGGCTTCGGAAGCGGTGGCGATGCGAACGGCATCGCGCTGGTAGTTTTCGGCGAGCTTGGCGATGGAGCGCGGCACGGTCGCGGAGAACATCAAGGTGCGGCGCTCGGAGGGCGAGGCTTCCAGAATGAATTCCAGATCCTCGCGGAAACCGAGATCGAGCATTTCGTCGGCCTCATCGAGCACGACGGCGCGCAATTGCGAAATATCGAGCGAATTGCGGCGGATGTGATCGCAGAGACGGCCGGGCGTGCCGACGACGATGTGAGCGCCGCGCTCGAGCGTCCGCCGTTCCGTGCGCATATCCATGCCGCCGACGCAGGAAGCGATCGTCGCGCCGGTCAGCCCGTAGAGCCATTCCAGCTCGCGCTGCACCTGAAGCGCCAGTTCGCGGGTCGGCGCGATCGCCAAGGCCAGAGGTGCACCGGCCGGACCGAAGCGCTCCGAACCATCGAGCAGTCCGGGCGCCAGCGCCAGGCCGAAGGCAACCGTCTTGCCCGAGCCGGTCTGCGCCGACACGAGGGCATCCTTCCCGGCAAGGCCGGGATCGAGCATGGCTTTCTGTACCGGCGTCAGCGTTTCATAACCGCGCTTCGCCAAAGCCTGGGCAATCGCAGGAACGATGCCTTCGAATTCAGTCATAGTCTGTCTTTCGGAATTCTTCGCCCGCCAAAAGGCGGCGATCATCGTGGCCCGCACGTCGCAGGCCTCTTCTTCAAGCCTGCACATACTTGGTCGGCAGGCCAATGTACAGAGCGGCCGCGTATTTGTATCAGCCAGAACGAAAAAAAGGCAGCGAACCGCGCTGCCTTTGAGAATGGTGCTGTCAAAAGAAAGCTCGAGTCGGTGAACTTCATGTTTCGGGAGCCAGAACCAGCTCCAATCCGCTGCTGACGTATGCGAACGGTCTCAAGTTGGCCTTTACCTTTGACCAATCTTTCCTAACGCAAGGTTACCAAACGGAGGTCATCGTTTGCCCCTCAATTTTAGGGTGCATCTCAGCTTTTCAGTTCTTCCAGCCCGGCGAATAGATCCAGCGCCTCCGGATTGGCGAGCGCCTCCTTGTTCTTGACGGGCCGCCCGTGCACAACATCACGCACCGCAAGCTCGACGATCTTGCCGGATTTCGTGCGCGGAATATCGGCGACCGCGATGATCTTGGCCGGGACGTGGCGCGGCGAAGCGCCGGTGCGGATGCGGGTCTTCATTGTCTTCACCAGATCTTCGGTCAGCGAGGCACCAGGAGCCAGGCGGACGAACAGCACGACGCGAACATCGTCATCCCAGTCCTGGCCGATGCACAGAGCTTCCAGAACTTCGGGGATCTGCTCGACCTGATTGTAGATCTCGGCCGTCCCGATGCGCACGCCGCCGGGATTGAGCGTCGCATCCGAGCGGCCGTGAATGACGAGGCCGCCATGAACAGTCCATTCGGCGAAATCGCCGTGGCACCAGATATTGTCGAAGCGCTCGAAATAGGCGGCACGATATTTGGCGCGTTCCGGATCGTTCCAGAACATGATCGGCATGGAAGGGAAAGCCTTGGTGCAGACAAGCTCGCCCTTTTCGCCGCGCACCGGCTTGCCTTCGTCATTCCAGACATCGACGGCAAGGCCGAGACCCGGTCCCTGGATCTCGCCGCGCCAGACCGGCTGCAGCGGGTTGCCCAGCACGAAGCAGGAAACGATATCGGTGCCGCCGGAAATGGAAGCGAGCTGGATATCGTCCTTGATGCCTTCATAGACAAACGTGAAGCCCTCGGGCGACAGCGGCGAGCCGGTGGAGGTCATCAGCCGCAGGCTCGAGAGATCATGCGATGTCTTCGGCGTGAGGCCGCTCTTATGCACGGCGTCGATATATTTGGCCGAGGTGCCGAACACTGCGAATTTCTCTTCCTGCGCATAATCGAACAGGATATTGCCGCTGGGAGCAAAGGGCGACCCGTCATAAAGGCAAAGCGTCGCGCCGGCGGCAAGGCCGGTCACCAGCCAGTTCCACATCATCCAGCCGCAGGTGGTGAAGTAGAAGACCTTTTCACCGGGTACGACGCCGCAATGCAGGCGATGTTCCTTGATCAGCTGCAGCAGCGCGCCGCCCGTCGAATGTACGATGCATTTGGGAACGCCTGTCGTGCCGGAGGAAAACAGGATGAACAGCGGATGGGAGAAAGGCACTGCAACGAACTCGACGGCTTTCGCCTCGAAAGGTGCAATAAAATCGGTCAATGTCCGTGCGCCAGGTGTTGCCGCCACCACCGCATCGGCGCTGCCGGCATAGGGCACGACAAGGGTCGGCACATTCAGACGCTGCGCGATGGCGCTGACCTTTGCCCCGACATCCTGCAGCTTGCCGCTATACCAATAGCCACTGCAGGCGATGAACAGCTTCGGTTCGATCTGCCCGAAGCGATCCATGACGCCCTGCTCGCCGAAATCCGGAGAACAGGAGGACCAGATCGCGCCGATCGATGCGGCGGCCAGCATGCAGGCGATGGTTTCGGGCATATTCGGCATCATTGCCGCCACCCGATCGCCCTTGCCGATACCTTCAGCCCGATAAGCCTGCTGCAGGCGCGACACCGTGGCGGCCAAACGATCCCATGACCAGCGATCACGGACCTTATCCTCGCCCCAGAATACCAGCGCATCGCCCCCGCCGCTTCGCGACAGCAGGTTTTCGGCGAAGTTCAATTGCGCATCGGGAAAGAAGCGTGCCTCCAGCATAAGGTCGCCATTGATCAGCGCCCGCTCGCCGCGTTCGCCCCTGATGTCGCAGAAATCCCAAACTGCCGTCCAGAAATTCTCGCGATCGGCCACCGACCAGGCGTGAAGGCCGGCGAAATCGGATAGCGACAGGTTAAAATGGTGGTTGCATTGCTGCATGAAGGCAAACATCGGGCTTTGGCGGCGTGCTTCTTCCGATGGCGTCCAGAGCGGCTGCTGATCCTGCATATTTCTCTCCCCTGTTTTTCCCAGTATATAGCAATGCTGCAACGCATTATAAAGTCACGGAGTCATGTGGCTTTCCAACCTGCGACGTTTGCATCCGACAAACATTTCCTATATCCGGCAAGCATAGGCACATCATCCCTATCAGTTTGAGAGTCTCCACGGGATATGAGAGCGTCGAGAAACAACAAGTGGCGTTTGACGATGCGATCGGCCTCGCAATGGTTGCCGGCCGTTGCCCGGACAACCGGCATCGTTCTTCTGACCCTCCTGATCGTCTTTGTCGTTTTCAGGGCTACCGCTCCTTTCCTCATCTCCAGCGGGATCGTGCGCTCCGGCATCGAGAGGGCGCTTTCGGAATGGACGGGATACAGAGCCCAGATCGAGGGCGATCCCACGCTGGACTTCTGGCCGACGCCGCGCATAACGCTCAATCAGGTCACCATCCGCGAACCGGCAAAGAACGGCAAAGTGCTGGGCCATGTCGATAGTCTCTCTGCGGACTTCTCGCTGCTGCCCGCTATCCGTGGACATGCACATTTTCACGAGTTCCACTTCGTTCGACCCGTGCTCTACATCCGTCGCGACGAGAACGGGCTGATCGACTGGACCAATGAGGGCCGCCTGTCGAAAGCGATCGAACAGGTGGAGAGTTCCTCCGGCCAAGCCATGCCGATGCGAAAGGATCAGGATGCAGCGATCGGTATGCTGACCATTGAAGACGGTAGCGTCGAGATGACGGATGACCGCAGCGGCAACGTCTACAAGATGACCGGCGTCAATGCCGACATTTCCTGGCCGCGGCTCTCGCAGCGAATGACCGCCGTCATCCTTGCCCGTCTCAACGACCAGGATATCAAGCTCAACTTCGACTCGGCGCAACCGCTGCTGTTCTTTGCCGGCAAGAACGTCGACGCCAAGACCAGCTTTTCCTCGCCGGTGATCAGCTGGGCCTATACCGGGGTTACCAGCATTTCGGACCTTTCGACGCTTTCGGGCAATCTCGAGCTCAGCGTACCGAACGTTCCCACCTTCCTGGCATGGAGTGGCCAGCGCCTCCCCGCCGCCGATGCGCTCAAGAACGTCTCACTCAACGCCGATGTGACGGCGATCGACAAAGGCCTGCGCTTCAACAATCTCAGCTTCAAGGTCAACGACTCCGCGGCTTCCGGCGTCATGGACCTGAACTACACGACGGCTGGAAAGCCGAAGGTCTCCGGCACGCTTGCCTTCGACCAAATGAACCTCAATCCGTTCCTCGCCGCCTTTTCCATGCGCCTTGCCGCGGAGACCGCCATCAATGCGCTCCTGAACGGCAATCCGCTGCAGCGCCTCGACCTCGACTTGCGGCTCTCCTCCAACAAGGCTGCGCTCGGTCCCTTCCAGTTCGACAATATCGGCGCCAGCCTGCTGGTCGCGGGCGGCAAAGCGAAGTTCGACATTGCTGATAGCGGCTTCGAGGGCGGCTCGCTGACGGCGCATCTGGAGGTCGCTCCGGGTGATTTCGACGGCGGCGGCAAGCTGCAGATATCGGTCCGCAATGCCGATTTCGGCGGGCTCTTCACCCGCCTCAAGCTGCCAGGGCCGCTGCCAATGACGGCCGCCGGGTCTCTGGATCTGGCACTCAGCACCACCCGGCCGATCTGGGTCGCCAGGTTGGGGGACGTTGCCGGGAAGATGCATTTCGCGTCATCAGCCGGATCCTTCCGTGAGTTCGATCTCTCGTCTTTCAGGTCCTTGGCCACTCAAAAGGCCTTTTTCAGGATGAGCGATATCGCTGACGCAGCCTTCAATTTCGACAGCATCAATGTCGATGCGACCTTTGCCAAGGGATCCGCCGAAGTGCAGAACGCGACCATCGCCGGCCGCAACGAAACCATCACGTTGAACGGTGTTGTTCCGTTCCGCAGCAATGGTCTGGCGCTGTCGGGAGCGATCGAGGCGACATCGCCGTCCGATGCGGACGACCTGCCGATGCTGCCCTTCTTCCTTGGCGGCAGCTGGCCGGATCCGGTCGTTTCACCTGTTACCACTTTGCTGCAGAAACCCCAGCAGCAATAGCTCTTCCGTCAAGCCGGCCCAGCGCTGCCGCTCACGCGGCGGCGGCTGCTTGTTCGTCCCTTTGACGCTGCACTTCGCGGCGCTTGGTGGCGATCGAGGCACAAATGACACCGACGGCAACGACACCGATCAGGATCGTGCAGATGGCGTTGATCTCCGGCGTCACGCCGAGCTTGACCTGGCTATAGATCAGCATCGGCAGCGTCTTGGCGCCGGCACCGGAGGCGAAGGTCGCGATCACCAGATCGTCGAGCGAAAGCGTCAGAGCCAGAACCCAGCCCGAGAATACGGCCGGCGCGATGATCGGCAGCGTCACCTCGAAGAAGGTGCGCACGGGCGGCGCGCCGAGGTCCATCGCCGCCTCCTCGATCGAGCGATCGAAGCTCAACAGGCGCGACTGCACGACGACGGCGACGAAGCACATGGTCAGCGTGGTATGCGCCATGACGATCGTCCAGAAGCCGCGATCGACGCCTGACGTGACGAAGAGCAGCAGCAGCGAGAGACCGGTGATGACATCGGGCATGACCAGCGGCGCATAGATCATGCCCGAAAACAGGATGCGACCGCGGAAGCGCGTATAGCGCACCAGGGTCAGCGCCGCGAACGTGCCGAGCACGGTTGCGATGGTCGCGGACAGGAGGGCGATGCGCGCCGTTAACCAGGCGGCGCTCAGCATGGTGTCGTTGCTGAAGAGGTGCACATACCATTGCGTCGAGAAACCGCCCCAGACCGTCACCAGCCGGGAGCCGTTGAAGGAATAGATCACCAGCAGCAGGATCGGCAAATAAAGGAAAGCCAAGCCGAGCGTGACCGAGACGATATTGAAACGAGACCAGCGGATCATCGATTATCTCCCCTTCTCGTCGGCCTTGGCCTGGAAATGCTGAAAGAAGACGATGGGCACCACCAGCACCAGAAGCAGGATGGTCGCCACCGCCGAGGCCAGCGGCCAGTCGGTGTTGCTGTAGAATTCTGTCCAGAGCACCTTGCCGATCATCAGGGTTTCCGAGCCGCCGAGCAGGTCGGGAATGACGAACTCGCCGACAGCGGGAATGAAGACCAGCATGCAGCCGGCGATGACACCGGGAAGGGAGAGCGGAAAGGTGACGCGCCAGAAGGCGCCGATCGGCGTACAGCCGAGATCCTGCGCCACCTCGATCAGCGTGCCGTCCATCTTTTCCAGCGCGGAATAGAGCGGCAGCACCATGAAGGGCAGATAGGAATAGACCATGCCGATATAGACGGCGGTATTGGTATTCAGGATGACGAGCGGCTGGTGGATGATGCCAAGGCCCATCAGCAACTGGTTCAGCAGGCCTGTCGTGCTGAGGATCGACATCCAGGAATAGACGCGGATCAGGAAGCTCGTCCAGAAGGGCAGAATGACCAGCATCAGCAAGGTGGGACGGATCGTGCGCGGCGCTTGCGCCATACCATAGGCGATGGGATAGGCGATGATCAGCGTCAGCAGCGTCGAGATGCCGGCGATCTGAAGGCTCTGAATGTAGGCGTTTATGTAAAGCGGATCGCCGGTCAGCCATACGTAGTTGTCGAACGACATGGTCTGCAGCTTGTCCCACCAGTCGCCGAAACTGTCCGCCCATGCGAAGGACGGATCGTAAGGGGGGACGGACAGCGCCTTCGTCGCCAGCGAGATGCGGAAGACGATGAGGAAGGGCGCAAGAAAGAAGATCAGCAGCCAAGCATAGGGAACGATGATGACAAGGCGCTGATAAATGGAGGGACCGAGCGCTTTCATGATCAGTCCTTCAGCAACACGCCGGCATTTTCGTCGAAGGACACCCAGACGTTCTGGTCGTAGGCGAAGGGTTCTTCCACGACGCGAACCGCATTCAGCGACGAGGCTTTGAGCACCTGTCCGCTTTTCAACTTGACGTGGAAGACGGTCATGTCGCCAAGATAGGCGATGTCCCAGATTTCTCCCTCGGTGGCATTGACAGAGGCGTTGGCGGGCGGGCGTGGCGTTACCCTCAGCTTCTCCGGCCGGATGGCGAGGCTGGCGCGGCTTCCAGCGGCCGGTGCGTCGCTGGAGGCGGTGCGCAGCGTAAGGGCGGAATCGACTGATATTTCGACGATGCCGGACTGCGCAGAGGTGACGTTACCGTCGAGTATGTTCACATCGCCGATGAAGTCTGCCACGAAACGGCAATTGGGCGCCTCGTAAATTTCCGCCGCCGTCGCCACCTGCACTACTTTGCCGTGGCTCATGACCGCGATGCGGTCGGCCATGGTCATCGCCTCTTCCTGGTCGTGGGTGACGACGACGAAGGTGAGACCCAGGCTCTGCTGCAGATCCATGAGTTCGAACTGCGTCTCTTCGCGCAGTTTCTTGTCGAGAGCGCCGAGCGGCTCGTCAAGCAGCAGCACCTTCGGCCGCTTGGCGAGCGAGCGCGCCAGAGCCACGCGCTGGCGCTGGCCGCCGGAAAGCTGGTTGGGCTTGCGCTTGGCGAATTGCTCGAGCTTGACGAGCTTCAGCATCTGGGCGACGCGATCCTCGATCTCGGCTTTCGGCATGCCGTCCTGCCGCAGGCCGAAGGCGATATTCTTTTCCACCGTCATATGAGGAAATAGCGCGTAGGACTGGAACATCATGTTGACGGGGCGGCGATAGGGCGGCGTGCCGGCAAGATCCTGGCCATCGAGCACGATCTCGCCTGTCGTCGGCTGCTCGAAGCCTGCCAGCATGCGCAGTAGCGTAGACTTGCCGCAACCCGATGCGCCGAGAAGAGCGAAAAATTCACGATTGTAGATATCGAGGGAGAGGTCGTCGACGGCGGTGAAATCACCGAACGTCTTCGTCACGTTCTTGAAGGAAATGTACGGCTTGGCCGAAGGATCGGTCCACGGAGCAAAGGAACGCCGGATATTGCCGAGTGACTTCATCATCTATCCCCAAATGGACGCCCGGGCGGGCTTTCCTGGAGCATTTCCGCTTTTCTTCGAATCGCGGAAATGCTCCGTCTTTTTTGTTTCTTTCCGCATTCCGGACGGAAAACCGCTGCGCACTTTTCCTGGAAATGCTGAGGCGCCGGCTCTTCCCCTTCCCGGCACGCTCGTGATTCTTAAGCTATCCTCTTAAGAAAAGGCCCGGACGTTGCCGTCCGGGCCGCTTGGAATTATTGGCCCGTGGTGACCTTTGTCCACAGGCGCGTTGCCACTCGCTGCGTTTTCGAGTCCCAAGGGGTCAGCGTGAACAGTTTCTCGCGGACCGTATCGGTCGGATAAACGGCCGGATCATCCAGCACGTCCTTGCTCACGAACTGCTGCGATGCCTTGTTACCGTTGGCATAGGCGGTGAAGTTGCTGGCCTTGGCGATAACTTCCGGCTTCATGATGTAGTTGAGGAAGGCATGGGCTTCGGCGACATGCGGCGCGTCGGCGGGGACCGCCATGACGTCGAACCACATCTGCGCGCCCTTCTTGGGGATCGAATAGCTGATCTTCACGCCGTTCTTTGCTTCTGCGGCGCGGTTGCGCGCCTGTAGCACGTCGCCGGAATAGCCGAAGGCAACGCAGATGTCGCCGTTGGCGAGCGCGTTGATATATTCGGAGGAATGGAACTTGCGAACGAAGGGACGGATCGACGTCAAGAGATCTTCGGCCTTCTTGAAGTCTTCCTGCTTGGTCGAATTCGGATCGAGGCCCAGATAGCGCAAGGCGGCCGGAATGACGTCGGTCGGCGAGTCCAGCATATAGATGCCGCAATCCTTGAACTTGGCGGCGAGCTTGGGATCGAAGATGATGTCGATGTCAGGCGCCTCATCGGAGCCGAGAATCTGCTTCACCTTGTCGACATTGTAGCCGACGCCGCTGGTTCCCCACATGTAATCGATCGCGTACTGGTTGCCGGGATCGTAGGTGGCGATGCGCTGCTGCACCGTATCCCACATGTTGGTAATGTTCGGCAGCTTGGATTTGTCGAGCTTCTGGAAGACCCCGGCCTTGATCTGGCGCTGCAGGAAATATGCCGTCGGGACGACGATGTCATAACCGGTCTTGCCAGCCAGAAGCTTGGTTTCCACCGTCTCGTTCTGGTCGAAGGTATCGTAGACGACCTTGATGCCGGTTTCCTTGGTGAAATCGGACAGGATCGAATCATCGATATAATCCGACCAGTTGTAGATATTGACGACCTTGTCTTCTGCGTGAGCGACCGTTGCAAGCGAAACGGCTGCGAAAGCCGTTGCCGCAAGCTTAGCGAACATGGACTTCATAATCTCTCCTGCTTCGTTCAAGGGTATCGCGGCGACACCCAACCCTCTGTTTTTCCCGTTAGACTAGAAAGGAAATCGAAACGCGACAAGGGGAAAAGCATGGCCTTGCCCTCTTTCGCAGGTTTGTCGGCGACCGGCATGGAAGCCTCGTACAAGCAAGGGAGACCACCGAGCCGAAAGCTCATGCATATGTCGGCCGCTTGCCGGCAAACAACTCCGAGTGGCTTTTCAGCAGTCGGGCCATGCGGTTGACAACGGTGCGGATTTCCCTGCGATGTCGATCTGCGTCGTTCATGACGATCCATTGCCGATGACGGAGAGAGGCGATCTCTTCGCCGACCCGCCCCAGCCTCGGCTCCTGATCGCCGACGAAACAGGGCAGAACGGCGATGCCCGATCCGGCGAGCACCAGGTCATGAAGCGATCGCGGCCGACTGACGGTGAAGGCGATTTCCTCCCGCCTGTTCTGATGCGGCCAGCGCAGATAGGCGGAGATGGCCTCCTCCTCCGCCACCGCGATCCAACGCTGTGGCCCGGCAAAGCGCATGTTGCGGGCCTGATAGGCAGCATAGGCGACATCGCCGGTCTTGATGGCAGCGAGATTGGCCTCCTCCGGCTCGAATGCGCGGATGCCGATATCGCTTTCGCGATGGGCGAGGCTGGCGCGACGTTCGCCGAGATGCAGGTCGATGCGAAAGCGGTCCCGCTCCGAGCAGATCGACGGCATGTTCTGGCTGAGCAGCCAGCCGACCCAGGTGCCGGCGGCGATGCGTACGATCGCAGCCCCCTGCGCATCGCGCTGCCAGCTATCCACCTTGCGGGCGGCGGCCTCCATCTCCAAAAGCTGATCGAACAGTGCCTGGCCGTCGCCGGTCAGCGAATAGCCGGCCTGGCTGCGCTCGAACAGCGGCCGGCCGATCTGTCCTTCCAGCTCAAGCATGCGTCGGCCGATCGTCGCCGGGCTCAAGCCGCTCGAAGCGACAGCGCCCGTCAACCCGCCTCCCCGGGCAACATCGAGAAAAAGCTGATAGGAATCCCAACCGGTGTTTTTCATGCATGAAAAGCATAGGGCGAAAACGGGTGTTTATAAAGCAGATTCCGATGTGTAGTTGAAGGGATGCCCCATAACATGGAGATGTCTCATGATGGACAGCATCGCTTTGGCCAAGGCCATTGAATTGCAAAACCAAGCACGCGAAGAACAATGGCGGAGAAATGAAGATCTTTTCTACCGCGATTACGGCCTGGATCCGCCCGCCCCTCTCATCTGGATCGGAAAGATGATCGCCGGGTTATGCTCCCTTCGCAAGCCAACGAAAAAGGCGGACCGGCGAGAGATTCGCCAGTCCGCCTGCGATGATAATGGCTGCTGCGATCAAGCCGCTTCTTGCCGTGTATAGCCCGCCGCGTAGCCGGCATCGATCTTGAACTGCAGGATGAGATGCAGAAGCGCATCGGCTTCGGTGGCGAGTTCGCGGCTTGCTGCCGTGGTTTCCTCGACCATGCCGGCATTCTGCTGGGTCATCTGATCCATGTGGTTGACCGAAGCGTTGACTTCCTGCAGTGCGCTCGCCTGATCGTGGCTTGCGCGGGCAATGCCTTCCACATGCTGGCTGATCGTGACGATCTGGCTGCTGATCTGCGCCAGGACGGCCCCGGCCTCCTGCACGAATTGCGAACCGGAATTGACTTCCTGGGTCGACTTGTTGATCAGCCCCTTGATCTCCTTGGCGGCGGCAGCGGAACGCTGTGCAAGTTCCCGCACTTCCATGGCGACGACCGCGAAGCCCTTGCCGGCATCGCCGGCGCGGGCAGCTTCGATGCCGGCATTGAGCGCCAGCAGGTTCGTCTGGAAGGCGATCTCGTCGATGACGCCGATGATCTGCTCGATCTTGCGGGATGCGTCTTCGATGCGCGCCATCGCGTCGATGGCGTTGCCGACGACGACGGAACTGTCATCGGCACTGCGCTTGGCTTCGCGCACGATGGAGTCCGCATCCTTGGCGCGTTCGGCCGAGGAACGAACAGTGACCGTGATTTCTTCGACGGCGGCAGCGGTCTGTTCGAGCGAAGCCGCCTGCTGCTCCGTGCGCTTCGACAGATCCTCTGCGGAAGCAGCCATCTGGTTGCCGTTGCTCTGGATCATCTCGACATTGCTGCGCACCTGGCTCAGCGTCTCCTGCAGGCGTGACAGCGAGCTGTTGAAGTCCTGGCGGAGCTGCTCGAGACGACCGATGAAGGGCGTCTCGATCGTGGCTGAGATGTCGCCCTGTGCGAGACGTTCGAGACCGGCTGCCAGTTCGCTGACGGCAAAATCGATCTGCCGGTCAAGCTCGCGCTTTTCGGTGTCGTTGCGCTGGCGCTCGTGTTCGGCAGCCGTACGCTCCTCGTCGCTCTGTTCCTCGATGCGGATCTTCGAGATTGCGTTTTCCTTGAAGATGCCGAGGGCGCGGGCCATGTCGCCGATTTCGTCATGCCGCTGTTCGCCGGAGATTGCTGTCTCCAGCATGCCATCGGCGATGCGGCGCATGGCGGCGGTGATCTGGCCGATCGGGCGCTGCAGGGTCAGAACCAGTGCGATGCCGCCGGCGACCGAGAGGATGATGCCAAGAGCCGTCGCCAGGATGGAGATGTAGTTTGCCTGGTTACGCTCCGTGCCGGCACTCTGCTTCTGCGTCTCTGCAAATGCGGTGAGCTGGCCCCATACCTGATCAAGCTGCTGCCGGGCGCTTGCATATTCGCCGATCCGCTGCGTGATAACATCGACCAGCTTGATGCCGGCACCGTCCATCGACTTGAGCGATGGACGAATGGCTGCATCGATATCGCCGGCAAAATCCATGCTCTGGGCGCTCTGGTTCAGCGTATCGATATCGCCGTTGAGCTTGGAGATTTCCTGACGCAGGCGGACGAGGTTGTCCTTGTTGGTATTCGCGTTGAACTCGGCAAGGACGAGCTGCAGCGAATAGATCGAATCCTGCAGACGACGCGTATCCTGCAGGATGGAATTGGTCTGCGCGACGCGGGCGTCGAGCGATACGAAGGTCGTCGTCGCCTGACGCATCATCTGCGTTGCCGTCAGCTGCGTGTAGGTCGACGTCTGGCGGAAGCGCGAGAGGAGACGTCCGACAGTGGCGACGCTGTCGTCGGTCGGCGCATCGGCGCTTTCGGTGGCAGCCGTCAGATCCTTGATCGTGCCGATCAGGGACTGGACGACGCTCTTCTGGTTCTGCGGCAATGCGAGATCGATGGAGCGCTGGGCCTTGTTCAGATCCGGCAGCCGATCCTTGAGAAGCTTCATCTTGTCGGCCGGCGTCGCGGCTTTGCTGAAATCCTCCGCCACGGAAACCAGCAGGTCGCCGCCCTTCAGCAGGCGGTCGGCGGAGCGCAGCGTCGAAGTCGCGTCGGCCTGGTCTTGCCGCATCCGATCTTCAAGCTGCTGGCTGTTGAAGTTGACGTTGAAGCGGGCACTGATAAGCGCTCTCTGTGCGTCGTCGATCGTCTTGCGGAACGACAGCTCCTGCTCGTGCAGCGACCACAATCTGCCAACGAGATTGGCCATGTCAGCGTTCTTGGCGATCGCATCGTTCAGATTGCTGCGGCCATCGGCCTCCTGACCAAGCTGGCCGAGCGTCGCTTTGAGCACGCCCTGCTGCGACTTGATATCCTCATAAAGCTTGTCGCGCTGCTGCGTGTTGGTGATGCGCAGGAAGTCGTCCATGGAGCCGTAGAGGTTCTTGAAGCCAGTCAGCGATTGCAGCACGCTGTTGGAGATTTCCATACGGCCCTGCAGAAGCCCGGAAGCATAGAGCCCGGTGAGGCCAACCGCGGAAATGCTGATGACGAATGGCAGGACGAATATGAGAACCTTCGTCTTGATCTTGAAACGCGACAGTATCTTATCAATGAACATTGTGGCCCTAACCTCTCACACCGCTCCCCATCGACGCCGCCACGGCGCTGACCGGATGTATAACCATCGTTCTTGAAATATGCGCAGGCGGGGTTTCCCGAGACCGGTCAGGAAGCAATCATTGCTTCGGCTCCAACTTGCAGTAGAGCTCCCCATGAAATCGTCGGAGATTGTGGGTCTGATTAATTAATTTTCAGATAAGGCCCAGCGCAGCTTGTCGCGCTCAAGAAAACGCTCAAAAACAGCCTGCGCTCCAAGTGTTTCGCGCGGAAGAAAATCGCCGTCAGGCGACGGTCGAAATAGGGCCGAAACGGCTGATCAGTAGCCGCGTACTGCCAGCAGTGCGATGCAAGCAGCGGTAACGCCTGTTGCGAGCATCAGAAATCTTGCGACCACGAGCTTAGCATTATCCCGGGTCTGAGCGATTGCAATGGCGCGAGCACGACGCTTTGTTCTGTTCATGAGCATATTCCCATTTTCGCACTGACACGATAACCGGCAAAAGGTGCATTCGGCAACTGCCAATGTATTCAAGAAAGATGTAGGAAAGGAAAACGCGAGTAACAGAGGCGGGCCGAAAGTGTCGCACCCACCGGTCATTGGCCCGAGATCGCGCGACGGCAGCGCGCTACTTCAGCAAGGCCGCGATGGCGGGATCGGTCGCCATTTCGGCGGCAGTCTTGCCGGTGGTGGACTTGATGGTCTTGTCGGCGCCATCCTTCAACAACGCCTTGACGACGGCCGGATCGTGCTGCTGGGTCGCCATGTGCAACGGCGTCCAGCCATCGTAATCGCCGCGCGCATTTACGTCAGCACCTTTGGAGACCAGAAGATCGATGATGTCCGCGGGGCCGTAATAGGCGGCGGTGTGCAGCGGAAACCAGCCCTCCGTCGTCTTCAGGTTTACCTTGGCGTCGCAGGCCAGCATCTTCTTGACGACATCGGCTTTCTTGTCGCGGATGGCAATGGCGAAATTCGTATCGCCACCCACATCACGGCCGTTCGGGTCCAGCTTCTTACACTGCGCGGAAGCGGCGGCGGCACCCGATGCTGTGACTGCAAATATGCCAAGCGAGATCGTCACGGCCGCAGCGATGCCTGAAAGAACCGCTTGGCGGGATATCCGAGCCTTAAACGTCATGATTGCCTCCATCGAGTATTTTCGCGTTGGAGATGTTCTTTGCCCATTTGCTGCCTGTTGGCAAGGTGAATTCAAGCCGCCTCGCCGGTGACATGGCCGGAGGCCCAGGCCCATTGGAAATTATAACCGCCGAGCCAGCCCGTAACGTCGACGCATTCGCCGATGAAGAAGAGCCCCGGCACAGTCTTCACCTCCATCGTCCGCGAATCGAGGCAGGCCGTGTCGATGCCGCCAAGCGTTACCTCCGCCGTGCGATAGCCTTCCGAACCCGATGGTTTGACCGGCCAGGACTGGATAGTTGCCGCGAGCTTCTGCAGGCGGTTGTCGGATTGATCGGCCATGTTGCCGGCCACACCTTCGCTTTCAACAAAGTGCTGCGCCAGCCGTTTCGGCAGGATCTCCGCAAGGGCTGTTTGCGCCGATTGCCGGCCATTGGCCTGCTTGGCTTTCTTGAGAAGCGTAAAGACATCGATGTCGGGCTCGATCACGACGGTGACGTCCTCGCCTTCCCGCCAATAGGAGGAGATCTGCAGGATCGCGGGGCCGCTGAGGCCCCGATGGGTGAAGAGCAAGGCTTCGCGGAATGCCGTCCTGCCATGGCGGATCTCGGCGGGCGCGGCGATGCCCGAGAGCGGGGCCAGGCGCTGAAGCAATTGCGGATCGAGCGTAAGGGGGACGAGGCCCGGTCGGGTTTCGACAACAGGCAATCTGAATTGCTCGGCGATGCGGTAGGCAAAGCCGGTGGCGCCCATCTTGGGGATCGACTTGCCGCCGGTGGCAACGACCAGCGAAGCGGCCTCGAAAACGCCTTCGGAGGTGCTGACGCGATAGCCGCCGGCGGTCTGCTGGATGTCGCCGATCTCCGTCCGCAATCGCAGCTGCGCTCCGGCCGTCCGCATCTCGTCGGTCAGCATGCGGATGATGTCCTTGGCGCTGTTGTCGCAGAAGAGCTGGCCGAGCGTCTTCTCATGCCAGGCGATGCCGTGGCGCTCGACCATGGCGATGAAATCCTGCGGCGTGAAGCGGGCGAGCGCCGATTTGGCGAAATGCGGATTGGCGGACAGGAAGTTCTTCGGGCCGGCATGGATATTGGTGAAGTTGCAGCGGCCGCCGCCGGAAATGCGGATCTTTTCGCCGGGCGCACCGGCATGATCGAGCACGACGACGGACCGCCCGCGCCGGCCGGCACGGATGGCGCACATCATGCCTGCCGCACCCGCACCAAGGACGATCACATCATATCTGCCAGCCACGTTTCAGTCCTTCATTCTGCGCCGCCCTGTCTCGTCGTTTTTCCATCATACGGCGAAAGTCCGAGCGGTTTTCCCCCTCGCCAATTGGCAAACTGCGGTTATGATGCAATCACCGATCAACCCAAATACGGTGTTTTATGCCTGCTAGAAAGACCCCGCTGAAAGCTTCAGTGCCTGCCTCGAAAATCCCTACGGTACCTCCCAGCTTGAGATCGGCACGCGGCGTGGCAAACTGGAAGGAAGCGGCGCAATGGCTGCGGGCGCGCGGGATCGAAGACATCGAATGCATTACACCGGACCTTGCGGGCGTGCCGCGCGGCAAGATGATGCCGACTTCGAAATTCACCTCGAATACGTCGCTGGCGCTGCCTTCGGCGATCTATCGCCATACGATTTCGGGCGAATATCCGGAGGAGACCGAGAGCTTCCGTTACGAGCCGCGCGACAGCGATCTGAAGCTGGTGCCGGACCTTTCGACGCTTTCCGTCGTGCCCTGGGAAACCGACCCGACGGCGCAGGTGATCTGCGATATCGTCAATTCCGAGGGACACGCGGTGTCCTATACACCGCGGAACCTGCTGAAGCGGATCATGGGGCTCTATCGCGATCGCGGCTGGAAGCCTGTGGTCGCCCCCGAGATCGAGTTCTATCTGGTCGCCAAGAATGACGACCCCGACTATCCGCTGCATCCGCCGAAAGGCCGCTCCGGCCGCTCTATCCTCGGCGGTCAGGGCTATTCGATCGCCGGCATCAACGAGTTCGACGAATTGATCGACGATATCTACCATTTCTCGGAGAAGCAGGGTCTGGAAATCGACACGCTGATCCATGAAGAAGGTCCGGCGCAGCTCGAAATCAACCTGCGCCATGGCGACCCGATCGAGCTTGCCGACCAGGTGTTCATGTTCAAGCGCACCATTCGCGAGGCAGCGCTGAAGCACGGCATCTACGCAACCTTCATGGCCAAGCCGATGCAAAGCCAGGCGGGTTCGGCCATGCATATCCATCAGTCGGTCGTGAACATCGAGACCGGCAAGAACGTCTTCACCAATCCGGACGGCAGCCCGTCTCAGGAATTCTTCTATTTCATCGGCGGCATGCAGCGCTATGTACCCAATGCGCTTGCCATGCTCGCGCCCTATGTGAATTCCTATCGGCGGCTGGCACCGAACATGTCCTGCCCGGTCAACAATGCCTGGGGCTACGACAACCGCACAACGGCGTTCCGTGTGCCGGTCTCCGATCCGCAGGCCCGCCGTGTCGAGAACCGGTTGCCGAGCTCCGATGCCAATCCCTATCTGGCGCTTGCCGCCTCGCTCGCATCCGGCCTGCTCGGTATCATGAAGCAAGTCGAACCAACCGCGCCGACGGAAGATTCCGCCAATGAAGGCTCGATCGACCTGCCGCGCGGCCTGCTGGAAGCGATTGCCCTTCTCGAAGACGAACCGGCTTTCGAAGAGGTTCTTGGCAAGGACTTCATCGACATCTATGCCGGTGTCAAACGCGGCGAGTTCGAGACCTTCATGCAGGTGATCAGCCCGTGGGAGCGGGAATTCCTTCTGCTCAACGTGTGAAGCGAGCCGCCCATGATGCTGCAGAAAACATGGCAGAGCCCGATCGCGCCGGGCCTTTCCTTCTATCAGGCGACCGTCGGCCCTCGTGCGACCTATCCGAAGCTCGACGGCTCGCGCCGGGCTGACGTCGCGATCATCGGCGGCGGCTACACTGGCCTCCAAGCGGCCTGCAATCTTGCCAAGGGCGGCGTCGAAGTCGTGCTGATCGACGCCAACCGCTTCGGCGACGGAGCCTCCGGACGCAACGGCGGGCAACTCGGCACCGGCCAGCGCTGGTGGCCGGAGGAGATGGAAGAGAAGATCGGCTATGAGCGCTCGAAGGCCCTCTTCGATCTTGCCGAGGATGCCAAGCACCATCTGCTCGACTTCGCCTCCGATCACGGCATCGACATCGACTTCCTGCCCGGCCAGATGAACGTCACGCACAAGCGCAGCTACAAACGCGACTACATGGACAATGCGGAGATTGCAGCGACCCGCTACGGCTATCCGCACATGAAGTTCATGGACCAGGCGGAAACTCAGGAGCGGCTGGGTTCGCAATTCTATCTCTATGGCGTCAGGGATATGGGAACGGGCCATATCCACCCGCTGAAGCTGCTCATCGGCCTTGCCCGTGTCGCAGCTGAAGCCGGGGCAGCTCTCTTCGAAATGACGAAGGCGAAGACCTTTCGCCAATCGGGCGGCAAGACCATCATCGAAACGGATGGCGGAGACATCAGCGCCGACCGGGTGCTGATCGCCTGCGACGGCTATATCGGCAACCTCGAGCCGGTGACCTCGAGCCACGTCATGCCGATCCGCTCCTTCATCGGCACCACCGAACCACTCGATCGCTTTCCGACCGTGATTCCCGGCAATGAGGCGGTCGCGGATTCGCGATTCGTGGTGCGCTACTTCCGCAAATCGAAGGACGGGCGGCTGCTGTTCGGCGGACGTGAAGCCTATACATCAGACAATCCGCGCGACATAACGCAGCACATCCGCCGGCAAATCGCCGAAATCTATCCCGCCCTCGCGGACATCAAGATCGACTATGCCTGGGGTGGCTCGGTCGGCATCACCATGCCGCGGCAACCCTTCGTACGCGAGGTCATGCCTGGCGTCACCACCATCGGCGGCTATTCCGGCCATGGGGTCATGCTGTCAAATTATTGCGGTAAACTCTATGCGAAAACGGTTCTCGGGAACGCGGACGAGCTACGCCTCTTCAAGGAGTTGAACGTCCCGCCCTTCCCCGGCGGTGCGCGCATGCGGGCGCCTCTGCTGTTCCTGGCGCTCTCGTGGTTTGCGTTGCGCGACAGGTTTTAGAAACCGGAAGATGATTTCTTCCGCCAGCAATCCGCTCTAAAAAGCCGAGTCTGAATTTTGCGATGCACACTGGCCTTTTTAAATCGATTAGATTAAAAGAGGCCTCAACCAAGACCGATTGAGAGATAGCTCATGAGCAGCCAAATCATTCCCGTTGAACCATTTGATTATGTCGTTTTCGGCGGCAGCGGCGACCTCGCGGAACGCAAGCTTCTGCCCGCCCTTTATCACCGTCAGGTCGAAGGCCAGTTTTCCGAACCGACGCGCATTATCGGCGCTTCGCGCAGTGCGCTCTCCAACGAAGAATACCGTAAATTTGCCGATGCCGCCCTCAAGGAGCACCTGAAGAAGGGCGAGTATGACGATGCCGAAGTCAAGAAATTCCTGGCTCGCCTGTTCTACGTGCCGGTCGACGCACGCAGCGATGCCGGCTGGGATCAGCTCAAGAAGATCCTGGACGAGGGCAAGGAGCGCGTCCGCGCTTTCTACCTCGCCGTCGCTCCGGGCATCTTCGGCGACATCTCGCAAAAGATCCACGAGCACAAGCTGATCACGAAGCAGACCCGCATCGTCGTCGAAAAGCCGATCGGCCGCGACCTCGCATCTGCCCTGCAGCTCAATGACACGATCGGCAAGGTCTTCAAGGAAGAGCAGATCTTCCGTATCGACCACTATCTCGGCAAGGAAACCGTGCAGAACCTGATGGCGCTGCGCTTTGCCAATGCTCTCTACGAGCCGCTGTGGAACGCCAACTATATCGACCATGTGCAGATCACGGTCGCGGAGTCGGTCGGTCTGGAAGGCCGTGCCGGTTACTACGACACCGCCGGCGCCCTGCGCGACATGGTGCAGAATCACATCCTGCAGCTGCTTTGCTTGACTGCGATGGAAATCCCCTCCTCCATGGATTCGGAAGCCGTTCGCGACGAGAAGCTGAAGGTTCTGCGCGCGCTGAAGCCGATCGACGCTTCTAATGCCGAACAGGCGACCGTTCGCGGCCAGTATCGTGCCGGCGCTTCGGCTGGCGGCCCGGTCAAGGGCTATCTCGATGAGCTGGAAGGCGGCGTTTCCAACACCGAAACCTTCGTCGCCATCAAGGCCGAGATCGGCAACTGGCGCTGGGCAGGCGTTCCCTTCTACATCCGCACCGGCAAGCGTCTCGCCGGCCGCGTGTCGGAAATCGTCATCACCTTCAAGCACATTCCGCACACCATCTTCGATCAGGCCGCCGGCCGCATCGTCGCCAACCAGCTCATCATCCGCCTGCAGCCGGACGAAGGCGTCAAGCAGTCGCTGATGATCAAGGATCCGGGTCCGGGCGGCATGCGCCTGCGAAACGTCTCGCTCGATATGAGCTTCGCCTCGGCCTTCAACGTTCGCAACCCGGACGCCTACGAGCGTCTGCTGATGGACGTGGTGCGCTCCAACCAGACGCTGTTCATGCGCCGCGACGAAGTGGAAGCCGCATGGAAGTGGGTGGATCCGATCCTCAAGGGTTGGGAAGAGGCAGGGCAGCAGGTGCAGGGCTATACGGCCGGCACCTGGGGTCCGAGCCAGGCTATCGCGCTCATCGAGCGTGACGGCCGCACCTGGCACGACGATATCTAAAACCTGGGACGATGACGATGACAGCGAACATGCATGCATTTGCCAATGGTGCCGAACTCGCCGGCAAGCTCGCGGACAAGGTGGCCGAGACCCTCTCGGCCGCTGTCGCCGCACGCGGCTCCGCAAGCATCGCGGTCTCCGGCGGCTCCACGCCGAAGGCTTTCTTCCAGGCGCTGTCATCGCGCTCGATCGACTGGGCCAAGGTGACGATCACGCTCGTCGACGAACGCTTCGTGGCGGCGGACAACCCCCGCTCGAACCACCTGCTCGTCCAGGAAAACCTGCTGAAGGACAAGGCGACTGCCGCCAAATTCCTTCCGCTCTATCAGGCTGCGGCTTCCGTCGAGGAGGCTGCCGCCATCGCCACGGAAAAAACCAGGGCTGTCGGCCATCCCTTCGATGTCGCCATCCTCGGCATGGGCAATGACGGCCACACGGCTTCCTTCTTTCCGGGCGGCAGCAATCTCCGGACCGCACTGGATCCGAACACCCCGCGTGGCATCATTACGATGGAAGCGGAAGGTGCCGGTGAGCCGCGGCTGACATTCACCTTCTCCAGCCTTCAGGATGCCAGATTGCTGGTGCTCCATATCGAGGGAGAAGGCAAGAAGAATGTCCTCGCCAAGGCCGAAGCGGCGGGCGAGGAAACCGAGATGCCGATCCGCGCCATGCTGCGTCGGGCCGCCTCTCCGGTCGAGATTTATTGGGCTCCCTGACGCAGCCGACAGGCCTCGTCTTCGAACCCTGATAGACACAGCAACATGTGCTGCGCCATGCGCCCGCAAGGGCGTACCGGCAAAGCATTGACTTTTGACCCTCGCGCGATGCCATCGACCAGGACAGATCGGGACGATCTTACGGGCACTGCGCAAAACAGACGGAGGCAGATCGACCATGGCCGCTGACGCCCGCATTTCCAAGATTACCGCACGCATCGTCGAGCGTTCGAGGCCGACACGCGAACGCTATCTGGACCGCCTGCGCAATGCCGCGACAAAGGGAGCGCAGCGCTCCGTGCTCGGCTGCGCCAATCTTGCGCATGGCTTTGCCATCTGTTCCCCGTCCGAGAAAGAGGCGCTAGCGGGGGATCATGTGCCCAATCTCGGGATCATCACCTCCTATAACGACATGCTCTCGGCGCACCAGCCCTTCGAGACCTATCCGGCCATCATCCGTCAGGCGGCGGCCGAGGTGGGCGGCATCGCCCAGGTTGCCGGCGGCGTGCCGGCCATGTGCGACGGTGTCACGCAGGGCCAGCCGGGCATGGAGCTCTCGCTCTTCTCGCGCGACCTGATCGCCATGTCCGCCGGTGTCGGTCTCTCGCACAACATGTTCGATGCGGCCGTGTTCCTTGGCGTCTGCGACAAGATCGTACCCGGCCTCGTCATCGCCGCCCTCTCCTTCGGCCATCTGCCTGCCGTCTTCATTCCGGCAGGACCGATGACCTCGGGCTTGCCGAACGACGAAAAGTCGCGCGTGCGCCAGCTCTATGCCGAGGGCAAGGTCGGCCGCGACGAACTGCTCGAGGCGGAATCGAAGTCCTATCACGGCCCCGGCACCTGTACCTTCTACGGCACGGCCAATTCCAACCAGATGCTGATGGAAATCATGGGCTTTCATATGCCGGGCGCCTCTTTCGTCAATCCGGGCACACCGCTGCGCGAGGCCTTGACCCGCGAAGCGACCAAACGCGCGCTCGCGATCACCGCCATGGGCAATGAATTCACGCCGGCCGGCGAGATGATCGACGAGCGCTCGATCGTCAACGGCGTCGTCGGCCTGCATGCCACCGGCGGCTCGACGAACCACACGATGCACATCGTCGCCATGGCGCGCGCGGCCGGCATCGTGCTCACCTGGCAGGATATTTCCGAGCTGTCCGACATCATCCCGCTGCTGGCCCGCGTCTATCCGAACGGGCTTGCCGACGTGAACCACTTCCATGCCGCCGGCGGCATGGGCTTCCTCATCAAGGAACTCTTGAAGAAAGGGCTGCTGCACGACGACGTGCGCACCGTTTACGGCCAAGGCCTCAGCGGCTACTCCATCGACGTCAAGCTCGGCGCCGACGGCAATGTCCTGCGCGAGCCGGCACCGGAAAAGAGCCACGACCCGAAGGTGCTAGCCAGCGTCGAGACGCCCTTCCAAAGCACCGGCGGCCTGAAGATGCTGCGCGGCAATATCGGCAAGGCTGTCATCAAGATTTCCGCCGTCAAGCCAGAGCGCCATATCGTCGAAGCGCCGGCCGTGATCTTCCACGACCAGCTGGAAATGCAGCAGGCCTTCAAGGACGGCAAGCTGAACCGCGATTTCGTCGCCGTCGTCCGCTTCCAGGGACCGAAGGCCAATGGCATGCCGGAGCTGCACAAGCTGACGCCGGCGCTCGGCGTGCTGCAGGATCGCGGCTTCCGAGTAGCACTTTTGACCGATGGGCGCATGTCGGGCGCATCGGGCAAGGTGCCTGCCGCGATCCATGTGACGCCGGAAGCCATCGATGGCGGCCCGATTGCCCGCATCCGCGAAGGCGATATCATCCGTATCGACGCGGTCGCCGGCACGCTGGAAGTGCTTGTCGATGCCGCTGACATGGCGGAGCGCGAGCCCGTCGTCGTCGACCTCTCGGAAAATGAGTTTGGCATGGGCCGCGAGCTCTTCGCCCCCTTCCGCCGCGCTGCAGGGCCGGCGGACCAAGGCGCTAGCGTATTGATTTAAGTGTAGTTTATGACCAGCGCGTCATAGGACTGACAACGGAATTGACTAATCCCTTGGGCATTGCTGGCAATTCCCAAGGGTAGAAATTCATGTTCAAGTCATTGCTCGGACGCCGCCAGGCGTTGAAACTTCTCGCCGGCACCGCTGTTTTGCCGGCGCTTATTTCAGCTATGCCTGCCCAAGCGGCGCAGAAGCCTTTGCGTGTTGTCATCTTGTCGGATCTGCATTCGGCTTACGAACGCTTGGGGCAATTGCTGGCGGCGATCGAAAAGCAGGTCGCTGCCAACGAGGGCCGCCATCTCGTTGTTCTGAACGGCGACCTGTTCGAGTCTGGCAATGTCGTTGCCTCACGTTCGGGTGGCGAGATCGATTGGGCCTTTCTTGCCGCGCTCGCCAAGCTGGCGCCGACGGTCGTCAATATCGGCAATCATGAGCCGGATCTGGACAATGATCTTGCCAATTTCGTCACGCGCGCCCGCGCACTCGGCGTCACCGTCCTCAGCAATATCGTCGACAAGCGCACCGGCGCACCCTACACGCAAGCCTCCGCCCATCTGACGCTTGACGGTCAGGCGGTCACCATCGCCGGCTTTGCGACCGATGCGATCAAAACCTATCCCAAGGCAACCCGAGAGGTGCTCGACATTCCGCAGCCGGTGGAGTGGGCCAAGAAAAATCTGCCTGTCATTCTCGGCAGCGACAGCATCAATATCGTGCTCAGCCATGCCGGCGTGGTCGCGGATCGCGATATCCTGCCGATCCTTCCCGACGGCACGCTCATCATTGGCGGGCACGACCACCTCAACCTGACCCATGAACAGGGCGCCACGCGCTATGTTCACACCGGCTCTTGGTCGACGGCGATCACGGTCGCGACCATTGCCGCCGCGGGCGCAGCGGCTGCGCTTCAGCGCGTCGATATCGATGCTACCGGCGCCGCCTCCTCCGCCCTCCAGGATCTCATCGCCGCCGTCTTTGCCCGCCATTTGAAGGACGAAGATCGCGCTATCATCGGCAAAGCCGACAAGACGATGACGGTGGACGAAGTGGGACGGTTCGTCGCTGACGTGATGGCAAAAAAGGCGAAAGCGGATGTCGGCTTCGTTGGCCATACGTCGTTCGGCGCGGGTCTGCTTCAGGGTGAAGTCAGCCGCTACAGCTTCAACTCGTCAGTGCGTTTCGACGGCAAGCTCATGCGGACGGAAATCGATGCGACGGTGCTCGCCGCCATCCTTGCTCGCTGCAATCAGGAGAGTGAGATACCGCTTGCGACGCGCACAGGCGATTATCTCCACGCCGCACCGGTCAACCCGTCGAAGAAGGAGCGCTATACGCTCGTCTGCAACGATTGGTCGGCCATCAATCAGAAGAGCTATTTCGGCCGCGAGGATCTCGTTTTCACGGAAGTTGCAGATATGAAGCTGAAGCAGACGGTCCTCGACGCGCTGGCCGCTGGATAACGCCTTCAGAGCATCCTCCCTTCAGTCCGCAGGGGAATTTCGCTCTTGAGTGTTGATGAGCATGATCCGCAAGAGACGAACACCGTCATTGCGGATCATGCTCGGAGCTTCGCCATTCCCAATCGCATGATTGCTACTTGCGCCGTGCATTCCCAATCGAGGGCTACGCCGCAAATTTCGCGATGCGCCCGGTAGGGTCTCAGGCCTTAATGTCGAGCACGCGATTCTTATGGGCCGGATGCGAGCTGTAGACGAAGATCTTGTTCATTTCCTTGTCCGTGAGGAGACGCAGGAAACGAACTTCCACCGTGTTGTTGGGGAATACCTTCATGAGCACGCAGCCGATCTTGGTGATGCGGGCGTCCGGGATATCCAGATAGAACTGCTTCGGCAGATTATACTGGGTGAGGATCGCGAGGACAGCGCTGCTCTGCGAGATGCGGATGATATCGCAGCGGCGGGACGCAAGGTTCATCACACCCTTTTCGGTGTATTCGAGCCGTGCTGCATTCATCGTGTCTTCCATGCGAAACCGCACCTCGCGGTCATACATGAAGGACTCTTCTTTGTTTAGGAAATGCTGACCCGAATTATTAGCACTGCTGAAAGCGGCCATCTTAGTAAACCCCTAGGGTATATTATGAAAGCGAGATTATCAGCTGGTCTTTAACAGAAGGTTTGAGCGCGCCGGTTCAAGATGAATTTTATTCTTCATACTTGTCTGTGCCGGCGCCGCTCATAAGCGGTATTATATTACTGCTTGCGGTAGGAATGACCGCCGGCGTCGAAGAGGTGCAGCTTCTGCCGATCGGCAGCAAAACGCATCTTCTGGCCGCGGTGAATATTGGCAATACCGGGGATCTTGACGATGATCGGCTCGCCGTCGACCAGACCTTCGATATAGAGCTGGGTCACTTCGCCGAGCGCTTCGACGATGGCAACCTCGCCTTCGAAGAGATAATCGTCACCCGTCGCGAGACGCAGATCTTCCGGACGTACGCCGAAGCTTGCCGTCTTGCCTTTCTCGGAGGCTGCCGTCGGCACGTCGAGCGTCACCGACTTGCCGCCCGTCAGCGTTACGGTCGTCGTCGCTCCGGTCTCGGTCACCGTGGCCGGAATGATGTTCATTGCCGGCGAGCCGATGAACTTTGCGACGAACAGATTGGCCGGGCGCTCGTAGAGATCGAGCGGGGCGCCGACCTGCTCCACGCGGCCAGCAGACAGCACGACGATGCGGTCTGCCAGCGTCATCGCCTCCACCTGGTCGTGGGTGACGTAGATCATGGTCGTCTCGGGCATGGAGTCGCTGAGCTTGGCGATCTCGATGCGGGTCGCGACACGCAGCGCGGCATCCAGGTTCGACAACGGTTCGTCAAACAGGAAGACCTTCGGGTTGCGGCAGATGGCGCGGCCGATGGCGACGCGCTGGCGCTGGCCGCCCGACAGTGCTTTCGGCAGGCGTTCGAGATACTGGGTGAGCTGCAGGCTGGCGGCTGCAGAGCGCACGCGGCGGTCGATCTCCTGCTTGCTTTCGCCAGCGATGCGCATGCCGAAGGCCATGTTGTCGTAGACCGTCATGTGCGGATAGAGCGCGTAGGATTGGAAGACCATGGCGATGCCGCGCCTTGAGGGCGGCACTTCGTTCACCTTCTGCCCAGCAATGAGCATATCGCCCGCCGTGATGCTCTCGAGCCCGGCGATCATCCGCAGCAAGGTGGATTTGCCACAACCGGACGGCCCAACGAAGACGATGAATTCGCCTTCGTTGATCTCCAGATCGATGCCGTGCAGCACATGCACGCTGCCGTAGGATTTACGGATGTCCTTCAGAACAAGTCCTGTCATCTATTCTTCCTCCTCCCAAAGGCTCAGGCAAGACGCGCGAAATAAGCGCCCCAGGCCGGAATATCGATCTTGTTGCCGTAGTTGTTGCTAGTAAAGCCGTGTCCGGTCAATCCCTGCCAGTTGCCCTCCGGCAAGGTCGCCATAGCTTCGACGGGGCTCATGTTGAAGGCACAGAGAATAGTCTCGCCGTCATAGTTGCGGGTGTAGATGAGGACATCGCCCTGCGGTTCCGAGAAGGCGATCTCGCCCTTGGCGAAGGCCGGGTGCTGCTTGCGGAAGGCAAGGAAGCGGCGGTATTGCTCCAGCACAGAATTCTCGTCGCCCTGCTGAACGTTGACGGCACGCAGAATATGCTCCACCGGCACCGGCAGCCAGGGCTTCACCGTGGAGAAGCCGCCCTGTGCGACCTGGCTGTCCCAAACCATCGGCGTGCGGCAGCCATCGCGACCCTTGAACTCCGGCCAGAACTGGATGCCGTAGGGGTCCTGCAGGTCCTGATAGGCGAGATCGGCTTCGGTGAGCGCCAGTTCCTCGCCCTGATAGATGCAGACGGAACCGCGCAGGGTCAGCAGCAGCGCCGCATAGAGCTTGGCGAAGGCATCGCGGTCGGCGACCAGATTGCCCCAGCGGCTGACGTGGCGCACGACGTCATGGTTGGAGAACGCCCAGCAGGCCCAGCCTTCGGGAGCTGCGGCGTCGAAGTCGTTCATCACTTCTTCGACACGCTCCGGCGACAGTGCATCCGGCGCCAGGAATTCGAAGGCATAGCACATGTGCATCTTGTCGCCGCCGGAGGTGTACTCGCCGACGATTTCGAGGCCGCGCTGACTGTCGCCGACTTCGCCGACGGCGGCAATGGCCGGATATTCGTCGAGCACGGCGCGGAAGCGCTTTAGGAACTCCAGGTTCTCGGGACGGTTCTTGTCGTAGAGGTGTTCCTGGAAGTTGTAGGGATTGACGGCCGGCGCAGTGGAGGCATTGCGGCGCGAAGGTTCCAGCGCCGGATTGTCGCGCAGTTCCTTGTCGTGGAAATAGAAGTTGATGGTATCGAGGCGGAAGCCATCGACGCCGCGGTCGAGCCAGAAACGCACGACATCCAGCAACCGATCCTGCACTTCCGGATTGTGCAGGTTCAGATCCGGCTGCGAGGTCAGGAAATTATGCATGTAATATTGCATGCGGGTGGGATCCCAGGCCCAGGCCGAGCCGCCAAAGATCGACAGCCAGTTGTTGGGCGGCGTGCCATCCGGCTTGGCGTCGACCCAGACATACCAATCAGCCTTGGGGTTGTCCTTGCTCGAACGGCTTTCGACAAACCAGGGATGGCGATCGGAGCTGTGCGACAGCACCAGGTCGATCATCACCTTGATGCCGAGGCGATGAGCTTCCGTCATCATCGCATCGAAATCGGCCAGCGAGCCGAAGATCGGATCGACGTCCTCGTAGTTGGAGACGTCGTAGCCGAAATCACGCATCGGCGACGTGAAGAACGGCGAAATCCAGATCGCATCGACGCCGAGCGCCGCGACATGCGGCAGGCGGACGGCGATGCCCTTGAGATCGCCGATGCCGTCGCCGTTGGAGTCCTGATAGGAGCGCGGATAGATCTGATAGATCACGGCGCCGCGCCACCAGTCCTTGTCAACTGCCGGGGTCGATTGAGGAGCAATGCTCATGCTGAATGGGTCCTGTCTGAATGATACGGTTTTGGATCAGCCCCCCTTCACCGACCCGGCGAGCAGACCGCGCACGAGATAGCGCTGCAGACCGAAGAAGACGAGGAGCGGAATAATGATGGTAACGAAGGCCGATGCCGTCAGGATCTCCCAATTGCCGCCGCGCGAGCCGAGCAGCGCGTTCAGGGCGGCAGTCAGGACCAGATGATCCTTGTCGGTGCCGAGGAACACCATGGCGATCAGCAGGTCGTTCCAGACCCAGAGGAACTGGAAGATCGCGAAGGAGGCAAGCGCCGGGAAGGACAGCGGCAGGATGATCTTGACGAAGATATCGAAATCGCTGGCGCCGTCGACGCGGGCGGATTCGATGATCTCCTTGGGCAGGCCGGCAATGTAGTTGCGCAGCAGATAAATGGCGAGCGGCAGGCCGAAAGCGGTATGCGCCATCCAGATGCCCGGATAGGTTTTCGACGGCACGCCGAAGATCTGGCCGATTTCGTTATAGATGCGCAGAAGCGGGATCAGCGACATCTGCAGCGGCACGACGATCAGGCCGACGACGAGTGCAATCAGCAGCGCCCGGCCGGGAAACTCCATCCAGGCCAGCGCATAGGCTGCAAAGGCGGCAATCAGGATCGGGATGACAGTCGCGGGGATCGTCACCGTCAGCGAATTGATGAAGGACTGACCGATGCCCTCGCCCGCCAGAACCGTGCGATAATTGTCCATCGTGAATTGCGGCGGAGTGGCAACCGTGAGGTAGACACGCTTGGCGCGCGCATCGGCTCCGAATGAACCGTTCTTCTGGTAGCGATAGCTGCCGTCGGCATTGATGGTAAGGGTCTCACCCTTCTCCAGCTCTGCTGGCGCTCCAACCTTATAGGCGGCCGGCTCCTGCACGCGCTGACCGAAAGACTGGATCTTGCCGCCGCCTTCGACGGCAAGATTGCCTAATATCACGAAATTTGCGCCATCTGGCTTCGCCTTGTCCGGGCCATCAAGACGGGCAGCCGTCGTGCGTGAGGAACCAGCAAAGGCAGTCCACCAGCCGGAGACGACGATCTGGTCCTTGTCGCGGATAGCGGTGACGAAGATTCCGAGCGTCGGCAGAAGCCAGAGGAAGACGATGAGCAGCACCGCGGCATGGACGAAGATGCGGGCGGGGCCGATACGACCGAGATTTCCAATCATATCAGCGCCCCTTCGTTTCTGCGTTTGCGCGACGGATGTTCCAGATCATGATCGGCGTCACCGCCGCCATGATGATGAGTGCGATGACGGCACTTCGGCCGCTGTCGCCGCCGCCTCGGAACAGCCAGTTGAACATCAGGTTGGCGAGCACCATCGTATTCCATTGACCGTTGGTCATGGTGAGAACGATGTCGAAAACCTTGAGGACGAGGATGGTGATGGTGGTCCAGACGGTGGCGATCGTGCCCCAGACCTGGGGCACCATGATTTTCCAGAAGATCTGCCAGCCATTGGCGCCGTCGATGACGGCCGCTTCGATGGTTTCCTCCGGAATGCCGCGCAGGGCCGCCGACAGGATGACCATGGCAAAGCCGGTCTGAATCCAGATCAGCATGACCATCAGGAAGAAATTGTTCCAGAAGGGAATGGTGATCCAGACTTCCGGAGTGCCGCCGAAAAGCTGGGCTACAGCGTTCAGCAGGCCGATCTGTGCGTCGGTGCCGCCGCGGTATTCGTAGATGAATTTCCAGATGACCGAGGCGCCGACGAAGGAGATCGCCATCGGCATGAAGATGACGGCCTTGGCGATATTGCCCCACCAGATACGGTCGGTCATGACCGCGATGACGAGACCGAAGAAGGTGCAGGCTGCCGGCACAACGGCAAGCCAGAGGATGTTGTTGAAGATCGACTGGCGGAATTCGGTGTCGTTGATGGCCCAGAGATAGTTGGCGCCGCCGACGAACTTGTTACCATCCGGTCCATAGAAAGACAGGATGAACGTCGCCACGACCGGGTAGACGAGATAGACGACGAGCAGGAACAGTGCCGGCCCCAGGAACAGCCAGGGGCGGATGAGGCCGCGGCGCCGAAGATTGACGGCGGCCTTATGAACGTCGGCCCCCTCCTTTGCCGGGAAGATCAGGTCCAAGAACTTGTTGGAGAACCAGAAATAAGCGGCGCAAAAGCCAACACCGAATATCATGGCGCCAATCGCCGATAGGATCTGCGAAAACATTCACTCCCTCCCCGAATTTACCTGCTAGAGGCCACCCGTCCGACATCGGCAGCGCGAGAGCGCGCCGTTGGATGCTATTGGCGCCGCCGGCAATTTGCCGGCGGCGGTTGAGCTGTGATGTCTTACTTGATGGCGTCCCAGGACTTCTGGATGCCGTCGGCAACATCCTGTGCGGACTTGCCGCCGACGAAGTCCACCATGCCGGTCCAGAACGAACCTGCGCCGATCTTGCCCGGCATCAGGTCGGAACCGTCGAAGCGGAAGGTGGTGGCGGAGGTCAGAATCTCCCCTTCCTTGCGCAGCGTGTCGTTGGCGTAGGCAGCCGTGTTGACAGACTTGTACGGCGTCAGGAAGCCGGACTGTGCCATCCAGACCTCCTGGGCGATCGGCGTCTGCAGGAACTGGATGAAGGCGCGGGCAGCCTTCGAGTCCTTGGTGATGGTCGCCAGCGTGCCGGCACCTTCGACCGGCTTGCCGAGTTCCGGATGCGAGGCAAACGGCGGGAAGTAGAAGAAGTCCGCATCCTGGCCGAGCTTGGTGCCTTCCGGGAAGAAGGACGGAATAAAGGAAGCCTGCTTATGCAGGTAGCACTTCGGCGGCACCGAGAAGAGACCCTTCGGGCTGTCGCGGAAGTCCGTCGAGGCAACGGCTGCAACGCCGCCGGCAACATATTTCGGGTTTTTGGAGAACTTGCCGAATTCCTCGATGGCGGCAACAACCTTCGGATCGTTGAACTTCAGCGTATTGTCGACCCAGTGATCATAATCCTGCGGCGTGTTCAGGCGCAGCATCAGATCTTCGACCCAGTCGGTTGCCGGCCAGCCGGTGGCGCCGCCCGAACCGAGGCCGATGCACCAGGGCGTGCCGCCATCCTTGACGATCTGGTCCGAAAGCTTGATCAGGTCCTCCATCGTTGTGGGAACCTTGTAGCCGGCTTCCTCGAAATTCTCGGGCACATACCAGACCAGCGACTTCAGGTCGGCCTTGTAGGGGAAGGCGTAGAAGGCGTCCTTGCCGTCCTTGCCCTTATAGGTGCCGTAGCCGACCCAGCTGTCGCCGGCGCCGTAATTGGTCTTGATCCACGAAGCGACATCATCGCCGAGCGGCGTCAGATAGCCCTTGCTGGCGAGGTTGGCGAGCAGGCCCGGCTGCGGGAGGATGGCGACGTTCGGCGGAGAACCGGCCTGCGTGTCGATGACGATCTGCTGCTCATAGTTTTCCGAGGACGAATATTTGGCGTTCACGCCTGTCGCTTCGGTGAAGTAGTTCAGGACGCTGGTGAAGAGCGCTTCGTCCTCGCCGCGCCAGGGACCGAAGATGGTCAGCGTCTCGCCCTTCAGATCGGCGTGGGCAGCCTTGAATTCGTCGTAGCTCTTCCAGTTGAACTTGGAATCCTGGCCGGGCTGGAATTTCAGATCGGCAGCCATGGCCGTACCAGCCATCAGGGCCGCAGCGGCAACGGTCATCAAAAATAATTTCTTCATGTGGTTGTCCTCCCAAACAATGAAATCCATGAGCCCAAACACGCTTCCGTGCTGCGCGCTCCATTCCTCAAAGCGCTTTGACTGCCCTCTGTCATCCATTGAGGACGGGACAAAGTCAAGCGATTTTCAGTTTTCGGCTAATATACACCGCAAATCTCGCACTGCAGCATAAAATAAGCACCAATATCTTTGTTAATTATCTTGTCTCGAGCGCTCTGCCTGCTAAATATTAAAAGCGCTTTGGAAGCCGTGGACGCCTCGGGAGGTTGCGTTGGCATCTTAGCAGGTGAGGAGTTGGAGGAGCCGAAAGCCGTGAATCTGAAACAGCTATCGCAAATGCTGGGGCTGTCGCAGACGACAGTCAGCCGAGCATTGAACGGATATCCGGAGGTCAATCGCGAAACCCGCGAGCGTGTCCTCAAGGCGGTTCGGGAAACAGGCTACCGGCCCAATAAGGCGGCACAGAGACTTGCGACCGGCAAGGCCGGGTCGATCGGGCTGGTCATGCCAACATCGCCAGGCAACTCTTCAGACGTGCATTTCAGCGAGTTCCTGACCGGCCTTGGCGAGGAAGCGCTGCGCCATGACTTCCATTTCGTGCTGACGCCGGCAGACCCGAATGATGAGGTCGGCGCCTTGAAGCGGCTAGCGGCCAGCGGCAATGTCGATGCCCTTTTCGTCAACTACATGCGCGGCCACGACCCGCGCCTGGAGATGCTGAAGACGCTCTCCATGCCCTTCCTCGTGCATGGGCGCTCCATCGGCTCGGAGCCGGATTACCCCTTCCTTGACATTGACAACGAAGCCGCGTTCTACGAAGCGACGAAGCTCCTGCTACAGCTCGGGCACAAGCGTTTTGCCCTGTTGAACGGCCCCATCTATCTCGATTTCGCCATTCGCCGGAAGAACGGCGTCGAGGCAGCGCTTGCCGAACGCGGCCTGGCCTTGGACGAGGCATGCGTCAGTCACACGGCGATGACCGACGAGCAGGGTCTGCTCGTGATGGAGCGCATTTTGCAGATGGAGAAGAAACAGCGGCCGACCGCGGTACTTTGCTCCAGTACCGTGCTGGCGCTCGGCGCCGTTCGCGCCATCAATCAGGCAAAGCTCAAGCTCGGCGAGGACATCTCGATGATCGCCCATGACGACGTGCTGACCTTGCTCAAGCCGGAAAACTTCACCGTGCCGCTGACGACGACGCGCTCGTCGCTCCGCTCGGCAGGTGTGCGCATCGCCGAGCGCCTGATCGGCGAGATCAAGCGTACTGAGACGTTTCCAGCACAGGAATTGTGGAAGGCGGAGCTTATCGTCCGCGCCTCGACCGGCGTTGCGCCGGCCGATTGATGTCGAAAGCGGTTCAGCCCTTCGCGGAGTTTCCGAACCGCCCCCTCTTTGCGTTTACGCAATTGCAGACGGAAAACCGCTCGGCGCTTTTCCTGGAGTAGTCTTGATCAAAACTTCGGTGGCTTTCTACCCGCAGTGCGATGAGCGGCGATGACGGTATTGGCCATCAGCATGGCGATCGTCATCGGCCCGACGCCACCCGGCACCGGCGTGATGGCCTTGGCGACTTCGGACGCCTGCGCATAGGCGACATCGCCGACCAACCGGCTCTTGCCCTCGCCGCGCTCCGGCGCATCGATACGGTTGATGCCGACGTCGATGACCGTTGCGCCCGGCTTGATCCAGCCAACCTTGACCATCTCAGGACGACCGACGGCCGCCACCAGGATATCGGCGCCGCGGGCAACCGAAGCCAGGTCCTTGGTGCGCGAGTGCGCCGTCGTGACAGTCGCATTGGCATTGAGCAGCAATTGCGCCATCGGCTTGCCGAACAGGTTCGAGCGGCCGATGACCACGGCGTTGAGGCCCGACAGGTCTTCGCCATGGATCGAGCGCACCAGAAGCATGGCGCCGGCCGGCGTGCAGGAGATCAGCCCGGTTTCGAGATCGCCGGTGGCGAGTTTGCCGGCATTGACCACATGCAACCCGTCGACATCCTTCTCCGGCCGGATCGACTGGATGATCGCATCGGAATCCAGGTGCTTCGGCAATGGCAGCTGCACCAGAATGCCGTGAATGGACAGGTCTTCGTTCAGCGAGGCCACAAGGCCTGCCAGCGTTTCCTGCGTCGTCTCGGCCGGCAACGTGTGCTGGATGGAATTGAAGCCGCACTCCTTGGCCATCTTGCTCTTGGAGTTCACATAGGCGTGGCTTGCCGGATCGTCGCCAACGATGACGACCGCAAGTCCGGTCTTCACACCGGTCTCCGCCTCAAGCCCCGCCGCCGCACCCTTCACAGCCGCGATCACCGAAGCCGCTGCAACCTTGCCATCGATCACTGTCGTCACGCTGGTCTCCCGATATGAATTCGACGCCAATCTACAAATCATCGGCCTGGCGGAATTGCCTGCCAACGCCCTATGGTGTCTGAAAGCGGTAATTGCAAGGAGAAACGGCGGCCGATCAGTCGAGACCGGCATGCCTGTGCGCGGCATAGGTCTGGACCTTCGAGCGCAGTTCCGCAAGTTCCTGCCTGATGCGCAGCCATTCATCCTTAGCGGCCGTGTGGGCTTCTGCCTCGGGCATCGGTTCTGCGGGGGCCTCGTGGGTCAGATCGGGCAGCGGCAGGAATGCCGGCTCGATCTCGTGCTGAGAGACAGGCCTCGATATGGCGGTTTCAACGATTGCGTGGTCCTCGGCCTGCGTGACGCTGGCCAGCCATTTCCGCAGGAAAACCAGGCAGAGCGACAGGCCGAAGCCTGCCAGGAAGCCGGCAGCCTGATTACCCGCGAGATGATCGTCGATGGGGGCCGCCGCTGCGACGGCCTGCGAAATCACCGTCATTGGCGCTCTGGTGTCCGACGGAGCCAGAGCCGTATTCTGCCGATCGGCCTCATAGCGGCTTTGGGCGGCGGCGGCGGCGACTGCATCCTGCAACTGCGCGAGACGGACGATATCGACATCGATGCTCTTCTGACTGAGAGCGGTCATCCGCGCGGAAAGAGTTCCCTGCTTTTCAAGCGCAGCCTTCAGCGCTGCGTCGCTGCTGACGACGAGCCGCTGCAGCTGATTGCGGATGCTGGAGGTCAGATCGTCCACCGTCGCCTGCTGCGCAAGCAGACGAGGGTGGCGAGGGCCGAGCTGCGTCGAAAGCTGGGCGAGCTGCGCCTTTGCGGCGCTATAGCGGCTGCGCAGATCATCGAAGCCGGCGGGAGCAAGATCTGCCGGCAAGGCACCGCTCAGCAGGGACGCAGGCGTCGCCGATTTGGCCGCGGACGCATTTGCCCGGGCGCTGCGCACCGCCATATCCGCCGCCTTGATTTCACTGTCCAGCTGCCGGCGCTGGTCCTGCATTGCCAAGGCGGCTGCGATCTTGTCTTCGCCGTAACGCGCCTTGAAATCAGCGAGCGCGGCCGAGGCGCGATCGAGTTCCTTGCGGCTGCGACCGCCTGCCGTATCGCCGGCGCTTGAGGTTGCGGCCACCTGCGCGACGGCAGAATCGTAGACGGTGGTGACCGCCAGCCGATTGGCGATGTCGGCGGACCTGACCGGATCGCCCGACATGACCGTCAGCCGCAGGAGGCCGGTCGCATCGTCGATGCCGACAGTGACGTTCCTGCGAAGATTTGCCTGCGCGCGCGACGGCGCATCCGAGGCACTGCCGTTGCCCGACAGCAGCTCCATGGCGACCCCGACAGCGCCCGCGCGGCTGCCGGTGAATTCCGGATCGCGATCAAGCTTCAGCCTGGCGACGACATCGGAAAGCGCTGATGGAGCGACTGCACATTTCGCCGCTATGTCCAGCACGGATTGACGTACTCTGCCCTCGCCTTCGGCATGCAGAAATGCCTGCGACATGTAAAGCGGCGGCGGCGCGAGCACTGTCGGAATGGCCGCTCCTGCCAGCGCCGTTGCCACGACAAAGCCCAGCGAGCGGATGCTGAGGGACCAGTTGCGACGGCGGCGCATCGGATCGGGAAGAACCGGCTCGGAGAACTGCTGCAGCGGCTCGTTTTCAAGCAGGTCGGGCACGAATTCCAGCAGATCGGGGACCGGCTCCGATGGCGGACCGGCTGCGGGTTCGCGCTCCCCGTACCGATGGCTCAAGATACTGCCGATCTGTTCGGCTAGTGGTTGGTGCTGCGGAACTTCTCCCGGTTGCAACGTCTTTCCACCCGATACCGGATAGGGATCGCCATTCAGCCTTCTGCGCAGAATCGCGCGCAACTCGGCATCGCGCGGGTCGTCGGAATTGGCCGCGCGCAGACCAATGCGACCGCGAAAGTCATCGTCGATGCGATCGGAAATAGCACGCCTACCCGACCTTTGCGAAACCTCGAAGGTTTCCGCCTCGTCAGGGTAGAATCCGGTCCCGGTTTTGCTTTCAAACATGGCGGATCATCTCGCACGCGCGGTCAGAGACCGACGCAAATGGTTAACCCACTCTAAACTTTCATACCAAAGAAAGGGTTAACGCCTGTGCCCGCAGCGTCAGCTCGCCAGTTTGTTTGGCGGTATGAGGCGTGGCCTCGCTTGAGGCATTTCCGCACGATCGATCCGCTCCTTGCGGCCGAACTGATGCCGGACGACCTGATAGAAGAAAAGCGGTATGCCGACCATATAGCGCCGCCATAGTCTGCTCGGCTCCAAGGCCAGGCGAAACAGCCACTCGCCGCGGACTGCCCGCACCAATGCTGGCGCACGCGGCACGGTACCGGAGACGAAATCGAAGAGCGCGCCCACGGTCAGAACCAGCCGCGCATGCTGCGGTCCGACATGTTCGGCAACCCATTTTTCCTGCAAGGGGGTTCCCATGCCGACGATCAGGACGTCAATCTTTTGCTGGCTAATTTCCGCCGTGACGGCATCGCTCTTCTCCGGATCGAAAAAGCCGTCGGAAATAACGATGAATTCGTGCCATGGCGCGTGCTGCCGCAGCTTTTCCGCCGCCTTTTCGACGACCGAGCGACGGCCGCCCAGCAGGCCGATGCGTTTCGTCCGCTCCATGAAGGTCAACAGCGCCGGAACGAAATCCGTGCCGTTCAGATTGGCGGGAAACGGCTCTCCATGGGCGACGCGGGAAGCGATATCGAGACCGACGCCATCGGGCAGAACAAGGTTGCGCTCCAGCACCTCGCGATAGCTTTCATCGCGCAGCATCACCAGCATGTTGTGGGCATTGACGAAGGAGATCGAGGTCTGTCCGACCGGCAGGGACGCGAGTTCATTGACGAAGGGCAGCGCATCTTCCCAATTGAGATCGCAAACAGGCAGATCGAAGATCATGCGGCGTGACGCGATGGCGGCGAAATCAGCAACCTTGTTCAATCCAACAACCTCCTGCCGGCGTCGTCGACACGACAGGCGCCGGTAATGCAAGCTCCTGCCCCTATGCTGGTCACCGGTTCGGCGACGATAGAGGCATTGCTAGGAGGTGTTTATAGCGAAGCAATCCCAAGCTTCTGTTAGGATAAAAAGCTGCAATTATCTGAATGCAGCAAGCTTTTCTTAAGCATAGCAGAGACCGCTGGCCGCCGCTCCTCGCCCGGAATGGCCACTGATGCAGCAAGGCGCATCAATATGGTACTACTCGGCTGGAACCTTGCTCTTTGCGGCGTCCTGCACGATCTTTACCGGCTTGACCGTCCTTTTGCCGATGCTTTCCCCGCCATGGGTCTCTTCCTTGGAGAGATAGTCGAGCTGTTCGACCAGGACCTCGGCGACATAGTTGCCGCCGAGCCGCTCATTCATCCGCTTTTTCAGATCGCTGCGAAAAGCCGCAACGTCGAAATTCTGCGCGTGACCGATATCGATCGTCTTGTTACCGACCAACAGCGAGAAGAGCTCGTCGGTCGTCAGTTCCGGCAAGGGTATCTGAAGCGCAGATGCCTTGCCTTTCTCCATCATGAAGGAGATGCGGGTGAGGAAATAGCCGGTCACCTGGCCGTTGGCGATAACGGGGACATTGATCGATTCGCCCTTGACCAGTTCCTGCTGCGCCTTCTTGGCATCATCAGGGCTGATCGCAGGCGCCGTCGCCGTCTGCACCGAAAAATAGACCGAAGCCAATGTTACCGCGCAGACCCAAAGGCCGGTGAGCACGAGCTTGATCATCCGGCCTCACGGACGCGGAATTGTTCCTGCGAATAAGTGCCATCGGTGTCGGCATTCTGCACGGCATTCTTCAGAATGTCGGCAACGGCGCGCACGGCCTCAAGATGAGCCTCCACGCGGCGGGCATTCACCACCAGCTTCTTCTTCAGCCCATGTAGCTGCTCGACATGCGCAACGGCGAGATCCGCCGGTTCCGTATCGCGAAACAGCATCGACAGTTCGTAAAGGCAGCGGCTCTTGTGAGCGTTCGACACCTTCAGATCGAATTCCGGGTCGGTGCCGATCCGGTTGTTCTCGTTGTCGATAATCATCTCCAGACGGCCAAGGACGGATTTGATCCGATAGTCCTGTGACATCACTTCCATGTTGCTACCTCGCTTATGCTTTCTGGGACGTCAGCGTATTATGATTGGTAATGCTGCTGTCGCCGTCGGTGGCGTCAGTTGCCGCAAGCGTCTTGCGTTGAAAATCCGTAATGGCGCTGAGTGCCATCTTCTTGTCGTTCTCATCGGTCGTTGCGTTGACGACGCCGCTGTTGCGCATCTTGTCGACCTGTTCCTTGTACATCTTCTCGGCGATGCCGACGCCGCCGTCCTTGGCGAGCGTATTGCCCAACTGCTCCGCCATCATGCCCTTCCAGATCTCGCCGGCCGAACCCTTGCCGTAGAGCGTCTCGCTATTGGGCAGCATGTTCTTCACGAAGTTCTGCAGCACCATGGCTTCGAACTTGCGATAGGCCTGCGGCACCTTCGTCTGCGCGGCATGCGTATTGGCGTTGCCGAGGCCGGCCTGCGTTGCAGCGCTGTTCAGCGCATCGACAGTCGCACCGAAACCATTGCCGTTTTCGGCCAGGCTGGTGGCGGCAAAGGCAGCTCTGTTGGCGGCGAGCTTGGCCTGAGCAACCTCGACATCGGCCGGATTGGCGGCCTTGACGACATCAAGGACCAAATCACTCGGAGGCGAAATAGCCACGTCACGTCTCCTTCTGCTATCGCACGCTCCCAAAAAACTCGATGCAACGATCGCGGGGCATGTCGAATCAAACGGTCAGAGCAAGCGGGCAACCCGATGCTCCATGATTGTGGCGATTATGAATTTTGAACCTTGCTGGAGGCTGGCGTTGCGCCGGCGAAGTGCTGGTCGATGACGTCGTAGACCGCATTGTCATCCGCCTCGCGGGCTTCGAGCGCGCGGGCGTCCTTCATATGTTCTTCCAGCCGTTCGGCTTTGGTTCGTTCCTGCTGGACCTTCATCTGAATCATCGTCTGGATGCCTTCCAGCTGCTGATCCTTAATTGTCAGGCGGCCGTAGCGTTCGGCATAATGGATGGAGAATGCCATGTGCACGGGATCGACCGAGCCGATGGCATCCATGACCCTTTCCATCGACTCAGTCACTTCCAGGCGCTGGCGTGTGGTATCCGCAAGCTCGTTCTCGGCGATCCGCTCCAGATGACGCTGCACCGCGACGAGGCGCTTCAATTTTTCAGAACGGTTTCTTTCCGCCATCGCCTACCTGCCCACCATGCGACTGTCCCCGGCCACTTCGGAAATGTGATTGTCGGCCATACTGCTCATGGACTAATGCCCGTTGAAGACGGTGAGGAACGCATTGGAGAATTGATTGATCACCGCCGCTATACTCCAATAGAGCATGAACAAGCCACCCATCAAAAGGTACGGCGTGGAGATGAAATAGATCGGAATTTGCGGCGCCAGCTTGTTGATGAAGCCGATCGAAATCTGGAACATCAGACCGTAAAGCAGAAACGGGCTCGACAACCGCAACATGATGAAGAAGGTGGTTGCCAGCGTATCCGTGATCGAAATCAGCGCGGCGCGCGGCTCGATATGGCCGCCAAAGGGGATGACGGAATAGGAATCGACCAGAGCCTGGAGAACATAATGATGAAAATCCAGGATGAAGAGAACCATCAGCCCGCAAAAGCTGATGAAGCTGGTCAACGAAGTCTCGCTTGAATCTTCGATGAAATCCGCACCGGCCGGCGCGTTGAAGCCGATCAGCATCGAGATGGCCGTGCCGGCAAACTGCAAGCCCAGCGTATAGATCCGGGCCATCATGCCGTACATCAGGCCGATGATCGTCTCCGTGAAGATCAAGACGATATAGCTTGCGCCGCTGTTCGCCACCGCCGGGTAGATCGTGTTCCAGAGCAGCGGCAGAATGGCCATCGACAGGGCCGCGGCGAGAAGCAGCCTTATCTGCGTCGGCACGCGGCCCGACGAGAACCCCGGGAGTACCATTATGCAGCCGCCGATGCGGCAGAAGGCGACGAACAGCGCCAGAATGGTCCCCTGGGGGTCAGTTATCATGAAATCGAACCTAGAATCTTGATCTCGATCCCCTTGGCCAACTCCACATGCGACAAAACCGGAAGCGTCGCGAACAGGCGTTCGATGATCATGCGCACATAGGAGCGCGTTTCCGGCGACGTGACAAGAACGAAGGGCATGCCTCTGTCCATGTATTCACGGATAACTTTGCCTGCCTGCTCGCTGAACTCTTCGAGGCTGCGCGGGTCGATGTCGAATTCGACGATTTCACCCTTCTGGTCGCGCTTCAGCGCCTGATGGAAGACCAGATCCCATTTGCTGCCGAGGCGCAGGACACGCAGCACGCCATTGTCGGCCAGATCGCCGCAGAGCTGCTGGGCCATGCGCACGCGCACATGCTCGACGATCTGCTCGGTCTTGCGCACATGCGGCGCAAGTTCGGCCACAGCTTCGAGAATGAGATGCAGGTTGCGGATAGATACGCGCTCGGCAAGCAGGAGCTTGAGCACGGCCTGCAGGCCAGAATAGGACATATGTGAGGAGCAGATTTCGTCTGCCAGCTTCTTATATTCCGGGTCGAGCCGCTCGATCAGGATCTTCACGTCCTTATAGGAGAGAAGCGCCGGCAGGTTGTTGCGGATAACCTCGCTCATATGGGTAAGCACGACGGAGACGTTGTCGATCGGCTGGAAGCCTTCGCGCTTCAGATCGTCGACGAACGCTTCGAGGACGGAGACAGCAGGCATGCCGAAAGCGGGTTCGCGAATCTCGTCGCCCGGAACGGTCGGCCTGCGGCCAGAGCCGGTGACCACAAGTACTTCGCCGACGCGCAGCATGTTGGAGGCGATCGTCGTGCCGTGGATGCGGATCTGATAGGACTTGTCGGCAATGGCCATGTCGTCGACCACCTTGATCTCCGGCACGACGAAACCATACTGCGTTGCGAACTTCTTGCGCATCTTGCCGACGCGGAAGGCGAGCTCCTGGTGGGCGCCAAGCAGGCGGGTGGAGACGATCTTGCCGAGGGCCAGCTCGATCTCGGCCGTTTTCAGAACGGACTTGACCGAATCCTTCTCCATCTCCTTCGTCTGCATCACCTTCTGCTCTTCGGCATCACGGCGAAGCTTGTTTTCGGCTTCGATCTGGCGCGGAATGAACCAAGCGCCGGAAGCCAGCAGGCCGCCAAGGAACACGAAAGGCAGGAAAGGCATGCCGGGCATCACGGCGAGAATGCCCATCAGGACGGCCGAGACGGCAAGCGCGCGCGGATAGCCGCTCAGCTGATTGATGACAGCCTGGTCGGTGGAGCCGGCCGTACCGCCGCGCGAAACGAGGAGGCCGGCTGCGAGAGACACGACAAGCGCCGGCATCTGCGAAACCAGACCATCGCCGACGGAGAGCTTGACGAAGACATCCGCTGCCTGACCGATCGGCATGCCGTGGCGGAAATAGCCGATGATAATGCCGCCGAAAATATTGATGCAGGTGATCAAAAGGCCAGCGACCGCATCGCCACGCACGAATTTCGAAGCACCGTCCATCGCGCCGAAAAAGGAGCTTTCCTCTTCAAGCTCGCGGCGCCGGCGCTGTGCTTCCTTCTCATCGATCAGGCCGGCCGACAGATCGGCGTCGATCGCCATCTGCTTGCCGGGGATGGCATCCAAGGTGAAACGGGCGCCGACTTCGGCGATACGCGTCGCACCCTTGGTAATGACGATGAAGTTGATGGTAATGAGGATCATGAAGACGATCAGACCGATGACGAAATCGCCCGACATCACCAGGCTGGCAAAGCCGGCGATGACGCCACCGGCAGCATTATGCCCTTCATAGCCGTGCGAGAGGATGACGCGCGTCGTCGCGATATTCAACGCCAGACGAGTCATCGTGGCGATCAGCAGGATCGTCGGGAAGGACGAGAATTCCAGCGGCTTCTTGATCCACAACGCTACCATGAGGATCAGCACCGAAAGCGCGATCGAAAAGGCAAGTCCGAGGTCGATCAGAAACGCCGGGATCGGCAGAAACAGCACGCAAAGGATGACCATGATACCGAGGGCGAACCCGATATCACGGACGCTAGGATTAGCTTTTGGGAGTGCTAGTGCGGGTGGTTGTGCCATCGACCGGTTTCCGTCTCTTCATGAGAGGAGGCAAACGGCTGACCCGCCTGCCCTATTCGAACCGATCTTTAGAAGGCGAAGCTTGCGCGAGAATGGCTTATGCCGGCAAAGCGCGTGATCCGAAAGCCGTTTCGGCCATCGGATCTGATGTTTAGAACCCTGACTGGATTCGCGAGAAGACGAGATTGGTGAAGATCGAAATCTGCGAACCGACGAAGGGAGCCGTGACGCCGATCGTCACCATGACGGCAACGATCTTCGGCACGAAGGTCAATGTCGCTTCCTGCACCTGCGTCAATGCCTGGATCAAGGCAATTACCAGACCAACGACCATGGCGGCAAGAACCGCCGGACCGGAAGCCACAAGCACCGTCCAGATCGCCGCCTGGAAGATATCCAACGCATCGGCTTCATTCATGGCACGTCATCCCTTGTTCAGCGGCTACTCATTAGCTGCCGGTCGAACCCGTGTTCGACGAATCGCTGCTGCTAGTATCCGTCGAAGCGGGCGGCGTATCAATGGTCGTGCCCGCAGGAGCGATCGTTACGCCGGCCTGGATCAGGATCTTGTCGCCGGCATTGGTCTGGGCGATGACACCGTCCGTATAGACGGTTACTTCCTTGATGGTACCCGTCGTCTTGCCGTCGGCACTCATGATCTGCTTGCCGATATAATCGGACGCCTGCGAGATCCACTGGTTCTGCAGCACCGTTTGCAGATGCGAATTCGTCTGGATCTGCTGCTCGACCTGGGAGAAGCTCGCCAGCTGAGAGATCTGCTGGCTGGCGTCCATCGGGCTCGTCGGATCCTGGTTCTTCATCTGCGCGATGAGAAGCTGCAGGAAGTTATTATAGTTCAGGGTAGCGCTTGTGGCGGCAGTTGCGGCTGTGTTCGAGGAGTTGCTCGAAGAGCTGCCGTTCGCGCCGGTAACGGCGTTTACCGCTGCCATGGAGCGATCTCCCGGCGGATATGCTCGATCGTGGCCGCCGGCATTTCCTGATTGTTCAGAATATTGTCCTCGACCGGATAGAGCCCGCGGATCGCCTTCAGCGCGTCGAAGGCGCGGCCGGTGGCGACGAGGCCATCGATGCGCTTCAGCTCGGCCAGCACTTCCTCATTGTTGAAGCACGACAGCAGCATGACGATCGACTTGCGGAACATCGCCGTCGACTGATCCTTGCCCTCCGGATTGATGAGGATCATCTGCGCGATGAAATAAAGCTGGCGCAGCGGAGTCGTTGCATCCTCGGGCTGGAGCACATGGTTCTCAAGCAGGAATGTCACATCATTCAGGAACTCCAGAGCAACCTTGCGATCGACGCGCAGAACGGCCCCGTTGATAAAGATCTTTTCCCCGGCTTTGAGCGATATACGAAGCGTACTTTTCATTTAAGTCCATCCCTGATGATGGTGGTGACATCTATGATGCCTTGATAATTTACCGACTGGCGCCGCTGGATCCGATCGCACTCCTTCAGAATCCAGATGCCGATCGAGATTAGGTTGGCACGCAGTTCGACATTGAGCTGGTTCTCCGGACTTTTGAGGTCCTCGACGAAGCTCACCCATACGCGCCGCGTATAATAGAGAGCTTCGATCGTTTCGCGGCCGTACTTCTCCGCATCACGGGCCGCAGAAAGAAGATTTATCGACCGGTCCAGAACTTGTCGTTCTCGCTCCTTGGCGTCGGCCACTGCATCCTGCATGACTTCCGCATATGAGAACTGATACATTCATGCATCCTTCCTGGTCATTCCTTCCCTTTGATCATCAAAGGTAATTTACGAGACTTAACTGCTGGATCTTGGAGACAATGGTGTAGGCGGTCTGAAGCTGTGTCTGGAGGTTACTGACCTTGGTGGAAGCCTCATAGGGATCCACACCCGTCAAGTCGCCTATGTTGGTAGTGAGAATGGTCTTCTGCGCGTTCAGCGACGTATTCGCGTCAGACAGGCGCGCTTGCGAGAGGCCGAGCTGGCTTGCCTGATTGTTCAATCCGTCAATTGCCTGGCGCGAGTAGCTGATGGCCTGGTCGGCAACCGCGCTCATTGCATCCTGGCTCAGAGCCGGCGTCGTGCTCATCAGAGCGTTGGTGACGCTTGTGGCGAGCGCCAGATAGCGCATGCCGGCCGAATTCGAATTGGTCGAGGTTTCGACGACATCCGTATTGCTGATCCGGCTCGTCATGTTCTGGTCCGATGCGCTCGACCAGCTCGCCCAATTAGCATCGGTCGTGAACATCGGCTCGACGGTGGTGGTGATGAAATCCTTGATCTGGGCTCCGGAGAGCTTGTCGACGGTCACACCTTTGGTCGTAGCGTACGTCGCCAGCGCGTTTTTGATCGCTGTATTCGTCGTAGCCGACTTGTCGGTCATCGGCTGCACGTCGGTGTTGGTGCCGGCGAAAAGATATTCGCCATTGACCATAACGTTGGCCGAGGCAACGACGCTCGACAAGGTCGATGTGGCGAGCTGCTGGCTCAGAGCGATGCTGTTGCTGTCGGTGTTGCCGCGCAATGCCACCAACTGATCCATGAGCTTCTGTGCCTGCGAGCTCATGCCGGTCAGAGCCGTCTGCGACGAAGTCATCCGCTGGTTCGCAATCGAGTTGCTGCCCAGAATGGAATCGATGCGCGAGACTTCTCTCCCCAGGTTGACGCTGAGGGAGGTGTTGCTGCCCAGCGCGACACCGATGTCGGCATAAACGCCGGTGGTCGCCTCCGTCGAGGCATCGGTCATCTCATTGCGCGCCTGACGGATCGTCTGGCGCATGGCGTTCTGAATGGCTTGGCTCGAAATGAAAGAAAGTTTCATGGCTTAGCTCGCAATATCCAATACCGATTGAAGCATCGCATTGACTGCATTCAATATCTTGGTTCCAGCCTTGTAAGACTGTTCGATATCCATCATCAGCTTCAGCTCTTCGTCGAGGCTGACGCCGGTTGCATTCGAATAGGCGCCCGAGGAACGCGACAGAGCTGCGGATGTATTTTCCGCTGCTGTCGTTGCCGTGCTGCGCTGGCCTTCGAGCCAGCCGACAGAGCTGGCCGAGTAGCTCATGAGGGTTGCATTTGTATCAGAACCGGCATGGCTATCAAAGCTCATCTTCGTATTCATCGCGGTGATGAGGCCATCGAGCTGCGTCGAATAGCCGGCGTCCAGCGGCTTGCTCGGGTTCAACGGATCGTAGCTCGGATTGGTGATGTAAGCCGTGCCATTGATGCCGCCATCGCGCAGCAGGGTCGGATTTGTGACCGCAGCCGCGTTGAGCGTGATGGAGCCGGCCAGGCCGGTCACGATCGTCGGATTGCTTAATCCGGTGCCGCTGGTCCATGTGGTCGCACCCGGATAGGTGAATAGGCCTGCCGCCTTCGTTACGGGTGGGCTGGCTGAGCTCGTTGATTCCGCAAAGGTCGTCACCAGGCCGCGAGCAATCTCGTCGAGCTGCTTCTGATAGGTGGGCGCGACATCATCGCGAACCTGAAGTGCCGCCTGAAGGCTGCCTTGCGCCGTTGTCGCTGCACCCTGGCCGACAGTCAGCGCGACACCGTCGACGTAGACGCTATTTCCGGTCGTGGAGGCCGTATACGAACCGGTCGCTTGAAACGTCACCGTGCGCGGGATGGTTTCGAATAGGGTCGTGCCGCTCGAGGTGTAGAGCGCCATGTCGTTGCTGTTGCCACGCGTCACCGCCGTCACGCCGATGATCTGCGAGATCTGCTTCAAGATCGAATCGCGCTGGTCGAGCGCATCGGCGGTAGCACTCGACGTCGGTCCGGCAGTCGTCGTCGCCGATTTCACCGCATCGTTTGCGTCTTTGAACTGCTTTAGCAGGCCATTCAGCGTATCGACGTCGGAGCTGATCTGCTTGTCCGCATCGGTGCGCGCGTTCTGCACCGCAGTCGTGGCATTGTTCAGCGACGTGACCAGGCTTTGAGCCGCATTGATGGCAGCTTTCGCCGCCGTGGTGCTGGACGGCGAGCCCGAATAGGTCTGCATCGCCGTCTGGAAGGCGGTCAGGTAGGTCGAGGGCGCAATCTCGTTGCTATTGCCACCGATCGTTGTAGACTGAAGATTGCTGTAGGCTTTCAGAAGCAGTTGCTGTGCCGAATCCGACGACGAGTTGGCAAGAAATGCCGTCTGCAATGCCGGCTCTTCGCTGCGGGCGATCTTCACCACCTGCGCGCCGGACATGTTGGTCGTCAATATCGCCTGTCGACGCGAATAATCCGAATTATTCGTATTGGCGATATTGTTCGACACGACACTGCTTTGCGTGCCTGTATTGTTGAATATTGCCTGCGCGTTGTTGAGAGCTGTTGTGAGCGACATGACTGACTCGATACCCTATTCGTTTTAGCGCCGCAGATCGGCCGATGGCGCGCCGGATGTGTCAGGATAGCCCATCAGAATGAGGCCGGCGGAGTTGAACGGATTGTCGTTTGCATCGCCCGCCAAAGCACCGGATTGGAGCCGAAACGACCGTCTGCAAGCACTCTGGAATGCGAGGACTGCACGATGAGCCGGCTTCGCATGCGCGGCGATGTTGGAAATGGCGCCCAGACGAATCGTCTGCACATCCCCTTCCGCAATCACAGTCCTCATGCTGCCGAAATTCCTCATCTGGAATCCTTGTTATCCTTCATGTGACTGAGAGTAGGTGGCGGGCCTTGCGTGAAGCTGTCTGAGAGGACAAAAGACCGATCATCTTGAAATCACCCCGCAGAGTGCCACTTGAGACCCTCGCGCAACGCTGACGAGGTGGGAGACGGTAAGGAACAACGCACCATAAGGTACCGGCTACTGCTGCGCATCTTCGCAAATAAGAAGCCCGGGAATCGCTGGATTCCCGGGCTTATGGCCGAATTCTGTAGGCTAGGAGCCGACTGGAAAGCTCAGTCCCAGTCGATGCAATAGCCGAGGAAGCGCTTGGAATCGACGGGGTCGAAGCCGAGCTTCTTGCGCAGCTTCTTGCGCAGCTTCGAAATATGGCTTTCGACGACGTTTTCTTCGACTTCTTCGTCGAAAATGCCGTAGATGGCGTTGAAGATCTGCGTCTTCGTCACCCGGCGGCCGCGGTTGGCGATCAAATATTCCAGGATGCGGCGCTCCCGTCGCGGCAGCGCAAAAATCTCGCCATTGATCTCCGGATCGCGACCGTCAGCAAAGACGCGAATCGGTCCGATATCCGTATAGTTGTTGATAGCCTTGAGCCGCCGGCGGATCGCCGCGGCCCGTGCCAGGATCTCGCGAGGATGTACGGGCTTGCGCACGACATCGTCCACGCCGCAATCAAAGAGTGCAAGCGTCGATTCCAGCGAAGGTTGATCGCTGACGGCGATGACGGGTGCAGTCGTCCGGTCGCGAATCGCCCTGGGAAGCTCATGAACATGCTGCCCCTGACCGATCAAAAACGCTTCAACAGCAGCAATATCGCCCTCTGCAGCCGTCGCGACCCATTCGCCGAATTCGCGTGGATCAAATCCCGTGGACGGGATGCCCTCGCGCCCAAAGAGTGATGTATATCCGTCCTTAACGAGCTCTCGCTCATCAACCACTACGATCATTCGTCCGCCTCCGAATCAGTGTGGTGTTTCGATGACCTATGGGTACGAATCGGGCGAATCACGAACAACTGTCGGAAATGAGTGGCGGGAATTAATAATTGATTAACCATATGGGTGCGATTTGCACTACATCTAGTAGGTCATCTTCATTTCACACCGATAAAAAAGCTGTTAGTTAGCTCATCGTTAACACGTACATTTTGGGCAAACTGGTGGCAGTCAACCGCATCGCATCGGTTAGCGTCAGCTAACCGGGCGGGCAATACAACCTGCGAGTTGTTTAATTCCGACAGAAGGTAGCCGCGTTGGGCGTCCATTTGCCATAACCGGTGGCCACCAGATTGGCGATCACGCGGCAAACATAGACCTTCTGGGCGGGGTCGTTGTTCGGTCCGGCGTGGTATCTTGCTACCGCCATCGTCCAGGTTTCATGCCTGTCATGGAGATTGCGGAGAAACTTGGCAGCATACTCTACGTTGCTGCGCGGGTCGAACATTGCAGCCACGGACGTAAAATTCTCACCGTGGAAATACTGGTTTATCTGCATGCAGCCGACGTCGATAAGCTTGGCGCCGTTCTGCCGTGCAGCAGCAAAAACCTGCAGAGCGGCATTCTCGGACGGAGGGAAGATCGGCCGTCCCTCGACATTGAGGGCATAGGGATAGAGCGATCCCTTGCGTCCCGTCTCCGTCAAGCCGACCGAGTAAAGAATTCCCTCCGGTATTCCGTATTTCACTGCGGCCGACTGGATTTCACGCTCGCAGAGGCCGGCTGCACCATTGTCAGGCGGTGCCGGATTCCCCGAGGCATATGCCTCAGAGGTAAACGGCGCCAGAGCGAGAACGCTGAACGCCACCAGCGGCGCCATCTTCCACGCCGCGCTCACCCGAACTGCGATTGCCATTGTTTTCACCTGCCTGCTGTCCCGAGTAGTTCTGGCCTCGCTGATTTGCACTACCGCCCTGCCCCTGATTCGGCAGGGATTGCTGCTGCGACTGGTTCGACCCGGACTGCCGCCCGCTGTCCGATGGCTGATCCGCATTGGAAGCCAGCGAGACGGTGATGTGATCGACCTGATAGCCTTGAGCCCGTAGCGCATCGACCATGCGGCTCTGATCAGCATGCAGCTGCCTGTAGGCCTCGCCCGTCTGCACCTTCAGATCGACACTCAGCTGATCGCCGGAGAGCCGCATGGTGGCGGTAACGTCGCCGAGATTATCGGGGCGGAGCTGGATCTTGAGCGTGTTGACGACCTTGCCGGTGCTGGTGAGATTCGCAGCATTGGAAAGCGCCGAACCCGGCTGCATGGCTGCCGACCACTCGCGGTCACCCGCTAAAGAACCGGCGACCAGCGCCGAATTGGAATTGGCAGCGAGCCCGAGGTAGCGGCGGGAATCGAGGACGGTCACGGTCTGTGCGTCGCCGCCTGTGCCAACGCCTACCGTGACATCTGCCGCATCGTCACCGCGCTTGGCGATCGACATGTCGAGCGCGCCGTTTCGACCGTCTGCGCGCGTCAACCGAAAGGTCTGCGCTGTATCCGTTACCTTGCCGTCTTCCTGCGGCGCCGGCATAGTGTCCGTCGCGTCGTCCTTCAGCGTGGCATTGGCAGGCACCGTGCCCTGGATCTTCGTATCGCGAGAAGCCTGCCCGACCGCTGTTGTTGGTGTGCCTTGCGCCGCGACGGCGGCCTGAGGAATATTCAGGAGCGACAAGGCGTCGGAGATAGTGGGCGCAGCCTGGCCACTTTGCGTAGGCGCGACCTTACCATCTTCAGCAGGGGTGGCTGCATCCTTGTCACCCTTCACCGGGGTCTTGCCATTGCCGTCAGTTGGCGCCGGCTTGCCGCCTGGCGTTGCCGCTTCCGTCAATTGCTGTACGATCTCGGCAAGCTGAGCGGCCGCGCGGGTCTGTGCCGGCACCTTGCCGGTATCAGCCATGGTCGCCGCCGGATCGGTCGCCGCAGCACCGGCGTCCGCCGGAGCCGGGCCCGAAGCGGCCTTCTGAAGCTCCATCAATGATTTCGCCAGCGACAGGGCATCGGTCCCCTCCGGAGATTTCGTCCCCTTCGGCAGACCGGCGAGACCTGCAAGATTGGCTGCAGTCGTATCGATCATTCCGGCTCCGATGGTGGCGCTTTCGTCGATGGCAAGACCATTCGCCACGGAACTTTCGGCCGACTTCGTTGCCGCTGCGTCCTTGTCGGTATTGCTGCTGTCGGCAGTACCTGCATTCCCGGCCTTGCCAGTGCCAGCATTCGTGCCGGACGATCTGCGCCCGTTGCCGCGGGAGCTGGTCAGTGCGTCGAGAAAGCCCTTGCCGTCCTCGTCTTGCTTTGACGAGCGGGCGCCCTTGGCGGCAGCAAGAATATCCGCCCCGGAAGAGGCGCCGGATACACCGATGTCGTTCATGATCAATGACTTCCCTGCTTCAACAGACCGTCGATGGCATCGAGCTTCGAGCGGTTCGTTGTGACGAATGCGTTGAACGAAGAGTCGGCCTCCTGCCTCCCCTTCTCCGGGGCGGGAGCTGCCTTTGCCGCGGCTCCCTGCTCAACACCCGCCGTGGTGGGAGATTGGCCTCCCCCTTGATTCGTCACAGCAGCATCGTGTTCAGTATTCTGTTGATTGGGCAGGTTAGGAACATTGCCTTGCCCGAGGCTTGCAGGATCCGGCGCTCGCAAGATCTCTTGTGCGACGGCCTTGGCAGCATCGCGCAGAGCGCGATCCCGTGCGTTCAATTCTCCGGCCGGCATCTGATTGAGGTTGTCGATCGCCGCTTCCAGACCTGGCGTCGATATGCCGGCGACACCGCCATAGAAGCCTGCCAAAGCGCCAAAGGCATCGCCGCCATCGTTCGATATGGCCTGGGCACGGCCGGCGGCCAGCGCTGCGAGATCGGACTTGCCGGCGATCGCCGCGCGGCGCGCCATGCGCAGATAGATCTCCCGCTGCCTGGGCGGATCCATGAAGGACAGGATGTCGATGATGTCCTGCTGCTTGATGTCTGAATCGTGATCCACCGCCAGCTGAACGAAGAGGTCGGCGAACTGGCTGGCATAGGGGGAATGCAGGAAGCGTCTCGTATAACGCCGCGCATAGTCGAGCCCCATCGGGACGAGCCCCGCATCGGTGCTTAGGGCAAGCGAGCGTCGCAGCGCGGATTCCTCGACGATCGTGCCGGGTGCCAGCAGACGAGCCCAATCGTAGAGCTTCAACGCCGCCGTGACATTCTTGCCAGACATGACATTACCGGCGACCAGCGAAAGATAGGGGCCGATCGGCTTGTCGCGGTATTCCCTGGCAATATCGGCAAGCGTGTTGACGACCAGCAGTCCCTTGCCGTTGAGATACTTCCGGAGAATATCGGCAACGCGATTGTCGAAATTGCCGTTGACGTCGCGCGACATCAGATATTCGAGCGTTTGCGGATTGCCGCCGCTCATCGCATAGGTCAGTGCGGCATCGACATTGCGGGTATCTTCAAAGATGGATTTATCCGCATTGCGCAGGCGGGCATCGATGGTGGCGAGCAGAAAGCGTTGCATCTCTCCAGCCGAGCTATCGCCCGCAACAACGGAATCCTGCACGAATTCAAGCGAGCGCAGCATCTTGTAGAGCGGCAGGTTGTCCTGCCCCTCCGCACGAGCGCCTCCCGGCACGAGGATGCCGAGGGTCAGCGCAAGCGCAAGACGATGACGATGCTGTTTGCGCGCCATGACCTATCCCTGCTTGCCTTGACCCGGCTTGCCCTTTTCCGTCGCCGGCTTGGCCGGGGTCTGGGTAGTGGGCTTCACGGGGTCCTTCGTAGCCTGGCTCGACGGACTGACGATCAGAATCTCGATGCGGCGATTAGCGTCGTTGAAGGGATCATCGGGCAGCTTCAGCCGCCGGTCTGCAAATCCGGAAACCTGCGCGATCCGCTTTTCATCCAAGCCGCCACTGGTCAGCATGTAGTAGGCGCTCTGGGCGCGGTCGAGCGACAGACGCCAGTTGTCATTGCGGCCGCCGACCATATAGGGGCGTCCGTCGGTATGGCCGCGGACCAGGATTGCTCCCTTGCGCTCCGCCAGAACCTTGCCGATCTTTTCCATCGCCAGCACCATTTCCCGGCGCGGCACGGCAGAGCCGATGTTGAACATCGGGTCGTTGCTCTGATCGGAAATCGTTACCAGCAAACCGCCCTCGACGGACGTTACCTGAAGACCCTCCGCCAGCTGGCCCGCGATGCCGCCGATCTGCGACTGGATTTCCTGCTGCAGTTCCTTGGCTTCCTGCTGCTGGGCTTTCGTCGGCGGGGTGTCCTTGGCCTGGGAGGCGGCGGCATTATCCTGGAAGCTCGAGGCAGTGCCTTGTTCGGTTGCGCTCGCGACCTGCTGCTGTGCTTGCTTGCCTTGCTGCTTGCCGATGGCCTGCTGTCCGGTAGCCTGTTGCTCGCTCAGGGTCGGCTGCTGTTCCGGGGTCTGCGGCTGCGTCGCCGGCTGGCCGCTGTCTGCAGCAGTCGCCTTGGACAGGGCGATAACCTCCCCCTTGGGTGACTGATCCGACTTGGCGGACTGTTCCTCGTTCGCCATCTTCGACGCGCTGGAAACGTGAACCTGCTTGGTCCAGAAATCCGGATCGAAGGGATCGCGATAGGCCTGACCGCCTTCGGCACCCGTCGCCGGGCCGGACTGCGCAGCACCGCCCTCGCCCTTGGCGCTGACATTGGCTTGCTGGCCGACTTCCTGTGCGATTTCGGCCAGAACCGAGTAGGGATTCTCGAAGAAATCGGCTTCGGAATAATTCGTCTGATCGCCGGATGTCGACGTCAGATCCTCGCCGGTCTTGGCCGACTTGCCGTCATTGGGCCTGTCCTGCGGCTTGTCCGACTTCTGCTGGTTCTTTTCGCCCTGAGCCTGATCGACAGGCTTCTTGAGCCCCTTCTCGGTCGGCTTCTCGTCGGCGAGCTTGATCGGATTGAAATAGGAAGCGACCGAGGCCTTCGTCTCCTCGTTGGCGGCATTGACCAGCCACATGACGAGGAAGAAGGCCATCATGGCGGTCATGAAGTCGGCATAGGCGATCTTCCACGCACCACCATGGCCGCCTTCGTGATCGCCGCCGCCGTGGCGCTTGACGATGATGATCTCATGCTTTGCTTGATTTTGATCGCCGTCGCTCATTTCAGAATCTCTTTCAGGCCCGCAGCCCAGGCAGACATGCGGGTCACAAGAACGCTTTCACCGATCGTGACAGTGAGATCGACATCCTCAACCTCGACGTGGCGCAGGAAAGCAGCCTCTTCACCAAGATGGGCTTCAAGGGCCTCGAAGAGATGGCGCGGACCGCTCACCGAGACCGGGCCGGCGCTGCCATCCAGAATTGCCGTCCTGACTAAGTCGGAGAGGTCGGCGACAGCCTTCGTCGTCAGGGTTTCAGTCATGACCGGCGCAAGGACTGCTGCGGCGTCCGCGCTGATTGCCTGGCCAAGCGTCGTTGCGATGCGGGCCAAATCTGCAGCGATCTTCTGTGCCGCCTGCTCTTCGTACTGCGCCCGAAGAGCATCCATTTCGGCGCGGAAGGAAGCGGTCACGGCATCGAGCTCTGCCTGATGCTTTTGGGACAAATCCTGCGTCGCCGCTTCATGCCCTTCCGCATAGGCGGCGCGACGCTCGGCCTCGACATCGACCGGCGGCTCCAAGGCGGGCTCAGGAAATTCCGCCGGCTCCGCAAAGACCGTGTCCGAGAAGTCGGCGGGCGGGGTCTGTTCGGCGCTGAAATCCTTGAGATATCGGGATAGTGTCAAGCTCAAGCGCGCATCTCCTCGTTTGCGTCGGTAGGACGCTGGCGGTAGATGCCACAAGAGGGCCGATCATTTCCCATTCTCAAAACGTCGATCATCACGCTTCCGGTTTCCGTCCTCTGGCAGCGCTCTGCGGAGATGACGACTATCTCCGGCAAACGGCGCAACCATGCCACTGCGCTGGACCGTAGGCAGTCAAACTTGTGCGAGGATGAATGCGGGGCGGCACGGCCGGATCGGCAATGCCGCCCGACATCACTTCGACTGAAGGATAATCAACACCTTGCTCGCCATGCTGTTGGCGATCGACAATGCCTGAACGCCCATCTGCTGCGCCGTCTGCAGCGCGGACTGCCGCACGGACGCTTCTTCCATATTCGTATCGACGAGATCGCCGACACTGCTTTTGATGGTGTCGCTGAGCTTGGAAATGTAGTTCGACTGGTCGTCGATATTAGACTTCATCATGCCCAGCGTCGAAGCCGCCGTGGTCGCCGACTTCAGAAGCGAGTTCGTGACATTGAGCATGTCCGTAAGCTGGGCGTCCGTCGTGGTGCTGGAGATGGCGATTTCCGTGCCGCCGGCCGGCGGCGTGCCGGCATCGGCAGCCAGAAGATAATAGTTGCGAGGCGTCGAGCTGCTGCCGGATGCGCCGAGCGCGCTTGCGTCGACATTCTTCGTCAACAATCCCCGGCTGGGATCGAAGGTATCGATCATCAGGGTCTGGGAGCTGTCATAGCCGATGGTCGTGAGGCTTATCTGGCCACCTGCGCCGCGGGTGAAGTTGCTGATCACGGACTGTTGCGTGCTGGGCTGCTCGCCGGTGTTGTAGAGCCAGTTTTCGCTGGAAAAGGCTGCCGACTGCGTGACCGCCTGCAACTGGTCCTTGAGCTGCTGGATATCGGAGTTGACCGCATCCTTGTTCGTGCCCGCTTCACTTGCCGAAACGAGCTTGGACTGGATCTTGGTCAGCAGGCTGACGACCGAATCCATCGCGGTCGACGCGGTATCGACCTTGGAGGAACCAAGGCCAAGCGCATCGTTGATGGTGGAAAGGCTGCTCTGGTCCGAGCGCATGGTGTTCGCCATCGACCAGTAGGTGGGGCTGTCGCTCGCATTCTGGACGCGGAAGCCGGATGAGACCTGCTGCTGCGCGACGCCGAGGTCTTTGTTGATTCCACGCAGCACGATCAACGCCGCAGACGTGGCCGCATTCGCCGTCACATTGCTCATCTAAAAAATCCGTAATTCCATTGGGATTGGCAAACCGGGCAAATCCGGCAGCAACGATTGGCCTCATGCCCACCAGCGGGAAATAAATATCCCAGCGCGGCCCGTCGCTAAAACAAGATGCAGTTCCCGCTTTGCGGAAAGTCGGGAGCCAGCTCCTGCGCAAAAACTACAAATCAGTTATCGGTAAGGTTAACAAAAGCCTGGGCGCGACGACAAGAGAGAAATGCCGCCGCGCTATCTTAACGCAAGCTCCGATCAAGCTTTGAACAGCGACAGCACGTTCTGTGCGCTCGTGTTGGCAATCTGCAGCGACTGGATTGCCAGCTGCTGCTGCGTCTGTAGTGCCGACAGCTTGCTCGACTCCTGTTCCATATTCGCATCGACGAGCTTGCCGACACCCGAATCGATCGTATCGCGCAGCGTGGAGACGAAGTTGGTCTGCAGGTCGATACGCGTCGAGAGCGAGCCAAGCTGAGAAGACGTACTCGTCATGGAGTTGAGCGCGCCCTGGACGAGATTCATCGCCTTGCCGATATCGCCGTTGGTCATGTTGGTGATGTCGAGGCTGAAGACGGAATAGGAGTTGCTACCGATCGTCTGCTTGCTGCCGAGAATGCCGGAACTGGTATCGAGCGCGCCGCTGGGCTTTGCGCCGAACATGACGTTGCCATGGGAGCCGGTATCGAAGCTGTAGCTGGTGCTGTTGACGGAAACCGTGCCGTTGTTGTTGCGAACGAAGGAGGAAACGACGGAGGCCGAGGCGCCATTGGCTGCATACATCCAGTTCTGACCGGAGAAGGAGGCCGATTGGGCAATGCTTTCCAATTGCTGCTGAAGCTGCGAGATCTCCTGCTGCACGTCCCCCTTGGAGACGCTGTTTTCGGTCGCTGCGACGAGCTTGTCCTTGATTTGCCCGACGACGGTGAGGGCAGTGCTCATCGCCGTATAGGCGGTGTCGACTTTGGCGGCACCCAGACCCAGCGCATCGGACACCGCGGACAGCGCGCTGTTGTCGGAACGCATGGAGGTCGCGATCGACCAATAGGCAGCGTTGTCGGATGCCTTGGCAACACGATAGCCGGAGGAAACGCGGCTTTGGGTATCCTGCAGATTGTTATTGATCGAGCGCAGGGTCTGGAGCGCGGACATAGCCGCGACGTTGGTCAGGATGCTGGTCATTGAAGGTGCCCCTTGTGGCTGAAATTGGAAGGGACATTCCGGTCTGTGGCCGGGAACGGAGATCAGCCTCATGCTTGTTAACCGGCTCTTAGGAGTGGTTAACCAACCGTTGCGTTAGCTGCAACTGACAGCAATAGCGTTAATAAAAGGTTAATGCCGCCACAAAAGTTAACAAAATCAGACCACATCAGATCCGGCGAGCGCGGCCGACGACATCATCTTTGGCGGTACGTAATTGGCCAATAAAAAAGAAAACCGCGCCTTCCAGGGAGGGCGCGGTGAAGTCGTCATTGCGTATTTCAGCCGGCGGTGGACGCCGACGCTTCCTATTAGCCGCGGAACAGCGACAGGATCGACTGGCTCGAGGAGTTGGCGATCGAGAGCGACTGGACGGCGAGCTGCTGCTGCGTCTGCAGAGCCGACAGCTTGCTCGATTCCTGTTCCATGTTGGCGTCAACCAGCTTGCCGACGCCCGACTGGATCGAGTC